>NZ_JBVJMU010000009.1:0-36058 GCF_055584045.1 Streptomyces sp. NPDC104307
CACCCCCCCCCCCCCCCCCCCCCCCCAACCCCCCCGCCCCGGCCCCCCCCCCCACCGCCCACCCCCGGGGGCACCACCAAAACCCAACCCGCGGGGGGGCCCCCGGCGGGTTGACCGGCCCACCACCGAAAGGGGTGAACCGGCGTAACTTTCCCACCCCTGTAGCGTTCTGTCGCGCTATAGAGGCGGTCGACTACGTACGGTCAGGCAGCGACGGCCTCCGCCCGCGCCGCCCGGCGGACCGCCGCGAGAGCCGGATCGAGTGCCGGAACGGCCGCCAGGAGCTGTCTGGTGTACGGATCACGAGGCGCTCCGTAGACCTGTTCCACCGGGCCCTCCTCGACGATCCGGCCGTGGCGCATGACGGCCACCCGGTCGCTGACCTGCCGGACGACCGCGAGATCGTGCGCGATGAAGACCAGCGCGAGTCCCAGTTCCCGCTGGAGCTCGGCCAGCAGCGCGGTCACCTGGGCCTGGGTCGTCACGTCGAGGGCGGAGACCGCCTCGTCGCAGACGATCAGCCTCGGTTCCGCGGCCAGCGCCCGCGCGATGCCGACGCGTTGGCGCTGCCCGCCGCTGAACTCGTGCGGATAGCGGTCGTACTGCTCGGGATCGAGTCCGACGCGCTCCAGCAGGTCCCGTACGCGCGCCCTGATCGCGCTCTCGTCGCGCTGCCCGCGCGCCCGCAGCGGATCCGCGACGGACTCGCCCACGGAGCGGCGCGGGTTGAGCGAGGAGACCGGGTCCTGGAAGACCATCTGCACCCGGTCCACCCGGTCGAGCCGGCCGGAGGTGGGCTCCAGGAGGCCGACGAGCATCCGCCCGAGGGTGGTCTTGCCGCTGCCGCTCTCCCCGACGATGCCGAGCGTCTCGCCGTGGCGGACGGTGAGGGAGACCCCGTCCACTGCGGCCAGGGCGGACTTCCCCCGCCCGAACACCTGCCGCAGGCCGTCGGCCTCGACGAGCACCTCGGCCGTGTCGGGGCCAGTACGCCCGGCCGCACTGGCCGCACCAGGCGCACCACCGGCACCAGCCGCACCAGCCGCGTCAGCAACGCCACCCGGCTCCGGGGCGATGCGCGGAACCGCGGACAGCAGCGCCTTCGTGTACGGCTCGCGCGGCGCGCGCAGTACCTCGGCCACCGGCCCCCGTTCCACCGCGAGGCCGGACCGCATGACCAGCACCTCGTCCACCGACTCCGCCGCCACGCCCACGTCATGGGTGACCAGCAGCAGCCCCATGCCCGTCTCGCGGCGCAGCCCGTGCAGCAGGTCGAGGATCTGGGCCTGGACGGTGACGTCGAGCGCGGTCGTCGGCTCGTCCGCGATCAGCAGCTCCGGCTCGCAGGCCAGCGCCATCGCGATGAGTGCGCGCTGCCGCATCCCGCCGGAGAACTCGTGCGGCCGGGAGCGGGAGCGGCGTACCGCGTCCGGAATCCCGACCCGGTCCAGCACCTCGACGGCCCTGGTCCGGGCCGCCCGCCGGGAGACCCGGTTGTGGACCCGGTACACCTGGGCGATCTGGTCGCCCACCGCGTAGTACGGGTCCAGCGAGGAGAGCGGGTCCTGGAAGACCATCGCGGCCTTCGCCCCGCGCAGCCCGCGCAGTTCGGCGTCCCCGGCGGACTGGACGTCCACGCCCGCGACCCGGACCGAGCCGCCGACCTTGGCGCCGGTCCCCCGGTGCAGTCCGAGCAGGGCGTACGCGGAGGCGCTCTTGCCGGAGCCGGACTCACCGACGACGCCGAGCGCGCCGCCGGCCTCCAGCGAGAACGACAGTCCGCGCACCGCGTGCACGTCGCCGAAGGAGATCGAGAGATCGGTGACCTCGACGAGACTCATGACAGCACCACCCGTCGGTCGGCCATCGCCTGGAGGATGTCCGCGACGGCATTGGCGAGGACGACGAAGAACCCGGTGACGAGCACCAGGCCGACGACGACCGGGAGGTCCACGTTCCGTACGGCCGCGACGAGTTCGCGGCCGACCCCCGGAATCCCGAAGAGGGACTCGGTGAGCACGGCGCCGCCGAACATCGCGCCGATGTCCACGGCGCCGAGCGCGATCACCGGGGCGAGCGCCCCGCGCAGGGCGTGCCGTCCGACGATCGCGCGCTCGCTGACCCCGTACGCCCTGAAGGTGCGCACATGGTCCTCGGCGAGCGTCTCCAGCATCGAGGCGCGGGTCATCCGCGCGTACGGGGCGGCGGAGACGAGTGCAAGCGAGATCCAGGGCAGCAGCAGGTTCCAGGCCCACTGCTCCGGGTCGTCCGTGAACGGCACGTAGTCCGGGAACGGCAGGATCTGGAGCGCGGTGACGCAGATGATGATCAGCAGCAGACCGATCACGAAGACCGGTGTGGCCATACCCGCCAGGGTGATCCCGGTGAGAACGCGCTCGGTGGCGCGGCCGCGCCGCCACACCGAGAGCACTCCGGTGCCGACCCCGAGCACCATCCACAGCACGAAGGCGCCGACGGCGAGCGAGGCGGTGGCCGGCAGCTTGGCGACGATCAGCTGGGTGACCTGCTGGCCGCTCTGGTACGAGAGTCCGAGGCAGGGGGCCTGGCAGTGCACCACACCGGTTCCGGTGGAGTAGTCGCGGCCGGTGACCAGCGCCTGGAGGAAGTGCGCGTACTGCACGTACACCGGGTCGTCGAGCCTCAGTTGCTCGCTGACCTGGGCCACCTGGGCGGGCGAGCAGCGCGGACCGCAGGCGATCTGCGCGACGTTGCCCGGTGCCACGTAGAACGCGGCGTAGACGACGACGCTCAGGGCGAGCAGCACGAAGAGTGCTCCGCCCAGGCGCCGCAGCAGGAAGGACGTCATGCTCCGGCCTCCTTCTTCGCGCCGGTGCCGATCCGCAGCCGGGAGGCGGCACGCGGGTCGAGCGCGGTGCGCACGCCCTCGCCGAGAACGGTGAGCGCCAGCACGGTGACGAAGAGCAGTCCGGCCGGGATCAGCAGATAGGTGGGCGCGGCCTGGTACCAGGTGTCGGCGTCGCTGAGCATCTGTCCCCAGGACGGTGTGGGCGGCTTGATGCCGACGCCGAGGAAGGACAGCGCGGCCTCGACGACGATGTTGGAGGGGAAGAGCAGGACGGCGTACGTGATGACGGGCGCCGCCAGCGCGGGCAGCAGCTCGCGCCGGGCGATCTGCCAGGGGCCCCAGCCGCTGAGCCGGGCGGCGGCGACGTGGTCGAGCGATTTCAGGGCGAGGGTCTTCGCGCGTACGACCTTGGAGATGTGGGTCCAGCCGACCAGTCCGACGAGCAGCGCGATCAGTACCGGGCGCGGGAATCCGGCCGGGACGACGGCGAGCGCGCCGAGCGCGGCCACCATGACCGGCAGGGCGACCATGACGTCGGTGATCCGGCTGAACACCTGGTCGACGAAGCGGTTGCCGAGTCCGGCCGCGAGGCCGACGGCGACGCCGATGGCGACCTGGAGCAGCGTCGCGCCGAGCGCAACGCCGAGCGAGACGCGGGCGCCGTACACGATGCGGGCGAAGAGGTCGCGTCCGGTGAGCGGTTCGACGCCGAGCCAGTGCTCCGCGCTGATCCCGCCGAAGGAGCCGAGCGGCACCCCGCCGGTGGCGGAGTCGACGAGGTCGGGGTGGTACGTGGTGGGGTTCTGGCCCTCGATGCCCGCGAGCAGCGGTGCGGCGAGCGCGGTCAGGACCAGCAGGGCGACGAGGACGGCGGCGACCAGGGCGGAGCGCCGGGTGCGCAGCCGCCGCCAGAACGGATGGGCCCCGGAGGCGGGGGCCGCGACGGCCCCCGCCTCCTTGACCAGCAGTGCTTCGGTCATGGCTACTTGACCGCGACCTGCGAGATGTCGAGCACGCCGGTCCAGTCGCTGATCACGATGTTCTTGACGGACTCGCCGTACAGGCGCTTGTAGACCGGGTGGAACAGCGGCACGGTCAGCGCCTGCTCACCGACCTTCTTGTCGAGCGCGCCCCAGCGCTTGGCGGCGGCGCTCAGGTCGGTCAGCTTGTTGATCTCGTCGATCTCCTTGTTGACCGAGGGGTCGTTCAGCTGGGAGGAGTTGAAGTTGTACCCGGCCTTGACGATCTGGCGTCCATCAAAGATCGGGGCGAAGAACGGGCCGCCGGAGGGCCAGTCGGCGCCCCAGCCGGCGAGGAAGAAGCCGGGCTCGGTCTTCACGTTGTAGACGGTGTCGGAGTAGGCGTTGTCCTCCAGGCCCCGGAGCTTGGCGGTGATGCCGGCCTTCTTCAGCGCCTCCTGGAGCGCGGTGGCGATCTCGGGGCTTGTGGCGAAGTTCTTCTCGTTGTCGTGCGTGAGGGTGACGGTCAGCCCCTTGGGGTATCCGGCCTCCTTCAGCAGCTTCTTCGCCTTGGCCGCGTCGCCGTTCTTTCCGGCCGGGAAGGCGTCGTACGGCGTGTAGCCGAAGGAGGCCTGGTCGGGCAGGAAGGTGGTGGCGGGCTCGGCGAGCGAGGAGCCGCCCGCGGCGTTGACGACGGAGGTGCGGTCGACGGCGTACGAGATCGCCTGGCGCACCTTCGGGTTGTCGAACGGCTTCACCTTCGGGTTGAAGGCGATGTAGTTGCTGTAGCCGAAGTGGCCGGTGCCGACCCGGGCGGCGAGCTTCTTGTCGCCGCTGACCTTGGCGAGCTCGGCCGGGCCGAGGTTGGTGTCGGTGGTGACGGCGGCCGCGTCGGCGCCCTGCGAGGCGGACAGCCGCTGGTTGATGACGGCGGAGTCGAGGCCGGAGCGGACGTCGATCCGGTCGGGGTAGGCCTTGCGCTCCTCGTCGGTGGCGGCCGACCAGTGGGTGTTGCGCTCCAGGATGAGGCGCTCGCCGTCGCCCTCGTTCTTGACGACCTTGTACGGGCCGGAGGAGAGCGGGTGCTCCTCGTACTTCGTGCCGGTGTCCTTGGCCTTGGGCACGGGCGTGGTCTGCGTCTGGCTGGCCAGGAAGGGGAACTCGCCCTCGGGCTTGTTGAGGTGGAAGACGATCGTCTTCGCGTCGGGCGTCTCGATCGAGTCGAGGCCCTTCTTGTCCTTGTACGGGCCCTGGTAGCCGGCCCCGCCGATCAGCCAGTCGCGCAGATAGGGCGCACCGCCGGAGAGTTCGGCGGCGAAGGAGCGCTCGACGCCGTACTTGATGTCGGCGCTCGTGATCGCGGTGCCGTCCTCGTACTTCAGGTTGTCCTTGAGCGTGTACGTCCAGACGGTGGCGTTCTTGCTGGGCCTGCCGAGGTCGGTCGCCAGGTCGGGGACGACCTTCGAGCCGGCCGCGCCGTCCTCCCGGTTGCGGGTGGTGAGGGTGCGGAAGACGAGCGAGGGGACGTTGCCGCCGCCGGAGGTGTAGAGCCGGCCGGGGTCGAAGTCCTCCTGCGGGGCGCTGTTGAGGACGGTCAGCGTGCCGCCCTTCCTGGGCGCGCCCGCCGCACCGGAGCTGTCGTCGCTCCCCTTGCCGCTGCCCTCTGGCCCGCAGGCCGCGGCGGTTGCTGTCACGACGATGACTGCGGCGGCCGCTGCTGCGCGGCGCGATATGACGGACGGTTGACGCATCGGAAGATGACCTCTCGGAGAACTGCCTGGGTGAGGGATACAGGAGCGGATCCGTGCAGGCGGCGAGAGGGACATGTGCGTACGACCGGTCGGTACCGGGACCGGAACACTGGTAACTGCCGCGCCTGCGGACGGAGTACGCCCGGTGCGGCAGTCGGGAGGGGTCCGGCCGGCCCGTCAGGGCTCGGACGGCGGGGGCCGACGCGCACTCGGGCAGGCGTCAGCAACAGTCGACGTCGGCGACACTGTGCCCGGTCACACCGATGAGCGCCAGCTCGATGGCTGCGCGTTCGGAGGTGAGGGGGCTGTGTGACATGCCGAGAAATATGGGCGACGGCCCACCCGATGTCAACGCGATACGAGACGGCCGTCTCAGTATTCGGACGGGGCGCGCCGGGAGACCACCCCCGACGGTCCGGCGACCGGCCTTCCCGGCACCGGACCCGCGTCCCCTCACACGACTGCGGGCCGGGCTCAACCCTTCGGGTACACCCAGGCGTTGGGCCGGCACTTGATGTTGTCGATATCGAGCGATTTGGTCTGCTGCTGCATCACCGGAGCGAGGGTGCCCGGCGTGCGGCAGCTCACATGGTTGTGCCCCAGCCGGTGGCCCACCTCGTGGTTGATCAGCATCTGCCGGTAGGAGTAGAGCTTGTCCGGACCGAAGGTGGACGAGCCCTGGGCCCAGCGATAGGCGTTGATCATCACGCGCTCGGTGGCGGCGGAGTCACAGGAGACGTTGTCCACGGTCGTGTCCAGGCCCGACTTCTCGCACCAGACGCCGGTGGTTCCCGGACTGGCCAGCGTGATCACGAAATCCGGATCGCCGGTGGAAGTCCGTTGGAAGGTCATCGCGCCGTCGTGCGCCCAACTGCGTTCATCATTAAGGGTTTTCTGGACCGCATCGGCAAAGAGCGCGGAATCGAGGCCGAGCCCCTTCTCGATGTCGATCCGGTAGACGTACCGGTGTCCCTTACCCGGAGCCTTCGCCGCTCCCGGCACCGCTTCGAATTTCCCGGAACCCTTGAGCTTCGGTGCCAGCGGGTAGGGCTTGGCCATTTTCTGCTCGTACGTCAGGGGCTTGACCGCCACCTTGGGCGCGGGGGTCTTCCTGCCGTCCGAACGGGAGGCGCCGTCCGCGCCGTCCCGGTCGACGCCCGCGGCCTGCGCGGCGCCCGAGCGGCCACCGCCGTCGTGGGCGACCTGGCCCGCCACGACCACCGCGAGCACCGTGGTCACCGCGGCGGCCGCGATACCGGTGAAGGTGCGACCCCTGCCGCCCCTGGACTCCTTGGGCGCGCCGTCCTCGCCGCCGGGCGGCTGCCCGTCCCGGTCACCGGTGGAGCTGGACGGGTCGGCGGGGGCGTCCTGCTCCGGCGCCGGGCCGCGAGGCGGCCGGGCGGGCTGGGTCGGCTGGGCGCGCTGGGTCGACTGGGTCGACTGGGTCGGCTGGGCGTCGAACGCCTCGACGAACTCCCTGCGCGGTCCCGGTATCAGCGGCTTGGTGCCGGTCCCCTGAGCCTGCGGACGCGGGGGCGCCGAGGCCTGGACGCCGGTGCGGCCGGTGCCGCCGCGCGGCGGCACCGGCCGCTCGACGGGTCCGGTGCCCCAGCCGCCACCGGGCTCACGCTGTTCGGGGTGGCCACCGCGCACCTGGGGTGCGCCCTGGAACGGGGTGGGGCCGCCGGGGGCCGGTGGCGCCTCGCCCGGCCGCCTGCGCCGGCCGTTGCCGGGTGCCGGCCTGGTGTCCTCGCGCCCGGCACCCGATTCCGCCGGGGCGGACCCGGTCTCAGGGGCCTTGGGCCCAGGGCCCTTTCGACTGTGTCGTCCCACGCCCCGGATCAGCTCCCGCCGTCTTCGTCGAGTAGTTCCCGGAACGCCTGGGCGACCGCCTCCGGGTACTCCATCATCGCCACGTGCCCCGCGTCGGGCAGTGTCAGCAGCCGCGAATCGCGGAAGGCCGCGGACGCCCTGCGTGCCATCCGGTACGAGACGAGCCGGTCCCGTCCGCCGTACACGAGCTGGGTCGGTGCGAGCACCCGCTCGGCCTGACGCCACAGCCCGTGCTGCCCGCCCAACGTGTACGCGTCGACGATGCCACGTGCCGAGCGCGCCATGGCGTCCCAGAAGTACGGCAGTTCCAGCCGTCGCTCCATTTCGGCCACCGCCGCACGGAAGCCCTCCTCCGAGACCCGTGCCGGATCGCCGTAACAGAGTGCCATGACTCCACGGGTGCGTTCTTCCGCGGTCCAGTCCCGGCTCATCCGGGTGAACAGGGTTACGAGTCCCGGAACCGCGAGCAGTGCGGTCGGCGCGGCCGACAACTGCACCCGGATCTCGGGGAGCGCGGGCGAGATCAGGGTCAGCGTGCGCACCAGGTCGGGGCGGACCGCGGCGACCCTGGTGGCCACCGAGCCGCCGAGGGAGTTGCCGAACAGATGGACGGGTCCGCGCTCCTCCGCGTCCAGGAAGCGGATCACCGCGCGGGCGTGACCGGTGACCGAGTAGTTGCCGTCGTCCGGGGGCGGGGAGTCCCCGAAACCCGGCAGGTCCAGCGCCTCACCGTCCACCACGTCCTGGAGCAGCGGCATCAGCGCCGACCAGTTCTGCGAGGAGCCACCGAGGCCGTGCACGTAGAGGGCGGGCGCGAGGCCCGTCCGCTCCGGTGGCCGCGATCGGACGTTCAGTGTGAGCCCGGCCAGCGTGACGGAGCGGAGTCTCTCGCCCTCCGCGACCCTGACGGTGCTCACTGTGGGCGCCGCCGCCGCTGCGGCGGCGGCACGGACTCCCGGCAGCTCGGTCGAAGACATGCGGCAATGTTACGAGACGATCACACCGCGATTCGTGTGTTGGCCGTCACACACCGCATAGCGGCATCGGGGCCCTGCTCCTAGGCTCGGAACAAGGAAGGGAGCCACCATGACGGTCGACCCCAGTGACCCGGAGTCCTTCGAAGGCGTCCAGCCCGACGGACCCGGCCAGGAGACACCCGAGGCGGACGCCGCGGAGCAGCAGGCGGAGCTGCGGCCCGAGAGCGACGAACCGCTGACGGAAGTCGACCGGAACCGTGCGAACGAGGCGGACGCGGCGGAACAGGCCCGCGCCGTCTCGCACGACGAGCACGACGAGGACGATTACCGCTGAGGCGAGGACGATTACCGCTGATACGTCCCGCTATACGGCAGAGGTCACCAGGAAATGCGGCTACCGCGGGCGTCCGGTCCGTGAAATTCTGCGTCCGCGCCGCGCATACCCCGGTTACCCGAAAGTACGATGGCGGTATGGCGCAGCGAGTACGGAACGGCTGTGTCGGAACACAAATTTGGGAGGCGGCGTGACAGCCATCGAGCAGACCGAGGCGGCGCGTCCGCGGGGCACTCGCCTGCCGCGTCGCGCCCGACGCAATCAGCTCCTGGGCGCCGCCCAGGAGGTTTTCGTCGCGCAGGGCTACCACTCCGCCGCGATGGACGACATCGCGGAGCGGGCCGGGGTCAGCAAGCCGGTGCTCTACCAGCACTTCCCGGGCAAGCTGGAGCTCTACCTGGCCCTGCTCGACCAGCACTGCGAGTCGCTGCTCCAGGCGGTCCGCACGGCGCTCGCGTCGACGACCGACAACAAGCTGCGCGTGGCAGCGACGATGGATGCCTACTTCGCGTACGTCGAGGACGAGGGCGGCGCCTTCCGGCTGGTCTTCGAGTCCGACCTGACCAACGAGCCCGCCGTGCGCGAGCGGGTGGACCGGGTCTCGCTGCAGTGCGCCGAGGCGATCTCCGATGTGATCGCCGGTGACACGGGCCTGTCCAAGGACGAGTCCATGCTGCTCGCGGTCGGCCTGGGCGGGGTGTCCCAGGTGGTCGCCCGCTACTGGCTCTCCAGCCGGTCCGCCATCCCGCGCGACACCGCGGTCGAGCTGCTCACCTCGCTGGCCTGGCGGGGCATCGCGGGCTTCCCGCTGCACGGCATCGATCAGCACTGAGATCAGCACCGGGTGGGAGGGCCGGCGCCCGTGTTCGCTGCGGGCGTTGCCCGCGGATCCCTGGTCACCGTCGGCAGCGGGCTAATGTGTGCTGCGTACGGCGCGGTTCACCGCGCAGGGACTGACCGTCGGAGGGACATAGCCGTGGAGGTCAAGATCGGGGTGCAGCACACGCCCCGGGAGATCGTTCTGGAGAGCGGGCTTTCCGCCGAAGAGGTCGAGAGCGCGGTTTCCGAGGCTCTCGCCGGCAAGGCGCGGCTGCTCAGCCTCACGGACGAGAAGGGCCGCAAGGTCCTGGTGCCGGCCGACCGGATCGCCTACGTGGAGATCGGCGAGCCCAGCACACGACGGGTGGGGTTCGGCGCGCTCTAGGAGCGCGCGGACACAGCGACCGCGGAAAGCGGCCCGGCGGGGGATCCCCCCGCCGGGCCGCTTTCCGTTGCGCGTCCGGCGGCCGGCCCCGCGCGGCGCGGCCGCTTCATGTACGACAGTCGAATTCCTGTGCGTTCCTGTGCGACGGCTGGGCGAAGCCTGTCCGCGGAATGATTGTGTTCCGCGGCCCGGGGGTAGTACCGCGTAGACCGAATTGCCCGCCCCGTAACCTGCGAGGTGATCGTCTGTGATCTTTGAAACCCTGGGCTCCGTCGTGCTCGGACTGGCCCTGTCCTGGGCGGCACTGCGCTCCCTGTCGCCCCGCCTCCCGTCCCGCCGGACCGTCTTCGGTACCGGAGCGCTGGGAGCCCTGTTCGGCCTCTATCTGATGCACTCGGTGCTGGGCCCCGGCCACGCGGCGGCGACGATGATCGGCGCGGCGCTCATCTCCGCGGTGACGGTCTCCCTGCTGATCCGCCCGCGCAGCCGCCGGATCAACAGGTCGGCGGCCGCCTGACACCGCGGGGCGGTGCTAAGCCGCGAGCCCCAGGGTGGCCATCCGCTTGGTGTGCGCCTCGGTGATCCGCGAGAACATCCGGCCGACCTCGGCCAGATCGAATCCGTCCGCCACCCCGCCCACCAGCATGGTGGACAGCGCGTCGCGGTCGGCCACCACGCGCTGGGCCTGCGAGAGCGCCTCGCCCATCAGCCGGCGGGCCCACAGCGCGAGCCGGCCGCCGAGCCTGGGGTCCGCCTCGATCGCGGCGCGCACCTTCTCGACGGCGAAGTTGCCGTGGCCCGTGTCATCGAGCACGGCGAGCACGAGGGAACGGGTGTCGGAGTCGAGCCTGGCCGCGACCTCACGGTAGAAGTCACTGGCGATCGAGTCACCGACATAGGCCTTGACCAGGCCTTCCAGCCAGTCCGACGGGGCGGTCTGGCGGTGGAAGTCGTCGAGCGCCTTCGCGAACGGCTCCATCGCACCGGTCGGCTGCACCTCGATCGCCGTCAGCCGGTCGGTCAACCGCTCGAAGTGGTGGAATTCCGCGGACGCCATCCTCGCCAGCGCCGCCTTGTCACCCAGCGTCGGCGCGAGTTTCGCGTCCTCGGCGAGCCGCTCGAAGGCCGCCAGCTCCCCGTAGGCAAGTGCTCCCAGCAGGTCCACGACGGCGGCCCGGTACTGCGGCTCCGCGGACGCGGTGGCCCAGTCCTGGTCGGCGATTCGGGTGGATGCGGGGGTTTCGGTAGCGTTGTCAGGCGTCTCCATGGACCGCAGAATAGCCCGCCCGCCGAGACGCGGACGGGTCCGGCCGCAGACTGACGTCACACCGTTCCGATGAATTCGCCCAACACAGATGCGCGAATCCGGGGTACAGTGGTATTGCGCTTACTGAGCATTTTGCAACTGCTCGTCGCGCGAAACTGAATGAGGATGCCCGGTCGGTGGCCCGATCGGCTCCGACCCGACAGCCCTCCACGCGAGGCGTACGCCACGTACGACCGCAGATGAGGGGCCCCCTCAGCGGCACGAGCGCTCGAGCGACGGCAGTGGTCCCGCGCCACCCGGCCCATCCACGGCCGGATGACCAACCCCGGCACGGTACGACCCCCTTCGTTCGCCTCGGACCGCGTTTCACAGAAGAGGCAATACCCTGACTACGTTCCGAGACCTCGGGATTCTTCCCGAGACGGCCGAGGCACTTGAGTCCGTCGGCATCATGTCCCCCTTCCCCATCCAGGAGATGACGCTCCCCGTAGCGCTCTCCGGCTCCGATGTCATCGGACAGGCCAAGACCGGCACCGGCAAGACGCTCGGTTTCGGGCTGCCGCTGCTGGAGCGCGTCACCGTCCCCGCGGACGTCGAGGCGGGCCGGGCAGCGCCCGAGAAGCTCACCGACGCGCCGCAGGCCCTGATCGTCGTCCCCACCCGCGAGCTGTGCCAGCAGGTCACCAACGACCTCCAGACCGCCGGCAAGGTCCGTAACGTCCGCGTTCTCGCGATCTACGGCGGCCGGGCGTACGAGCCCCAGGTGGAGGCCCTCAAGAAGGGCGTCGACGTCGTCGTCGGCACCCCGGGCCGGCTGCTCGACCTCGCGGGCCAGCGCAAGCTCGACCTCTCACACATCCGCGTCCTCGTCCTCGACGAGGCCGACGAGATGCTGGACCTGGGCTTCCTGCCCGACGTCGAGCGCATCATCACGATGCTGCCGGCCAAGCGGCAGACCATGCTGTTCTCCGCGACCATGCCGGGCGCGGTCATCAGCCTCGCGCGCCGCTACATGTCGCAGCCGACGCACATCAACGCCACCTCGCCCGACGACGAGGGCACGACCGTCAAGAACACCGCGCAGTACGTCTACCGCGCGCACAACATGGACAAGCCGGAGATGGTCTCGCGCATCCTCCAGGCCAACGGCCGCGGACTCGCGATGATCTTCTGCCGCACCAAGCGCACCGCCGCCGACATCGCGGAGCAGCTGGAGAAGCGCGGTTTCGCCTCCGGCGCCGTCCACGGCGACCTCGGCCAGGGCGCCCGCGAGCAGGCGCTGCGCGCCTTCCGCAACGGCAAGGTCGACGTGCTCGTCTGCACCGACGTCGCGGCGCGCGGTATCGATGTCGAGGGTGTCACCCACGTCATCAACTACCAGTCGCCCGAGGACGAGAAGACGTACCTGCACCGGATCGGCCGGACCGGCCGGGCGGGTGCCAAGGGCATCGCGATCACGCTGGTCGACTGGGACGACATCCCGCGCTGGCAGCTGATCAACAAGGCCCTGGACCTGAAGTTCCCGGACCCGCCGGAGACGTACTCCACCTCTCCGCACCTGTACGAGGAGCTGGACATCCCGGCCGGCACCAAGGGTGTCCTGCCGCGTACCGAGCGCACCCGCGCCGGTCTGCGGGCCGAGGAGATGGAGGACCTCGGCGAGACGGGTGGCCGCGGCCGCAAGTCCGCCGCCGCCTCCGCACCCGCCGTCCGCGAGGAGCGCCCCCCGCGCACGCCGCGTCAGCGCCGTCGCACCCGGGGCGGTTCCGCCGCGGAGGAGAACGCCGCGACGGTACCCGCACCTGCCGTCGAGGCCCCCGCCGTCGAGACGCCCGCCGAAGGCGCCACGGAGCCGCGTACGCCGCGCCGGCGTCGGCGCGGCCGCGTCGGTGTCCCGGAGGTCGTGGCCGAGGCCGCGGCGGAGGTGGCGCAGGCCGCCCCGGTCGTCGTCATCGACCCCGAGCCCGCGGCAAAGACCACGACCAGGCCGCCCAGGTCGCCCAAGGCCAAGGCCAAGACCGAGGTCACGGTGGAGGTGGCGGCCGAGACCGTGACCGCCACGAAGCCGCGTCGCAGCCGCGCCCGGGTCGTGAAGCCGGTGACGGAGGAGGTCGACTTCCAGACCGCCCCCGTGGCCGAGCCCGTGGCGGAGGCGAAGACGGTGACCAAGCCGCGCCGCCGCGCCCGGGTGATCAAGCCGGCCGAGGACGAGGTCGACTTCCAGATCGCGCCCATCGCCGAGCCGGAGAACGACTCCAGGCCGCGTCGTCGCACCCGTGCGGCCGCGAAGCCGAAGACGGAGGCCGTGGCGGACGCCTCGGTCACCGAGGGCGAGGCCAAGCCGCGCAGGCGTCGGGCACCGCGAGCGGCCGCCGCGAAGACCGAGAGCTGAGACCGAGAGCTGAGATTGACAGCTGAGAGCGGCGCCCGATGGCGCCGGAGTGCCCGAGGGGCCCGGGGGGATCCCCCCGGGCCCCTCGGGCGTTCACGGCATAACCTCGTCCCATGAGCCGGCCACCCACCTTCGTCCCGCCTCCCTGCACCCGGGCCCGTGCGCTGCACACCGAGCGCGGGGACTTCGCCGTCCTGGACGCGTCCCCGCCCAGCACGCCACGCGGCACCGCGCTCCTGCTGCCCGGCTTCACCGGCAGCAAGGAGGACTTCATCGCGCTGCTGGAACCATTGGCGGAAGCCGGCTACCGCGTGGTCGCCGTCGACGGGCGCGGGCAGTACGAGAGCGACGGGACGGACCGCCAGGAGTCCTACGCACAGGACGAGTTGGCGCGTGACGCACTCGCGCAGACGGCCGCGCTCGGCCTCGGCGGCGGCGCGGTCCACCTGCTCGGGCACTCGCTCGGCGGGCTGGTCGCACGCGCGGCGGCCATCCTGGATCCGGCACCGTTCCGGTCGCTGACCCTGATGTCCTCCGGGCCCGGCGTGGTCAGCGAGCCCCAGCGGGTCAAGCTGAAGATCCTGGGCGACGCGCTGGCGACCATGAGCATGGACCAGGTCTGGGAGGCCATGCGCGCCTTCGACCCGCCCACGGAGGCCGAGGCGGACGGCGGCGAGGACCTGCGGCGGCGCTGGATGCGTCACCGGCCCGCCCAGCTGATCGCCACCGGCCGCCAGCTGGCCACCGAGCCCGACCGGGTGGCCGAGGTCGCCGCCACCGGGCTGCCGGTCCACGTGGTCTCCGGCGAGCGTGACGACGTCTGGCCGGTGCCCCAGCTCGACGCGATGGCCGAGCGGCTGGGCGCCCGGCGGACCCGGATCGAGGGCGCGGAGCACTCCCCCAACACGGACCGGCCGGGGCCGACGGCTGCCGCGCTGGCCTCCTTCTGGGACAGCCTGTAACCAAGGGCGCCACGGGCCCGGTTCACTGTCAGTACTGCGACTGGAGGTGCTGCCAGAAGCCGTCGCGCAGCGCCCGCCGCAGATGGGCGTGGCCGCGCAGCGAGTGCTGGAGCAGGCGTTCGGCCTCGACCAGCAGGTCCTGGTCGACGGAGCCCGGCAGGTACGGGTGTCCGGGGAGCAGGTCGGCCAGGGAGTCGCGGCCGCGGGCGGAGAGCCAGTTCGCGGCGATCTGCGTGCCGACGAAGCGGACGTCGTCGCGCGAGGGCGCCGGGGAGTCGTCCTCGTAGGTGGTGACGGGCCGTCTGGTCACGTAGGGGCGGCAGAAGTCGAGGTCGAAGGTGCGCTGGCTGTCGACCTCCCAGAGCAGCGGTTCGGCCTGGTTGCGGCCTTCGCCGGCCTCGATGCCCCACAGGTGGACGCGGGCCCCGTACCCCTGTGCGGCCTCGACGGCGGAGACCAGGTCCTCGTCGCCGCCGACGAGTGCGGCGTCGCTGATGGCACGGTGGCGGGCGAGGGATTCGAGGTCGGTGCGGATGAGTGAGTCGACGCCCTTCTGCTGGTTGTTGGCGTTGAGGTTGCCGAGTCTGACCTTGACGTCGGGGAGCTCCGCGATGGACTGCTGCTCAACGGTGTGGATCCGGCGCCTGGCCCCGTCGTACCAGTAGACGCGCAGGAGGCGGCTGTCCGCGAAGATCGTGCGGGCCTTGTCGATGAAGGCCTCGATCAGCCCCTCCGAGTCGAGGTCGAAGGAGCGCCGGTCCTCCGTGCCGGTGACGAGCAGCCCGGCCGCGGCGTACACATAGCCCGCGTCGACGAAGATCGCGTGGGTCGAGGGGGTCTTCGACACCTCGGCGAGCACGCGCTGGAGCAGCTCGTTGGTGCGGTCCAGGCGCTCACCGATCTCTGCCTCGTTCATACGGGCCTCGTCGCGGATGTCGTCGTCCGCGCATGCTCGGTTACCTGCTGGTACTTAGACATCCAAAAAATTTCCTTAGCGTAGGGAATGATTGCAGGGAGCAAGCCGTTGTACACCTCGTGGGGCGCGAGACGTACCAGCCTGGCGCTCCTCATCCTTGCGGACGGGTCACCCGTCCTCCCAGTAGTTCTCCAGCAGGAGGATCAGACGAAGGGAAGCCATATGCGCTTCGAGATCATGCGACTCGACGATGTCGACGGTACCGCCGTGGACAGCACCGTCGTGGACGCCGCCTCCGTCAACCGGATCGTGCAGCAGGCCGCGGCATTGGGCCAGCGCATCTATATCCGCCCGGCCGACACCTCGGCCTCGTAACACCTTGCCCGTATATAAGTTGCCCGCATAAAGACGAGCGCCCCCGCACGGATCGATCGTGCGGGGGCGCTGTGCCGCGCGGGGCCGGGTCAGGCGTTCTGGATGACCTGGGTGACGCCGTTGATGATCTGCTGCACGGCGATGGCGGAGAGCATCATCCCGGCGAGCCTGGTGACCAGCACGACGCCGCCGTCCTTGATGACCCGGATGATCAGCAGCGAGTAGCGCATGGTCAGCCAGAGCACGACGTGCATGGCGACGATCGCCGTCCAGACCGAGAGCTGGCTCCCGACGCTGTCGGCGTGCTGCACGGCGAGGATCACCGAGACGATCGCGCCGGGGCCGGCGAGCAGCGGCATGCCCAGGGGGACGAGTGCCACGTTGACGTCCTTCGTCTGCGTCGGCTCGTCGGTCTTGCCGGTCAGCAGGTCCAGCGCGATCAGCAGCAGGAGCAGTCCGCCCGCGATCATCAGGGCGGGTACGGAGACGTGCAGGTAGTCCAGGATCTGCTGGCCGAGCACTCCGAAGACGGCGATCACGCCGAAGGCGACGGAGACCGCCTGGAGCGCCATCTTGCGCTGCGTCTTGGCGGGGCGGCCTGCGGTGAGGGCCAGGAAGATCGGGGTGATTCCGGGCGGATCCATAATCACAAAAAGCGTGAGAAAAAGGGATCCGAAGACAGCGACGTCGAACACAGTGAGCCTTGCGAGGAGAGAGCGGGCATGCGGTGGGGGCGGCGCGCCGGGCAGCTGCCGGACCGGTGTCCGCCGGAGATTCCGGCGGACACCGCGGCAGGCCGGTGCGCGGGGGTGGGGTGCGGCGCGGGATCCCGCCGGGGGCAGGAGTCGCGCGTGGGCCGTTACGGGACGAGCGGTCCGCCGGCTCCCGGCACCGGGAAGGCCCCGGTGGCGCGCCGGGTGATCTCGCCGTAGATCTCGGGGTCGGTGACGTTCTCCCCGAGCCGTACGGTCTTGCGGCTGCCGTGGTAGTCGCTCGAACCGGTGGCCAGCAGCCCCAGCTCGCGGGCGAGCCCGCGCAGCCTGGCCCTGGTCGCCTCGTCGTGGTCCATGTGGTCGGCCTCGACACCGCCGAGCCCGGCAGCGGCCAGCTCCGCGATGGCGGATTCGGGGACCACGTGGCCGCGTTTGACGGCGCCCGGGTGAGCGAGGACGGTGACGCCGCCGGCGGCCTTGACCAGCCGGACCGCGTCGAAGGGGTCGAGCTCGTGCTTCTCGGCGTGGGCGCGCCCGCCGTCGGCCAGCCACTGCGGGGTGAAGGCGTCGGAGACGCTCGGCACGACGCCGAGCTCGACCAGCGCGGTGGCGATGTGCGGCCGCCCGACCGATCCGTCACCGGCGATCCGCGCTACCTGCTCCCACTCGACCGGCACGCCCAGCTCCTGGAGCTTGCGCACCATGGTCCTGGCGCGCGGCACCCGGTCGTCGCGCACCAGCTCGCGCTCGCGCGCCAGCTCGGGCTCTTCGGGGTCGAAGAGGTACGCCAGCATGTGCAGCCCGCCCACGCCGTCGAGCCGGCAGGACAGCTCGGCGCCGGTGACCAGGGTGAGCCCCTCGGGCAGCCCCGCTATCGCCTCCGCGTGTCCGCGGACCGTGTCGTGGTCGGTGAGGGCGACGACGTCCAGACCTGCGGCGGCGGCGTTCCGTACCAGCTCTGCGGGGGTGTCGGTACCGTCCGACGCGGTGGAGTGGGTGTGCAGGTCGATGCGCACGACGCGGACTCCAGTGCTCGCGGCCGGATGGGGGGACGCCCAAGGATAACCGGCCGACGCGTGGATTCCGGACCCGGCCGGAGGGGGCACGGCGACCGCTCAGGGCCCGCCGAGCAGCCGGGGGGTGAGCGCGCCGCAGGGCACCAGGTCGACCTCTCCCCCGGCGTCACGCAGATCGGTGAGCACCAGTTCGTCGTACATCAGGAGTCCGGACTGCTCGGGCCAGACGATCGCCCACAGCCACAGGCCGCGCGCCTCACCGGCGAAGACGGCCCGGTCGTCGGGAGCGTTCTTCACGTGCCAGAGCGGCGTCGGGCGTCCGGCGGCGAGCACCTTGACGTCCGGCGGGCCGTCCACCCGCAGATACGGGCCCGGGTCGGGGCCGTCGATCCCGGCGTACCGCGCACCGAGCCCGACACCGAGCTCCTCCGCGACGAGCAACAGCTCACCGATGCCGCCGAGCGGCCCCGGTCCGGAGCAAGCGACGGCGGTCGCCCGGCCGCCTCCCCGGTCGTCGCCCGCGCACGCCACCCCGGTGAAGAGCCAGCCCACCGGCAGCGGCCAGGGCATCCACACCGGCACCCGGGCGCGGTGCACCACCACTCCGAGCGCCTCGACGCTGGGCGGGATGACCGGCTGCATCGGCTGCACGCTGCCGTGCACGTCGCACTGCCAGGTGTCGTCGAAGAAACCGGGCGCCTTGACCCGGCCTCCGCACTTCGGGCAACTGGGTTCGCCCCTCATAACAACCAACCGTCCTCCCCGCCCGTCGCCGCGTCAAGGACGATCACCCTTCCGCAGCGCGGCTCTCATCAGCGGATTTAGATGTAGCTTGCATTTATTAGCCCCTCTAACTTATTCTGTGCATAACGCATCGATCTAGTGGAGAGCGAGTAGTCCCATGCAGGGAGAGGATCCGTTCGACCAAGGAACGGTCAGCATCCTGCGCCAGCCGAAGGCCGTATGGGCCACAGCGGGCGCTTCTGTTGTCGCGTTCATGGGAATCGGCCTGGTGGACCCGATTCTGCCGTCCATCGCCAAGGGCCTTGAGGCGACGCCGAGCCAGGTGTCGCTGCTCTTCACCTCCTACTTCCTGATCACCGCCGTCGCGATGCTGGTGACCGGATTCGTCTCCAGCCGCATCGGCGGGCGCAAGACGCTGCTGGCCGGACTGGCGCTCGTCGTGGTCTTCGCCGCGCTGTCCGGCACCTCGTCCTCCGTCGCGGAACTCGTCGGCTTCCGGGCCGGCTGGGGCCTGGGCAACGCCCTCTTCGTATCGACCGCGCTCGCCGTGATCGTCGGTGCGGCGGCGGGCGGCAGCTCGGCGGCGATCCTGCTGTACGAGTCGGCGCTCGGCCTCGGCATGGCCTGCGGGCCGCTGCTCGGCGCGCTGCTCGGTGACGCCAGCTGGCGCTACCCGTTCTTCGGTACGGCCGCGCTGATGGCGATCGGCTTCGTCTGCATCACGGCGTTCCTCAAGGAACAGCCCAAGCCCGCGAAGAAGACCTCACTCCTCGACCCGGTCAAGGCGCTCGGCCACGGCGGGCTCGCCTCCGTCGCCACCTCGGCGTTCTTCTACAACTACGCGTTCTTCACGATCCTGGCGTTCACGCCGTTCGTACTGAACATGTCGCCGTACAAGTCCGGCGCCGTCTTCTTCGCCTGGGGCCTGCTGCTGGCGGTCTTCTCGGTACTCGTCGCACCGAGGCTGCAGAAGCGCTTCGGCTCGCTCAAGGTGGTCGGCGCCTCACTGGTGCTGCTCGCCGCCGACCTGGTGATCCTCGGCTACGGCAACCACACCACGGCCATCGTCTGCACGATCGTCTCCGGCGCCTTCATCGGCATGAACAACACCGTCTACACGGAACTGGCGCTCGGGGTGTCCGACGCGCCGCGTCCGGTGGCCAGCGCCGGTTACAACTTCGTCCGCTGGTTCGCCGCGGCCGCCGCGCCCTTCCTGGCCCCGAAGATCGAGGAGTGGAGCAACATCCACATCCCGTTCGTGATCGCCGCCGTCGCCGCCGTCATCGGCGCGATCGTCATCTGGGTGCGGCGCTCGGCCCTGAACCACGAGGCCGAGGAGCTGGAACCGAAGCACGCGACCGAGGACGGCGTCACGGTCTTTGCCAACTGAGCCGCCCCGCCGGGGCCCCGCCCCGGCCCCGCCCCGGCCCCGTACCGCCCCGCCCGTGGCCACCTCCTCGCCACGCGGCGGGGCTTTCGGCTGTTCCGCGCGCCCCGGTGTCAGTCCAGGGCCACCGAGGTACGCAGCGGATCGCGCAGGTCCGTCCCCCGGGACAGCCACCGCTCCTGGAGCTCCTGCGCGCCCCTGACCCGCTTCCAGGCCGCCTCGTTGGGCGTCATGGGCAGCAGCGGCAGAAAGCGCACCGCCTCCATCGGGGCCGCCAGCTCCAGATCCTCGACCAGCCCACCGGACTCGGCGACGAGCACCGAACTGAACGGCGCGCCGGGCCACAGCGGTTCACCCACGTCCAGCGAGGCCCCCGGCGCCACGACCACCCCCTCCACCTGCGGCGAGGCCGCCAGCACCGCGAGCCTGCGCAGCACCTGGTCGGTGTCCGCGAGCCCGGCCCGCACTGAGAGGACCAGCTCGGCCCGCGGCCCCTTCACCGGGTCTGCGAACGGGTCGGAGGGGTCGGCCATCGGCTGCGCGGACATGCCGAGCGTGGCGTACCTCACCACGTCGCCGTCGATGAAGCGGAGCACCTCGATCCGGTCGGTGCCGAGGAACGTCACTGCCGCGCGTGCGTCCGGTTCGCCCAGGGCCGTGCGCAGACGGGCCTCGACCGGAGCAAGAATTTCTGCCATGCGGCGAGCATAGGACGCGTATGGAACGGGCAAAGTAAGAGATTGGCCCTGTGCCTGCTGATAGCCTGGCCGCGCCGGTCGGGACAGCACGCAGAAGCGTCGCTCTCAAGTCCCGACGCAACGTCGTCCCTCACGGGGGACCGACCGGAGGAGGTGGGGCTGCGGTGGATCCAAGTCGACCGTGCAGTACCAACCGCTCTTCCGTCCGACACCTTTCTTCTGTGATCTGACGCCTGCCCGGCCACGGCCCCTGGCGTTTCGCACGACGGAAGAGCACCCCCTTTTTGCCTGTCTGTAGCGAACGCCGTCATCGCGCCGCCGCGGTGCCGCCCGCTTTGCGGACGTGAGCCCACGTCCCCATTCCGGGCTGTTCCACGCCCCCGCCGACGGCCCTCCGTGAAGGAGCCAGCCATGTCGATGATCCGTGACCTGCGCGCTGTGGTGCGCCCGTCCCTGCGCAAGACCAACACCCTGCACAGCAGTTACGACGCCACGCGAGACCCGTCCGCCTCCAGCGCGGTCGTCGACTGCGCGGTCTACCGCGACGGACGCCGCGTGGCGGAGGAGGACGGCACCTGCCGTACGCCGCACGAGGCGATGCTCCGGGTCCGGGAGAAGGGCGGCTTCGCCTGGATCGGCCTCCACGAGCCGACAGAGGAGGAGTTCGCCGGCATCGCCCGGGAGTTCGGGCTGCACCCGCTGGCCGTGGAGGACGCCGTCCACGCCCACCAGCGGCCGAAGCTGGAGCGGTACGACGACACCCTGTTCACCGTCTTCAAGACCATCCACTACGTCGAGCACGCCGAACTGACCGCGACCAGCGAGGTCGTGGAGACCGGCGAGGTGATGTGCTTCACCGGCCGGGACTTCGTCATCACCGTGCGGCACGGCGGCCACGGCTCGCTGCGCGCGCTGCGCCACCGCCTCCAGGACGACCCCGAGCTGCTCGCCAAGGGCCCCTCGGCAGTGCTGCACTCCATCGCGGACCATGTGGTCGACGGCTACATCGCGGTGGCCGGTGCGGTGCAGGAGGACATCGACGAGGTGGAGATCGAGGTCTTCTCCACCCCCGACAAGGGCGGCCCGCGCGGTTCGGACGCCGGCCGGATCTACCAGCTGAAGCGCGAGGTGCTGGAGTTCAAGCGGGCCGTATCGCCGCTGCTGCGCCCGATGCAGCTGCTCAGCGAGCGGCCGATGCGGCTGATCGACCCGGACATCCAGAAGTACTTCCGGGACGTCGCGGACCACCTCGTACGGGTACAGGAAGAGGTCATCGGCTTCGACGAGCTGCTGAACTCCATCCTCCAGGCCAACCTGGCGCAGGCGACCGTCGCGCAGAACGAGGACATGCGCAAGATCACCTCCTGGGCGGCCATCGTCGCCGTCCCGACGATGATCTGCGGGGTCTACGGCATGAACTTCGACCACATGCCGGAGCTGGCCTGGACGTACGGCTATCCGATGGTGCTGGGCTTCATCGGGGTGGTCTGCTTCTCCATCCACCGCATGCTCAAGCGCAACGGCTGGCTCTGAACTGCTCGTGCCCATCTCCCCGGGGGCGCCCGTCTAAGCTCTGCTGCATGACTGCTGCTGACACGCTGCTCGGACCGGCCCTCGTCGAGGAGGCCACCAAGAAGTCGGGGCTGGTCTGGGTGCGCGGCACCGGGCCCGCGCGGGCGCTGTGGCACGTGTGGCACGAGGGCGCGGCGCTCCTCGTCGGGGACGGCCCCGGCGAGCAGCCGCTCCCGGCCGGCCTCACGGACGGCGGGAACGCGGAGGTGACCGTCCGCAGCAAGGACAAGGGCGGCCGGCTCGTCGCCTGGACCGCCTCCGTGGCCCAGCTCGCCCCGCACTCCGAGGAGTGGGAGGCGGCGGTGGCCGAGCTGAAGGGCAAGCGGCTGAACGCACCGGACGCCGAGCAGCTGGCCGAGCGCTGGGCACGCGAGTGCCGGATCCTGCGGCTGACGCCGCTCGATTCCCGTACGGACCTGCCGACGGGCTCGGGGGCGGCGGCGCCGCTGCCCACCGCCGCGACCACCCGGCTGCCGGTACCGGCCGGGCTGCCCCGCCTGCTGAAGCGCTCGCTCAGGAAGCGGTAGCCGGTCCTTGCCCAGCAGTCGGTCCTCGCCCCGGGGGCCGGTCCTCGCCCCGGGGGCCGGTCCTTGCCCGGGGGCGGTTACGACGTCGACTTGGGCAGCTGCTGCCCGTAGTCGACCGTGTCGTCCTCGGCCGGGGCCTTCAGCGCGAAGTCCTTGCCCCAGTCCGCGAGCGTGATGACGCCCCCGCCGCCGCCGCGTGCGAAGCGCAGCGGGTACGGCTTGCCCTCCAGGGACACATCGAGTGCGCCGCCCTCGCCCTTGCCGCCGGTGATCCGGATGGTGCGCTCCCCGCCGACCTTGTCCCGGTCCCCCTTGCCGACCTCGCCGTGCAGCGTGAGCAGCCCGTCGAGCAGCACCTTCTTGTCGGTGAATCCGCGCAGCTGCTTGTACGTGGGGTCGTCCTCGGGGACCTTCACGTACTTGTCGTCGAGCTTGTCCGCCGCGGCCCCGTCGGCCCCGCTCGCCTTTCCGGCGTCGGCCGTGCCGTGGTTCCAGAAGCCGGCGTCCGCCTTGAGGTAGAGCACGTCCCCGATCCGGAGCAGCTCGAAGGTGCTGTTCTTCGAGGTGACGGAACCCGCCCCGCCCTTGTCCTTGAGCCGCATGTTGAGTCTGTACGTGCCGCCCTTGCTGACCAGGGTGCCGGCCAGCCGGACCATGTCGGAGGAGTCCGCCGCGGCCCGCGCCTTCTTCTCGATCTCCGGCGCGTCCAGTCTGCCGACGCCGTTGGTCCCCTTGTCCGGATCCTCGTCCGCGCACGCGGTCAGCGCCGCGGTCAGCCCGGCGCAGAGCACGACGGCGAGGGTGGCGGTCCGGCGGCGGGCCCGGACGGCCGGGACGAAAGAGGTCACAGGCGCACTGCCTCTCATCTGCGTGCTCTCATCTGCGTGGGCGGTGGGTGGCAGACGGCAGCGTACCTGTGCGGCCTACACCTTCCGGCAGGGAGTCGCGACGACCGCCCTCCAGGGCGACCTGCGAGAGTACGGGCTAGCCTGATCCCGTCATAACGGTGCAATAAACGTCACAACAGACCGGATGCGTAAGCCGGCGACGAAGGAGGAGGAGCGGGCATGGCAGCAGGAACGCCCCGGGTCTTCGTCTCGCACCTCTCCGGTGTGCCGGTCTTCGACCCGAACGGGGACCAGGTGGGGCGCGTCCGCGACCTGGTCGCGATGCTCCGGGTCGGCGGCCGGCCGCCCCGGCTGCTCGGCATCGTCGTCGAGGTGGTGAGCCGGCGCCGGATCTTCCTGCCGATGACCCGGGTGACGGGCATCGAGTCGGGGCAGGTCATCACCACGGGCGTGGTCAACATGCGGCGCTTCGAACAGCGGCCCACCGAACGTCTGGTGCTGGGCGAGTTCCTCGACCGGCGGGTCAGCCTGGTGGAGACCGGCGAGGAGGTCACCATCCTGGACGTCGCGATCCAGCAGCTGCCGGCCCGCCGCGACTGGGAGATCGACAAGTACTTCGTGCGCAAGGGCAGGGGCGGCGCACTGCGCCGCAAGGGCGAGACCCTGACGGTCGAGTGGTCGGCCGTCAGCGGATTCTCGCTGGAGGAGCACGGGCAGGGCGCGGAGTCGCTGGTCGCCACGTTCGAGAGGCTGCGCCCGACCGACGTGGCCAACGCCCTGCACCACCTCACCCCGAAGCGGCGTGCGGAGGTCGCCGCCGCGCTCGACGACGACCGGCTGGCCGATGTCCTGGAGGAGCTCCCCGAGGACGACCAGGTGGAGATCATCGGCAAGCTCCAGGAGAGACGCGCCGCGGACGTCCTGGAGGCGATGGACCCCGACGACGCAGCCGACCTGCTCTCCGAGCTGCCGGAGGAGGACAAGGAGCGGCTGCTGACGCTGATGCGCCCGGACGACGCGGCGGACGTCCGGCGCCTCATGTCGTACGAGGAGCGGACGGCGGGCGGCCTGATGACCACCGAGCCGATCATCCTGCGCCCGGACGCGACGGTGGCCGACGCGCTCGCCAGGGTCCGTCAGCAGGACCTCTCCCCCGCGCTCGCCGCCCAGGTGTACGTGTGCCGGTCGCCCGACGAGACGCCCACGGGCAAGTACCTGGGCACGGTGCACTTCCAGCGGCTGCTGCGCGATCCGCCGTTCACCCTGGTCAGCTCGATCGTCGACAGCGATCTGGTGGCGCTGACGCCGGAGACCCCGCTGTCGGTGGTAACCAGCTACCTGGCGGCGTACAACCTGGTCTCGGTGCCCGTGGTGGACGAGAGCGGCTCGCTGCTGGGTGCGGTGACCGTCGACGACGTACTCGACCACCTGCTGCCCGACGACTGGCGGGAGACCGACTTCCACGGGCGCGAGGGGGTGCTCCGTGGCCGGTGAGGAGCGCTCCAGGGCGTCGAACGGTTCGACGGCCCTGACCCGTACCCCCAGGACCCGGCTCGACCAGCCGAAGGACCCGCGGCGGCGGCTGCTGCCGGAGTACGACCCGGAGGCGTTCGGCCGGTTCTCGGAGCGGATCGCGCGGTTCCTGGGGACCGGGCGGTTCATCGTCTGGATGACGCTGATCATCATCGTCTGGGTGGTGTGGAACATCTTCGCGCCCAAGGAGCTGCGGTTCGACGAGTACCCGTTCATCTTCCTGACCCTGATGCTCTCCCTCCAGGCCTCCTACGCGGCCCCGCTGATCCTGCTCGCGCAGAACAGGCAGGACGACCGCGACCGGGTCACCCACGAGCAGGACCGGGCCCAGAACGAGCGCTCCATCGCCGACACCGAGTACCTGACCAGGGAGATCGCGGCGCTGCGGATGGGCCTCGGGGAGGTCGCCACCCGGGACTGGATCCGCTCCGAGCTGGAGGACCTGGTGCGGGATCTCGACGACCGCCGGACACCGGCCGGGGCCGACAGTGACGAAGACCGCTGACGGGGCTACCCGCGCGTAGCGGACGGCGCCGTACCATCGTCTGTATGGCTACGGAAGACGCGGTGCTTGAGGCACTGGCGACAGTGAACGACCCGGAGATCCACCGCCCGATCACCGAGCTGGGCATGGTGAAATCGGTCGAGATCGATCCTGACGGTGTGGTCGCTGTCACGGTGTATCTCACCGTCTCCGGCTGTCCGATGCGCGAGACGATCACCAAGAACGTGACCGACGCGGTGGCCCGCGTCGAGGGAGTGTCCCGGGTCGAGGTCACCCTCGACGTGATGAGCGACGAGCAGCGCAAGGACCTGGCGTCCTCGCTGCGCGGCGGCACGGCCGAGCGCGAGGTGCCTTTCGCCCAGCCCGGCTCGCTGACCCGGGTGTACGCGGTGGCCTCCGGCAAGGGCGGCGTCGGCAAGTCCTCCGTCACCGTGAACCTGGCGGCCGCGATGGCCGCCGACGGCCTCAAGGTCGGCGTCGTGGACGCGGACATCTACGGGCACAGCGTGCCCCGGATGCTCGGCGCGGACGGCAAGCCGACCCAGGTCGAGAACATGATCATGCCGCCGTCCGCGCACGGCGTGAAGGTCATCTCCATCGGCATGTTCACCCCGGGCAACGCCCCCGTGGTGTGGCGCGGCCCGATGCTGCACCGCGCGCTCCAGCAGTTCCTCGCCGATGTGTACTGGGGCGATCTGGACGTCCTGCTGCTCGACCTGCCGCCGGGCACCGGTGACATCGCGATCTCCGTGGCCCAGCTGGTGCCGAACGCGGAGATCCTGGTCGTCACGACCCCGCAGCAGGCCGCGGCAGAGGTGGCGGAGCGGGCCGGCTCGATCGCCGTCCAGACCCACCAGAAGATCGTCGGCGTCGTCGAGAACATGTCGGGCATGCCGTGCCCGCACTGCGACGAGATGGTCGACGTGTTCGGCTCCGGCGGTGGCGCCCGGGTCGCGGAGGGGCTGACGAGGACGGTCGGCGCCGAGGTCCCGGTGCTCGGCTCCATCCCGATCGACGTGCGGCTGCGCGAGGGCGGCGACGAGGGCAAGCCCGTCGTCCTGTCCGACCCCGACTCCCCGGCGGGCAAGGCGCTGCGCTCCATCGCGGACAAGCTGAGCGGCCGTCAGCGCGGTCTGTCGGGCATGTCCCTGGGAATCACCCCGCGCAACAAGTTCTGACCCGGACGGGCCCGTGGCGGGCCGGGAGCATCAGCCCCGGCCCGCCACGGGCCCCTCGCGGCTACGCGTACGACGTGATGTCACCGACGACCGAGAAGCCCAGCCCGTACGCGCTCATCCCGCGCCCGTAGGCCCCGATGTGCACTCCACCGTGGGCGGAGCCGGCCAGCACCCAGCCGAACTCGGACTCGCGGTAGTGGAACGCCACCGGCACACCGTCGACCGGCAGCGAGAGCGCCGACCACGCGGGGCCGTCCAGATCGTCGGCCAGCTCGAAAGCCGTCTCCGTCTGCTGGTCCAGCCAGTCGTCCCGCAGGGTGTGGTCCATCTGCGCGGGCCAGGTGTAGGCCAGCAGGCCGGAGCCGGCCAGCCAGGCCGCGGAGGAGACCGTCGTCGCGTCCAGGACGCCCGTGCCGTCGCCGCTGCGGCGCACCGGGCTGCTGGCCACGGTCACGACGACCGCGAACCGCTGTCTGTCCTCACCCGCGTCGCTCCGCACCGAGGGTTCGTCGCCGTGGCCGGTGGAGCCGTGCTGCACCGTGCCGTCCGCTGCGGTGCCCACCTGCATCAGCCAGCGCGGCCCGGTGAACGCCTCGTCAAGTCCGTACCAGGGGAACGGTGCCTGCAGATAGCCGTCGACCGTGAGCCGGGCCGCAGGCACCCCCTCTGCCGTGCCTGTTTCCGGCGCACCATCCGCGCCCACCCGACTCGTTGTCTCCATCTGTCCGGCCGCCTCCTCGATCCGTAGGGTCCGGAGCGGCCCGCCCCCCTCGGGCGTCCTCACAACCGGACAGATGGAGAATAGCCATACCGTCCGGACGAGTCGGGATTGACGGGGGTCAGGTGGCGTCTGCGTCGAACGGCGGGTGATCGTCCTTCTTCGGCTGCTCACGCTTCTTGAGCAGGTCGGGGCCGCCCGCGGAGCCGTTCGCCGCGGTGACCGCGGAACCGCCCGACACGCCGCTCTTCGCCTCCACGGACGAGGTCGCGCGGCCGTTGACCGCGTCGGTGACCTCGGAGACCTCCTTGCGCAGGTCGAAGCTCTCGCGGATCTCCTTCAGCCCCAGATCGTCGTTGCCGTCCATCAACTGCTTGCGGACGAACGTCTTGGGGTTGAGGTCCTCGAACTCAAAGTCCTTGAACTCCGGGCCGAGCTCCGTGCGGATGTCCTCCTTGGCACTCTCCGAGAACTCACGGATCTTGCGGATGAAGCGCGAGACGTCCTGGATGACCTTGGGCAGCTTATCCGGACCGAAGACGAGCACGCCGATGATCGCGAGCGCCACCAGCTCCAGTGGGCCTATGTCATTGAACACCTTGCGGCTCCTCGTGTTCTCCGCGACCAGGTCGGATGAGGTCCGGACCCGGACCACGGTACCCGTCGAAGCCGTCCGTGCGGTAGCTTCCCGTGGCCGTCACGTGCCGGTTGCCGAGCCGAGCGTCAAACTCATGGCCAGGTCTTTACCACCGCGGGTCAGCTTGAGGTCCAGCCGGTCACCCGGCCGGTGCGAGCGGATCTTCACGATCAGCTCCTCGCCACTGTGCACCCGCCCGCCGTTCACCTCGGTGATGACGTCACCGGGCCGGATCCCGGCCTTGGCGCCCGGACCGCCCTCCGCGACGGAGGACTTGCCGTCGGCACCCCGCTGCCCGACCTTGGCGCCGTCACCGGTGTACTTCATGTCGAGCGTGACGCCGATCACCGGGTGGGTGGCCTGCCCGGTGTTGATCAGCTCCTCTGCGACGCGCTTGCCCTGGTTGATCGGGATGGCGAAGCCGAGGCCTATGGAACCGGCCTGGCCGCCCTCGGTGGTCGAGCCGCTGTCCGCGGCACGGATGGCGCTGTTGATCCCGATGACGTGCGCGTCGGTGTCGACCAGCGGTCCGCCGGAGTTGCCCGGGTTGATCGGGGCGTCGGTCTGCAGCGCGTCGACATAGCTGATGTCGCTGCCGTCGCCCTTCTCGCCGCCCGCCGTGATCGGCCGGTCCTTGGCGCTGATGATGCCGGAGGTGACCGTGTTGGACAGGTCGAACGGCGCCCCGATGGCCACCACCGGATCGCCCACCCGCACGTTGTCGGAGTTGCCGAGCGGCAGCGGCTTGAGCCCCGAGACACCGCTGACCTTGACCACGGCCAGGTCGTAGCCGCTGTCCTTGCCGACCACCTCGGCGCTCGCCGTCTCGCCGCCGCTGAACGTCACGGTGATCTCGCCGGACGAACCGGCCGGCGCGACGACGTGGTTGTTGGTGAGGATGTGGCCCTTGTTGTCGAGCACGAAGCCGGTGCCGGTGCCGGATTCGGTGCTGCCGCTGACGTGCAGGGTGACCACGCTGGGCAGCGCGCTGGCCGCGATACCGGCGACGCTGTCGGGGGCGCGGCCGCCGCCGTTGCGTTCGTCCTGGGCCAGCTCGATCTGGGTGAGGCCGCCGTTGCGCTCTATGTACGCGCCGATCCCGCCACCGATGCCGCCCGCGACCAGGGCCAGCAGCAGCGCGCCGACGAGGACGGACCCGCGCCGGTTCTTCCGCTTGCTGCCGTCGGAGGCGAGCGGGGAGCCTGGATTGGTGATCAGGGGCTGCCGGGGCGCCCCCCAGGGGTCGTACTGGAGCCATTGCGGCGACGGGGGGTGGTGGGGCTGCTGGGACTGCTGGTGGGGCTGCTGGTGGGGCTGCTGCTGCTGGTGGGCCTGGTGGGGCTGCTGTGGGTGGGGCTGCGGAGGTTGCTGGCCCTGCGGCTGGTGGGGTTGCTGTGGCTGTTGGCCCTGCGGCTGGTGGGGTTGCGGGGGCGGGAAGGCGGCCGGGGGCGCCGGGGTCGGGGCGGGGGCCGTGGCCGGTGCCGTCGCGATGCCCGCGCCGTTCGTCCCCGAGTAGGGCGGCGGTACGGGGGTGCCGTGCGCCGGTGTCCGGGCCGGTCGTTGCACGGGGGGCGCGGGTGCCCAGGGGCCGGGGCCGCCGTAGGGCGGGGTGCTGTACTGGTCGGGCTCGTGAAGCGGCTGCGCGGCCTGCGGCGCGGGCTCCACCGTCACGGACTCCGTCGGCTCCGGCGAATCCGTCGGCTCCACGTCCGCTTCCGTCCCGGCGCTCACCGCCGTCGCGTCCGACGGGGGTACCGCGTCATCGACGGGCGACGGCTCCTGAGGCGCCGCGCTCGTACCGCGCCCCGGCGCGGGCCGGCTCCACCACTTCGCCTTCGGCTCGGTGGGCTTCCCGTCGTCCATGCTCTCCCCGCAACTGCCTCAACTGGCCTCTGCACGCCCCGCAGGGGCGTCCCTCCCGGAAATCCTGCCGGAATTCAACCAGGTTTGTGCATGCCCTGCGCCGGCCTGTGTCACCGACGGGGAAGGAGCGGCAGTCCGTGGTTGGCGGGAACCGGCAGCCCGGCGGCCGAGGTGGGCGTCCGCGACGGCTCGGGGGAGGCCGTGGAAAGCCCACTGCCGAGTGCCTGCGCGAACAGCGGGCTGGTGCCGTTGGGGCGTATCAGCGAAGGCGCGGACACATCGGTCCGGACGGGAAGCGCGTACCGGCTCCCGGTGAGGCCGCCGGTGCCGAGCAGGGAGGGCGCGGAGGAGAACGTCAGCGGCGCGGCGTTCATCGCGAGGGAGACCGGGCGGTCGCTCGTACCGGCCGCCGTGAGTGCGCCGTGACCGCCGCCGCGACGGCTGACGGTGGTGCCGCGCTCGGCACGCGCGTCGGCGTCCAGCGGCGCGACGCTGCTTCCCGGGCCCTCGGCCCGGGTCGGGGAATCGGGCCCCGCGTCCGTCGGGAGAGCGCCGCCCAGGGCGATGGCGGCCAGCGAGACGGCGCTGGCGGCGGCGAACGCGAACCTGCGACCCCGCCAAGGCGAGCGGTCCGCCTCGCGGCTGACCTCGTGAATACGGAACGTGGGCCGGTCCGCTCCGGCCGGAAGGACCGCGGCGGAACCGTGCGCCGTCGGGAGGTAGCCGAAACCGTCCAGCGGGGAGCCACCGGAGGACGAATCCGCCCGGCCGCCGGAAGGACGCGTCACGGGGAAGACTCCGTCACCGAAACGGCCCGAGCCGCCCATTGGTCCTCCCCGACTGTCGCCGTCACCCCCCGGTCCACCGGGAAGGCCCTGCAACCGGGCAAGGAAGCCCTCGGAGGGACAGGGCGGGGCCGAATCGGCGAAGACACTCTTCAGGCGCCGCTGGGCGGCAGCCTCGGCCTTGCACTTGGCGCAGGTCGCGAGGTGGGCGAGCACCCGGTCACGGGCGTCGTGCTTGAGCTCGCCGTCGACAAGCGCGGCGAGCCTGTCCCCCAGGTGTTGTTCCGCGGAGGTCGGACCTGTGCCACTCACGCCGCTCCGCCCTCCCCTGCCACGAGCACCCCGGTCAGCGAGCGCTGCTCCGCGCGGGCCTCCGGCGAACGGTGCTTCAGCGCCTTGCGCAGGTGGGAGCGCCCGCGGTGGATGCGGCTGCGCACGGTGCCGAGCTTCACGCCGAGCGTCGCGGCGATCTCCTCGTAGGAGAGTCCCTCGATGTCACAGAGCACGACCGCGGCCCGGAACTCGGGCGCGAGGGTGTCCAGCGCCTGCTGGACGTCGGCGTCGAAGTGGGTGTCGTTGAAGACCTGCTGGGGCGAGGGCTCGCGGCTCGGCAGCCGCTCGGCGGCGTCGTCACCGAGGGAGTCGAAGCGGATCCGCTGCTTACGGCGCACCATGTCCAGGAACAGGTTGGTCGTGATGCGGTGCAGCCAGCCCTCGAAGGTGCCGGGCGTATAGGTCGACAGCGAACGGAAGACCCGGACGAAGACCTCCTGAGTGAGGTCCTCCGCGTCGTGCTGGTTTCCCGTCAGTCGATAGGCAAGGCGGTAGACACGACCGCTGTGCGTGCTGACGATCTCTTCCCATGAGGGCGGCGTCCAGGCCTGGGAGGCATCCGAGGCGAAGGTCGCGGTCGTTGCGGAGTCGTTGGAAGAACGGTCAGCAATGTTGGTCACGGATTTCGGCTCACCCGCCGACCTGAGGAAGCGCCACAGCACTCCTCCCCGATCCACAGGCGCAGCCGCACCTCCCCTATCGGCTCTGGTGGTGTCCAGTGGAGCCCCTACCATAGCCACCTCGCCCGTTAGCTCCGGATAAGCCTTTTTCCTGCTGGGGCCGGGGAAGACCCCGGGAACCGACTGCCCGTGATCCCGGACCCGATCTAACGGGACCGATCCACGGGCTTTCCCCTGTCCTTTCATAACGCCCGGTCCCATCTGCGGGTTCCCGGGTGCAGCGGATACAGTCACCGTTGCGTCAACTACGGGGACAGGAGAGGGCCATCACAGCCAACCGGCAGACGAGCTGGGCGTTCGCCGACGCCTTTGTCGCCGAGGACGAAGCACTGCGCTGGGCCCGGGACCGGGCCCGGGACGCGGGGCTCCGCTCGGTGTCACCGGGCACCGGCGCCGCGCTGCGCCTGCTCGCTGCCACGACGGATGCCAAGGCGGTCGCCGAAATCGGCACCGGCACGGGCGTGTCCGGCATCTATCTGCTGCACGGCATGCGGCCGGACGGGGTGCTGACCACGGTCGACCCGGAACCCGAGCGCCAGCAGTTCGCCCGTGAGGCCTTCCGGGCGGCGGGCTTCGCCGCCAACCGGGCCCGCTTCATCCCCGGCCGCGCCCTGGACGTACTCCCCCGGCTGGCGGACGGCGGATACGACCTCGTCTTCTGCGACGGCGACCGGATGGAGAGCCTCGACTGCCTCGCTGAATCGTTGCGCCTGCTGCGACCTGGTGGCCTGGTGTGCTTCGAGGGCGTCTTCGCGGACGGCCGTACGGTCGACTCCGCGCCCCAGCCCGCGGAGGTGCTGCGCCTGCGCGAGCTGCTGCGCGCGGTCCGCGAGAGCCAGGAGCTGATGGCGACGCTGCTGCCGGTGGGCGACGGTCTCCTCTGCGCGGTACGACGCGGCGAAAGACCCTAAGGACCTCTCGCCCCGCTTCCCCGCCGACGCTTCGTCACATGTCACCTGGATCACACCCGGATCACCCGGCACCGAACGCACTACTGCCCCGGCGCGGAATCCGCGCCGGGGCAGTAGTGAAGTGTGGGCTCCTCTGCGTCAGCCGACGACCTTCTTGAGGGCATCGCCCAGCGCATCGGCCTCGTCCGGAGTCAGCTCCACGACAAGCCGACCGCCGCCTTCGAGCGGAACGCGCATGACGATGCCCCGCCCCTCCTTTGTCACCTCGAGCGGGCCGTCGCCCGTCCGCGGCTTCATGGCCGCCATGCTCGTTCCCCTTCCTGAAACCAGCTCATCGCAACCGGCGGCCCCATGACAGGCGCTGCCTCACCGGCATCGAACACATTGCTTCCAGGCCATTATCCCGCATCACAGACCCCGATGACCAACATCGCTCTGCATCGCTTGCGCAACGCGCTCGCTCAAAACCACCCAATTCGGCGAAGGGACTGCGATACTCCGTCCCCCTCAGCCCTCCATCGGGGCGGAATTGTTAGACGCAGGTCACATGTTCGCCTCCGCCGAAGTCGGCCATGCTTGCCTCGACAGACTTTGGACGAGGCGCAAAAGGGGACCCCACATGGCCGACGCCGTGCTCTGCGACGTGAGCGACGGGCTCGCGACGATCACGATCAACCGTCCCGACGCGATGAACGCGATGAACACCGCGACCAAGGTGGCGCTGCGTGACGCGCTGACGTCCGTCGCCGCCGATCCCGCCGTGCGGGCGGTACTGCTCACCGCGGCGGGCGAACGCGCCTTCTGCGTCGGCCAGGACCTCAAGGAGCACGTCGTCAAGCTGGCGGAGGCCCGTGAGTCGGCCGGCGGCAACGCCCTCAGCACCGTGCGGGAGCACTACAACCCCATCGTGCGGGCCATCACCGAGATGCCGAAGCCCGTCGTCGCCGGGGTCAACGGGGTCGCGGCCGGTGCCGGTTTCGGTTTCGCGCTCGCCTGCGACTACCGGGTGGTCGCGGACACCGCGTCGTTCAACACCTCGTTCGCCGGTGTCGCGCTCACCGCGGACTCGGGCGTCTCCTGGACGCTGCCCCGGCTGATCGGCCCGAGCCGCGCCGCCGACCTGCTGCTCTTCCCGCGCTCGATCTCCGCGCAGGACGCCCACGACCTGGGCATCGTGAACCGACTGGTACCCACCGCCGAGCTCGCCGCCGAGGCCGCCGCGGTCGCCCGCGCACTGGCGGACGGCCCGACCGTGGCCTACGCGGCGCTCAAGGAGTCCCTCGCGTACGGGGCGGGTCACACCCTGGGCGAGGCGCTGGAGAAGGAGGACGAACTCCAGACGCGGGCGGGCGCGTCGCAGGACCACGCGATCGCGGTGCAGGCCTTCCTCAACAAGGAGCGGCCCAAGTACCTGGGGCAGTAGTCACCCCAGGATCGGGCCCGGCCCCTACGCCCCGGTGCCGCGTGACACGCAGTCGACGAGATGGTCGTCGACCAGCCCGCACGCCTGCATCAGGGCGTAGGCGGTGGTGGGGCCGATGAAGCGGAGCCCACGCTTCTTGAGGTCCTTGGACAGCGCCGTGGACTCCGCCGTGACCGCCGGGACATCCCCGAGCGTGCGCGGGGCGGGCCGGGTGGCGGCGTCCGGGGCGTACGACCAGATCAGCTCGTCCAGCTCACCGCCCTGCCAGTCGGCCAGCACCTTGGCGTTGGCCATGGTGGCGTCGATCTTCGCGCGGTTGCGGATGATTCCCGCGTCGGCCAGCAGCCGTTCCCGGTCGGTGTCGGTGAACTGAGCCACGGCGGGGATGCTGAACCCGGCGAACGCGGTGCGGAAGCCTTCCCGGCGGCGCAGGATCGTCAGCCAGGACAGCCCGGACTGGAACGCTTCCAGGCACAGCCGCTCGAAGAGCGCGTCGTCGCCGTGGACCGGGCGGCCCCATTCCGTGTCGTGATAGGCGAGGTAGTCCTCGGTGGACAGGCCCCACGGGCAGCGCAGCCGGCCGTCCGCCGCGGCTTCGGCTCCGCCGCTCATCGCCCGCCCTCCTCGTCCGGCCGCTGCGCGGCGCCGCCGGGCCCCCGGCTCCCCGGCTGCTCCTCCTGCTGCTGCGGCTGCGGCTGCGGCTGCCAAGGTGCCTGCCAGGGCGTCTGAGGCAGCTCCTGGGGCTCCTTGAGGAGATCCGGGCCGCCCGCCCTGGTGGCCTGCGCACCGGCGAGCACCGACTCCAGCTCCGCGATCCGCGCGTCCCGCTCGGCGAGCTCGGCGCCGAGCCGGCCCAGCGCCTCGTCGACATCCGTCATCCGGTAGCCGCGGACGGCGACCGGCAGTCTGAGCGCCTCGACATCCGCGCGGCCGACCGGGCGCGTCGCGGGCAGCGGATCCGTCAGCTGCTCGGGCGCCACGTCCTGAAGGATGGCGCTCCTCCCTCCGCCGATCACCGCGAGGGTGACCGCGGCGACCACAACCACCATCGCGAGCAGCAAGAACCAGAACACGCGCATCTCCCCGGGAGCGGAATTTCGTCCAGGTCCGATCGTGCCATGCGGCACTGACAGCCAGTGCCTCGCATTAGGGTCGCAGTCAGTCCCGGCGGGCGTTCTGCCGGGGGATTCACAGGGAGAAGACACGGGATGCGAAGCGGTGCGCTCAGGCTGGGGCGGCGCGAGTTCGGGGCGCACGAGCCGGTGATCATGGCGATCGTGAACCGTACCCCTGACTCCTTCTACGACCGGGGCGCGACGTTCCAGGACGAGCCGGCGCTCTCCCGCGTCGAGCAGGCCGTGGCGGACGGTGCCGCGATCATCGACATCGGCGGGGTGAAGGCGGGGCCCGGCGAAGAGGTGACCGCCCAGGAGGAGGCCCGCCGGACCGTCGGATTCGTCGCCGAGGTGCGCCGGCGTCACCCGGACGTGGTGATCAGTGTCGACACCTGGCGCCACGACGTCGGCGAGGCGGTCTGCGAGGCCGGTGCCGATCTGCTGAACGACGCGTGGGGCGGCGTCGATCCGAAGCTCGCGGAGGTCGCCGCGCGGTACGGGGCGGGTCTGGTGTGCACGCACGCGGGCGGCGCGGAGCCGCGGACCCGGCCGCACCGGATCGGATACGAGGACGTGATGGCCGACATCCTCCGGGTGACCGTGGGGCTGGCCGAGCGGGCCGTCGGGCTGGGGGTCCGGCCGGACGGCATCATGATCGACCCCGGTCACGACTTCGGGAAGAACACCCGTCACTCCCTGGAGGCGACGCGCCGTCTCGGTGAGATGACGGAGACGGGCTGGCCGGTGCTGGTCTCGCTCTCCAACAAGGACTTCGTGGGCGAGACGCTCGACCGCCCGGTGAAGGAGCGCCTGACCGGCACCCTGGCGACGACCGCGGTGTCCGCGTGGCTGGGGGCGCGGGTGTACCGGGTGCACGAGGTGGCGGAGACCCGGGACGTCCTGGACATGGTGGCGACCATCGCCGGGCACCGGGCACCGGCCGTGGCGCGGCGGGGGTTGGCGTAGGCGCTGGGTGCGCGGGCGGGGCGGGCGGGGCCGGCCCGCCCGCGCACCCCGCGCCTCAAAACCCCGCGGGGCGGGGACACACGCCCCCAGGCGGGCCGAAAAAAGAACC
>NZ_JBVJMU010000009.1:36065-305058 GCF_055584045.1 Streptomyces sp. NPDC104307
GGGGGTGGGGGGGGGGGGGGGGGGGGGGGGGGGGGGGGTGGGGGGGGGGGGGGGGGGGGGGGGGGGGGGGCCCGCCCCCCCCGCCCACCCCGCTCCTCAAACGCCGGAGGGGCTGGGACACAGGCAGCCTGGCGGGCCGAAAAACGAACGCCCGGTCACCGGCCGACCTCCTTCGTCACCAGGTTCACCGCCTCGTCCACGTCGTCCGTGACGTGGAACAGCAGCAGGTCCTTCGCGGACGCCTTGCCCTGGGCGATCACCGTGTCCCGCAGCCAGTCGACCAGACCGCCCCAGTACGCCGTGCCGAACAGCACGATCGGGAAGCGGGTGACCTTGCCCGTCTGGACCAGCGTCAGCGCCTCGAAGAGCTCGTCCAGGGTGCCGAGCCCGCCGGGCAGGACGACGAAGCCCTGGGCGTACTTCACGAACATCGTCTTGCGGACGAAGAAGTAGCGGAAGTTGACGCCGATGTCGACGTGCGGGTTGAGGCCGGACTCGAAGGGCAGCTCGATGCCCAGGCCGACCGAGACCCCCTTCGCCTCGCGCGCTCCCTTGTTCGCCGCCTCCATGGCGCCGGGTCCGCCCCCGGTGATCACCGCGAAGCCCGCTTCGACCAGCGCCCTGCCGATCCGTACGCCCGCCTCGTACTCCGGCGAGCCGGCCGGGGTCCGGGCCGAGCCGAAGACGCTGATGGCGCTCGGCAGTTCGGCCAGCGCGCCGAACCCCTCGACGAACTCCGACTGGATGCGCATGACCCGCCAGGGGTCGGTGTGCACCCACTCGGAGTCACCCTCGGAGTCCAGCAGCCGCTGGTCGGTGGTGCCGGGCTGTACCTGGTCCCTGCGGCGCAGCACCGGGCCGAGTCGCTGTTCCTCCGGCCTGACCGCGCCCTCGGGGATCTCCGCACCTTCGGGGATCCGCGCATCCTCGGGGTTGCCCATGACCTGCTCCCTCCGCCGACATCGGAGGCGTCCTGCGACGCCCCGCCTCCCGCCAGCGTAGATCGCCGGAGGTTACGGACAGGGGAATGCCGGAGGTCAGGTCGTGAGCCAGGAGCGGAGCCGCTCCTCGCAGTGGGTGATCCGCTCGACCGCGACGTGCTCGTCGCGCTTGTGGGCGAGGATCGGATCACCGGGGCCGTAGTTCACGGCGGGGACGCCGAGCGAGCCGAAGCGCGCTACGTCCGTCCAGCCGAACTTGGGCCGGGCGGTGCCGCCGACCGCGTCCATGAACGCCTTGGCCGCGGGGTGCGAGAGGCCGGGCATCGCCGCGCCCGAGTGGTCGTCGACGACGAACTCCGCGACGCCGCAGCCGGCGAAGACCTCGTGGACGTGGGCCAGTGCCTCCTCCTCGCTCAGGTCGGGGGCGTAGCGGTAGTTGACGACGACGGTGCAGGCGTCGGGGATGACGTTGTTGGCGACGCCGCCCTCGATGCGTACGGCGTTGAGCCCCTCGTGGAACTCCAGCCCGTCGATCACCGGCTTGCGCGGCTCGTACGCGGCGAGCCTGGCGAGGATCGGGGCGGCGCCGTGGATGGCGTTGGACCCCATCCAGCTGCGCGCGGAGTGCGCCCGCTCCCCCTCCGTACGGAGGAGGACGCGCAGCGTGCCCTGGCAGCCGCCCTCGACCTCGCCGTTGGAGCCCTCCAGGAGGACGGCGAAGTCGGCCGCCAGCCAGTCGGGGTGGGCGTCCGCGATGTGTCCGAGGCCGTTGAGGTGTGCGGCGACCTCTTCGTTGTCGTAGAAGACGAACGTGAGGTCGCGGTTGGGCTCCGGCACCGTCGCGGCGATCCGCAGCTGAACGGCGACGCCGGACTTCATGTCGGAGGTCCCGCAGCCCCACAGGAGCCCGTCGGCGTCGAGCCGGGAGGGCACGTTGTCCGCGATCGGCACGGTGTCGATGTGCCCGGCGAGCAGGACGCGCTCGGCGCGGCCCAGATTCGTCCTGGCGACGATGTTGTTGCCGTACCGCTCCACGGTCAGGTGCGGGAGGGTCCGCAGCGCCGTCTCGATGGCGTCGGCGAGGTCCTTCTCCTCCCCGCTGACCGAGGGGAAGTCGACGAGCCGGGCGGTGAGCGCGGGTCCGTCCAGAGTGAGGTCAAGGGTGCTTTCGGCCATGGCTACGACCCTAATGCCTCGCGTACGGTGGCCCCGTGCCCCGGACCGACTCCTCTGCCCGCCGACACACCGGCCGCCGCCGCAGCCGCCGGCTCCGCGTCGCGGCCGCCTTCGCCGTGCTCGTGGCCGTGGGCGGCTATCTGACCGTCTCGTACCTGTCGGGCGGCAAGAGCTCCGACCAGTGCACCGTGCACTCCGCGGACGGCTCGTCCGGTGCGGGGCGTACGTACCGGCTGAGTCCGGAACAGGCCGCGAACGCCGCGACGATCTCGGCTGTCGGCACCACCCGCGGGATGCCGGAGCGGGCGGTGACGATCGCGCTGGCGACGGCCCTCCAGGAGTCCGGGCTGCGCAATATCGACCATGGCGACCGGGACTCCCTCGGGCTGTTCCAGCAGCGTCCCTCACAGGGCTGGGGCACCGGGCAGCAGATCCTGGACCCGGTCTACTCGGCCGAGAAGTTCTACGAGCGCCTGGCCGAGGTCCCGGGCTACTCGCGGCTGCCGCTGACGGTGGCCGCGCAGCGCGTCCAGCGCAGCGGTTTCCCGCAGGCTTACGCGAAGCACGAGCCGGACGCCGCGCTGCTGGCGGCCGTGCTGACCGGCCGGACGCCGGCCGCGCTGACGTGTGCGCCGCCGCGCGCCACCGCCGGGACGGGCGACGTCACGAAGGTGCGGGCCGCGCTGACCCGTTCCTTCGGCAAGGGCGCGCTGCCCGCCTCCGACGCGGCGGACGACCGGGCCCCCACGGCGGGCGCGACGGCCCAGGGGTCGCTCTCGGTGCCGGTGCGCTCTGGCGGCGCGGCCACGGAGGGTGGCGTTCCGCAGCACGGCTGGGAGCTCGCGCACTGGGCGGTGGCGCAGTCCGAGGTGCTGGGCATCGACGAGGTCGCGTACGCGGGCGAGCTCTGGAAGGCCGGCTCCGGCTGGCGGACGGAAAGCGGGAAATCGGGCACCACTGAGGTCCATATGCGCTTCGTGCATTAGTACGGCTGGTCCCTCTTGCAGGGGGTCCGGGCATTCTCGTAAGAGCCTCCGCACACGGGTTCGCGTGCACCCTTTCGGATGGCCCAATTCCCTTGTGCTCAAAGGGCAGTGACGGTTCATCACGCGGTCGGGGAAGGCATTGTTTGCCCGGGTTCCTCCGTTGCGGATTATCTGACGCATTGCCGACTCTTTACGTCGGTTCACCGCAACCTCCCCCGCCCCCAAGACGGTTGTCATGGCGTCCGGTCCACGGACAGACAGATTCCACATCCCGTCGAAGGAGCATCATGTCCCTCCCCCTGACCCGTCGGATCGCCCGTACCGCGCTGCTGATCGCGGCGGGTGCGGCCCCCGTGGTCGGTGCGGCCGGCGCGGCCGGTGCCGCTGAGCTCCCGCAGGCCCCGGAGCTCAGCGGTCTCACCAGCGTCGACGGCGCTGGTCTCGACAAGGCCGTCGACGGCACCGGTCTCGGCAAGACGGTCGACGGCGTGTCCAAGCAGGGCGCCGAGACCGGTGGCAAGGTCGTCGGGACCACGCTTCCGGTGGCGAGCAAGACCCTCGGCGAGACGGCCGGCAAGGCGGCGACCGGCGGTGCGACCGGCAGCCTCGGCGGCCTCCCCACGCAGGGCCTGCCGCTCGGCTGATCCACACCTGCCGGCTGACACGCGCGAGGGCCTGAGGGGTGCGCACCCCTCAGGCCCTCGCGCGTGTCAGCCGGCAGGCGCTCAGCCCAGCCGCTTCACCGCCGCCGCCACCCGCTCGTCCGTGGCCGTGAGCGCCACGCGCACGAAACGGTCGCCGGCCGGCCCGTAGAAGTCCCCGGGCGCCACCAGGATGCCCAGCTCCGCCAGGTGGGCCACGGTGTCCCAGCACGGCTCGTCGCGGGTCGCCCAGAGGTAGAGGCTCGCCTCGCTGTGCTCGATGCGGAAGCCGTGGGCCTCCAGGGCGGTGCGCAGGGCGGCGCGCCGGGCGGCGTACCGGGCGCGCTGCTCGGCCACGTGCGCGTCGTCGCCGAGCGCCGCGACGGTGGCGGCCTGGACCGGTGCGGACGTCATCATCCCGCCGTGCTTGCGGATCTGCAGCAGCTCGCCGAGCACCGCCGCATCGCCCGCGATGAACGCGGCGCGGTAGCCCGCGAGGTTGGACCGCTTGGAGAGCGAGTGGACGGCGACGACACCCTCGTACGTACCGCCGCAGACGTCGGGGTGGAGCACCGAGACCGGTTCGGCCTCCCAGCCCAGCTCCAGGTAGCACTCGTCGCTGAAGACCAGCACGTCGTGCTCGCGCGCCCAGGCGACGATCCGGATCAGCTCGTCCTTGTCCAGCACCTCTCCGGTGGGATTGGACGGGGAGTTGAGCCAGAGCAGCTTGAGCCCGGCCGGGTCCAGCTCGGTCGGGTCGTCGTACGCGACCGGCTCGGCGCCGCAGAGCCTGGCGCCGACCTCGTAGGTCGGGTACGCGAGCCGCGGGTAGGCGACCCTGTCGCCGGCGCCGAGGCCGAGCTGGGTCGGCAGCCAGGCCACCAGCTCCTTGGACCCGACGACGGGCAGCACGTTCTCGTGCGCCACGGAGACCGCGCCGAGCCGCCTTTCCACCCAGCCGGTGAGCGCGTCACGCAGCGCGGGCGTGCCCCACACCGTCGGATAGCCGGGGCTGTCGGCCGCGGCGACGAGCGCCCGCTGGATCAGCTCGGGCACCGGGTCGACGGGGGTGCCGACGGACAGGTCCACGATGCCGTCCGGGTGGTTCCCGGCCGTCGACTTGTAGGGCGCGAGCCTGTCCCAGGGGAAGACGGGGAGGCGGGAGGAGACTGCTGCGGACACGGATCTCTGCTTTCTCGTACGGGGGTTCGGGCGGCGCGGGAAACGCCTCGGTCCCGCACGGTGACGAGCCGTACGGGACCGGGGTGACGCACGTGGGGCCTGTCCAGCGGATCAGGGCCTGCCGGACGCTGTTACTGGTTCTGCGGCGGCAGTGCCGCGATGAACGCGTGGTCGCGCTCGATCAGACCCAGCTTGGAAGCCCCACCCGGCGACCCGAGGTCGTCGAAGAACTCGACGTTCGCCTTGTAGTAGTCCTTCCACTCCTCCGGGGTGTCGTCCTCGTAGAAGATCGCCTCGACCGGGCAGACCGGCTCACAGGCTCCACAGTCGACGCACTCGTCCGGATGGATGTACAAGGACCGCTGGCCCTCATAGATACAGTCGACGGGGCACTCTTCGATGCAGGCCTTGTCCTTTACGTCGACACAAGGCTGCGCGATGACGTAGGTCACGCTGTCGTTCCTCCTCGGTAGGGCGTTGGCTCTCGCGCGGGAGCGCGGCGTCGTCGATGCCCGCACCTAGTATCTCCGTTCCCGGGCACGATCCGAACAGGAGGGGCAAACAGAGCTGTGGAATTCACCATCGGCGGACGGCTGGAGATCCGGATCACACCGGCTGACGTGGGCAAACGGGTCTCGGTCCGGCGCCTGCTCCAGGAGGGTCCGGCGGGCCCGAAATTCACTGACACGGTTGGTGTTCTCACATCGTGGAACGATGGTGTGCTGTCCGTCACACCCAAGAGCGGTGAATCCGTCCGCATCACGGAATCGGCCCTGGTGGCGGGCAAGACCGTGGCTGCCGCGCCGCCCCGGCGACGCGGCCCGGCGGCCTCCTTCGGTGAACTGGCCCGGGTCTGCGCCCGCGCCTGGCAGCCGGTGGAGAGCGAGCCGCTCGGTGACTGGCTGCTGCGCGCCTCCGCAGGGTTCACCCGGCGCGCCAACTCCGTGCTGCCGCTCGGGGATCCGGGCGTTCCGCTCGACACCGCGCTCGCCCGGGTCCGGCAGTGGTACGCGGACCGGGGGCTGGAGCCGTACGTCCAGACGGCGACCGGCGCGGAGGGCACCCAGGAGGAGCTGTGCGCGGCGCTGGAGAGCGCCGGGTGGCGGCGCGAGGTGACGGCGGAGGTGCGGATCGCAGCGCTGGCCCCGATCGGCGATCTGGCGGCCGAGGTGTCGCGGGTGCGGCTGGGCCGTGCGGTGGACGCGGCGTGGCTCTCCCGCTACCAGCGCTTCGAGAGCCCAGGCCCGGAGGTGCGGGCGGTGCTCGGCAGCGGCCCCTCCGTATGGTTCGCGACCGTGCCGGGCGACGACGGTGACGCCGCGCCCGCCGCGATCGGCCGCTGTGTGGTGGACGGGCGGTGGGCCGGGTTCATGGCCGTCGAGGTGGCTCCCGAGCACCGGCGCAGGGGGCTCGCCACGGCGGTGATGTCCGCGCTGGCCCGGCAGGCGATGGACGAGGGCGCGTCGGCCGGGTGGCTCCAGGTGGAGGCGGAGAACGAGGGCGCCCGCGCGCTGTACGACGGGATGGGGTTCGCCACCCATCACCGGTACCACCACTTCCGGCCCTCCGGCCCGGCGTAGCGCGATGGCTTCCGGGAGGCAGGACAGGGAAGAGATCCGCCGCCGGTTCGCGGCGGAGGCGCGGACCGAGCGGCCGGACCTGGCGCTGCTCTGCCTGCTGCTGGCGGCAGAGGCGGATCCCGAGCTGGACGCGAACGGTATCGACGCGGCGCAGATCGAGCTGGACCGGCTCGCGGGCCTGCTGCCGTACGGGCTGCGCGGCGGCCGGGCCTGGGCCTCGGCACTCGCTGAACTGCTCGGTGAGCGGTACGGGTTCGAGGGTTCGTCCGCGGAGTACCAGCGCCTTGAGTCGTCACTGCTGCACGAGGTGCTGCGGCGCCGGCGCGGGTTGCCGATCCTGCTGTCCGTGGTGTGGATCGAGGTGGCCAGGCGGGCGGGCGCCCCGGTCTACGGCCTGGCGCTGCCGGGCCATTTCGTGGTCGGTTTCGGTGATCCGGAGGAGCGGGTGCTGGCCGATCCGTTCGCCGGCGGCCGTCCGCTCTCGGGCCAGGACGCGGAGCTGCTGGTGACGAGCACCACCGGGGAGCCGCTCGAACCGTCGATGCTGGTGCCCGCGCGACCGCTGGAGACGGTGCTGCGGATCCTGAACAACATCCGGGCCTGGGCGGCGGCCCGCCCGGAGCGCTCCGACGTGGCGCTGTGGGCGGTGGAGCTGTCCCTCCTGCTGCCTTCGCACCCGGCCCGGCTGCGCTACGAACGGGCCCAGCTGCTGGTCCGCAGCGGGGATTTCCTGCGCGGGGCGGCGGAGCTGGAGGAGTACGCGGACGTGGTCTCGGACGTCGAGCCGGAGGCCGCGGAGGCGGTCCGGCGCAGCGCGCGGGCGGCCCGTGCCCGGCTGAACTGAGGTCGCCCCGGCTGAACCGGGGGGCCGCGGTCCGCCCCGCGCGCTGTCAGCCGCCGGACGGGCCCGGTCCCCGCAGCGCCGCGTGCAGCAGGTACTCCTTCCGGTCGAGCGGGTTGTGGTCGGTGCGGGAGCGGCTCGGGACGGAGCCGACGACCGCACGGTGCGAGGCGAACGCGGATTCGAGCAGCCCTTCGCCCCGGGTCAGCGACGGAAGCCGCTGCTGCAGTTCATGCACCCTGGCCGCCGGGATCTCGCCCTCCAGTACGCAGTTCGCGCCGTCCAGGGACGGCGGGCCCGGTACGGCCGTCAGGTGGGCGAGGACCGGCAGGATCGGGCCGAGCGCGTCCGCGGGCAGTTCCAGCCTGAACCGGTGCATCGGCTCGTACACCGTGGTGCCCGCCCGCTGGAGCGCGGTCATCAGGACCAGCGGGGTCAGGCTGCGGAAGTCCCCGGCGGTGCTCGACATGGACTTGTCGAACGTGCCGTGCGCGTGGCTCTGCCGGGGCCAGTAGCCGGAGTGCGTCATGGTGACCGTGCAGTCGGTCACCTGCCATCCGTTCAGGCCCTGTCCGAGCGTTTCGAACACGGTCTCCTCGACCGCCCGCATCAGGGAGTACGGCATGGAGCCGAGCTCCACCTCCAGCCGGTAGTCCACCCCGCTGCCGGCCGGGGCGGGGTCGACGCGCAGGCCGACCGTCGCGAGAAAGGGATTGTCGTCCTTGGCGATGATCTCGAATGCCGCACCGGTACCGGAAGGCCGTTCCAGACAGATGGTCGTGGTTTCGCGGAAGGTGACGTCGATACCGAATTCCTCCGCGAGCGTCGCCTCGATGACTTCCTTCTGTACTTCGCCGTAGAGCGACACGGAGACCTCCTTACGGATGTCGTCCTGCCGCAGATCGATCAGCGGATCCTGTTCGGCGAGCTGCGCGAGGGCGAAGTGCAGTTCGCCCCTGGAGGCGGGCGCTTCCGGTACCACGACGGATTCCAGGGTGGGCGGGGCGAAATGGTGTTCCCGGGCCCCTTCCGGTGCGACACCGACCGCGTCTCCGATCCGGATGTCACCCAGCCCTCGGAGCTTCGCGATGCGCCCCGGTCCGACCGATGGACGGGGAACGTCCGAACCCCCTGCGAAGACGCTGATCCCGGTCACCCTGCCCTCACGGGCAGCACCCGGTCCGCGCCCGAACGGCAGCCGGTCGCGGGTGCGCACGGTGCCGGAGAACATCCGGACGTATGCGAGCTTCTCGCCCGCCGGTCCGCGTTCGACCTTGAAGACGGTGCCGGAGACCGGCCCGTCGGCGTCGGCGCGCGCGCCGGGCAGCAGTTCCTTGACCCCGTCGGCCAGCGCGGCGATTCCGGCGCCCGTCACGGCCGAGCCGAAGTACACGGGGTGGACGAGTGCCTGCCCGGTCTGGGCTGCCAGCTCCTCGTGGAGCCTGCCGGGCGCCAGCCTGTCGCCACCCTCCACGTACGCGGTCAGCAGCTCGTCGTCGTGCTCGGTCAGCAGGTCCGTCAGCCGGCCGGTGAGCCGGGGGTCATCGGCCGCGTAGGACGGGGAGCGCGCGTCGCGGGTGCCGAGACCGGTGACGGCCGGGCCCATCGCGACGGCGTTCGGCGTGAGCTTCTCCGTGATGCCGCGCAGCACCTGCTCGTACCGGGCTCCGGCGCGGTCGGTCTTGTTCACGAAGACGAGTGTCGGGATGCGCAGCCGCTGGAGCGTCCGCATCAGTACGCGGGTCTGCGCCTGGACGCCCTCCACGGCGGAGATGACCAGCACGGCGCCGTCGAGCACGCTCAGCACCCGTTCCACCTCGGCGATGAAGTCCGGGTGACCGGGGGTGTCGATCAGGTTGACGGTGACGTCGTCGATATCGAACGAGACGACCGCGGACTTGATCGTGATGCCGCGTCGCCGTTCGAGCGCGAGGGAATCGGTCCGGGTGTTCCCGTCGTCGACGCGGCCCAGCTCGTCGATGATTCCCGCGGTGTGGAGCAGCCGCTCCGTCAGGCTTGTCTTACCGGCGTCGACATGCGCCAGAATGCCGAGATTCAGCGTGTGCACAGAACTCCATGTTCTCAGTTTCGGTGTGAATTCCCGTCTGAACGAACACGTGAGATCGGCGCATGGAAGTCTCCTGGCTCTGTCGGCTTGTGCGGTGAGTACAGCAGCCGGGCCGACGACGGTGCAACCGGATTACCGGGCCGCGGACCGGCCTCCGGCACGGTGAGGAACTGTCAGCGGACGACCGGTCCGGAAAAAGTCCAAACCTCGCCCCGGCGCGGCGTGCCGTCCAACGGGTGATTATCCGTGCTCCGCCACTCGATGAGCCCATGGCTTAGCTCCAATGCGGCGCTCTCCGATGGCGCGCCCCGGCGTTCCGGCTGACGGTGGATCACGTAGCCACTGCGCCACTACGAGTCGGCATTCCGTCACTCCTCGCAGTCGCGACGAAAGGAAATGTGTTCAGATGCGCTCTGCCCGCACACTGTTCGCTTCGGCCGCCGTCACGGCGGTCCTCACGGTCACCGCTCCCTCCGCCTACGCCATCGCCGTCTCCAACGACGGGGGTCACGACAGCGGCTCCTCCTCCAGGAGCGAGGAGCACGGCAAGTCCGACGAGGGCGGCAAGTACAAGAACGAGGACAACGACAAGCCGCACGGTGGCGTGCACACCGGCGGCGGCGCCCTGTCGATGACGGTCGCCGGCGACCGCGACGAGCACGGCAAGTCCGATGAGCACGGCAAGTCGGATGAGCACGGCAAGTCGGACGACGAGGGCTGGAAGAAGGACAAGCCGCACGGTGGCGTGCACACCGGCGGCGGCGCGCTGTCGATGACGGTCGCCAAGGAGTGGAAGCCCGGCAACGACGACGAGGGCGGCAAGTACAAGGACGAGGACAAGGAGAAGCCCCGCGGCGGCATGCACACCGGCGGCGGCGCCCTGTCGATGACGGTCGTCAAGGAGTGGCAGCCGGGCAACGACGAGGAGGGTGGCAAGTCGGACGAGCGCGGCAAGTCGGATGAGCACGGCAAGTCGGACGACGAGGGCTGGAAGAAGGACAAGCCCAGCGGCGGCATGCACACCGGTGGTGGCGCGATGGCGATGACCGGCAGTGGTCTCGCGGCCGGTTCGCTGCTGCTGCTCGGTGGCGTCGGCGTCGGCGCCTACAAGCTGCGTCGCCGCCAGGCGACGGGCGGTGCGATGGCCTGACCCGACCGCACTGCCGGCCGGTAGCTCCACTGTCGCGGCCGTCGTCCCTCCGGGCGGCGGCCGCGGCGCCTTCGTTTCCCCGCTCCCCGCGCCTCCACTCCCCCGGTCCCTCGCACTCCCGCACTCCCGCACCCTCGCCACCGCTGTCCCGCGCAGACGAAAGGCTCGTTCCCATGGCCGCCCCGCAGTCGCCCGGTTCACCCTCCTCCCGGACCGCCTCCGACACCGTCACCCTCGGCCGCGCCCTGCTCTGGCCCGCCGCGGCGGCCGGTCTCGGCATGCTGCTCATCTACAACTCGGTCGGCTCCGCGCCCGACGACAAACCACCCGCCCCACCCGCGGCCGCCGCGCCCGCCGCCCCCGCGCCCGCGTCGGCCTCCGCCGCCCCGGAGACGGCAGACCCGGGACCGTCCCTGCCCCGCTCCGAGCCGAAGCGGCTGCGGATCCCGGCCATCGCGGTGGACGCGCCGTTCACGCCCCTGTCGATCGGCTCCTCCGGCCGGCTCGACGCCCCTCCTCCGAACGACAAGAACCTGGCCGGCTGGTTCAAGGACGGCGTGACGCCGGGCGAGCGCGGGGCCGCGATCGTGGCGGGTCACGTGGACACGACGACCGGGCCCGCGATCTTCCTGCAGCTGCGGTTCCTGCAACCCGGCGCGACAGTCGACATCACGCGCACGGACGGCACGGTGGCCACGTTCAAGGTCGACACCGTCGAGACGTTCAGCAAGGCGAAGTTCCCCGACAAGCGGGTGTACGCCGACACCCCGGACGCCCAGCTGCGTCTGATCACCTGCGGCGGCAACTACGACAGGACCGTCAAGGACTACGAGGACAACGTGGTCGTGTTCGCCCACCTCGACTCGTCGAAGAAGGGCTGACCGCCGTGCTCACGCGCGGGGCGCGGAAATCCGCGCGCGGGGCGCCGGGGGTCCCTGCTAGCGTCCCCCGCATGAAGCGTGCCGCTGTGACGACGACGCCGGAGAGTGTCCCGGCGCGCTGACTGCTGACCAGTCCGAAGCCCCGGGGCGAGTGCCCCGGGGCTTCTGCTTGCGGTGACTCGCCCCTCCCCACGCGAGGAGACCGCCATGCACGACCACCGCAAGCTCGGCCGCGAGCTGGAACTGTTCGACACCGACCCGCTGATCGGCGCGGGACTTCCGTACTGGCTGCCCGACGGCGCGGCGCTGCGGCACACCCTGGAGGAGTACATCCGCAGCGCGGAGCGGCTGGCGGGCTACCGGCACGTGTACTCGCCGGTGCTCGGCAAGCGGGAGCTGTACGAGATCTCGGGGCACTGGTCGCACTACAGCGAAGACATGTTCCCGCCGATAGACCTGGGCGGCGAGCAGGTGGTGCTGCGGCCGAGCCTGTGCCCGCACCACGCGGTGATCTACCGCTCCCGTTCGCACAGTTACCGCGAGCTGCCGCTGCGGATGGCCGAGCTGGGCGGCATGTACCGCTCCGAGCTCTCCGGCGTGCTGGGCGGGCTGACCCGGGTGCGCGCCATCCAGTTGAACGACGCGCACATCTTCTGCACCCTGGACCAGGTCGCCGGGGAGGCGCGGGCCGCGCTCGGCATGATCCGCCGGGCGTACGAGGCACTCGGCATCCGGCCGGTCCGCTTCCGGCTCTCGCTGCCGGGGCCCGGCGGGAAGTACGTCGCCGCGCCGGAGATGTGGCGGCGCTCCACCGCTCTGCTGACCGAGGTACTCGACTCGTCCGGGCTGCCCTACGAGTCGGCCGAGGGCGAGGCCGCGTTCTACGGGCCGAAGATCGACGTCCAGGTCGCGGACCCGGCGGGCCGCGAGTCGACCCTGTCCACCGTCCAGATCGACTTCCACCAGCCGGAGCGGTTCGATCTGCACTACATCGGGGCCGACGGGGCGAAACACCGGCCGGTCATGGTGCACCGCAGCATCATCGGCAGCGTCGAGCGGGCCGTCGCCCACCTCATCGAGCAGCACGGCGGCGCGTTCCCCGGCTGGCTCTCCCCCACCCAGATCGTGATCCTGCCGGTCTCGGACGCCGAACTCCCGAACGCCGAGGCGCTCGCCGCCCGTTGCACCGCGCTCGGGCTGCGAGCCGAGGTCAGCGGCCGGGAGCGCGGCAGCCTGGGCGCCCGTATCCGGGAGGCCAGGCTCGTCCCGTACCAGGCGGTCATCGGCGCGGCGGAGGCCGCGGACGACCGCGTCGCGCTGCGCCTGCGCGACGGGCGCCGGCTCGACCCGCAGCCGGCCGGGGAGGCGCTCGCCCGGATCGGCGCACGGGTCGCGGCGCACAGCACCGCGCTGTGGGACGAGGAGCCCGGCGCTATGGGGTGACCGGGGCCGGCTCCTCCGCGGCGCTCCGGCCTGAGCCGAGCGCCCCGGTCAGCGTCGCGGCGACGATCAGGAACGCGAGGACGACGGTCATGGCGAGCCGGAGTCCGATGTGGTCGGCGAGGAAGCCGAGTCCGGGCGGGCCGACGAGGAAGGCGAGGTAACCCGCGGTGGAGACGGCGCCGACCCGTGCCGCCGCGTCGTGCGGGTGGTCGCCCGCCACGGACACGGTGACCGGGAATCCGAGCGAGGCGCCCAGCCCCCACAGCACCGTGGCGGCGCCCGCCATGGCCGGGCTCGGCGCGACGATCACCACCGCCAGGCCCAGCGCGGCGCAGAGGGCGCTGATCCGGACGGTCCGGGCCCGGCCGAAGCGCTCCAGGAGGGGGCCGCCCGCGAAGCGGCCGAGGGTCATCGAGGAGGCGAAGACCAGGAAGGTCAGGGACCCGGCGGTGGCGCTCACCTCGTAGCCGTCCACCATCAGCAGCGGCAGCCAGTCGTTCGCGGCGCCCTCCGCGAAGGCCATGGCCAGCACGATCATCCCGATCAGGACGAGGCGCCGGTCCCGCCACACCGCCAACTGGCCGCGCAGTCCGCCCGGTCCCGCGGTCTCGGCCGCCTCCTCCTTTCCCGTGCCGTGCGGGATCGCGAGGACGGCCCGGACCGCGGCGGCGGCTATGAGCACCGCGATGACGGTGAGGTGCCACCCGACGGGGAACGCGGCCGCGGTCAGCCCCATGCCGAGCAGCGCACCGACCACGGTGCCGAGGCTGAAGCAGCCGTGCAGCACGGGCAGTACGGGCCGGCCGATGACGCCCTCGACGGCCGCGCCCTCGATGTTGAACGCGACCTCGGCCAGCCCCATCCCGCCGCCGAACAGGGCGAGTCCGCCGAAGACACCGGCGGCCAGCGAGAGGCCGGTGCCCGCGGCGACGACCAGGAGCCCGGTGACGATCAGCGACGCCCCGATGCCGATCGCCGCCCGGCCGCCGTACCGGCGTACGAGCGGGCCCGAGGAGGTGACACCGGCCATCGAGCCGACGGACAGCCCGAACAGGACCAGGCCCATCGAGCCGGTGGAGACGTCGAGCCCGTCCCGGACGGCCGGGGTGCGGGCCACCCAGGACGCCATTCCGACACCTGCGGCGAGCATGAAGAGAAACAGGGCGGTACGCCAGCGGCGCGTAGCGGCATCCATGGCAGCGGGGCCTCAGCAGACGGTTCGAGGAAGGACGACATCAGGAGCGTACGATCGTACGCCTTGAGTGTACGATCGTACGCATGAAGGATCACTTCGCGGGAGACCCCCGTACCAACCATGAGCGGATGCTGGCCGGAGACCTCTACATCTCCGATGATCCGGACATCGCGAAGGCCCAGCAGCGAGCCGTGCGCCTCGCCGCCCGGTACCTCGCGGCGTACACGGAGGACGCCGACGCCGCGCAGCCCCTGGTCGCCGAACTCCTCGGCTCCGTCGGCACGGGCGCACACATCCGGCCGCCGCTGTACGTCGACTACGGCACGTACATCACGGTCGGCGAGGACACGTTCATCAACTACAACCTCACCGCCCTGGACGTGGCCCCGATCACCATCGGCCGCGACTGCCAGATCGGACCGAACGTACAGTTGCTCACCCCGACCCACCCGGTGGAGCCCGAGCCGCGCCGCGACAAGCTGGAAGCGGCCAAGCCGATCACGATCGGGGACAATGTCTGGCTCGGCGGCGGAGCGATCGTGCTCGCCGGGGTGACCATCGGGGACAACAGCGTCATCGGCGCCGGAGCCGTCGTGACGAAGGACGTCCCCGCCGACGTGGTCGCCGTGGGCAACCCGGCCCGGGTGATCCGTTCGATCTAGCCCAGAAATCCAGCCCTCCAGCAGAGGAAGCACCGTGGCGACCGGCAGGAACGACCCCGAGCGGCGGGAGCGCATCATCACCGCCGCGCTCGACCTGATCGCGGAGGAGGGGGTCGCCGGGACGTCGCACCGCAAGGTCGCCGCCCGCGCCGGGGTGCCGCTCGGATCGATGACGTACCACTTCGGCGGCATGGACGAGCTGCTGCGGGAGGCGTTCGTCCGCTTCTCCAGCAGCATCATCGCCGTGTTCGAGGAGCGGCTCGGCGCCGCGGAATCGCCCGACGAGGCCCGCGAGGCGGTGGCCGGTCTCGTTCACCACTTGTCGAGCGGGAATCAGCGCGAACTGGTCCTCACCCACGAGCTCTACACGCTCGCGGCCCGGAAACCCGCCTACCGCGAACTGACCCGGGAGTGGATGCGCCGGAGCCGGCGCGCACTGGAGTGGCACTTCGACCCGGCGACGGCCCGGCAGCTGGACGCGCTGATCGAGGGCCTGTCCATCCACCGCGCCCTGGAGACCGAACCGCACGAGCGTGCCCTGACCGTCGAGGCCATCGCCCGCATCACGCGGGGCACGGGCGGGAGTTCCTGACCCGCACCCCCAGATCCCCTGGCCGGCACCCCACCTGACCAAGGTGCCGGCCAGGTCCGCGTCCGGAAACCGGAACCCGGGACCCGGATCACGGCCGCCCGTGAGGCACGCCGACGAACATCAACTCCTAAAGTCAACCGCACCCGGAACTGATCCCAGAACGGGTCAATTGCCTTTCTGCCGACGTTAATTGTTGCGCACAGGCGGTTCGGGTGAGGCTCTTGATGCACACCTCTTGACGTTTCCCGGGTGACGGCGGAAGCATCAACTCCCGTCGGAGAGCGCTCTCACGGGCTCTCCGGGAAGCTCGTCGTGTCACCCGTACCACGACTCAGGAGACGTACGTCTATGCATGCTCCCCCCACGGAGACGCCCATGGCGCCCCCCACCGCACCCCGCCGCAGGCGACGTACCCGCACGTTCGGGTTCGCCGCGTTCGCCATCTCGCTCCTCATGGCCGTCCCCACCGCGCAGAACGCCTTCGGGGCGGACGCGAAGGCCATCGAGGGCGGCGGCGACCTCGGTCCCAACGTGATGGTGTTCGACCCGTCGATGCCTGACATCCAGGCCAAGGTCGACGAGGTGTTCAAGAAGCAGGAGTCGGCGCAGTTCGGTGACGGCCGCTACGCGCTGATGTTCAAGCCGGGCACGTACGACAACCTCAACGCGCAGATCGGGTTCTACACCTCGATCGCCGGTCTCGGGCTGAACCCCGACGACACCACGTTCAACGGTGATGTGACCGTGGACGCGGGCTGGTTCGACGGCAACGCCACCCAGAACTTCTGGCGCTCTGCGGAGAACCTGGCGCTCAACCCGGTCAGCGGCACCGACCGCTGGGCCGTCTCGCAGGCCGCGCCGTTCCGCCGGATGCACGTCAAGGGCGGGCTGAACCTGGCCCCCGACGGCTACGGCTGGGCGAGCGGCGGGTACATCGCCGACAGCAAGATCGACGGCCAGGTCGGCCCGTACTCGCAGCAGCAGTGGTACACCCGCGACAGCTCGATCGGCAGCTGGGGCAACGGCGTCTGGAACATGACGTTCTCCGGCGTAGAGGGCGCCCCCGCCCAGAGCTTCCCGGAGCCGCCGTACACCACGCTGGAGAACACCCCGGTCTCCCGCGAGAAGCCGTTCCTGTACCTGGACGGCGACGACTACAAGGTGTTCGTCCCCGAGAAGCGCACCAACGCGCGCGGTGTCTCGTGGGCCAACGGCGCGCCCAAGGGCGAGTCGATACCGCTGGACCAGTTCTACGTGGTGAAGCCCGGCGCGACCGCCGAGACGATCAACGCGGCCGTCGAGCAGGGTCTGCACCTGCTGTTCACGCCCGGTGTCTACCACGTCGACCAGACCATCAACATCGACCGTGCCAACACCGTGGCGCTCGGTCTGGGACTGGCCACGATCGTCCCGGACAACGGGGTCACCGCGATCAAGGTCGGTGACGTGGACGGCGTGAAGCTCGCCGGTCTGCTCGTCGACGCCGGTACCACCAACTCGAAGTCACTGATCGAGGTCGGCACCGAGGGTTCGACCACGAGCCACGCGGACAACCCGACGTCCCTCCAGGACGTGTTCGCCCGGGTCGGCGGCGCGGGGGCCGGCAAGGCCACCACCGCCATGGTGATCAACAGCAACGACACGATCATCGACCACACCTGGCTGTGGCGCGCCGACCACGGAGACGGAGTCGGCTGGGAGACCAACCGGTCCGACTACGGCCTCCAGGTCAACGGTGACAACGTCCTGGCCACCGGACTGTTCGTCGAGCACTTCAACAAGTACGACGTGCGCTGGTCCGGTGAGAACGGCAAGACGATCTTCTTCCAGAACGAGAAGTCGTACGACGCCCCCAACCAGGCGGCCATCCAGAACGGTGACACCAAGGGGTTCGCGGCCTACAAGGTCGACGACTCCGTCACCACTCACGAGGGCTGGGGCCTGGGCAGTTACTGCTACTACAACGTGGACCCGACGATCGTCCAGGGCCACGGTTTCGAGGCCCCGGTGAAGCCCGGAGTCAAGTTCCACGACCTGCTCGTCGTCTCGCTCGGCGGCCAGGGCCAGTACGACCACGTCATCAACGACACGGGTTCGCCCACGTCGGGCACGGACACCGTCCCGTCGCAGGTGGTGTCCTTCCCGTAGGAGGACCCCCGACACAGCCCTGACAGCGGTGTGCCCCGTCGATACACACGACGGGGCACACCGCTGCCGGGCGACCGGGCTGTCGCGGGCGTCCGGGCTGTCGCGGGCGTCCGCGCCGGTCAGGGCAGGAGTTCGACGTACCCGTCGGTTCCGTGCACGCGGATCCGCTGACCGTCCCTGATCAGTCCGGTGGCCCCCGCCACGCCCACGACGGCCGGCAGTCCGTACTCCCGGGCGATCACCGCGCCGTGCGTCATCAGGCCGCCGACCTCCGTCACCAGGCCGGCGATGCCGACGAACAGCGTCGACCAGCTGGGGTCCGTGAAGGCCGTGACCAGGATGTCGCCCGCTTCGAGATCGGCCTGCGCCATGTCGAGGACGACGCGGGCGCGGCCCTCGACGGTCCCGGCGGAGACCGGCAGACCCGCCAGGGCGCCGTCCGGCACGTCGTCGCGCCGGTACGCCCCGCTGACCGCCTCACCGTCGGAGGTGAGCACCCGGGGCGGGGTGAGCGCCACGTACGAGCGGTACGCGTCCTCGCGCTCGCCGATGAGCCGGTGATCGGCCACCTCCGAGCGCACGACGTCGCGGAGTTCCTGGAACGTCAGGTAGAAGGCGTCCTCCCGCTCGGCCAGCACCCCGGCCCGCACGAGCCGCTCCGCCTCCGCCATCAGGGCCTGCTTGTAGGCGAAGTAGCGGCGGACGATGTCGTACTTCGGGTACTCCCGGTACCCGATGAAGGCCCTGACCCGGTCGATCATCCGCTTCGTCCCGTCGGCCTTCCGGTCCCCGTCGGGCAGGGCCCGCAGCCGGGTCAGCACGTCCCGCTCCTTCTCAAGCGCCTTCTGCCGCCCCTGCTCGAAGCGCCGTTCGGCGGCGCCCGGCGCGAAGTTCCGGACGTTGTCGAGGATCGCCGGTGCGAGGGTGGTGGGGCACTCGCTCCACCTCGGCCGCGTGATGTCGATCTCGCCCGCGCAGCGCATCCCGTACCGGCCGAGGTAGCCCTCGATGGCCTCGCGCGCCTCGGGCCCGCCCGGGACCTTCGCCAGCTCGTCCAGGAAGACCGCGTCATCCACGGAGTCCGCCTCCCGCAGGAACGCCACGACCGCCGGCCGGGGGCGGACCACGTCCGCGACGTCGAGCAGCGCCAGCCCCATCTCCGAGGTGATGTTGCCGGGAGCGGACAGGGTCAGGGTGTCCGCCGCGTTCTTCTCGCCCAGCCACTCCAGCAGCTGGTCGTTGAGCCACCAGGTGGCCTCCATTCCCGCCATGATCGCCCGGAAGTTCAGCGGGTCCCCGAGGACCCGCTTGTGCTCCTCGAAGGCCTCCAGCAGGAAGTCGAACAGCTCGGGCCCGCTCTTCGTCCGGATGTCGCGCTCCAGGGCGGCGACGGATCCCCGGCTGCGCTCGATCAGCTCGGGGACGATCTCCGGCTCCGGCCCGTCCGGGACGGCGTCCCCGTGCGCCGACGGGCCGGCGGGGGCCGCGTCCGGGGCCGGCGGGAGCAGGCCGTCGCGGTCGAGGACGGTCTCCAGGGCGTCCCTGACCAGCGGATCACCCTTCCCCATGACGTCCAGCAGGGCGGCGCGGCTCTCGGGTGAGGCGAGGCGCTGGGTGACGTCGACGAACAGCCTCCCGCCCGCCTCGTGCATCGCCACCATGGCGGTCAGCTGCCACATGGAGTACCCGAGGGGCTTCATGGGGTCGGTCATCATCTGCTGATGGCCGACGGAGACGTAGACGTGATCCTCCTGGTCATCGGCGTCCGGGACGGGGAACAGCGTCGTGATCGGCCTGCTCTGGACGACCTGGAAGTCGTCATCGGCCAGGCACCATTCGATGTCCTGCGGGCGGCCGAAGTGCGCTTCGATCCGTCGCCCGAGGGCTACGAGCCGCACGGCCTGCTCATCCGTCAGCGCGGGCCGCTCCTGCTGCCGGGGGTCGATCTCCACTTCCCGCGTACCGCCGCCGGGCAGGGCGTGAACGGCGCGTTGCTTAGCGGCGATCGTCCTGGCGACGACCTCGCCGTGCCGCACCGTGAAAACGTCCGGGTTCACCAGGCCGGAGACCAGGGCCTCGCCGAGGCCGAAGCCGGCGTCCACGGTGGCCGTCTTCCGGTTGCCGGTGACGGGGTCGGCCGTGAACAGGATGCCGGACGCCTCCGGGAGGACCATCCGCTGCACGACCACGGCCATCTCGACCGTGCCGTGGTCGATGCCGTTCCGCCGCCGGTAGACGACGGCCCGCTCGGTGAACAGCGAGGCCCAGCACCGGCTGACGTGCCGGATGACCTCCGCCGCCCCCACGACGTTCAGATACGTGTCCTGCTGCCCTGCGAACGAGGCCGTCGGCAGGTCCTCCGCCGTCGCGCTGGACCGGACGGCGCAGGCGGCCCCCGCACCGAGCCGGCCGAGCGCGCGGGTGATCTCCGTCGCGAGACCGTCCGGGACGGGGATCTCCTCGATGGTGCGGCGGATCTCCGCGCTGAGGGTGCGGACCGCCTCCCGGTCGTCCGGCTCCAGCCGCGAGAGCTGGTCGAGCAGGGCGTCGACCGAGGGTGCCCGCTCGATGATCCGCCGGAAGGCGTCCGTCGTCACGCAGAAACCGTCCGGCACCCGGACGCCCTCGATCCGCGACAGCGCGCCCAGATGCGCGCCCTTGCCGCCGACGGCCTCGGTCCGCGTCTCGTCGACGTCTTGAAGATCCAGCACGTACTGCTCGTTCATCGCCATCATTCCTGCTTGTTTTCCCTTCGACGAGCCGAGCGGTGCGCACTCCTGCGACCGCGCTGCCGGTCCCTCCACTGATTCGACGTCACCGTGTCCCGCCCACGTCGGCAGCGACACACGCGCGGCCGCCGTTGTCCGCGGGCCGCGGTGACGAGCGATGATTCTGCGCCCTGGACCGGGCCTTGCCGCAAGCCCCCCTGTGCGCTATAAGTTAAGAGTGGCAAGGAGAGCTCTTCTCCTTGCCTTTGTGTTTTTCTGCCGCTCTCCGCCGCTTTCGGCCGTCTCCTCGCGCCCAGGCGCCCCTTCCGGTAGCGGACTTGGGACGCGCTTTACACACCATCCGCAACCGCGCCGGGCCGACTCCATGTCTCTATAAATGTTGAATCCTTGAAGTAGTGATGCGAGCGGAGCAGGACATGCGGCGGGGCAAGGGCGTTATAGGGATCGCGTTGCTGGTGAGCGCGGTACTCGCGGGGACGAGCGCTTGCGGTGGCAAGGGATCGGCCTCGGCCGACTCCGGGAACGGGAAGGGCGGCTCCTCCGGCGGGGCGTCCGCGAGCGCGCACCCGTCGCCGTCGCACACGCATCCCACGGGTCCGCCGATGCTGCTGGAGACGATCGCGCCACTGGACAAGGCGACGGTCGGCGTCGCCATGCCGGTCTCCGTGGTCTTCACCAACCCGGTGGCGACCTCGGCCCGTTCCAACATCGAGAAGCACCTCAAGATCTCGGCGTCCGTCCCCACGACCGGTGCCTGGCACTGGATGGGCGACAAGCGGGTCGACTGGCGTCCGCAGAACTACTGGAAGTCCGGCACCAAGGTGCGCATCGACGCCGATCTGAAGGACGTCTCCAACGGCAGCGGCCGCTACGGCACGCACGGCTACACCCACTCCTTCACCATCGGCGACGACGTCCGGGCCGACGCCTCGGTCACCGGTCACACCATGAAGGTCACCCGTAACGGTGCCACGGTGCGCACGCTCTCCATCAACGCGGGCAGCGCCCAGTACCCGACCTGGAACGGCACGATGGCGGTGATCGACAAGCAGGAGAAGGTCCACATGACGTCCTGCAGCGTCGGCATCAGCTGCAACAAGGGCGATGCGAACTACTACGACCTGACCCTCCCCTGGGACATCCACCTCACCCAGTCGGGCACCTACGTCCACTTCTCCACCGGTGACACCAACCCGGGCAGCGGCAGCGCCCTCGGCTCGCACGGCTGCGTGCACCTCTCGCTGGCCGACGCGAAGTGGTTCTACGGCCAGGTGAAGCAGGGCGACCCCGTCACGGTCACCGGCTCCCCGCGCGCCAAGGCGTCCGCCGACAACGGCTACGCGTCCTTCAACCTCTCGTGGTCCCAGTGGCTGGACGGAAGCGCGAGCGGCGCGAAGACCACGGCCTCGCTGTAGCGAGAGCCGCACTGTCCGGCTGAGCGTTCCGCCCGCCGGGCGGGGTCCCGGACCCCGCCCGGCGGGCGGCGGTGCATGTGCCGCAGGAGCGTCTCAGGCGTGCAGGGCCAGCGCGCCCTTCGCCGGGACGGACGCGGTCACAGTGCCGTCGTCACCGACCTCCACCGTGTTGCCGTCGCAGGCGTCCGGGGACGCCTGGGCCACGTTGCAGTAGGTGCCGGCCGGGAGCGACGTGGTGAACGACTGCTCAAGGGCGTCGTCGCCGTTGTTGATGGCCACGAAGCCCTTGTCGCCGCGGCCGAAGGCGATGGCCGACGATCCGTTGTCCCACCAGTCGGTCAGCTGGGCGCCCTCGGCGGCGTTGTGGAAGCCGACCATTCCGGTGATGGCGGTCTGGGCGTGCGTGCAGGTCCAGCCGTCGCTGCCGCAGGCCGCCGCGCCGCCGTTGGGCGGGCCGGCGTCCTTGTCCGACCACTCGTAGCCGGAGAAGACGTTCGGGGAACCGTAGGGCGAGGCCAGCATGAAGACGTTGGCCAGGGTGTAGGCGGCGCCGTCCTTGTACGTCAGGGTCGAACCGTTGCGCTCCGTGTCCCAGTTGTCGACGAACGTGCGGGCGTTCGCGCTCGGCAGCTTGCCGTCGGCGATGTCCTTCAGGCCGGTGACACCGCCGCCCTGGAAGGCGCTTTTGAGATGGCCGCCGTAGCGGAACTCGTCGACGTCGCCCACGCCCGTGTACTCGTCGGGCTGCACGGCCTCGCCGCCGCCGTAGATGACCTCGGTGACCCAGAATCCGGGGTCGGCCATCTTGCCCTTGATGGCGGCGATGTCATCGGCCGCCATGTGCTTGGCGGCGTCGATGCGGAAACCGTCGACGCCCAGGCCGCGCAGGTCGGAGAGGTAGCCGGCGATCGTCGTGCGGACGGCGTCGCTGCCGGTGTCGAGGTCGGCCAGGCCGACCAGTTCGCAGTTCTGGACGTCGTCGCGGTCGCCGTAGTTACTGATGTCCTTGCGGCAGGCGTGGAAGTCCTGGTCCTGGAAGTACCCGGGGTAGTCGTACTTCGTGTACGCCGTGCCGCCGGTCCCGGTGCCGGAGCCGGACGACATGTGGTTGATGACGGCGTCCGCGACCACCTTCACCCCGGCCGAGTGGCAGCTCTCCACCATCGAAGCGAAGGCGTCGCGGTCACCGAGGCGACCGGCGATCCGGTAACTGACCGGCTGGTACGAGGTCCACCACTGGTCGCCCTGGATGTGCTCGGAGGCGGGCGAGACCTCGACGTAGCCGTAGCCGGCCGGACCGAGCGAGTCGGTACAGGCGCGGGCCACCGCGTCGTACTTCCACTCGAACAGGGTGGCGGTGACGGTCTTCTCGCCCGGTGGGGTCGCCTGGGAGGTCCAGGGGGCGAGGGCGGTGATACCGGCGGCTGCGAGCAGTCCGGCCAGTGTCGCGCGAGCGGCGCGGGAACTCATCTGCGGCTCCTTCGATCGCGGGTACGGGCGGAGCCCGCACCCGGCGTGGGCAGCCACGCGCCTGGCCACCGTGGGGGGAGTTCGGAGCCTGCCGCTCCAGCGATGGACACGTCAAGAGGTGGCGCAAGGATTTCCAGCATGTTTCTGAAACAACTTACAGGGAAGGCGAGTTGAGCAGCTGGGAGGAGTGGGCCGCCGGGCGGCCACCGGCCGGTCCTCCTCCGCCACTGGTTCCGGTCTGTCCTCCGCAACCACTGGTTCCGGCCGGTCTTCCGCCACCAGTGGTCCGGCCGGCCCGCCGCCGTCACTGGTCCCGGCGGTGCACCGCAAGCACCGCCAGCACGCCCGCCGCCAGTGCCCAGAGAGAGTAGACCGTCCACGCTCCCCCGGTCCCCCACGGGAAGAGGTCGTTGGAGCGCTGTATCTGCGTGCTCGTCAGGCGCTCCCACGCGCTGAAGGGCAGGGTGTGCTGGAGCACCGCCGTCAGGTGGCGGCGGGAGCTCAGGACCATCGGCAGCAGGAGCAGCAGCACTACACAGTTGACGACGGCGCCCCCGGTGTGCCGGATCACCGAGCCGATCGCCAGTCCGGCGAGCGCGGCCACCGGCGCGAGCAGCGCGGAGGCCACGATGACGCGCAGCGCGTCCGGATGACCGAGGGACACCGAGGCGTCGCGGCCGGAGAGGATCGCCTGGGCCGAGGCGAACGAGGCGGCGGCGACGAGCGCGCCGAAGACGGTCGTGACCGTCGCGAGGACGAGCACCTTGGCGGCCATCACCGAACGCCGGGCGGGGACGGCGGTGAACGTGGTGCGCATCAGTCCGGTGCCGTACTCGCCGGTGACCGACAGTGCGCCGATCGCGGCCAGGGCCAGAACCATGACCATGGCGGAGTTCGCGGTGAAGGCGTCGACGAGCGGTATGCCGTTCGCAACGAACGATGTACGGCTCTGCCCGTCGTACTGGTACCAGTACTTGTAATGGTCGTACGCCGTACCGGCGTTGAACGCGATGACGGCCAGGGCGGTGATCACGTACAGCCAGGGGGTCGAGCGCAGCGACCACATCTTGAGCCACTCGGCGGCCAGCAGATCAGCGAAGCGGGCGCGGGGCTCGTCCTGCATCACGTGGCCCGCGGGTGCGGTCCTCACCGTGGTCATCGGGGGTCTCCTGCGAGGTAGTCGGCACTGTCGGCGGTGAGCTCCATGAACGCCTCCTCCAGCGAGGCGCCGGACGTGGTGAGTTCGTTCAGCATCACGCGGTGCCGGAAGGCCAGTTCACCAATCCTGGTGGCGGTCAGGCCGGTCACCGTGAGCCGGTCGCCGTCCCGTTCCACCGAGGCGCCCTCGGCGGTGAGCAGCGGGGTGAGGGCGGCGGTGTCGGGTGTCCCCACGGTCACGCTCAGCCGGGCGCCTCGGGCGGCGAAGGCGGAGAGGCTCTCGGCGGCGATGAGTTCGCCGCGTCCGATGACGACGAGACGGTCGGCGGTGTGCTCCATCTCTGTCATCAGATGGCTGGAGACGAACACCGTACGGCCCTCGGCCGCCAGCCGTCGGAAGAGCCCGCGCACCCAGAGAACACCTTCCGGGTCGAGGCCGTTGAGCGGCTCGTCGAAGAGCAGCACCGGCGGGTCGCCGAGCAGTGCGGTGGCGATGCCGAGCCGCTGGCGCATCCCGAGCGAGAAGCCGCCTATGCGCCGGCGGGCGGCCCCGGCGAGGCCTACTTCCCAGAGCAGCCCGTCCACCCGGGCACGCGGGATGCCATTGCTCCGGGCCAGCACGGCGAGATGGGCGTGGGCGGTACGGCCGCCGTGGACGTCACCCGCGTCGAGCAGGGCGCCGACATGGCGCAGCCCGCGCGGGCGGTCGCGGAACGGCCGGCCCTGGAGGGTGGCCGTTCCGGCGGTGGGTTCGACGAGGCCCAGGAGCATGCGCAGGGTGGTGGTCTTGCCGGCCCCGTTCGGTCCGAGGAATCCGGTGACCTCACCCGGCCGTACGGTGAAGGTGAGGTTGTTGACGGCGGTTGCCGCGCCGTACCGCTTGGTCAGTGCGTTGACTTCGATCACGGTCCCAACGGTGCCGTCCGCCACCCGCGTTCGTCATCGGACCGTCGGTGACACCTGCCGGGGCGGGGTGTCAGCCAGGGGTGTACAACCGTGGTCCGATGCCGGGCCGGGAGAGCGGTGGCTACGATCGGCGTATGTCCCCCTCACTCTCCGTTCCCCTGCTCAAGCGCGTACCGCCGGGTTGGTGGGTGGGCATGGCCTGGTACGCGGGCGTGCTGCTCACGTTCCTCGTGCGGGTACAGCTGCCGGGGGAGTTCGAACCTTCGGTCCGGCCCGGGATGCTGCTGTACCGGTGGGACGGTCTGCTGACCCAACTGCTCGCCACGGCCCTGGCCGCGGGCGGCTGCCTGGTGATGGAGCGGCGTCCGCTGACCGGCCTGGCGCTTCTGCTGGGTGCCGCCACGACCGCCACGTTCTCGCTGAGCGTGGGGGAGATACCGCTCGCCCAGTTCCTGGCCGCCGATGTAGCGCTGTACTTCATCACCGCCTCCCGGTCTCGCCGGACCGGTCTTGCCGCCCTTCTGATGTCGCTCGGCGTCCTCGCCGGATTCCTGGCCGTCCGGCTGCTGGCCGGGTGGCGCATCGGTACGTCGGCGGAGCTGGTCGTCGCTCTGACCGCGGTCGTCGCCTGGCTGGTGGGCGGCTCGGCGTACGAGACCCGCCGGCACGGCGAGAGGCTGGCCGCGCGGGCCGCCGACCAGGCGGTCATAACGGAACGGCTGCGCATCGCCCGTGAGATGCATGACATCGTCGCGCACAGCGTCGGCATCATCGCCCTCCAGGCGGGAGCGGCGGCCCGGGTCGTGCACACCCAGCCGGACGCCGCCCGCGAGGCGATGCACGCCGTGGAGACGGCGGGCCGGGAGACGCTGTCGGGGCTGCGCCGGATGCTCGGTGCGCTGCGGCAGGACGTGTCGGCGCCCGAGGAGCCGGAGCGGAAGGCGGCGCCGCTGCACCCCACGGAGGGGCTCGCGGACGTCGACCGGCTGGCGAGGGCCACCACCGCTGCGGGGGTCCGGGTGGATGTCCGATGGCGGGGCGCGCGACGGCCGTTGCCCCCGGACATCGATCTGTCGGCGTTCCGCATCATCCAGGAGTCGGTGACCAACGTCGTGCGGCACGCGGCAACCGGTTCCTGCCGGGTGTCCGTCGAGTACGGCAGCGAGGAGCTCGCCATCGAGGTCGCGGACGGCGGCCGGGGCCCCGGCAAGGTCGCGGACGGCGGGTTCGGGCTGATCGGCATGCGGGAGCGGGTCGCTCTGCTGCACGGCGAGTTCACCGCCGCCCCGCACCCGGAGGGCGGTTTCCGGGTGACGGCCCGGCTGCCGGTGCCCGAGGAGTACGCGGCGTGAGCGACCAGGACGCGACGGCCCCGGTTTCGATCCGGGTGCTGCTCGCCGACGACCAGCCACTGATCCGGGCTGCCCTGCGCATGGTGATCGCCGACCTCCCGGACATCGAGGTGGCGGGCGAGGCGGGCACCGGCGACGAGGCGGTACTGCTGACCGAACAGCTGGCCCCGGACGTCGTCGTGATGGACATCCGGATGCCGGGGCTCAACGGCATCGAGGCCACCGAGCGGATCACGGCGGGGGGCGGCAGCACGCATGTGCTGGTCCTGACGACGTTCGACGACGACGACTACATCTACGGGGCGCTGCGTGCCGGGGCGGCGGGGTTCCTGGTCAAGGACATGGCGCTGGACGACATCCTGGCGGCGGTCCGGGTGGTGGCGGCCGGCGACGCCCTGATCGCGCCGAGCGTGACCCGGCGGCTGATCAAGGAATTCGCGGGCCGTCCCGCCTCCGCGTCGCCGTCGCGGCCGCTCACCGCGATCACCGACCGGGAGCGCGAGGTGCTGGTGCTGGTCGGCAGCGGGCTGTCCAACGCCGAGATCGCGGAGCGGCTGTTCATCAGTGTCGCCACCGCGAAGACCTATCTGACCCGGCTGCTCGCCAAGCTCGACGCCCGGGACCGGGTGCAGTTGGTCATCATCGCGTACGAGGCGGGGCTCGTGTCACCGGGCCAGTGACGTCTCCGGCCCCGCCCCTGACTGCGCCCGTGTCCCCGCCCGTGTCCGCGGACTCGGCTTGAGGACAGGGCCTTGAGGACAGGGCACGGGGCACAGGGCCGGGTTGCCGGGCTCCCGCTCAGAGCCAGCCCTTCTCCCGTGCCATCCGGACCGCCTCCGCACGGTTGCGCGCCGCCAGTTTCTGGATCGCCGTCGAGAGGTAGTTGCGGACCGTGCCCTGGGAGAGGTGCAGCACCGCGGCGATCTCCGCGTTGGTGGAACCGTCCGCCGCCGTGCGCAGCACCTCGCGCTCCCGGTCGGTCAGCGGGCTGGCCCCGTCCGCGAGGGCGGCGGCCGCGAGGGTCGGGTCGATGACGCGTTCACCGGCGAGCACCTGGCGTACCGCTGCCGCGAGCTGGGAGGCCGGGGCGTCCTTCACCAGGAACGCGTCGGCGCCCGACTCCATCGCGCGGCGGAGGTAGCCGGGGCGGCCGAAGGTGGTGACGACGACGACCTTCACGTCGGGAAGTTCGCGGTGCAGCCCGGCCGCCGCCTCGATGCCCGTCATGCCGGGCATCTCGATGTCCAGGAGGGCCACGTCGACCCGGTGTTCCCTGGCCGCGGCCAGTACCTCGTCACCGCGGGCGACCTGCGCGACCACCTCGATGTCGGGTTCCAGGCCGAGGAGCGCGGCCAGGGCTTCGCGCACCATTGACTGGTCCTCGGCGAGGAGGAGTCTGATCATGCTCATTCCGGGAATCCTAGGTCGGATTCGACCGGCACGCTGAGGGTGATGGTGAAGCCCTTCCCGGAACGGGGGTTGGTGGCCCGGGTGGCCAGCGTCCCGTCGACGGTGGCGAGGCGCTCCGCGATGCCGGTGAGGCCGTTGCCGGGTGCCGTACCGGAGGCGCCGCGGCCGTCGTCGGAGACGGTGAGTTCGAGGACCCGCCCGCCCAGGGTCTGGCGCGGAGCGAGGGTCACCTCGCAGCTGTGGGCACCGCTGTGGCGTACGACGTTGGTGACGGCTTCCCGCAGGGCCCAGGCGAGCACCTCCTCCGATTTCTCGGGGAGGTCCTCGGGCGGATCGGCCGGGATGGCGGCGGCGATCCCGGCGGCGGCCAGCGCGGTCCGGGAACCGGCCAGTTCACCGGGGAGGGTCGGGCGGCGGTAGCCGGTGACCGCGCTGCGCACGTCCACCAGGGCCTGCCGGCTGACCTGTTCGATGTCCGCGACCTGAGCGGCCGCCTGTTCCGGGTGGCCCGGGAGCATCCGCCCGGCCAGTTCGCTCTTGAGGGTGATCAGCGAGAGGGAGTGGCCGAGCAGGTCGTGCAGATCCCTGGCGAGCCGCAGCCGTTCCTCGTTCGCGGCGAGCTGGGCGACGGTGGCGCGGGCCTCGCGCAGCTGGATCGTGGTGCGGATCATCTGCCGGATGCCCGACATCGCGAAGCCACCGAGCAGGGCGGGGAAGGCCAGGGCCGTGATGATCTCGCGGGAGTGTTCCTGGGTCGTGCCGATGGCCACCAGCACGGCGGTGACGGCGGGGATCAGCCAACGCGCGGCCCGCAGCGGCAGGGTGGCGCCGACGGAGACCGACACGTACACGAACAGGACCAGCCATGGCGCACCGAGCGTCAGAGACAGCAGGACCGCGAGGGCCCCGAGGAAGGCGAGAGCAGCGCGGACCCGGAAGGGGTCGAGCGCCTTCGAGGTGTGGCGGAAGACCAGGACCAGATAGACGCCGACGAAGACCACCAGTCCGAGGGCACCGAGTGCGGTCGCCCACGAGGTGTGCTCGGCGTCCACCAGGTCCTTGACCGGCGCGCTCATGAACGCGAGCCAGACGCCGATCCACAGGAACTTCGTCCCCGCCTGTCTCGCGTTCGTGGGCGGGCGCCCCATGCCCACGGACATCTCGTCGTCCTCGTTCACGCCTTCAGGGTGTCCTTCCGGTAGAGCCAGGCCGCTCCGCCCGCGAAGAGCAGGAAGTAGACACAGAGGATCGCGATGTCCTTGGCATGCGGCGCGCCACCCATCTCGACGGACTGGCCGAGTGCAGCGTACGCGTGCGTGGGCAGCCACTCGGAGATGTTCTGGATCCACTGCGGGAAGGTCGAGGACGGCATCCACAGGCCGCCGAGGATCGACAGCACAAAGTAGATGATCATCGTGATCGGGCGGACCGCGTCACCGCTGGCGATGTAGCCGATGGCCACCCCGAGAGCGGCGAAGACGAGCGAACCGGCCCAGATGAGGCCGGTCAGGGCCAGCCACTGCCAGAGGTCGAACCGTACGTGCTTGGCGGAGGCGGCGACCAGGAAGACGACCACGATGCAGGGCAGGGTGACCATCGCGGCGCTGGCGATCTTGGCCAGGACGTAGCCGCGGCTGGGCAGCGCGGTCAGCCGGAGCTGGCGGACCCAGCCCTTCTCGCGCTCCTTGGCGATGCGCTCGCTGTTGCCCATCAGCACGGCGGTCAGCGCGCCGAAGGAGGCCATCGAGACCATGAAGAAGGACTGGAGGGTCAGATCGGTGTGCGGCACCTTGTCGGTGGTGTTCTGGGTGCTGGAGATCAGCACGTAGAGCACCGACGGGTAGATGATCGAGAAGAACATGAACTTCTTGTTCCGCAGGGTGCGGGTCACTTCGAGCTTGATCAGGGTGTTCATCGGGTCCTGGCCTCCTCGGCCTCTGTGATGGCGACGAAGGCCTGCTCCAGTCCGAGACCCGCGACTTCGAGCTCGCGCGGGTAGAGGCCGAGGCCGTAGACGGCGTGCACGGTCGCGTCGGCGTTGTGCGACTGGATACGGACCCGGCGACCGGTGACGTCGAGTGCGGAGAGGAACGGCAGGGCGCGCAGGGCCTCTTCGTCGACCGGGCCCTCCAGCTCGAAGGAGATCCGGCGGGCGCCGGCCCTGGCCTTGATCTCGGCCGCGGTGCCGTCGGCGAGGATCCGGCCCTTGTGCAGGACCAGCACGCGGTCCGCGATGGCGTCGGCCTCTTCGAGGTAGTGGGTGGCGAACAGGACGGTCCGGCCCTGGTCCGCCTGCTCGCGCATGGTGGCCCAGAAGGCGCTCCGGGAGGTGACGTCCATCCCGGTGGTCGGCTCGTCGAGCACGATCAGGTCGTTGGCCCCGGCGGTGGCGAGCGCGAACCGTACGCGCTGCTCCTGGCCGCCGGAGAGCTTGTTGACCATGCGGCCGGCGATCGAGGCGATACCGGCCCGCGCCAGCACCTCTTCCACCGGGTAGGGCTTGGGGTGCAGATCGCAGACGAGTCCGACCAGTTCCCCGACGGTGACCTCCTCCATCAGTCCGCCGGTCTGGAGCATCGCGCCGACCCGGCCGGCCGCGATGGCCGCCTGCGGGGTGGTGCCGAAGAGCCGGACCGTACCGGAGTCGGCGGTGCGCAGGCCGAGGAGGAGGTCGAGCGCGGAGGACTTGCCCGCGCCGTTCGGCCCGAGGAGCGCCACCGTCTCGCCCGGGTGCAGGTCGAGCGTGAGCCCGTCCACGGCACGTACGTCGCCGTACGCCTTGCTGACCTGGTCGAAGCTGACCACGGCGGTCTTCGCCCCGGTGGCTTCTGGAGCTTTGGTTGTCATGGGTCCAGCCTGGCCGAGCGGGGTACGCGCGCGGCAGGGTCACGGGTCGTGAATCCGGGATGACAGATGTCATGCCGTACGGGTGACGGGTGACGGGCGCTGCGCGGTGCCGGAAGCCTGATGCCGGGGCCGGGCGGGCGGACGGCGCCGCCCCCGGCCGGGATCCGGTCGGGGGCGGTGCCTGTGGCGCGGTGCGGGCCGGTGTCAGCCGTTGCCGTTCAGGTCGATCGTGACGGTGCGCTCGACCGGGGTCTTGCCCAGCAGCGCGCCCTTCATGGCGGAGGCCACGTCGTCCGCGCTGAGCTGGTGCTTCGAACCGTCGCCCTTGGTGATCATGATGCCGTCGAAGACGCCTTCACAGAGGGTGTCGATGGCCTTCTTGTCGTAGTGGTCGACGAGCTTGCCGTCGACCGCCACCATCGAGAGGATCTTCGGCAGCGACCTGTCGGGGCCGAACTGGATCACCTTGGGGCCGGCCTTGATGGTGATCAGGCCGGACATCGCGGGCTCCGCGAACTCCTTCATCGCCCGGTCCAGCTCGGCCTGGCTGATGGTGGGCCGGCGGGTGGTGACGGGCAGCTCGACGGTGGCGGAGCGGCCCGTCTCGACCTGGGCGCGGTAGGCGTCGCGGACCGAGCCCATCGACTGGTTGGCGTCGAGTGCCTTGCCCTCCTTGCCGGGTACGGGGACGGCCTTGCCCGGAACGAACTTGATCGTGCCGTTGCTGGCCGAGCCGGAGGCACCGGCCAGGTCGGTCAGCGCGACGCCCAGCTTCTCCTGGTCGACCGGGATCACCGGGTCGATGTCACGCTTGCCGCCGAAGAGCGAGCCGATGACCGAGACCGGGTTGTAGTCACTGCCCGCCGCGGCGCGCACGGTCGCCTGGCTGTCCAGGGAGAGCCCGGCCTTGTCCGGTGCGAGCTGTGCCTTCTTGCCGTCCACGCTCAGCTGGAGCGGGGCCTTGGCCCGTTCGCCGAGGGCGGCGTCCAGCTTCTCGACACCGTTCTCCTTGGTGCCGCCGCCGATGTCGACGCCGAGGACGGTGGTGCCCTTGGGGACGTCGGAGTGGTTCATCAGCAGCCCGGCGCCGTACGCGACCACGAGCAGGCAGACGGCGGCCACGCAGAGCAGGACCAGCTTCGAACGGCCCTTCTTCGCCGGGGCCTTCGCCGCGGCGGGCTCCGGAGCGGTACGGGCGGCGGGCTCGGGCGCCTGCGCGGCGAACCCTCCCGGCCCGGCCGGTCCGGTGCCCATCGGGTTGTCCGGGATCCTCGGAGTGAGATCGGGGCCCTGGAACGGCGACTGGGGCCCCGCCGTGCGGCGCTCCGCCGGGACGACGGGGATGCCGCTGGTCAGCGTGTCACCCGAGACGTTGTCACCCGAGCCGGAGCCGGGTCCTGCGGCCGGGAACTGCGGGGTGAGCACCGCGGTGTCGTCGGACATCCGCGGCGGAACCCCACCGGCACCCCCGGGGCCACCGGTCTTCCCGGGGCCACCGGGTGCCTGCGGTTCTGCCGGTCCGGAGTCCCGAGGCGCGAAGGCCCCGGCGAAGGGGCCCGGTCCGTCGAGGTTCGGGGTGAGCGGGGAGGTGCCGCCGGCCGGTCCCGTGGTGGGCCCGGACGGACCCGGCGTACGGATGCCGAGGTTCGGGGTGGAGCGTTGCCCGCCGGGGCCGTCCGCTCCGAACTCGCCGGAGCCGGAGCCGGAGCCGGAGCCCGGTGCGCCCGGCTCGCCCGCGCGCTGTGGGCCGTCCGAGAAATACGGCAGATCGGCGCGCGGAGTACCGGCGGGCGGGGTGCCCCGGTCGCCGCCCGGACCGTCCGCCCGGCCCCCGGAACCCGACGCGGAAAAGCCCGCACCGTTCGTACCACCGCCGGAACCCGACGCGGAGAAACCCGCACCGTTCGTACCACCGCCGGAACCCGACGCGGAAAAGCCCGCACCGTTCGTACCACCGCCGGAACCCGACGCGGAGAAACCCGCACCGTTCGTACCGCCACCGGAACCCGACGCGGAGAAACCCGCACCGTTGGTGTCGCCCGAGGCGTCCGCCGGGGCGGCCGTCGGGGGCTTGCGCGGTGCGAACCAGTCGCTGCCGCTCTTCTCCCGGGCCGGCTTCTCCGCGGCGGGTTCCGCCGCGGGGGCGGACCCCTCGCCGGGCTCGGACCCGGGTGCCGCGGGGGTGCCCGGTGCGCCGTTGGAGGCGGACTGACCCGGGCGCGGGATGTTGCCGGTGCGCTCGTTGCCGGGGCCGCCGTCCGCGTCGCTCATGGGCGTACGCATGACAACCGGCGGGATCGGACGCGAGCCGGGGATGTTGATCCGGATACGCGTCGTCAGCGTCGTCTCCGTCCTCGGCTCTTCCGGCTGGGACGGGTCCGCAGGCTCCGGGGTCTCCTCCGGGGCATCCTGAGAAGGGTGCAGCGACGGATACTGGCGGGATCCGTACGGCGGCGTACCCGAGGGGTACGCGGCTCCCCCGCGGCCCTGGGGCCCGGTGGACGAACTGTCAGTTTCACGACTCAAAGCAGGTTCTCCCGATTGGCTCCGCCGCCCGTACTTCCCCCGTGCCGCAGTCCAGCACCCGACCAGGCGCGCGAACCACCATACTGGCCGCGGCAGACAGACACCCCGCGACCGGGGGAAACGACTGCGCACCCCCCGGACGGACAGGGGGCATTACGGGATCGGACGTGGCACATTACTTGCCAGGTCGGCCGCTGTCGGCACCCGGCCGGGGTGAGCGCGACATGGTGGCACAGATCACAGCGAGGGCCATCCCGCCCAGCAGGAAGAGGACGAGGCCCAGTTCGTCACCGAATACGTAGTCCCCTTCCGGGCGGCCACCCAGCAGAACTACGACCGAAATCAGCCACCCCGCAGCGGGCACCAGGGCGCCCGGCTGCGTACCCATGAGGCACCGGCCCCCGTAGAAGAGTCCGCCGGTCGCCAGCAGTGCCAGCAGCAATCCGCCCGGGAACCAGGCGGGTTGGACCAGGGATCCGGCGATACCGACAATCGCGCCGAGCACCGCGAGGCCCAGCAGGGCGGCGATCCGGCGCGGGTTGGGCGGAGCGGCCAGGCCGGTGGCCTGAATGTCCCTCGGGGGCGCGTTGGTCCGCGCGGCCCGCGACCTGCTGCTGCTCACTGGTCCGCTCCCGTCACACCGGCGAAGAGATCGTGTTCCCGCGTCCCGGGAGCCGCGCCCGGAGCGCCGCTCACCAACTCGTAGTACTCGGTGGTGAGAACAGGCTGGCCAAGATCGTTCGAAAGAGCGAAGAAGGACCCGCTCAGCGCGATCTGGGTGGCGTGCGCCCGCATCGCCGCGGCCTTGGCCGCCGCGTGGGCGGTGCCGTCGATCTCGGTGGTGATCAGGGTGTCGTTCACCACACCCGGCACGTCGTCGATCGCGGCGATGCCGGGGAAGGTGTCGGGGGCGGTGGCCCGCAGGTTCGCGAAGGCGCCCTCCGCGGTGGTGCGCGGCACCCGGTTCCAGTAGATCTTGGCAATGGTGTGCGGGGCACCGGAGCCCGCGCGGTACCCGGGGTCCGCGGCCAGTTCGGCGGCGCGCGTCGCGACCCGGTGCGCCTGGATGTGGTCGGGGTGCCCGTAGCCGCCGTCGGGGTCGTAGGTGACCAGGACCTGGGGGCGGACCGAGCGGATCACCTCCACGAGGTACCCGGCGGCCTCGTCCACGTCGGCGGACCAGAAGGCGCCCGGACGGTCGTTCTGCTCCGCGCCCATCATCCCGGAGTCGCGGAACCGGCCGGGGCCGCCGAGGAAGCGGTGATCGGTGACCCCCAGCTCCTTCATCGCCGCCGCGAGTTCGCGCTGTCGCCAGGGCCCGAGGGAGTCGTCCCGGTCGGCCGCCAGGTGCGCGAGCGCGGGCGGGATGACCTCACCCTCCTCGCCGAGCGTGCAGGTCACCAGCGTGACCAGGGCGCCCTCTGCGGCGTACCTGGCCATGGTGGCGCCGTTGTTGATCGACTCGTCGTCGGGGTGCGCGTGCACCAGGAGCAGACGCCGGGCGGGAAGATCCGTCATGGGGACCACCCTACGAGCCTGCGGACCCCCTGGCCGACGGCGCCCACGCACCGGGCGCCGACGAACCGCGGACGGTTGCCGCTCTCAGAATTTGAGGCCTCCGATCATGCCCGCCACGTTCGTCGTCACCTCGGAGATCGTGGGCGCGATGGACGAGCTGGCGAGATAGAAACCGAGCAGCATGCAGACCACCGCATGTCCGCCCTTCAGTCCGGATTTCCGGACCAGCAGGAAGACGACGATCGCCAGCAGCACCACCGCCGAAATCGAGAGTGCCACGGCGGTTCACCTCCATCAGTACGGTCGGGACGGGCAGCACGCATGGAGCCAGCAGGTTCATACCCACCGAGCGCTACGGATCATAACTATCCGTGGCAAGGCATTGATCGGGGCACAGCAGCACGAGGGGCGCACGGCCCGGGGCCGGCCGATAGGTTCGGCTCATGACTTCGTCAGAGATCACCTTTCCGCTGCAGCAGGCCCGGACGATGCGATTCACCCTCGGCGCACCCCGGGCGTTCACGGTGTCACCCGATGGTGAGCGGGTGATCTTCCTGCGCTCGGGCTCCGGCACCGACAGCGCGAGTCAGCTCTGGGCCCTGGACCTGACCGGCGACGGCGCACCGCGGGAGCGCGTGGTGGCCGACCCCGCGGTGCTGCTGGGCGGTTCGGCGGAGCGGCTCTCGGCGCAGGAGCGGGCCCGGCGCGAGCGGAGCCGCGAGGGGTCGTCGGGGATCGTGGGCTACGCGCTGGACGCGGCCGCCGAGTTGGCCGCGTTCGCGCTCTCCGGGAAGGTGTACGTCGCCCGGCTGCGGGCGGGCACGGCGCGTGCGCTGCCCGTGCCCGGTCCGGTGATCGACCCGCGCCCCTCCCCGGACGGACGACACATCGCATACGTGTCCAAGGGTGCACTGCGCGTCGTGGGGGCCGGCGGCGAGGAGGACAGGGCGCTCGCGGAGCCGGAGGACGCGCAGGTCTCCTACGGTCTCGCGGAGTTCATCGCGGCCGAGGAGATGCAGCGCTCACGGGGCTTCTGGTGGTCGCCCGAGTCGGACCGGCTGCTGGTCGCCCGGGTCGACGACAGCCCGGTGCGGCGGTGGTGGATCTCCGACCCGGCGGACCCCGAGCGCAGGCCCGCCGAGATCGCGTACCCGGCGGCCGGTACGCCCAACGCGGACGTGCGGCTCTTCGTCGTGGACCTGGCGGGGGAGCGCACCGAAGTGGTGTGGGACCGGGCCCGGTTCCCCTATCTGGCCCGGGTGCACTGGTCGTCGGCAGGGGCACCGCTGCTGCTGGTGCAGGCCCGTGACCAGCAGAGCCAGCTGCATCTCGCGGTGGACCCGGAGACCGGCACGACCCGGACTGTGCACGTCGACGAGGACCCGGTCTGGCTGGACCTGTTCCCGGGGGTGCCCGCGTGGGCGCCGGACGGACGGCTGGTCCGGATCGCGGACGAGGGCGGGGCGCGGGTCCTCGCGGTCGGTGACCGGCTGCTGACCGGGGCGCAGTTGCAGATCCAGTCGGTGCTGGACATCGGCGCCTCCGACATCCTGGTGGCGGCCTCCGCAGGGGAGACGGCGGCCGCGCCGGAGATCGGAGAGACCCATGTCTACCGGGTCAACGAGCTGGGCGTGGAGCGGGTCTCGGAGGGCGTGGGCGTGCATACCGCGGTCCGGGCCGGCGGCGTGACGGTGCTGGTGTCCACCTCCCCGGACCGGCCCGGAACGACCGCCCAGGTGCTCCGGGGCGGCAAGCGGATCACCACCGTGGCGAACCACGCGGAGCAGCCGGTGCTGTCCGTCCGGGCGCAGTTCACCGAAGGGGGCGCACGGCGGATTCCGTGCGCCGTGCTGCTCCCCACCGGGTACAAGGAATCGGATGGTCCGCTTCCGGTTCTGATGGATCCGTACGGCGGGCCGCACGGCCGCCGGGTGGTCGCCACCCACAACACGCATCTCACCTCGCAGTGGTTCGCGGACCAGGGTTTCGCCGTGGTCGTCGCGGACGGCCGCGGCACCCCGGGCCGCTCCCCCGGCTGGGAGAAGGCGGTCAAGAACAACATCGCCCTCACCGTCGACGACCAGGTGGAGGCGCTGCACGCGCTCGCGGAGCGGTTCCCGCTGGATCTGGACCGGGTGGCCATCCGGGGCTGGTCGTTCGGCGGCTTCCTGGCCGGCATGGCGGCGCTGCGGCGGCCGGACGTCTTCCACGCGGCGATCGTCGGCGCCCCGGTGACCGACCAGCGGCTCTACGACACCCACTACACCGAGCGCTACCTCGGGGACCCGGCGAAGCAGCCGCAGGTGTACGCGGACAACTCGCTGGTCACCGACGAGGGGCTGTCGCACGCCGCAGAGCCGGCCCGGCCGATGATGATCATCCACGGACTGGTGGACGACAACGTGGTGGTCGCGCACACGCTGCTGCTGTCCTCCGCGCTGCTCGCCGCGGGGCGGCCGCACGAGGTGCTGCCGCTGAGCGGGGTGACCCATCTGCCCCGGCAGGAGAAGGTGGCCGAGAACCTGCTGCTGCTCCAGGTGGACTTCCTGAAGCGGTCCCTGCCGGACCCGGCCGCGTAGGCCCTCGGCCCCGGCCGCGCGGGAGACCTTCCCCGCTACCAGCCCGGCGGCGGCTGGGAGGGCGGTGGGGGCGGTCCGAAGCCGCCGCCCCGCGGGTATCCGTATCCCGGTCCCGGGGCGGGCGGCCGCTGCCCCGGGTTCGGGCCGGCGTCTTCCGGTCCGGGGTGCGCCTCGGGGCCGTATCCAGGTGTTCCGTATCCCGGGGTGCCGTACCCCGGCTGCCCGTACCCCGGCTCCCCGTATCCGGAGCCGTACCCCGGTGCCGGCGGGCCGGGGACGTCCGCGAAGCCCCTGGGGGCCAGCGCGATGAGCACCAGGACGGCGACGAACGCCTCGAAGAACCAGCTGGCCAGCGTGAGCTGGGTCTCGGTCGACAGCGAACCGAACTGGTCGAACAGTTCGTAGTGCACGGCCAGGGCCACGCCGGACACCCCGCCGGTCAGCAGCAGCGCGGCCGCCACCAGGCCGAACGGCCTTGAGTGCACGGCGTGGGAGAGGGCGCTCACCCCCGCGAAGAGGCAGAGCAGGGCCGTCAGCACGCTCGCCCAGCCCGCGGGCGGATCGGCCAGCACGTGCGTGAGCCGGTCGCCGCCCAGGTACCGGTCGGGGACGAGCTCCGGGTACTTCACGGCCTGGCGGATCTCCCACGCGGCCAGCACCGCGCCGGCCGCGCACAGCAGCAGGAACGCCGTGACCGAGGCGCCCGGACCCGGCCGGGTGGGCAGTTGCTCGTAGGAGCCGTCCGGCGGACGCCGCCCGGCCCCGGCGGTGATCAGGAGCGCGATGCCCGCCGCGAGGGCGGCGAAGGCACTGATCAGCGCCCGGGTGCGCAGTTCGTCCGAGTACGCCGACTCCATCGCGCGGCCGCCGATGTTCCAGAGTCCGGGCAGCCGTACGGCGACCGTGACCACTCCGATGGCGACGAGCACCGTGGCGGCGACGGCGGAGCGGAGCGCGGCGACGGCGGCGACCACGTAGACCACGAGCAGCGCGGCGTCCGTGGCCGTGGTCGCGGGCAGCGCGTGCGCGCGGGCGTCCGGGAAACCGGCCCAGTACCGCAGCAGTTGGCCGAACTCGACTGCCCTGACGTCCCGTACGAGCCAGCTCGCGACGATCACCGCCAGCACGCCGCAGAGGACAGAACCCGTGACTCTTGCTCCCCGCGTGAGTATCACACCGGCGATACTCCACCGAGCCCGGCCTCCCGACAAGGGGGCCGTGACGGCGCGGTCCTGTGGGGCGACCGGCCGGGGTACTTGACGTCCCCCGGCCGGTCCACGGCACCCGCACGGCCGTACGTCGTCCATGGTGACGGGTCCGTATATCGGACGTGCGACGCGCGAGTTGCCCGTGCGTTAACGCGTGCGCGGGTCAGTCGGCCCGGCTGCTGCCGGCGGGCGGCGGCCCGTCGTCGGTGTCCGGCCCGGGCGCCTCGTCCTCGCCGGGCGGGTTCGGCGGCTCCGGGGACGCGGGGGGCCTGCGGGCCTCCCGGTCCACCTCTTCGACGTCAGGGCCCGGCCCGCCCTCCCCCGGCGTCAGCGTCCCCTCCGGCGGCACCACGCGCTTCTCCTCCGCGAAGTGACAGGCCGAATCGTGCCGGGCCGGGGTGTCCGTCAGCCGGAAGACCGCCGGGACGGCCAGCAGCGGCACCTCCAGCTCGCACCGCTCCTGCGCCTTCCAGCAACGGGTGCGGAATCGGCAGCCGGAGGGCGGGTTGGCGGGCGAGGGCACGTCGCCGTGCAGGATGATCCGCTCGCGGTACTCGCGCGCCGTCGGGTCCGGCACCGGCACGGCGGAGAGCAGCGCCTGGGTGTACGGGTGCGTGGGGTGCTCGTAGATCTCCTCGTCGGTGCCGACCTCCACGATCCGGCCCAGGTACATCACCCCGACCCGGTCGGAGATGTGCCGCACGATCGACAGGTCGTGGGCGATGAACACATAACTCAGGTCGAACTCCGACTGGAGCCGGTCCAGCAGGTTGACGACCTGCGCCTGGACGGAGACGTCGAGGGCCGAGACCGGTTCGTCCGCGACGATGATCTCGGGGTTGAGCGCGAGGCCGCGGGCGATGCCGATGCGCTGGCGCTGGCCGCCGGAGAACTGGTGCGGATAGCGGTTGATGTACTCCGGGTTGAGACCGACGACGTCCAAGAGGTCCTGGACCTTGCGCCGGCGGTCGCCCTTGGGGGCCACCTCGGGGTGGATCTCGTAGGGCTCCCCGATGATGTCGCCCACCGTCATACGGGGGTTCAGCGAGGTGTACGGGTCCTGGAACACCATCTGGATGTTGCGGCGCACCGCCTTCAGCGCGCGGCCGGACAGCTTGGTGATGTCCTCGCCCTTGTACCGGATCATTCCGGCCGTCGGGTCCTCCAGGTGCACGAGCAGCCGGGCGACGGTCGACTTCCCGCAGCCGGACTCGCCCACGATGCCGAGCGTCTCGCCGGCCGCCAGGTCGAAGGAGACCCCGTCGACGGCCTTGACGGCTCCGATCTGCTTCTTGATCACGATGCCCCGGGTGAGCGGGTAGTGCTTGACGAGGTCGCGCACCTCCAGGATCGGTTCCTTGCCCGCCTGGGCGCTCGTCTCGCGTGACTTGGCCAGCAGGGCGCGTGCCACCTCGCCCTCCTGGCGCGCTTCCCTGCGCCCCGAGTGATCAGCGTGCATCGAGCGTCTCCTTCCAGAAGTAGCAGGCGCTCTGACGGTTCTCGGCCACGTCGAACAGCGGCGGTACGTCGGTGCGGCAGACGTCCTGGGCCATCGGGCAGCGCGGGTTGAAGGCGCAGCCGGGCGGGATGTGCAGCAGGTTGGGCGGCAGCCCCTTGATCGCGTAGAGCTCCCGGCCCTTCTGGTCCAGGCGCGGGATCGAGCGGAGCAGGCCCTGGGTGTAGGGGTGCGCGGGTGCCTGGTAGATGTCGTGGACGGGTGAGGTCTCGACGATCCGGCCCGCGTACATCACGGCGATCTTGTCCGCGACGTCCGCGACGACGCCCAGGTCGTGGGTGATCAGGATCAGGCCCATGTTCAGTTCGCGCTGGAGCTCCGCGAGCAGGTCCATCACCTGGGCCTGGACGGTGACGTCGAGCGCGGTGGTGGGCTCGTCCGCGATGATCAGCGAGGGCTCCAGGGCCAGCGCCATCGCGATCATGATGCGCTGGCGCATACCGCCGGAGAACTGGTGCGGGTAGTTGCCGACGCGTTCCTTGGCGGCCGGGATGCGCACTCGGTCCATCAGCTCGACGGCCTTGGCCTTCGCCTCCTTGCGGGACGCCCCCCGGTGCACCACGAACATCTCCCCGAGCTGCTCCCCCACCGTCAGCACGGGGTTGAGCGAGGAGAGCGCGTCCTGGAAGATGATGGCCATCTCCTGGCCGCGGATCTTCCGGCGCTCCTCCTTCTTCAGCTTGAGCAGGTCGCGGTCCTTGAAGAGGATCTCGCCGCCGCTGATCTTCCCCGGTGGCGTGTCGAGGATGCCCATGATCGCCTGTGCGGTGACCGACTTGCCGGAGCCGGACTCGCCGAGCACGGCGAGCGTCTCCCCCTCGGACACCGAGTAGTTGACCCCGTTGACGGCTTTGGCGACCCCGTCCCGGGTGTGGAACTCCACCTGCAGATCGCGCACTTCGAGCAACATGGCAGCGGACTCCTCAGCGCAGCTTGGGGTCGAGGGCGTCGCGCACCGCGTCGCCGAGCATGATGAACGCGAGCACGGTGATCGCCAGCGCGCCGGCCGGCCAGAGGAGCATGTGCGGGGCGTTGCGGATGTTCTGCGAGGCGGACGAGATGTCGATGCCCCAGCTGACCGTGGGGGGCTTCAGTCCGACGCCGAGGTAGGAGAGCGTCGCCTCCAGCGCGATGTAGGTGCCCAGCGCGATGGTGGCGACGACGATGACGGGCGCGACCGCGTTGGGGGCGACGTGCCGCAGCATCATGCGGGAGTTGGAGGCTCCGAGGGCGCGCGCGGCCTGCACGTAGTCGTGCTGTTTCGCGGTGATCACCGCGCCTCGGGCGATCCTGGAGATCTGCGGCCAGCCGAGCAGGACCATGAAGCCGATGACCGGCCAGACGGTGCTGCTGGTGACCACGGAGAGCAGGACCAGACCGCCGAGCACCACGGGGATGGCGAAGAAGATGTCCGTGACGCGGGAGAGGATGGCGTCCCAGGCCCCGCCGAAGAAGCCCGCGAGCCCGCCGAGCAGCCCGCCCAGCAGCGCCACGCCGAGCGTGGCGCAGACGCCGACGGTGACGGAGGCCCGTGCCCCGTAGACGACCCGGGTGTAGACGTCGCAGCCCTGCGCGTTGAACCCCATGGGGTGGCCGGGCTGAGAGCCCTGCTGGGCCTTGGCGAGGTCGCATTTGAGGGGGTTGCCGGACGCGATGAGCGAGGGCCAGATCGAGATGATGACCAGGAAGACGATGATCAGGGCCGAGGCGATGAAGACGGGGTTGCGGCGCAGGTCGCGCCAGGCGTCGGCCCACAGGCTCCCGGCCCGTTCCCTGGGCGCGCCGCCCTCCGGGCCTTCCGGTGTGCCCTCCAGGGTGGTGCCCTCGCTCATGGCCAGGTCCGCCGCTCCGCCGGCACCGGTCCCGGCGATCGCGTTCTGGGGCTCGGGCTGAGGTTCAGGCATAACGGATCCTCGGGTCGAGTACGGAGTACAGGAGGTCGACGACCAGATTCGCGATGAGGAAGACCAGCACCAGGATGGTCGCGAAGCCGACCACGGTCTGGGTGTTCTGCCGCAGGATGCCCTGGTAGATCTGGTATCCGACGCCATGGATGTTGAAGATGCGCTCGGTGACGATCGCACCGCCCATGAGCGCGCCGATGTCCGTACCGATGAAGGTGACGACCGGGATCAGCGAGTTGCGCAGCAGGTGGCGCACGATGACGCGGCGCCTGGGCAGTCCTTTCGCCACGGCCGTGCGGACGTAGTCGGCGCGGGAGTTCTCCGCGATCGAGGTCCGGGTGAGGCGGGTGACGTAGGCCAGGGAGACCGAGGCGAGCACCAGGCCGGGCAGGATGAGCTCGTCGAACGGCGCTTCCGAGGAGACCGTCGGGGAGATGACGGACCATCTCACCCCGAGCAGGTACTGGAGTACGTAGCCGGTGACGAAGGTGGGGATCGCGATCACGACGAGCGTCGCGACCAGGACCGAGTTGTCGACGACGCGGCCCCGCCGGAGGCCGCTGATGACGCCGAGCGTGACGCCCACGATGATCTCGAACAGGATCGCGACGATGGTCAGCCGCAGGGTGACCGGATAGGCGGACGCCATCAGCTCGGTGACCTTCTGCCCGTTGAAGGCGGTACCGAAGTCGCCGGTGAACACGTTGCCCATGTAGGTCAGGTATTGCTGCCAGACGGGCTTGTCCAGCCCGAATTCCTTCTGCAGCTGGGCGGCTGTCGTCGGGTCGCACTGCCGGTCGCCGCAGAGGCCCGCGATCGGGTCGCCCATCACGTTGACCATCAGGAAGAGCAGCAGCGTTGCTCCGATGAAGACCGGAATCATCTGGAGCAGACGACGGATCACATAACGCCCCATGTCACCCTCCGCGCGTCGATCGGGCACTGGACTCCGGCCGGCGCTCGCTCCGCGGTGGATCGGGACCTGATGAACGGTCGCATCGCGCGGTCACCTCCCTGTTGCCGTGAACCAAATAACATCCCATTTCACATGAAATAGCACCTTCTGCGCACCCTCACGGGACCACGCACGCGCCGGAAGGGGCCAACCGTGTGACGGGCACCGGGACCGACAGAACGCACCCCGGCCCGGCACTCCCTGAGGGTGTGCCGGGCCGGGGGCGGCCGCTACCGGGTCACTTGACCTTGATCTCGCTGTAGACCGGAACGCTGAACGGGTTCAGCGCGACGTTCGAGACGTTCGTGGAGTAGCCGGCGCTGCCGTTCTGGTACCAGAGGGGAATGGCAGCCATGTTGTCCCGGACCACCGCTTCGGCGTCCTTGAAGGTCTTGACCGCCTTGGCCTTGTCGGACTCGGCGTTGGCCTTGTTGACCAGGTCGTCGAACTTCTTGTCCGTCCACTTCCCGTCGTTGGACGAGGCGTTGGTGTAGTAGAGCGGCTGCAGGAAGTTCTGGATGAGCGGGTAGTCCATCTGCCAGCCCGCGCGGAAGGGACCGGTCATCTTCTTCTGGGTGATCTTGTTGCGGAAGTCCGCGAAGGTGCCCGTCGGGCTGCCCACGCAGGCCTTGTCGTTGCCGAGCGCGTTGTTGATGCTGTTGCAGACCGCGTCCACCCAGTCCTTGTGGCTGCCCGTGTCGGCGTTGTAGCCGATCTTGACCTGGCCGCCGGGGATGCCGCCGCCCTGGGAGACCAGCTTCTTGGCCTCCGCGGGGTTGTAGTCGCACAGGCTGCCGCAGAAGCCGGACTGGTATCCGCCCGCGTCACCCAGCACCGGCGAGGTCCAGTCGGTGGCGGGCGTCCGGGTCTTGTTGAAGATCGTCTCGGTGATCTGCTTGCGGTTGATGGCCATGGAGAGGCCCTTGCGGACCTTGTCGCTGTCGGCCTTGTCCCACGCCTTGTCGTAGAACGGGAAGGCCAGGGTCTGGATGATGCCCGCCGGGGTGTTGATGTAGCGGTCGCCGAGGTCCGCCTTGACGTTCTTGAGCTGCGCGGCGGGGACGTCGTCCACCAGGTCGAGGTTGCCGGCCACCAGGTCGGTGTAGGCGGTGTTGTTGTCGGTGTAGACCTTGAGGTCGATGCCACCGTTCTGCGCCTTGTCGGTCCCCGGGTACTTGTCCCACTTGCGCAGGGACATCTGCGAACCCTTGGTGTACGACTTGATGGTGTAGGGCCCGTTGCCGATCGGCTTCTTCAGGTAGGCGGCATGGTCGTCGAAGAAGATCTTGGGCAGCGGGGCGAACGCCGCGTAGCCCAGCGTCTCCGGCCACAGCGAGAACTTCTGGTTGAGCTTGACGGTGAACGTCCTGGCGCCGGTGACCTTCAGCCCGGACATCGTCCCGGCGGCCTGGGCACCGGAATCCGGGTGCACCTTGTCGTAGCCCTCGATCTGGCCGAAGAAGTAGGCGTTCTTCTGGTTGTTCTTGAGGCTCGCCCCGTAGTTCCACGCGTCCACGAAGGACTTGGCGGTGACCTTCTCGCCGTTGGAGAACGTCCAGCCGTCCTTGACGGTGATGTCGAAGGTCTTCGAGTCGGACGTGGCGATCTTCTCCGCCAGCATGTCCTCGGCGGCGCCGGTCTTGGGGTTGTACCGCTTGAGACCCCGGAAGACCATGTCGAGGACCTTGCCGCCCTGCACCTCGTTGGTGTTGGCCGGCTCCAGCGGGTTCTGCGGGTCACCCCACGAGGAACTCACCACCCCATTGGCACCACCACCGCCGCCACCGCTGTCGCCCCCGCCGCCGCAGGCGGTCGCCGCCAGGGCGACGGCGACCGCGCATGCTGCCCACTTCGCCTGTGTGGCTCCGCGCATGGAGTGCCTCCTCGTAGTGCTCCGTCTCACTTGAAACTAAATATCAGCGCATAAAAGGATCAGTGCACCCGCACTACGGCCAAACGTGTCGATCCACCACTCGAAGCGTGGCCGGTGACCATATGCGCCGGATAACGAAAGGGCCACACCAGCGATCGGACACGGACGCCCAAGAAGACCCGATAAGCCCTGTCAGCGAAGGAGGTGTCCACCCAGGGGACGCCCTAGATTTGTCAAGTTCAAGTCAAAAACCTAAAGAACAGGTACGGACTTCCACAGTCGATTGACCGTTGTCAACTCGGTTGATTGGGTCCATCCCAACCTCTTCTTCGCACACTTCTCACCCCGGGGACGCCGTTCCGGACGGGGACAGGAGCACGATGACCATGCCATCCCCGGCCTCCGGCCTCTCGGTGGACCTGACGCCTCCCGAAGCGACCGCGGAGCCCCAGCTTCCCGACAGTGACAAAAGGGGAGCCGCCGCCAGGAGCCCGGGGCGCCTTGCCTGGATCCGCTTCAAGCGCGACAGGACCGGCGTGGCGTCCGCCTGGATCGTCGTGTTCTTCTTCGTGATCGCGCTCGCGGCGCCGCTGATCGCAAAACTCTACGGCAAGGACCCTTACACCACTTACGCCAGCCAGCGGCCGGAACTTCTGGACGCCTTCGCCTACCCGTCGGGGCCGAACGGCGGTATGAGTTCGGAGTTCTGGTTCGGCGTCGAGCCGCAGCTGGGCCGTGACGTCTTCACCTTCCTGCTGTACGGGATCCGCACCTCGCTGAGCATCGCCGTCGCCGCCACGCTGCTGACCACGGTCGCTGGTGTCATCGTCGGCATCACGGCGGGCTACCTGGGCGGCAGAACCGACTACTTCGTCGGACGGGTCATAGACATCCTGTTGTCGTTTCCGTCCACGTTGTTCTTCATCGCCTTCATGCCGGTCGTGTACGGGCTGTTCGTCGCCCCCGACGAGAACATCCCCACCAGCTTGCGGGCCATCTCCTTGATCCTGGTCCTCTCCTCCTTCGGCTGGGCTTCCATAGCCCGCCTGCTGCGTGGCCAGGTACTCGGCCTGCGCGAGAGGGAGTTCATCGAGGCGGCCAAGGTCACGGGGGCGTCACCACGGCGCATCGTATTCAGAGAGCTGCTCCCCAATTTGTGGACACCCATCATCATTCAGTCCACGCTGATGCTGCCGGCCTTCGTCACCGCGGAGGCCGGCCTGGCCTTCCTCGGGGTCGGGATCATCGACCCCACTCCGGACTGGGGCGTGATGATCCAGCGCGGGGCCCAGTTCTACACCGAAGACCTCACTTTCATGCTCTTCCCGGGCTTGTCGATGGTCATCTTCGTTCTCGCCTTCAACCTGCTCGGCGACTCGGTACGCGACGCTCTCGACCCGAAGTCCAAGCGGTAGACACCCGGCTCCATCCAGCCCGTTCATCGATGAACGGCTGGTCCATCCGTTCTGATCGCCCATGTGAGGCAGGATCATTCATGTCTTTCTCTCGTAGAAATTTCCTGATCGCCACCGGCGTGGCCGCGGCCTCGTCATCCGTCCTGACGGCTTGCGGCGGCAGCGACAGCGGCGGCAGCTCCAAGAAGAACACCGGCCCGAAGGTCAGCGGCAGCAAAACCCAGGAAATCCCGGTCGGCACCAAGGCCGACTCGGCCGGCCCGGCGGCGGAGGTCACCGGAGCGGTCAAGGGCGGGACGATCTACTCTCTCGACCAGTTCGACATGGACCACATGGACCCGGCGCAGATCTACGTCTCGACCGAGGCGGCCATCACCGTCCCGGTGCTGCGTGGCCTCACCGGCTACAAGATCGACAGCAAGGGGGGCGCCACACTGGTCGGTGACCTCGCGACCGACGCCGGCACCGTGAAGGACGGCGGCAAGACCTGGTCCTTTACGCTGAAGGACGGCGTCAAATGGGAGGACGGCTCGGACATCTCCTCCGAGGACCTCCAGCACACCTTCGAACGGCTCTTCGCCCCCTTCGTCACCGAGGGCCCCCGCTTCGTTCAGCAGTTCCTGGTGGGCGGCGACAAGTACAAGGGCCCCTACGAGGGCAAGAAGCTCGACTCCATCGAGGTCGAGGGCAAGACCATCACCTTCCATCTGAACGAGCCGCGGGGGGACTTCAACTTCACCCTCGCGATGCGCGGTTACGCCCTGGTGAACAAGAAACACGACACCAAGGAGAAGTACGACAAGCGTCCCTTCGCCAGCGGTCCGTACAAGGTCGACAGCCGCAGCATCGGCAAGTCGATGACCTTCGTGCGAAACGAGCACTGGGACCCGAAGACCGACGCGATCCGCAACAATTACCCGGACAAGTACGTCTTCCAGTTCGGCTTCCAGCCGCTGGCCGCCACCGACCGCTACATAGCGGACTCGGGCAAGGACCAGTACGCGATGTCGATCTTCAACGAGGTCGCTGCGGAGCGGACCGCCCAGGTCCTCACCAACCCCAAGCTCAAGAAGCGCGTGCTGATCGAGGTCGACACGGTCACCTACTACTGGCCGATCAACACCACCCGCATCACGGACGTCAAGGTCCGCCAGGCCATCAACTGGGCGTGGCCGCACCAGCAGCTGCAGACGATCCGTGGCGGCGCTTCCACCAGCGAACTGGCAAGCACCATCCTCTCGCCGGTGACCCCGGGCTACGCAAAGTTCGACCTGTACGGCGTGGCCACGAAGCCCGGTGGCGACCCGGCCAAGGCCAAGGCCCTGCTGAAGGAGGCCGGCAAGGCCGGCCAGAAGCTGGTCATCGCCTACCAGACCTCGGACAACGCGCTGAAGCAGGCCGTCGCCATCAAGAACGCTCTGGAGGCGGCCGGCTTCACCGTCGTGAACAAGCAGCTCGACAAGTCCACCTTCTACACGCAGATCGGCAAGATCGACAACGACTTCGACCTGTTCGCCGCCGGCTGGAGTCCGGACTGGCCGAACGGCTACTCGGTCTTCTTCCCCTGCTGGAGCGGCAAGAACATCGGCGACGGCCGCAGCAACTACGCCCAGCTGAAAGACCCGAGTGTCGACAAGGCAATCGACGCGGCCGCCAAGCTCACGGACACCGAGGCGGCGAACAAGGCCTGGGGCGCCATCGACCGTCAGATCATGGAGCTCGCCCCGGTCGTCCCGGATTACCACTCCATCCGCAACTGGATGTACGGATCCAAGGTCGGCAACGTCGTGTACGACAGCGGCAACACCTGCGTCGCTCTCTGCAAGCTGTACGCCATGAAGTAGGCAGAATCACCCGGGCCCTGCCGCCGAACACCGTCGAGCCCTCCGCGAGGAGGGAAGGCGCTTCGGCGGCGGGGCCCCGGGAGCTGCCGCTCTGCCGGCTCTCCTCCGGCCCCCTGCCCTTCACGCCCCGGCGACGGCGCCCCGTCCGGAAAGTCACGCCCCCATGTCCCGCTTCCTCGTCCGTCGAATCCTCGGCGCGCTGGTCATCCTGCTGATCATCAGCGCCATCACCTTCGGCCTCTTCTACGCCATCCCGCGAGACCCGGCGATGATGTCGTGCGGCAAGAACTGCACACCGGACGCACTCGCCCAGATCCGCAAGAACCTGGGCATCGACTCGCCGGTCCCGGTGCAGTTCTGGCACTGGCTGGTCGGCATCTTCGCGGGGCGCGACTACGCCGGATACGGCTACTGCGACGCGCCCTGTCTCGGCTACTCCTTCGCCAACCGTGAACCTGTCCTCGGCACGATCATGGACCGCCTGCCGACCACTCTCTCGCTCGCCTTCGGGGCGGCCGTCGTCTTCCTGGTCCTGGGAATCGGCGCGGGCATGCTCGCAGCCCTCAAGCAGGGAAAGTTCCTGGACAAGTTCGCCAGTTCGGCCTCGTTGCTCGGGTCCTCACTACAGATCTACTTCGTCGGATACATCGCGATGTTCTTCCTGGTCTCGAAGCTGGGTCTGCTGTCCCAGCCGTCATACACCCCGATCACCGAGGACCCCGGCGCCTGGGTCTCCGGGCTCCTCCTGCCGTGGCTCACCCTGGCGATCATCTTCACGGCCAACTACACCCGTATGACACGGTCCCAACTCGTTGAGGAACTCAGCGAGGATTACGTGCGCACGGCCCGCGCCAAGGGTCTGTCACGTGCGAATGTGTTCTTCCGGTTCGCCTGGCGAGGCGCCATGGGGCCGATCGTCACAGTCTTCGGTATTGATCTGGGGACACTGATCGGCGGCGCGATCATCACGGAGACAACATTCAGCATGCAGGGCGTCGGCCGCCTCGCGGTGGACTCCGTGAACAAGAGCGATCTACCGATGCTGCTGGGCGTCACCATCCTGTCGGCCGGCGCGATCGTTGTCTTCAACATCGTCGTCGACGCCGTCTACGCCCTGATCGACCCGCGGATCCGGCTCGCCTGACACCGGACACCTCGCCCTCGACAGTTACTCCGGCAACACCTCTCAGGAGCGTCCCCGTGACGAGCACCGATCAACAGCCCTTTCTTTCCATCAGGGATCTGAAGGTCCATTTCTCCACCGAAGACGGCGTCGTCAAAGCCGTGGACGGCCTTTCCTTCGATCTGGCCAGGGGCAAGACACTCGGCATCGTCGGCGAGTCGGGTTCGGGCAAGTCGGTCACGAACCTGACGATCCTGGGCCTGCACGACCGTGACCGAACCGCCATCGACGGGCAGATCCTGCTCGATGGCAATGACCTGCTCAGCGCCAACGAACGGGAACTGGAACGGCTGCGCGGCAACAAGATGTCGATGATCTTCCAGGATGCGCTCGCTTCACTGTCTCCGTACCACACGACCGGCAAGCAGATCAGCGAGACGTACCGCAAGCACACCGGCGCCTCGAAGAAAGAGTCGCGGCAGCGTGCGATCGAGATGCTGAGGCGCGTCGGCATCCCCCAGCCGGACATCCGAGTGGACGACTACCCGCACCAGTTCTCCGGCGGTATGCGCCAGCGGGCCATGATCGCCATGGCACTGGTCTGCGACCCCGAGCTGCTGATCGCGGACGAGCCCACCACCGCTCTCGATGTGACGGTGCAGGCCCAGATCATGGACCTCCTCAAGGACCTCCAGCAGGAGTTCGGCACAGCCATCATCTTCATCACACATGACCTCGGTGTCATCGCGGACATCGCGGACGACGTACTCGTCATGTACGGCGGCCGGTGCGTGGAGCACGGCACCAAGAACGGGGTGCTGCGGGCGCCTCAGCATCCCTATACCTGGGGCCTGCTGGGCTCGATGCCCAGCCTGGAGGGGCCGGTCGACGTACCGCTGTCACCGATCCCGGGCTCACCGCCCTCGCTCCTCAACCCGCCGTCCGGCTGTAGTTTCCATCCGCGTTGCGCGTTCACGGAGAAGGTAAGGAGCGGGCTCTGTGCCGCCGAACGCCCCCCGCTCGAAACCGCCGAAAGCCACGGCGCCGCCTGCCACCTCACCGCGGACCAACGCCGTGACTTCTTCGCCGACCATGCCGCGCCCCGGTCGCACTGACGTATAAGAGACGGGACCCCACGACCATGAACAGCACGAGCCCCCTCCTGGACGTCACAGATCTGACCAAGCACTTCCCGGTGATGGCTGGCTTTCCGTTCAAGCGGAAGATCGGCGCAGTTCAGGCCGTCGACGGCCTGAACCTCCAGATCTCCGAGGGCGAGAGCCTGGGCCTGGTCGGTGAGTCCGGCTGCGGCAAGTCGACGACGGGCCGGCTCATCACGCGTCTGCTGGAGCCCACCGGCGGGACGATCAGCTACCGCGGCCAGGACATCACGCACGCAGGCCGTCAGAAACTCGCCCCGATCCGCTCCGAGATCCAGATGATCTTCCAGGACCCGTACGCGTCACTGAATCCGCGCCAGACGGTCGGCAAGATCATCTCCGCCCCGATGGAGATCAACGGAATCAAGCCGCACGGCGGCTTCGAGCGACGGGTCCGCGAGCTCCTGGAGACCGTCGGGCTCAACCCTGAGCACTACAACCGGTTCCCGCACGAATTCTCCGGCGGCCAGCGCCAGCGCATCGGAGTGGCCCGAGCGCTCGCCTCGGAGCCGAAGCTGATCGTGGCGGACGAGCCCGTCTCGGCGTTGGACGTGTCGATCCAGGCGCAAGTCGTGAACCTGCTCCAGCAGCTCCAGCAGGAACTGGGCATCGCGTTCCTGTTCATCGCCCACGACCTCGCGATCGTTCGGCACTTCTCGCAGCGGGTCGCCGTCATGTACCTCGGCCGGATCGTGGAGATCGCCGACCGCGAGGACCTGTACGCCGGCCCTCGCCACCCTTACACCCGCGCCCTGCTCTCCGCCGTGCCCGAAGCCACCGCCGACGACGCGCCGTCCCGCGAACGCATCCGGCTGACCGGAGACGTCCCCTCCCCCGTCAATCCGCCGTCCGGCTGCCGCTTTCGCACCCGCTGCTGGAAGGCAACGGACAGGTGTGCCAGCGAGACCCCACAGCTGGTACAGGTCCGGGACGGCACGGGCGGGCATCTGACGGCCTGCCACTATCCGGAGGAGCCCAGCCTCACCCCGTCCATTCCGCAGGCGCGTACGGCGTCCGACGCCCCGCGGCCCGACAAGAACCCCAAGGCCGAGGGCTGACTCCCCATCCGATACCTCCTGCCCAGGAGACCGAGCGCGTAGGCCCATTGACCCAAGCCACCCGCGGGCCCGGCTTCAGGGAACAGAGGACAGGCGCCCGGAACCGATCGGTTCCGGGCGCCTCTGCGTGCCGGAGGCGGTACGGCCCCTGCCGCGCCGAGCCCTGAACACGACCGGCGCCATGATCTCCTCAGGCTTCACGAGAAAAGCTCAAAATTCGCTCAACTCCCATACATGGCAAGCGCATTCACTGCCAGCATGTGATGCGTCCACATGAAACCTCTCAGATCAGGAGGATCTACGTGAAGCGTCTCATGAGCACCGTTGTCAGTACCGCGCTGCTGAGCGCCGGAGTCGTGGCCGGGGCGGCCGCTCCGGCGTCGGCCGGCACCAAGTGCCCGACGAACCCGACCTACACGATCGGCAACAAGACGACCGTCTGGCGCGCGACCAATGTGCACAGCGACTGGGCGAAGCCCGGCGTCACGATCAGTTACGCCAAGAACAAGACCGGCACCTGGACCGCGACAGGCACCGCCACCGTCGGCGCCGAAGCGGGCGTGATCTTCGCCAAGGCCTCCACCTCGTTCAGCGTGGCGGTCGGCAAGTCCTGGGCGAAGTCGGACACCTGGACGTACTCGACCGAGGTCGCGAAGAAGAAGGGTAAGAGCCGGGGGCGGCTGATGATGTATCACGAGGCCAAGGGATTCAGCGTCACCAAGACGCACATGGAGCCGAAGTCGGGCGGCGGCTGCCGGAAGGTGCAGAGCTGGAAAAAGAGCGGCAACGTCGCTCCGGTGAGGAGAAGCAACAACCTGTGGGGTATCCAGTACAAGTAGCCCCCCGCGCGGCAGCTCACCGCGAACCGGCATAAAGCGGAGGATGACGGTTCGCCATGAGGACAGCGAAGGCCCGGAAACCCATGAGGGTTTCCGGGCCTTCCGTGCCTGTATGTCCGGAACGGGCCTACGAGGCCGCGCCGACCACGTCCTTCTCCTCCGCGAAGTGGCAGGCCGACTCGTGCGCGGCCAGCGTCGTGGAGGTCTTGAAGCGCTCGGGGATGGCCAGCAGCGGCATCTCCTCGGCGCACCTGGCCTCGGCCTTCCAGCAGCGGGTGCGGAAGCGGCAGCCGGAGGGCGGGTTGGCCGGCGAGGGGACGTCTCCGGAGAGGATGATCCGCTCGCGGCCCTCACGGGCCTCCGGGTCCGGGACCGGGACCGCCGACAGCAGCGCCTGGGTGTAGGGGTGCGTCGGGTGGTCGTAGATCTGCGTGTCCGTACCGATCTCGGCCATCTTGCCGAGGTACATGACGCCGACCCGGTCCGAGATGTGCCGGACGATCGACAGGTCGTGCGCGATGAAGAGGTAGGAGAGGTTGAACTCGTCCTGGAGCTTCTCCATCAGGTTGATGACCTGAGCCTGCACCGACACGTCGAGCGCGGAGACCGGCTCGTCGCAGATGATGATCTCGGGGTTGAGCGCGAGGCCCCGGGCGATGCCGATGCGCTGGCGCTGACCGCCCGAGAACTGGTGCGGATAGCGGTTGATGTACTCCGGGTTGAGACCGACGACGTCCAGGAGCTCCTGGACCTTGCGGCGGCGGTCGCCCTTCGGAGCCACCTCGGGGTGGATCTCGTAGGGCTCCCCGATGATGTCGCCCACCGTCATACGGGGGTTCAGCGAGGTGTACGGGTCCTGGAACACCATCTGGATGTTGCGGCGCACGGCCTTCAGCGCGCGGCCGGACAGCTTGGTGATGTCCTGGCCCTTGAAGAAGACCTCGCCCGCGGTGGCCTGCTCCAGTGTCATCAGGAGCTTGGCGACGGTGGACTTGCCACAGCCGGACTCGCCCACGATGCCGAGCGTCTCGCCCGCGTAGAGGTCGAACGAGATCCCGTCGACGGCCTTGACGGCCCCGACCTGCTTCTTGAACAGGATGCCCTGGGTCAGCGGGAAGTGCTTGACCAGGTTGCGGACCTGGAGGATCGGCTCGCCCTGCGACACGGGGGCGTCGATGGCGGCTACGGCCTCCGCCTCCGTGCCCGCGTCGACCGTCTCCACTTCGGTGACGTTCGGGGTGGCGTCCACGGGCTCCTTCTTCATGTCAGCCATGGATCGTCTCCTTCCAGAAGTGGCAGGCGCTGCCGCGTCCGACCAGCTCGGCGCCGTCCTGTTCGGTCACCGGGGTCAGGGCCGGGATGTCCGTACGGCAGATGTCCTGCGCCATGGTGCAGCGCGGGTTGAAGGCACAGCCCGACGGCACGTGGAGCAGGTTGGGCGGCAGGCCCTTGATCGCGAAGAGCTCCTGGCCCTTCTGGTCAAGGCGCGGGATCGATTCCAGCAGCCCCTTGGTGTAGGGGTGCGCCGGCCGCTTGTAGATCTCGTGGACCGGGGCGGTCTCGACGATCCGGCCCGCGTACATCACGGCGATCTTGTCCGCGACGTCCGCGACGACACCCAGGTCGTGGGTGATCAGGATCAGGCCCATGTTGTACTCGCGCTGGAGCTCCGCGAGCAGGTCCATCACCTGGGCCTGGACCGTCACGTCGAGCGCGGTGGTCGGCTCGTCCGCGATGATCAGGTCCGGTTCCAGGGCGAGCGCCATGGCGATCATGATGCGCTGGCGCATACCGCCGGAGAACTGGTGCGGGTAGTCCGCGACCCGGGCCGCGGCGGCGGGGATCTTGACCTGGTCCATCAGCTCGATGGCCTTGGCCTTGGCTTCCTTCTTGGACAGGCCCTGGTGGACCCGGAACATCTCGCCGAGCTGGTAGCCGACGGTGAGGACCGGGTTCAGCGAGGAGAGCGCGTCCTGGAAGATCATCGCGATCTTCTGGCCGCGGATCTTCCGGCGCTCCTCGTAGGACATCTTGAGCATGTCCTGGCCGCGGAAGAGGATCTCGCCCTGCGGGATCCTGCCCGGCGGCATGTCGAGGATGCCCATGATGGCCTGGGCCGTCACGGACTTGCCGGAGCCCGACTCACCGAGCACGGCGAGGGTCTCACCGGCGTTCACGGTGTAGTTGACACCGTTGACCGCCTTGGCCACACCGTCACGGGTGTGGAACTCCACGTGCAGATCACGGACGTCGAGCAGCGGGCCGACGTGGCCGTCACCCGAGCGCGGGGACGGGACTTCGGCGGTCTTGTCGATGGTGGTCACGTTCACCCTCCTTATCGCGACTTGGGATCGAGGGCGTTGCGGACGGCTTCGCCGAGCATGATGAACGCCAGAACGGTGATGCTGAGCATGATCGACGGGTACAGCAGGATGTGCTGCGCGGTACGGATCTGGGCGGCGCCGCCGGAGATGTCCATGCCCCACGAGATCGTCGGGTCGGCGAGACCCAGACCGAGGTAGGACAGGGTCGCCTCGGCGGAGATGTAGACACCGAGCGAGATGGTGGCGACCACGATCACCGGGGCCATGGCGTTGGGCAGGATGTGCCGGAAGAGGATCCGGTTGGTACCCGCGCCCAGCGCTCTGGCGGCCTGCACGTAGTCCGACTGTTTGATCACGATCACCGCACCGCGCATGACACGCGCGATCTGGGTCCAGCCCAGGAACGCCAGGGCGAAGATGACCACCCATACCGTCCGGTCGGAGAAGGCCTGCAGCACCACCATGGCGCCCAGCAGGAAGGGGATGCCGAGGAAGACGTTGGTGAAGAACCCGGAGAGCAGGGCGTCGACCCAGCCGCCGAAGTAGCCGGCGAGCATGCCGATCAGCCCGCCGAACAGCGTCACCAGGAGCGTCACGCAGATACCGACGGTCACCGAGGCGCGGGTGCCGTAGATGACACGCGCGAAGACACTGTGGCCCTGGCCGTCGTAACCGAGCCAGCCCTCGGAGCCGATCTTGCTCAGCTCCGGCTTGCCCAGGTAGTGGTGCACCAGGTCGGCGGAGGTCGGCGAGGCACTCGTGAACAGGCCGGGGAAGACGGCGATCACCAGCAGGATGACGATCAGTACCGACGAGATGATGAAGTACCAGTTGGTACGCAGGTCCCGCCAGGCGTCGCCCCAGAGGCTGCGGGCCTTCTCGGCCTTGACGACCGCCGAGGGGTCCGCGAGGGGCGCCTTGGCGTCCTCGGGAGCGGGAGCGGTCTTGGTCACGTCAGGCATAACGGATCCTCGGGTCCAGGACCGCGTACAGCAGGTCGACGATGAGGCTCATGAGGAGGTAGACGAGCACCAGAATGGTGACGAGGCCGACGAGCGTCGTGCCCTCGCGCTTCTGGATCGACTCGTAGATCGTGCCGCCGATGCCCTTCACGTTGAACAGGCCCTCGGTGACGACCGCGCCGCCCATCAGGGCACCGAGGTCGGTGCCGAGGAAGGTGATCACGGGGATCAGCGAGTTGCGCATCAGGTGCACGCCGACGATGCGCCGCTTGGGAAGTCCCTTGGCGATGGCGGTGCGCATGTAGTCGGAGCGCAGGTTCTCGGCCATCGTCGTACGCGTGAGCCGCGCGACGTAGGCGAGGGAGAGTGATCCCAGCACGATGGCTGGTGCCAGTAGTTCGCTCCATTTGGCCTCACCGGACACGTTCGGAGAGATCCAGTCCAGCTGGAAGGCGAACACCGCCTTGATGATGAAGCCGAGGACGAACACCGGGATCGAGATGATCAGCAGGGTGAAGACCAGGACCACGTTGTCGGTGAGCCGGCCGGCGCGCAGGCCGGCGATCGTCCCGAGGCTGATGCCCACGACGATCTCGATGACGAACGCCATGCCGGCCAGCCGGAGGGTGACGGGGAACGCGTCGCCGAGGACGTCCGTGACGGGACGCCCGCTGGCTATCTGATCGCCGAAATCGAAATGCAGGACGATGCCTGTCATGTAATTCCAGTACTGCTGCAGAATCGGCAGATCAAGGCCCTTTTCATGGCGAAGTCTCGCCAGTGTGGCCGGATCGACACCCTTGTCCCCGAAGAGCCCGCGCACGGGGTCGCCGGGCAGCGTGTAGACCATCAGGAAGATCAGCAGCGTTGTCCCGAGGAAGACCGGGATCATCTGGAGCAGTCGTCGTGCGACATAGCGCCCCATCATGCCTCCATGTAATAGGCAAGCAGCAGCCAACGGGCCCTCCCCCGCACCCGACTTCCCCCTGAGGGTTCGTCGGATGCGTGGAAGGGCCCCCCGGCCACGGCGTGCGGACAGGCGCGGACCGTCTTTCAGCGGTCCCGCGCCCGCGCGCGGACTACGTCGGTGTGGTTACTTCTTGACTTCGATCTTGGTCAGGATCGGGTCGCCGTCCTGCGCGTAATCGACGTTCTGGACCTTCTCCGAGTAACCGGCGTTGACCTTGTAGTACCAGAGCGGGATGGAGGGCATGTAGTTCACCAGCTCCTTCTCGATCTTCTGGTAGGCCGCGACGGACGCGTCGAGGGAAGCCGCGGAGTCGGCCTTCTTGATCTCCGCGTCAAGGCCCTTGTTCGAGAAGTCACCCTGGTTACCGGCTGCGCCGGTACGGAACAGGTCCGAGATGAAGTTCGCGTTCACCGGGTAGTCGAGCACCCAGCCGGAGCGGTAGAGGGACTTGACCTCCTTGGCGTCACGCGCGTTCGTGTCGGCCTGGAAGTCGGCCTTCGAGTCGGTGGTGCAAGCGACACCGGTGGACTGCTTGATGCTGTTGCAGACCGCCTCGACCCATTCCTTGTGGCCGCCGTCGGCGTTGAACTGGATCGAGATCTTGTTGCCCGGGACGCCGCCACCCTCCTTGATGAGAGCCTTGGCCTTCGCCGGGTCGTACTTGGTGACGTCGCCCGCGGCGTCCTTCTGGTAGCCGAGAACACCCTGGGCGACCCAGCCGGTGGCCGGCTCGCGCGTGCCCTGGAGCACGGTCTTGGTGATCGTGTCGCGGTCGATGCCCATCGACAGGCCCTGGAGGACCTTCGGGTCGATGTCCTTGAACTGCTTGGTGTAGAAGGCGACAGCGATCGTCTGGATCGACGAGTACGGCTTGTCCACCGCGCGGTCACCGAGGTCGGAACGGTAGACCGGGAGGTCCTTCGGGCCGATCTGACGCAGGACGTCGACGTTGCCCGACTTCAGGTCCTCGTAGGCGGTTTCGAGGGTGGTGTAGTTCTTGAAGATCACACCACCGTTCTTCGCCTTGTCGGCACCCTTGTAGTCGTCGTTGCGGACGACCTTGATCTGCTTCTTGTGGTCCCAGCTGACGAACTTGTACGCGCCGTTGCCGACCGGCTTCTCGCCGGCGGCCTTCGGGTCCGCGTAGAAGGACTCGGGCAGCGGGGAGAAGACCGTGTAGCCGAGCTTGTAAGAGAAGTACGGCAGCGCCGAGTTCAGCTCGATGGTGAACGTGTAGTCGTCCACCTTCTTCAGACCGGACATGGCGTCCGACTTCGGCTTGGCCTTGGCGTCATCGGGGTGGACGTCGGAGAAGCCCTTGATGTCGCCGAACCAGGACGCGTTGGTCTGGTTGTTCTTGATGTTCGCGGCCCAGTTCCAGGCCTTGATGTACGACTCCGCCGTGACCGGGGTCCCGTCGTGGAACTTCCAGTCCTTCTTGAGCTTGACCGTCCAGAGCTTGCTGTCCTTGGTGTCGACAGACTCGGCGTTGATCATCTCAAGCTTGCCGGCCGGGTCGTAGTCGACCAGCTGCGAGAAGATCGAGTCGGTGACGATGCTGCCGTTCGACTCCATCGTGTTGGCCGGCTGCAGCGGGTTCTGCGGCTCACCGACCTCGACGGAGAAGATGCCGTCAGCGTTGACAGCTCCCTTGGAGCCGCCCTTGCCCTTGTCGGCGTCGTCGTCCCCGCCGCCACAAGCGGTCGCAGCCAGGGCGATGATGGCCGCTCCCGCGACCCACTTGGCGCTCTTGGCACCACGCATGGGTTCCTCCTCATGAGTCCACTTTTGACTACAAGAAGGGCACTGGATTGATACACCGACACCCCTGACGGTGATCGTTTCAGTGCCCTGAGTGTGCTCGTGAGTCGGCACTCCCCACAGTGCGTGACCCATTGACCCGAGCTCAATGGAGCCAACTATTAAGTACGACTGGGCTGTAAACCACACTTAAAGGGTCTCGTTTTGACAACATCCCCGGGCCGCGTGGATCAAAATACGGACAAAATGACCCCAGACAGACACACCCGAAACGGACTGTTAACACATGTTCCGGAGAGCGACGCCCGATATCCGGACGGATGGTCCACAAAATCGGGTTGACCTCGCGGCCCAGTCGGTCCGTCCCCGCACCCGGCGAATCACGGAGCGGCGGCGCGGCCGGCCGGCGGCCTGAAGCGGACTCCGGCCCGCCGGTTACGGATGGTTCAAGCGTAAGCCAATAGGCGGGCGGACATGGCCTGTTCACGTCCGTCACGGCCGGTACGGCCGTCGTGCGGCCGTCGTGCGGCCGTCGTGCGGCCGTCGTGCGGCCGTCGTGCGGCCGTCGTGCGGCCGTCGTGCGGCCGTCGTGCGGCCGTCGTGCGTGCAGCCGGTCACCGGGGCCGCCACGCGGCCGGCCACGGCAAGGCCACAGCAAAAGGGGCCCGGCACCGCGTGGTGAGCGGTGCCGGGCCCCTTCTGGCATGCCGTGAGGGCCGTGCGCTTGAGCCGTGCCTGTGCCCCTGTGCCGTCCCGGCGGGCCTCCGGGCGGGCGGCGGGGTCAGGTCAGCGCTTGGCGCGCGACGCGGAGCGGCCGCGCTCCTTCTGGTCCAGGACGACCTTGCGGATACGCACGGTCTCCGGGGTCACCTCGATGCACTCGTCGTCGCGGCAGAACTCCAGGGACTGCTCCAGCGACAGCTTGCGGGCGGGCACCACGTTCTCCGTGGTGTCCGCGGAAGCCGCACGCATGTTGGTGAGCTTCTTCTCCTTGGTGATGTTCACGTCCATGTCGTCGGAGCGCGAGTTCTCACCGATGATCATGCCCTCGTAGACCTCCGTGGTGGCCTCGGTGAAGATGACACCGCGCTCCTGGAGGTTGACCATCGCGAACGGCGTCACGACGCCCGCGCGGTCCGCGACCAGCGAGCCGTTGTGACGGGTACGCAGGTCACCGAACCACGGCTCGTGGCCCTCGAAGAGGGAGTGCGCGATGCCGGTGCCGCGGGTCTGGGTCAGGAACTCCGTACGGAAGCCGATGAGGCCGCGGGACGGGACGATCCACTCCATGCGGACCCAGCCCGAACCGTGGTTCGTCATCGTCTCCATGCGGCCCTTGCGGGTCGCCATGAGCTGCGTGATCGCGCCGAGGTGCTCCTCGGGCGAGTCGATGGTCATGCGCTCGATGGGCTCGTACGTCTTGCCCTCGACCTGCTTCGTGACGACCTGCGGCTTGCCGACCGTCAGCTCGAAGCCCTCGCGGCGCATGGTCTCGATGAGGATCGCCAGCGCGAGCTCACCACGGCCCTGCACCTCCCAGGCGTCGGGGCGCTCGGTGTCCAGGACACGCAGCGAGACGTTACCGACCAGCTCGCGGTCCAGACGGTCCTTGATCTGACGGGCGGTGACCTTGTGGCCCTTGCCGCCCTTGCCGACCAGCGGCGAGGTGTTCGCACCGATGGTCATCGAGATGGCGGGCTCGTCGACCGTGATGAGCGGCAGCGCGATCGGGTTCTCGGGGTCGGCCAGGGTCTCGCCGATCATGATGTCCGGGATACCGGCGATCGCGCAGATGTCGCCGGGACCGGCCTTCTCCGCAGGCTTGCGGGTGAGCGCCTCGGTCATCAGCAGCTCGGTGATGCGCACGTTGGACATCGTGCCGTCGCGCTTGATCCACGCGACGGTCTGGCCCTTGCGCAGCTCGCCCTGCTCGACACGGCAGAGCGCGATACGGCCGAGGAAGTTGTCGGCGTCCAGGTTGGTGACGTGGGCCTGGAGGGGGGCGTCCTCGTCGTACTCCGGGGCCGGGACCGCCGAGAGGATGGTGCTGAAGAACGGCTCCAGGCTGTCGCTGTCCGGCGGGACGGAACCGTCCTCCGGCTTGGTCAGCGAGGCGACGCCGTCACGGGCGCAGGCGTAGACGATCGGGAACTCGATCTGGTCCTCGTCGGCGTCCAGGTCCAGGAAGAGGTCGTACGTCTCGTCGATGACCTCGGCGATCCGGGAGTCCGGACGGTCCGTCTTGTTGATGCAGAGGATGACCGGCAGCTTGGCGGTCAGGGCCTTGCGGAGCACGAAGCGGGTCTGCGGGAGCGGACCCTCCGACGCGTCGACCAGCAGGACGACCGCGTCCACCATCGACAGGCCGCGCTCGACCTCGCCACCGAAGTCGGCGTGGCCAGGGGTGTCGATGATGTTGATGGTGATGACGTCGCCGCCATCCTTGGGGTGGTACTTCACGGCCGTGTTCTTGGCCAGGATCGTGATGCCCTTCTCACGCTCCAGGTCGTTCGAGTCCATCATGCGTTCGTCGAGGTTCTCGGCGGCGTGCGCCGCGAAGGCGCCGGCCTGCCGGAGCATGCCGTCGACCAGCGTGGTCTTGCCGTGGTCGACGTGGGCGACGATGGCTACGTTACGGATGTCGTGGCGCGTGGGCATGGGTGGCTTGCGCTTCTCTCGGATCGGGGATTCAGGCGTCTTAGTCGGTCTTGAGTCCTCGTACGCCCAGCCGGGCGGACGCGCCACGGCTAGTCCCATGGTACGGGCCGGTCGCCCCTGCGGCTTCCCGGGCAAGCCCTACCGGCCATGGAGGGGCCCTGTGCCACGCGGAAAGACCCGCGTCCGCTCCGTGTTCCCGCCCCCGTGATCAGGTGTTCCGGCGGATTTCACCGGTGGCCGTGTACGTGGCCACCCGGGCGGACTCGGATGGGGACGCGGGTGCGGACACGGGCCCGGCGGCCTCGGAGGTGGGGGCTCCGAGGCCGCGGTTCCGAGGGGGAGCTCGGAGTGCTGCCTGTGCGCCGCGGCCGTCGGGGTTGGGGCCCCGAGGACCGGAAGGCTGAGCGGCTGCCCGGGTCAGCGGGTGCACACAGCCTTGCCCGCCGGCAGGCCGGCGGGCAAGGGAATTGAGCCAGTTCTGAGCTTTCGGAACCCTGCGCTGACCTGCTATTTCCTGGGAGCGGCGGGGGCGCCGGCCGACTGCGGCTTCTTGAAGCCGATGTCCTGGTAGCGGGGCACTCCGAAGCCGAAGGCGCCGACGTTGACCAGCTTCTTGTCGGTCGCGACGAGCTGCGGACGCTGGTAGAGCGGAATCGATCCCGCCGCGGCCCAGATCCGGGCGTCGGCCTGCTTCATCAGCTTCGTGGCCGCGCTCTCGTCGAGTTCCCCGGCCGCCTGGTCGAAGAGCTGGTCGATGTGGTCGGAGCCGACGCGGGTGTAGTTCTGCTCGACGAGCAGCGAGCCGTCGGTGGCCGGTACCGGCTTGGCGAAGATCGGGCGGTCGTCGGTGGCCGGATAGGCGGTCGCGGGCCAGGAGTAGAGCGCCAGGTCGTAGTCACCGGAGGCGACGTGGTCCCGGAAGTAGCTCTCGTCGGAGACCTTGGTGATCTCGGTACGGATGCCGATCGTGTCGAGCATCGCCGCGATCCTGTCCCCGACGCCGCGCAGCGACTCGGAGCCGGGCCCCGAGGGCAGGACGAACCTCAGGGACAGCGGCTTGCCGTTCTTCCCGAGCGGGCCGCGGGCCGCGTCGGGCGCCTGGGCGGGCGCCGCGGTGCCGACCGGTGCGTAGGCTCCGGCGGCGCCACCGGGCTGCCGGTCCTGGGCGGCGATCCTGGCCGGGGCGTCCTCCGAGGCGCCCGTCTCGCCCAGGCGTCCGGCCTGGCGCAGCAGCGCGGCGCTCTGCACGGCGGCGGCGGGGGCCGGGGCGATGACGCGGGTGACGGCGCCCTCGGCCTCCCCGGGCTTGCTGTCGTCGCCCGGCTTGCTGTCGTCGCCGACGATGTACAGGCCGTCGTCCTTGGCGGGCTCGCGACCAGCGGCGTCGTCCTTCTTGCCGTCGTCCTTCTTGCCGTCGTCCTTCTTTTCCGCTGCCTTTTCCTCTGCCTTTTCCTTGGCGGCCTTCTCGTCCGCGGCCTTCTTGTCCTCGGCCGCCTTCTTGTCTTCGGCCGCCTTCTTGTCGGCCTCGGCCTTCTTGTCCGTCTGCTTCTCGCCCTCGCTGCCCGCCTTGGTGCCGTCCGTCTTCTTGAGGGCGCCCTCCTGGGTCCAGCCCGCGTCGGCCAGCAGCGCCTGAGCCTGCTTGGTGTCCTGACCGCCGAGTGCGCCGCTGCTGTCCTTGTAACCGGGCTGTCCGGCGAGAGCAAGGTGGCTGCCGAGCGGGGCCGCGGGCAGGCCGAGGGGCTTGAGTACGGTGTCGACGAGCTGCTGGCGGTCCAGGGCGCGGGCCACCGCCCGGCGTACCCGGTCGTCCGCGAGCGGCCCGGTCTCGCCGTTCAGGGCCAGCTGGGTGTAGGCGGGTTCCAGGGACTTGCGGACCACGTAGCCCCGCAAATCGTTCTGCTCGGTGGCGTACGCCTCGGCCGCCCGCGCCTGCTCGTCCCTGGCCGCCTGTGCCACCGCGGCCGCGTCCTCGTCGGAGCCGTGCGCCAGTGCCCAGGACCGCAGGGCCGCGGCCGGGGTGGTCCCGGAGCCGGGGCCGTGGGCGGGCGGCCCACTGTTTCCGACGTCCCGGGCGGCCTGGGCGATGCGGTGGGCCGCCGCCGGGTCGATGTCCGCGACGTCGATCTTTCCCTCGGTGAGCGCCTCGGTGCGGTCCTGCGGCTTGACCGCCTTGAAGACCAGCGAGTCGAGCTTGGCGGGACTGCCCCACCAGCGCGGGTTGCGGGTCAGCGTGACGGAGCCCGTCTCCTTGTCCACGTCGCGCAGCCGGAAGGGTCCTGCGGTCGCCTTGATCGTGGACCGCGTTCCGTCGTTGAAGGCGTCCGGGGAGCCCGTCACCTGCTTCGGGTACAGCGGCGAGAAGAGGGAACGCCAGTCCGCGTACGGCTTGGCGAAGGTGACCTTGACCTCCAGGTCGTCGGCGCCGCGCTCGATCTTCTCGATGCGCTCGTAGCCGGCGTTGCGGGCCGTCCAGAACGCGGAGTCCTTGCCGCTCAGGGCCCGCCACTGCGCGACGAAGTCCGGTGCCCCGATCTCCCGGCCGTCGCTCCAGACCGCTTGCTGGTTGAGCCGGTAGAGCACCACCTGCCGGGGCTCGTTCTCGACGACTTTCGCGGATTCCAGGTAGTCCGGGTTCAGCTGCGGACGGCCCTTGGCGTCCAGTGGGAAGAGCGTCGGCAGGAGGGCGCCGGTGATCCGGCCGGTCGCGCTGTCGGCGTCCGCCTGGAAGGCGTTGAGGGTGGCCGGCATCGCGTCGATCGCCCAGTTGACCGTGGAGCCGTCCGCGACCTGGGTGCGGGCCGCGGGCGCGATGTCCTGCGGGACGACGGAGGTGGGCGCCTCCTCCTTGCCGGAGCTGCAGCCGGCCAGCACGGGGATCGTGAGCACTCCCGTGGTCAGGAGCGCGAGCGAGCGGCGCTTTCGGGCTGCCCCGCGCGGGACGCCGACGTGGGACATGGCTGATACCTCCGGAGACGGCCCGGACCACCCGTAAGCGAATGGGCCGGATTATGCGTTTTTGGTGGCATTTGCAGTTGATCACACTGGTTCCGTTCATCCACTGAAAGCGCCCACGCGCGAGGGGCGCCGCAGACACGGCGCAGCCGGGCCGAAGCTCACCCGTGCGGCGGAACCGGACACTGGCCGGAATCCGCCGTTCCGGGGACCTGGAGTCGCTTGTATAGCATGCACATGACAATTCACGGCCCCGGGAGCCAGGTCGTGAGGTAGAGGCCCGCCGGGATCCGGCGGCGGGACCCGTCGTCCTGAGGGGTCCCGCCGCGCGAGCGGTCAGCCCAGGAGCTTGATGATGGCGTCGGTGGTGTCGGTCTCACCGAGGCGCGGGAAGATCCGCTCGACGCTGTTGTCGTGGGCCTCGGCGCTCATGTCCGTCACCGCGTCCGTGGCGACAGTGACGTGGTAGCCGTGCTCGTACGCGGAGCGGGCGGTGGACTCGACGCCGATGCTCGTCGCGATCCCGGCCACCACGACCTGGGTCACGCCGCGCCGGCGCAGCTGGAGGTCGAGGTCGGTGCCGTAGAAGGCGCCCCAGGTCAGCTTGGTGACGACGATGTCGCCCTCCTGCGGGCCGAGCTCGGGGGCGATGTCGGCCCAGTCGGCGGCGGGCTGACCGGAGCGGGCGGGGCCCTCGGTGCGGCCGGGGGCGCCGCCGGTGACGCGGACCAGGACGACCGGGAGGCCCTTGGCCCGGAACGCATCGGCGAGGGTCGCGGCGTGTGCGACGACATCGGCGCTGGGGTGGGCGGTGGGCAGACCGGTGATGCCCTTCTGGAGGTCGACGACGACCAGCGCGGTCTTCGGGTCGAGAGTGGTGGCGCTCATGGTGGTGCTCCTTGCTGGGTGGTGCGGAACGGTTGTCAGGTACGGCCGCGCAGGGCGCGATCGGTGACGGTGAGAACGATGAGGAGGACGCCCAGTACGGCGGCGACGCCGGCCATCAGGTGCAGGCCCCCGTCGCTGGTGGACCGGCCGTACGCGAGGGCGATCAGGCTGGACGCGGTGATGGCCCCGATGTACTGGGCGGTGCGCTGGAGGCCTGCGGCGGACCCGATCGACTCGGCGGGGGCGTAAGCCTGGACGGCGGCCTGGTTGCTCGTACCGATCAGCCCCTGCGGGATGCCGAAGCAGGCCCCGGCTAGCAGCAGGACGGCGAGCGGGGTGTCCCCGGTGAGGAACATCAGCAGGCCCGCCCCGGCGGTGAGCAGTACGCAGGCCAGGGTGAGCGGGCCACGGATGCCCTTCGTGCGGGCGCCGAGCAGTGAGCAGACGAGCGCGGCGACGGACATCGGCAGCATCAGCAGACCGGTGTGCCCGGACGAATAGCCACGGGCTTCCTCCAGCCACTGGGTGTATCCGTACATCACGCAGTAGATCAGTAGATAACTGACTCCGTGCCGCAGGTACGTCCGCGAGAGGGCGGCGTTTTCCGCCAGCATCCGGAGGTCGATGAAGGGGTTCGGGCGTCGCAGCTGCCACCGCACCAGCGCCGCGCCGAGCACCGCGAAGGGTGCGAGGAGCCACCACATCGGGTGGGCGAGGTCGAGCAGGAAGAAGACGAGCACGGTCAGGGCGGTGGTGAAGAGCCCGATGCCGAGGGGGTCCAGGTCGAGCCGTGGCGTACTGCCGTCGGCGGCCCGTCGGCGCGGCGGATCCGCCGGGATCCAGAGCAGGGCGGCGCCGAAGGCGATGAGCGCGACGGGCACGTTGACGGCGAAGATGCCGCGCCAGCCGACGACCATGACGAGCAGCCCGCCGAGCGTGGGGCCGACGGCCGCGCTGCCGAGCGCCGCGAAGGAGAGCCGGGCCAGGACGGAACGCGGGGTGGCCCGGCCGATCCGGGCGGACTCGTCGCGCAGCACCGCCATGGCGGCCGGATAGGCGGCCGACGTACCGATGCCGAGCAGCAGCCGGGACACGATCAGCCAGCCGAAGCTCGGCGCCACCGTCCCGACCAGGCCGGACGCGATGACGACGAGCAGTCCCGCGAGGAAGACGCGGCGGGGGCCGAGCACGTCGGCGAGTTTGCCCAGTACGGGCTGGGCCACCGCGCTCGCGAGGTACAGGACGGAGATCAGCCACGCGGTGTCGGCCGCGCCGATGTCGAAGTGGTGCCCGATCGCCACCAGGGCCGTGGAGATCATGGTGGTGTTGAGCGGGTTGAGCAGCGAGCCGATCAGCAGCGGGGCGGTGAGCCGGCCACTGAACCCGGGCACGAGGTCCCGCGCCGGTGCGGGTTCCTGCGGCGGCGCCGGCTCCGTCGTCGCCGGTGCCGGTGTTCGTGACGCCTCGGGTATCGCGGGTACGGGGTCGCGGCCGGTCATGAACCGACCAGCCGGTCGAGGAGGGCCGTCGCCTCGGCCAGGGTGCGGCGCTCCGCCCCGTCGAGTTCGGCTGCGATGGCCTCGGCGAGCCAGTTGCGCTTCGCGACCCGGACCTGGGCGAGCGTCGTGCGTCCGTCGCCGGTGATCGACATGACCGACTTGCGCCCGTCGTCCGGATCGGGCGCCCGCTCGACGAGTCCCTGCTCCTCCAGCGCGCCCAGGGTGAGCCGCATGGACTGCGGGCGTACGAACTCGGCGCGCGCCAGTGCGGCCGTCGTAGCCGGGCCCCCGTCCTCCAGCCGGGCCAGCACCGAGCGCTGGGTCGGCGTGAGCAGACTCTCGGACGACGAGGAACGCAGTCGCCGCAGCAGCCTGCCGACGACGGCCGCGAGGTCGTTCCCGACTTGCTCGGCCGTGGGGTCGACGGGGGTGGCGGCGGGCGGTTGCGTCATACGCCCACCGTAAAGATGTACAGGCCATCTTGCAAGGTTGCCTGTCGATCGCGGGATGGCCTTGCTCCCGTCAGGCCCCGCGATCTAGGGTGAATGCGCTTTCAAAACGCGTATGCCGATATGTGTCGGCACGGAAGAAGAAGCGGACGGACGGTCGAGTGAGCGCCCCAACGGTGTACGACGTCGCCGAGCGGTCGGGCGTCTCCATTGCCACGGTTTCACGGGTCTACCGCACCCCCGATTCGGTGCGCGCCCAGACCCGTGAGCGGGTCCTGGAGGCGGCGCGCGAGCTCGGCTACGTACCGAGCGGGAACGCCCGGGGCCTCGCCAGCCGCACCACCGGTGTGCTCGGGCTCTGCTTTCCCGACTACGCCGACCCGGACGCCGAGGCCGACGCCGAGGCGGACAGCGACGCCGACGACGCGGTGATGCTCTACTCCGACCAGATCATCCGCGGCATGGAGCGGGCCGCGCGGCGGCACGGATACGCCCTGCTGATCGCGGCATCGCTGGAGGGCGGACCGGAGAGCCTGGTCGCGAAGGTCGCGGGGCGGGTCGACGGCTTCGCCGTCCTGGCGCAGACCGTGCCGACCGAGGACCTTGAGGTGATATCGCGCCGGCTGCCGGTCGTGATGCTCGCCGGCCCCCGCGAGATCGACCACCTCGACCACATCGTCGTCGCCAACGCCGACGGCGAACGCGAGCTGACGCGCCACCTGATCGAGGACCACGGACTGCGCCGGCTCGCCTTCATCGCCGGCGACACCGACTCCCCGGACGCCGAGGCACGCTTCCGCGGCTTCCAGGAGGCGTGCCGGGATGCCGGGATCCCGGTGCCGGACGCGCCGAGCGTACGGACGACGATGATGACGCAGGCCGAGGGCGCGGGGGCCGCGGAACAGCTGCTGGACGCGGGCGGGCAGCGGCCGGAGGCGATGCTCTTCGCCAACGACCAGATGGCGGTGGGCGCCCTGCGCGCGCTGGCCAGGCGTGGTGTGCGGGTGCCCGAGGACATGGCGGTGACCGGCTTCGACGGAATCCCGCTCAGCCGGATCGTCCAGCCGCCGCTGACGACGGTGCGCCAGCCGATCCGGCAACTCGGCGAGCAGGCGGTCGAGCTGCTGGTGCAGCGACTGAACAACGCGGGCCGCGAACCGGTCTCGCTCACCCTCCCGGTCTCGCCGATCCGCCGCAGGAGCTGCGGCTGCGGCTGACCGGCCCGGGTCGCGTGACACCCGGCCGGGCAGTACGCGCGCCCCCGCGTCCTACGCGCACACCCCTCATCCCACGTCACCCCACGCGCGGAGCGCCCCTCACCCGCACGCCCGTCACCGCTCCAGCCGCTCCCCGAAGAACCGCGTGCGGCCCGCACCGAGCGCCGCCGCCTCGTCGGCCAGCCCCGGATGCTCGAAGTGCCCCGCGCTCAGCACCAGCAACTCCCGCTCCCCCGCCAGCGCGTTGTACACCGCGAACTGCCCCGGCGGCGGCACGGACGGGTCGAACAGAGCCGCGGCCACCAGCGTCGGCCGCTCCAGGAACCCGGCAGCCGTCGCGGCGTCGAAGTAGCTCAGCACCTCGGTGACCCCGGGATGCTCCCGGTGATACCCCCGGACCGACTCCCCGCTCCCCGCGCACGGCAGCGTGAGCCGCAGCGGGTGGTTACCGAAGGTGGGGACCGTCAGCTGCGCGGCCCCGAAGCGGTCGTCCCACGGCAGCGCCAGCGCACCGAGACCTCCGCCGAAGCTCTCCCCGAGATAGCCGAGCCGGCCCGCCCCCGCGAGCTCTGGGACCAGCTCCCGCAGCGCAGAGGCCGCACACCACAGGTCCGCCACGCAGTCACCGATCACATACGTCTCACGTGACTCGATGCCGTGCAGCACATGAGCACCGGAGACGTCCGGGACGCCCGGCACGAGACCGCGCGCCCCCATGCCCCGCACGCAGGGCAGGATCGCGGCAGAGCCGGCCAGGGGCAGCGGCACATCGGGCCCAGGCTCCTGCCGGCCGCCGTATCCGTGGCCGATGACGAACCCGTGGCGCACCGGCCCGTCCGCGGGCAGTACGAGCCAGCCCCCCAGACGCACCCCGCCGACCGAGGTGAACGTCACTCCGTGGATCCGGACACCGTCGCGCTCGCTCTCCAGCGGCCCGATCTCGGGCGCCGTGGCGACCTCGCGAGCCGCCTCGTGTCGGGATCGCCAGAAATCCGCGAAGTCGTCCGGTGCGGAGGGCGCCGGGATCGTCAGCAGTTCGTCGAGCGTGCGCCCGTACGACGGGTCAAAAGGGAATTCATGGACGAATGAAGACATGGTCACGACAATATCGCCTCCCGCTCGGCGCTATCCGGGCCGCAGGCGACCACGCTTCGCAAGCGTGCGAAATCGGTCACATCGCAGCCTTTTTCACAAACAGCACACTTACCGTTCCAAGTTGAACATTCAGATGTCCAATACGTTGCACGAGTGTGACCCAGCACCCTCTTGCGGATTCCTGAATCTCTGTCGCAGAGTGATGTATGCGCTTACAGGCAGCGCATACATTCGGATTGCTCAAGGAGGAGCCCTCCATGCCCCGCATCGCCAGAACCGCCTCCACCGGTATCGGTATCGCCGTCGTGCTCGCTCTCGGTCTGACCGCGTGCGGCAGCTCCGGTGGCGACGATGTCGCCGCGGACAAGAAGCAGACGCTCACTGTCTGGGCCATGGGGGCCGAGGGCGAGAAGCTCGCGGATGTGGCCAAGGTCTACGAGAAGGCCAACCCGAACATCACCGTGAAGGTGACCCCGGTCGGCTGGGACGTCGCCCACCAGAAGCTGGTCTCCGCGGCCGCCGCCGGCAGCATGCCGGACGTGGCACAGATGGGCGGCAGCTACATGGGCGAGTTCTCCGAGCTCGGTGTCCTGGAGCCGGTCGACACCAAGACTTTCCAGGAGAAGGACTTCTTCCCGGCCGGCTGGAAGCAGGGCGAGGTGGACGGCCAGGCTTACGGCGTGCCGTGGTACGTCGACACCCGCGTCCTCTACTACCGCACCGACCTGGCCAAGAAGGCCGGCATCACCAAGGCTCCGACCAACTGGAAGGAGATGCAGGACCTCGCCACCGCCTACCAGAAGAAGGCGGACACCAAGTGGGGCCTGTCCATCCAGCCCAGCGGACTGGACACGGTGCAGAACTTCTACTCCTTCCTGTACTCGGCCGGCGGCGAGATAGTCAACGACAAGGGCGATGTCGTTATCGACAGCCCCGCGGCCGTCAAGGCGCTCAAGGAGTACGGCTCGTACTTCTCCAAGGGGCTCTCCAACAAGTCCGTGCCGCCCGGCTACGACGTGGTCAAGGACTTCGGCAACGGCCGTGTCCCGATGTTCTTCGGCGGCCCCTGGCACGTCACCCTGCTGAACGAGGGCCAGCCGCAGCTCAAGGGCAAGTGGGCGGTGGCCAACGTTCCCACCGACAAGTCCTCCGTATCGATGGCCGGCGGCTCCTCCCTGGTGATCTCCAAGGACAGCGAGCACAAGGCCGCCGCCACCCAGTTCATCAAGTACCTCACCGACACCAAGGGCCAGGCCGACTGGTACAAGCGCACCAAGGACCTCCCGGCCAACACCGCCGCCTGGACCTCCGGTGACCTCGCCAACGACGCCGATCTGCAGATCTTCAAGAAGCAGATGGACACCGCCAAGTCCTCCCCGTCGCTCTCCAACTGGACCGAGGTCACCGACAAGGTCGACCAGGCCATCGCGAAGGTGACCCAGGGCAAGGCGTCCGCCGAGGACGCGCTGAAGACGGCGCAGTCCCAGATCGAAGGCCTCGTGAAGTAGGAGCCATGAGCACCACGACCGGAAAGGCCGCAGAGTCGGCCAAGGTGCAGGCCGGACCGGGGACCGCGAAGTCCCCGGCCGCCGGGCCCAAGGGTTCACGAAGCCGCAGGAAGCCCTCGCTGGGTATGCAGAACCTGGCCGGCTGGCTGTTCTCCACTCCCTTCCTCGTTCTCTTCCTCGTCTTCATGGCCGTCCCGATCATCGCCACCCTGGTAATGAGCTTCACGGACTTCGGGCTGCGCAACGTGACGCACCCGCTGGACGCGAACTTCATCGGATTCGAGAACTACACCAAGCTGTTCAGCGACGAGAAGTTCCTCAAGTCGCTTTTCAACACGGCGTACTTCGTGGTCATCGGCGTCCCGCTGACGATCTTCCTCGGACTGATCGTCGCCGTGCTGCTGAACAACGGCATCGACCGGGCCCGGACCTTCTTCCGCGTCGGCTTCTACGCTCCGGTCGTCACCACCATCGTCGCCGTCGCCGTCGTCTGGCGCTTCGTGCTCGATCCGAGCGACGGTCTCGTCGCGGGCCTCTTCTCCGAAGTGGGCCTCACCGCTCCGGACTTCCTGGGCTCCGAGAAGCTCGCCATGCCGTCGATGATCGCGATGGCGGTCTGGCGCAACGTCGGCACGGTCATGGTGCTCTTCATCGCAGGTCTGCAGGCCATTCCCACCGAGGTACGGGAAGCCGCGCGACTGGACGGTGCCGGCATCTGGCAGGAGTTCAGGGGCATCACCATCCCGCTCCTGCGGCCCACGATGCTCTACGCCACCGTGATCACCACGATCGGTTACCTCAATGTCTTCGAGGAGCCCTTCGTGATGACGCAGGGCGGGCCGTCGGACTCGACGCTCACCGTCTCATTGAACATGTACCGCGAGGGCTTCAACTTCTTCCACATGGGCTATGCGAGCGCCATGGCGTATGTCCTCTTCGTAGTGATCATGGGCATCACGGTGCTGCAGCTCCGACTGCTGAAGGACAACACGAAATGAGCGCCACCAATGCACCGGGCGCCGTCTCGACGGCGCCGTCGAAGAAGCCCGGGAAGGCCGAGCGGAAGGCAAGCGGCAAGGAGCCGAGGTCCCTGAAGCGGATCTTCGTCTACGTCCTGCTGTCGCTCGGTCTGCTGATCATGTCGGCGCCGTTCCTGTGGATGGCTCTGTCCTCGTTCAAGACGACCAGCGAACTGACCGCGAGCCCGCCCGTCTGGATCCCGACCGAATGGACCCTGGACAACTTCCGGGACCTGCTCGACAAGCTCGATCTGCCGCTGTACTTCATGAACTCGGTGATCGTGGCGGTGCTGGTCACCGTCTCGAACCTGGTCTTCTGCTCGATGCTCGGGTACGCCCTGGCCAAGCTGAAGTTCGCGGGCCGCAACAAGATCTTCGGTCTGGTTCTCGGTGCCCTCATGGTGCCAGGCAACCTCATGCTCCTGCCGCTCTTCGTCCTGATGAGCAAGCTGCAGCTGATCGACTCGTACGCCGGGCTGGTCCTGCCGTTCGCAGCCGGGGCCTTCGGCGTCTTCCTGATGCGGCAGTTCATGCAGTCGATCCCGGACGAACTGCTGGAAGCGGCCCGGATGGACGGCGCCGGCGAGTGGTACATCTTCTGGCGCATCGTGATGCCGCTGGTGAAGCCCGCCCTGGCGACGCTGTCGATCTTCACGTTCCTCGGTTCCTGGAACAACTTCGTCTGGCCGCTCATCGCGACGAACGATCCCGATAAATACACCCTTCCGGTCGCCCTGGCCACCTTCGCCACCGACCCGAACAAGGCGGGTGGCTCCAACGGCATGCTGATGGCCGGCTCCTTCCTGATCGTGCTGCCGGTCCTGGTCGTGTTCATCGCGCTCCAGCGGCACTTCACGCAGGGCATCGCCACCGCGGGCATGAAGTAGTCCGCTCCCGGGGACGGCCCTCACCCGTCCCCGGCCGCTCCTCCCATACGTAAGTGGCCCGCACCCGCACACCTGCCGGCCGCTCCCCTCACCGCACCAGAAAGACATTTTGCGATGACTCACACCCAGGTCCCGTTCCCCGAAGGCTTCCTGTGGGGCGCCTCCACGGCCGCCCACCAGATCGAGGGCAACAACACCAACAGCGACTGGTGGGTTAAGGAGCACACCGCGGGCACCCACATCCAGGAGCCCAGCCTGGACGCCTGCGACAGCTACCACCGCTGGCACGAGGACATGGACGTGCTGGCCGGACTGGGCTTCACCGACTACCGGTTCTCCATCGAGTGGGCCCGTATCGAGCCCGCCGAAGGGCAGTTTTCCCGGGCCGAGATCGCCCACTACCGCCGTATGGTCGAGGGCGCCATCGAGCGCGGACTGCGCCCCATGATCACCCTGCACCACTTCACCGTGCCGCAGTGGTTCGAGGCACGCGGCGGCTTCACCGCCGAGGGCGCGACGGAGCTGTTCGCCCGCTACGTCGCCGCCTGCGCACCCGTGATCAGCGAGGGTGTCAGCCACGTCTGCACCATCAACGAGCCGAACATGATCGCCGTGATGGCGGGCCAGGCCAAGCGCGGCGACATCGGCTTCCCGCCCGCCGGTCTGCCGACCCCTGACGACGAGACCACCCAGGCCGTCATCGCCGCCCACCACGCGGCCGTCAAGGAGGTCAAGGCGATCAACGCCGACATCCAGGTCGGCTGGACCATCGCCAACCAGGTCTACCAGGCCCTTCCCGGCGCCGAAGAGATCACCGCGGCCTACCGCCACCCCCGCGAGGACATCTTCATCGAGGCCGCCCGCGACGACGACTGGATCGGGGTGCAGTCCTACACCCGGACCAGGATCGGCACGGACGGGCCGATCCCCACCGCCGACGACGTGGAGCGCACCCTCACGCAGTGGGAGTACTACCCCTCCGCCGTGGGCCACGCGCTGCGCCACACCGCCGAGGTGGTCGGCCGCGACATGCCTCTGATCGTGACCGAGAACGGCATCGCGACCGACAAGGACAGCCGCCGGATCGACTACTACACCGGTGCCCTGAACGAGGTCGCGTCCGCCATCCAGGACGGACTGCGCGTCGAGGGCTACCTCGCGTGGAGCGCCCTGGACAACTACGAGTGGGGCTCCTACGCGCCGACCTTCGGCCTCATCGGCTGGAACCTGGAGACCTTCGAGCGGCTGCCGAAGCCGTCCGCCGCCTGGCTGGGCGAGATGGGCCGCACCCGCACGCTGCCGCGCATCGCCGACTGACGTCGGTCCTCTGACCGGGAGCCCCCTGACAGCTCCCCACCGTGCGGGGTCCGGCGTCACCTGACAGCCGCCGGACCCCGTACCGGTACTCCCGGCGTGACCCCAGCCCCACAGCAGGGGAAACGCCGAAAGCGACACCCGCAAACGGCGCCACAGGGGCAGCACCACCCCCGGGCGGCGCTTCACCGCCGCATCGAGCACGCCACGAGAATCCCCCATCCCCCTTCTGCCAACGGGAGCTGGACATTCATGGACCGTCGCACGTTTCTCACCACCACCGGGACCGGGGCTGCCGCTCTGTCCCTCGGGGCCGCGTCCGTACCCCCGGCGCATGCCGTTCCCACCGCTCGGTCCGCGCCTTCGACGGACGCCGCTCATCTTGTTCATGCCTTTGATACACCGCAGCTGCTGCGCTGGTTCCGCGATACGTGTCACTCGATCGAGGCAATGACGACCGGTCTGGGGCTCGCCGTCGACAAGATCGACGTGACCGGTCCGGGCGGTCCCGTTCAGTCGCGCCAGACCTCGCCCACCAATATCGGCTGCGGCCTGTGGTCGACCGTCGCCGCCGGCGGGCTCGGGGTGATCAGCGACGCCACGATGCGGCGCAGGCTGGAGCGCACGGTCCGGTCCGTGGAGAAGCTGGAGCGTCATCACGGCTTCTGGCTCAACTGGTACGACGCACACGACGGTTCGGTACTGACCGAGTGGCCCGGTACCGGCGACCCCGTCCGTCCGTTCCTCTCCTCCGTCGACAACGCCTGGCTGATCACCGGTCTGCGCATCGCCGCGGATGCCGCTCCCGCGCTGCGGCCCCGCATCGGCCGCATCCTGGCGGACGCCGACTGGTCCTACTACTACACACCCTTCGATCCGGCCGACCCGGCCGCCGGACCCGGCCAGCTGCGCGGCGGCTTCTGGACCGACACCGGGGAACCCACGGACCACCACTACGGCGCGCTCAACACCGAGCCCCGGATGGCGAGCTATCTCGGCATCGCGGACGGAACTCTGCCCGCCGACCACTATTGGCACCTGCTGCGCACCATGCTTCCCGGGAATGAGCAGGAGCAACAGCCGCAGGGCAGCTACGTGGCGATGGACGGTATCCGTGTCTGGCAGGGTCATTACACGCACGGCGGCCGCAAGCTCGTCCCGACATGGGGTGGGTCGATGTTCGAGGCGCTGATGGTTCCGCTGTTCGTGCCGGAACCGGAATGGTCACCGAGGTCGTGGGGCCGCACCCATCAGCGGTACGTGCGGAGCCAGATCGAGCACGGCACGTCAGAGGCGGAGTACGGGTACTGGGGATTCTCCCCCGCCAACGTTCCCGAGGGCGGGTACCAGGAGTACGGGGTCGACGCGCTCGGCATGCAGCTCGACGGCTACGCCTCCAACACGGACCGCACCTACACCGCGGACGGTGCCCCGCTGCCGCCCCCGTCGGCGTTCACCAACGGTGTCGTCACCCCGCACGCCTCGTTTCTCGCCCTGCCCTACGCACCGGCGGAGGCGGTGGCGAATCTTCGGGCCCTGGACCGTGATTTCGGTGCCTACCACGACGGCTACGGGTTCCGGGACTCCGTCAACGTCTCCACCGGACGGGTCAGCGACTACCAGCTCGCCCTCGACCAGGGGATGATCGCCGCGGCGCTGGCCCAGGCGATCCGCCCGGGACTACTGCAGCGGCCGTTCCGGACCGGAGGGTTCCGTTCCCGGGTACGGCCGCTACTCGCCAAGGAGCGCTTCAGTATCTGAGCCCGGCGGCGGGCAGGTCAGTGCCAGCCCTCCCGGTAGGCCGCCCAGTCACCGTCCTGTGCGGCGAAATCGACGTAGAGCGCGACCCCGAACCGTTCCCTGCCGCGGTCCGTGCGCCCCAGTCCCAGTCTGGTGCCGCGGACCGCGGCCGCGACCGTCTCCGCCGACGCGCGGTGCCCCAGGTCGTTCTCGTGGAAGAACGGCAGCCCCATCAGCAGGTCGGTGTCGCGCGGCGTCACTTCGAGGGCCAGCGAGGTCTGTTCGGCGACGTACCCGCCGAACAGGCCCTCCAGCGGCATCCAGGTGTCGTACGACATGACGGCGATCTGGTCGACCCTCCGGGCCACCTGGCCGAAGTACTTCTGCGACCACCACTTCCCGCGGCCGGAGAGCGCACCGAGGACGGTCTGCGCGGCGGGCAGCGGGTCGATCTGATGGGCCGCCACGGACAGCGGCACCGCGCGCGCCCGGGTGAGGGCGCGCAGGTCGTCCAGGAGCGAGAGGTAGTGGGCGTCGCCTGAGTGCAGCGGTTCCAGATCGAAGTGCACACCGTCGAAACCGGCGTCCAGGATCTGCCGCGCCGACCCGACGACCGCGTCGCGCGATGCCGCGCGCTCCAGGTGCAGCCCCTCGTCGCCCTCGGACGCGAGCCTGTCGCCGAGCCAGGCCTGGACCCGGATGCCGGGCATGGTGCGGTGCACGGCCTCGATCAGCCAGTGCGCCCGGGGGTAGCGGGAGGCGGGCAGCGTGCCGTCGTGTTCCAGGGGCCCGGCGTGGACGTACAGGTCCTTGATGCCCGTCCCCTTGATCCGGGCGGCGAACGCGGCGAGGTCGGCGTCCTTCTTCCGGCCGTCGACCCAGGCGTGTCCGAGCCAGATGGCATCGCGGCCCCGGGTCCGGGTGCCGTCCCCGGGGTCGCCGGTGAAGTTGAGCCGGAGAGCGACGCCCGCGGTGAGGACCGGCACCACGAGCACCAGGACCAGCCCCAGCGCGATCCGCCTCGGCCAGGTCGCGAGGAGCCGGGCCGTTCCCCTTCTTACCGCCGCTGCCGCCCGCCTCATTCGTCCACGCACGTGCGCGCCCCCTGTCCCGGTGGTTGTCTCGGTCGGTGACTCCGGCTGCACGAACACCGGGGCGTGCCCCTAAGCGGGCACTCCCGTACGAGAAGCAGGACGCACCAGATCCCTGCGCCGTTCCCGGTCCGCCGGGCAGGCCATGGGCCGGGTCGCGGGCCACCGGAGGTGGACATAGCCTCACAAACGTGACGCCGCCCTTGAGTCGAACCCGGACCCTCATACCGGGCCGGGCCCTGCTCGCCGTCCTGATGACCGTGTGCTGGCTGGCCCTTCCCGCCGCGTCAGCCGCCCGCGCCGACGATCCCGTCACACTGTCCCGGGACGGGCAGATCACCGACAAGGTGGGCGCACTGGGAAACCGGAAGGACCAGGCGGTCTCGGCACTCGACCAGCTGTACGACAAACGCCGCGTCCAGCTCTTCGTGGTGTACGTCCGTGACTTCTCCGGGCGATCCCCGCAGAGCTGGGCCGACGAGACGGCCGACCGCAACGGCCTCGGCCGCGATGACGTCCTGCTCGCCGTCGCCACCCATGACCGGCAGTACGCGTACTCGGTCGACCAGGACTCCCGCTTCACCGACGCCCAGCTCCAGGATGTGGCGTCGACCGCCATCGAGCCGGCCCTCAGGGAGAACGACTGGGCGGGCGCCGCGATCGGTGCTGCCAACGGGTATGCCGCCGTCCTGGCCGGCGGGGCCGTACCCACGCCGACGATCACTCCCGGTGCCGACAACCCGGGCGCGGGAGACTCCGGCGGGACGAACGCCGGGGACCTGGTCCTCCCGGTCGTCGTCGTAGTCGCAGCTCTGGCGGCCGCCGCCTATGCGTACACCCGCCGGAAGCGGCGCACTGCCACTCGCACGACGCCCGGCGCGACCGGCTGGGGAACGGGAGGCGCCGGCCGGGGCCCAACCGCGGAACCACCCGCTCCGCTGCCGGAGCTCGATGCCCGGGCCAAGGAGACGCTGGTCGCCACGGACGACGCGGTCCGCACCAGCGACGAAGAGCTCGGGTTCGCCACGGCCCAGTTCGGAGAAGAGGCCGCAGCGCCGTTCACCGAGGCCGTCACCTACGCCAGAGGTGAACTCACCGCCGCGTTCCGCTTGCGCCAGCAGCTCGACGACGCCATTCCCGAGGACGACGCCACCCGACGGCGGATGCTGGACGAGATCCTCAGCCGCTGCGCGGACGCCAACACCCGCCTGGACGCGGTCTCCGAGGACTTCGACCGGCTCCGTGCGCTCGAACGCAACGCCCCGCAGGCCCTCGCCGCGGCCGAGACCGCGTTCCGTTCGCTCGCGGGCCGGGTCTCCGCAGCGGAGGAGACCCTCGCCTCCATGCGCAGTCGATACGCGGAGTCGGCCTCCGCCCCCGTCGCGGGCGCTGTCGAACAAGCCAAGGACCGGCTCGTCTTCACCACGTCTTCGCTCAACCAGGCCCGGCAGGCGGTGGACGGCGGCGACAACGCGGCCGCTGCCGTATATGTACGGGCCGCCGAGGGCGCGGTCGGCCAGGCCACCACTCTCGTCGATGCCGTCGACCGGCGCGCAGGGGAGATCAAGGAGGCTGCGGACAAGCTGCCGGCCGCGCTCACCGAGACGGAGACGGACCTGGCCGACGCGGGCGGGCTGCTGGAAGGAACCGCCGAGGGGGTTTCCACGGCGGACCTCCGGGGCCGGATCGCCCGCGCGACAGCCGTGATCCGCGACGTGCGGGAAGAGCTGGGGGACGGTCCGTACGACCCGATCGAGGCGCTGCGCCGGGTGGAGGAGGCGGACGCTGCGCTGGACGAGGCGCTGGCCGGCGCCCGCGAGCGGGAGCAGGGCAGCCGACGGGCGCGCTCACTCCTCGACCAGGCGATGCTCACCGCCCGCTCGGCGATCGGCGCCGCCGCCGACTACATCAGCACCCATCGGGGTGCGGTCGGCAGCCAGGCGCGGACCCGCCTGGCGGAGGCGCAGCGGAGACTGGAGCGGGCCGGCGAACTGGCCGGAGCGGACGAGGCACAGGGTGCGCTGGCCGAGGCGCACCAGGCGGACTCGCTGGCCGGGCAGGCACAGAGCATGGCGGAACAGGACGTACGGGCATACGGGAACCGAAATGGTCCGGGCGGTGTACAAGAAGTGGGCAGTGGGGGCGGGGGCATGGGCGGTGCGGTCCTCGGCGGGATCATCCTCGGCGGACTCCTGGGTGGCGGCGGCCGGGGAGGCGGATTCGGGGGCGGTGGATTCGGAGGAGGGGGGATGGGCGGAGGGGGGTTCGGCGGGGGCGGCGGGCCCGGCAGTTTCGGCGGCGGGGGCACCCGCGGGCGGCGTGGCGGGGGCGGCAGGTTCTGACCGCTCCACGTGTAAGCAGCACTGAAGACAGCAACCCAGGAACACAACACCACTGGACGAAGCACCACTGGTCGAAGCATCACTGGACGAAGCAGCACTGGACACAGGAGAGGTGCCATGAGCAAGCAGACCATTCTCGGACGCGTCACGCAGCTGGCGAAGGCCAACATCAACGCGCTCCTCGACCAGGCCGAGGATCCGCAGAAGATGCTGGATCAGCTGATCCGCGACTACACGTCCAATATCTCGGAGGCCGAACAGGCCGTGGCAGCCACGATCGGCAACCTGCGGCTGATGGAGCAGGACCACCGGGAGGATGTCGAGGCCGCCAAGGAGTGGGGCGAGAAGGCGCTCGCCGCCAGCCGCAAGGCGGATGAGCTGCGTGGGGGCGGATCGGCGGCCGATGCCGACAAGTTCGACAACCTGGCCAAGGTCGCGCTCGGCCGACAGCTCCAGTCGGAGAAGGAGGCGAGGACGGCAGAGCCCACCATCGCCTCACAGACGGAGGTGGTGGACAAGCTCAAGTCCGGCCTGGATCAGATGAAGGCGAAGCTGGCAGAGCTGAAGGCCAAGCGGGACGAACTGGTCGCGCGGGCCAAGTCCGCACAGGCGCAGAACCAGATGATGGACTCCGTCAAGAACATCAATGTCCTCGACCCGACCAGTGAGATCAGCCGGTTCGAGGACAAGGTGCGGCGCGAGGAGGCGAAGGCGGTGGGCAAGCAGGAGCTTGCCGCGTCGTCGTTGGACGCCCAGTTCGAGCAGTTGGACACGCTGGGGGCCAGCGCGGAGGTCGAGGCGCGTCTCGCGGCCCTGAAAACAGCCTCATGAGTCCGGTCCGGGCCGTGATCAGCGCGATGAGAACGATCAGAACATGCTCAGAAGCTCCTCGACCGTGCGCTCGGCGGCGGGCCGGCCATCGGGCAGCGGCAGTTCGAACCAGACCGTCTTGCCCCGCGGTGTACGGCGCGCCCCCCAGGCCGCGCTCAGCAGACCGACCAGTTGCAGGCCGCGGCCGCCCTCATCCGTGTCGCGTGCCCGCCGTCGCCGCGGCTGGACGAGACCCGCGTCCCATACCTCGCACACGAGGGTACGGTCGCGCAGCAGTCGGAGCCTGATCTCGCCCTCGCCGTACCGCAGGGCGTTGGTGACGAGTTCGCTGACGAGCAGTTCGGTGGTGTCCACCAAGTCGTCGAGGTCCCAGGCGAGCAGCTGGCCGCGGGCGAGCTCGCGGGCACGGCCGACCGAGCGGGGTTCGCGGGGCAGCCGCCAGTCCCCGACGGCTTCGGTCGGCAGCCCCTGGATGCGGGCCATCAGCAGGGCGATGTCGTCCTCGCCGTGGCGGGTGTCGAGGGTGCTCAGTACGCGGTCGCAGACGTCCTCAAGGAGCGGCGCGGGTTCGACGAGGGCGCCGCGCAGCGCTTCCAGTCCTTCGTCCAGCGGATGGTCGCGGGACTCGACGAGACCATCCGTGTAGAGGGCGAGCAGGGCGCCCTCCTTGAGTTCGACCTCGACTTCCTCGAAGGGCTCGCCGCCGACACCGAGCGGCATGCCGGGCGGGACGTCGAGCAGGAGCGCCGGTTCACCCGGCTCGACCACGACAGGGGGAAGATGTCCGGCATTGGCGAAGGTGCACCGTCGCGTGACCGGGTCGTAGACGGCGTAGATACAGGTGGCCAGATAGACCTCGGAGAGGTCCGCCTCTCGGGATTTGTGCGCGGCCCGCGAGGGCCACTGGGCGCCGCCGGTCCCGTCGGAGGAGGTACTGCCACCAGGGGTACCGAGGCCGCGGGCGACTTCATCGAGCGCGGAGAGCACCTCAGCGGGTTCCAGGTCGAGGAGGGCCAGGGTCCTTACGGCGGTGCGCAGTTCCCCCATGGCCACCGCGGCGCGCAGTCCGCGGCCCATCACATCACCGACGACCAGGGCGGTGCGGTGCCCGGGAAGTTCGATCACGTCGAACCAGTCGCCGCCCACCTCGGTCGCCGTGTTGCCGGGCAGATAGCGGCAGGCGATGTCGAGGCCGGCCGCCTCGGGGTCGCCGGGGGGCAGCAGGCTGCGCTGAAGTATCAGGGCGCGCTCGTGCTCGCGCCGGTAGAGGCGGGCGTTGTCTATGCAGACGGCGGCGCGGGCGGCGAGTTCGGTGGCCAGCGCCCGGTCCCGTTCTCCGAAGGGCTCGCTGCCCTTCGTGCGGGAGAACTGCACGAGACCGACCACGGTGTCGTGGGCGACCATCGGCACCGCGAAGGTGGACTGGACGAATCCGCGGTCGTCGCCGGGCACGTCCTCGACGTGGCCGGTGCGCAGGGCTATGGCGCACGGCGAGTTGAACGGGTAGCGGTGCACCGCTCCGAGCGCGGGCGGTCCGGCGGCGGGTCGGCCCAGCGAGGCGGCATCACCAACGTGACCGGTACCCCGACCGTGACCGGCGCCAGGGCCGGACCCGTAGCCGGTGCCGGCGCCAGGGCCGGGCCCGTAGCCGGTGCCGGCGCCAGGACCGGCGCCACGACCGGGATCATGGCCGGGGCCGACGGCCGTGCCGGACCCACTGCCGGGCATCGCATCGGGCATCGCATCCGACATGGCGTCAGGCATCACGTCGGACATGGCGTCGGGCATCGCATCCGAAACGGCGCTGGCGAAGGCGACGCGGCGCAGTTCGGCGGAGCCACCGACCGATTCCTGACGGAGCGAGCTCCAGCTGCCGGGCGGCGCCTCCTCACCGGTGAGGAGCGATTGGTAGAGGTCGACAGATGCCAGGTCGCAGAAGCCCGGTACGGCGACGTCGAGGAGTTCGCGGGCGGTGGTCTCCAGGTCGAGGGAGTTGCCGATGCGGGCGCTGGCCTCGTTGAGGAGTGCGAGGTTGCGCCTGGCGCTGGCGGCCTCACGGGCGGCGATATGGCGCCGGGTGACGTCGGTGGCGATTCCGGCGATGCCGATGGGGCGGCCCGATCCGCTGTGCACCCGGTAGAGGTTCATCGACCAGTGCCGACGCTCCGGTTCACCCGGGGCGGTGCCGACGAGTTGGAGGTCGGTGACGGCTTCACCGGTCGACAGCACGCGGCTGAGGGTGGCGGCCAGCCGGTCGGCCTCCGTGCCGGCGAGATAGTCGTGGACGGTGCGGCCGCGGTGGTCGTCGGCCCGGCCGCCGAAGACGGTGGCGAAGCGCTGGTTGGCCCGCAGCACCGTGAAGTCGGTACCGAACAGTACGAAGCCGAAAGGAGATTGGCCGAAAATCGCCTGCGAGGCCGCGAGGTCGGTCTCGATGCCGCGCAGCGCGCGGACGTCCACGACGATGCAGACCGCGGCCCGCTCACCCGTCGCCGTCTCACTCGGCATCACATAGATCTCGGCGAGACCGTGGAGTGCGCCTTCGCCGGGCATACGGAAGGGGACGAGTCCCGTCCACTCCTTGCCGTCGAGCACTTCGCCGATCCGGCGATGGCCGTCACGGCGCAGCTCACCGGGCATGAAGGCCTCGACCGGGTCCTTGCCCAGCGCCTCGTGCGCGGGAACGCCGAAGAGACCGGCGGCCCGGCGGCTCCACTGCTCGATCAGGCCGTCGGGGCCGATCGAGAAGGAGGCGACCCTGATGTAGTCGTAGATCGAGCCAGGCGGACTGCTCTGCCACACAACATCGCCCGCTGTCCCAGGTATTTCGCTCACGCGACCGTCCCCTCCAGCTCACACACCGGACCGGTCCTGCCCGCAGTATTCAGCACTACGGCCCTCACCGACACGGCGTTCACGATCACAGCACGGTCTCAGTCCCTTTCAGCCAGGTTCTGTACAACCTCTGGTGATCGCCGTTCGTCCCACCCCACTCCTAACCAGGCAGGGCCAGCTCGAACCACACCGTCTTGCCACTCTTTCCGCATCTGATCCCCCATCGCCTGGCGGAACAGGCCACGAGCTGCAGTCCTCTGCCGCCCTCGTCGTCCGGTCCCGCCGTACGTTCGGTGGGCGGATCCGGAAGCGGATCGGAGACTTCCACCAACAGACCGGCATGCGCCGCGGGGCCGTCACCGTTGGAGTGAGGCCGCACCAGTCGCACAACGATGGGCCCCGACGCGTAGCGCATGGAGTTGGTCACCAGCTCGCTGACCAGGAGGACAGCAACATCCCCGACCGCCGTGTCCAGCCCCCAGCCGCGCAGCGCCTCGTGAACGGCGTGCCGCGCCGTGCGCACGGCGCCGGGAACAGCCGGAAAGCTCCACTCGGCGCAGTCGCCTTTGGTATCGATCACGCCGATCACTTCCCAAGACCAGCAACGGAGAACGTCCTACTTACGGGGGTTAAAAAGGACATACCCGATATTCGGCGCGGAATACCGGTCGGCGACGGCACATGGGGCGTACGGGTGTAAGGCCATGCGCACGAACGGGTGTACGTGGAAAGAAAGGGCGCACGGGCACTGCGGTGCGCGCCGCAGGGCCCGCGCTCCGCTCAATGGCGTGCGCCGTCGGCCAGTCGTCGTAGCGCTTCGGCCACCGCGGGCCGGTCCTGCTCCAGCCAGTCGACCGAGTCGCCCTCACCAGGGCCGAGCCAGCGCAGCTCGTCGTGATCCTGCAGAGGCGCGGGCACACCGGACACCAGACGGGCCGTCCACACCCGGAGTACGTAGCCGGGCTTGAGCGGCCACTGGCCGGGGACGCGCTCCAGCGGTTCCGTCTCGATGCCGAGCTCCTCGCGGAGTTCGCGCACGAGTGCCTGCTCACCGCTCTCCCCCGGCTCCACCTTGCCGCCGGGCAGTTCCCATCGGCCGGCCAGCTCGGGCGGGGCACTACGCCGCGCGGCGAGCAGCCGCCCCCGGTCGAACACGGCTCCGGCCACCACCATGCGATCACTCATGTCCCGGAGCGTAATACCCGGCCGCCAGGGTCCAGCACCTCGGCCGCGCGGTCCGGCACCCCAACCGCGCGGCCGTCCAGCACTCAGACACTCACATCAGCCCGCCAGCGCCGACGGTTCCGCCGGACGACCGGAACGGCGTGCGCTACGGCCGTGTGGCCTGCCCGGCCCGCTCCACCCAGTAGAGCTGCTTGTGGCCGCGGACATCGAGCTTGTCGGCGGTTCGCTGCGCCTCGTCCTGCGTGGCGTACCTGCCCACGCGGTAGCGGTTGCCGTTGTCGTCCTGCCGTATCACCAGCCAAGGGAGCACGGCACCGCTGTCGCTCATCGTGTCCCTCCCGAGCATTGCGCCCCTCCCCTGAACGGCGTGCATGTTTCTAAGGATCCCCAGGAAACCGCAGTACGCATATGCCCGAGCGTACGCCTGACCTTCACACAACGAATACGGAATTGCACAAAGAGATACCGATCCGGCCAGGTGTGGACCAAGCACCAGGGGGCGCAGCCAACTGACTGCGCCCCCTGCCCGGTTCGGCCCAGCCCGCTCCAACCCGCTCCGACCCGCCCCCGGCTGCCCGGAGCGGGTCGGACGGGCCCGGAGGGCGGCCGGGGCGGCCTACACCCGGCTCGCGTTCGCCGCCGCGCTCTCCCCCGCGCCGTCGCGCAGTGCGGGCACAGGCATGACGGGCATCGGCATGAGGACCGGGCCGTTGGCCGGTTCCTTGCGGCAGACGTCCCCGCATTCCGCGTCCAACGAGCAGCACAGCGAGCAGATCGGGCCGGACCGCACGGGACAGTCCGCGATGTCCGGGAGCTCGTAGGCCGTTTCGCAGACCGAGCAGGTGTGGGTGGCGGTGATGTCCGCGACCTCGACTCCCGGACCGTTCACCGGATTGGGCCGGGCCAGGTAGTACTTGCCCCCGGTCGCCCAGGCGATCAGTGGACAGAGGGTCAGCGAGAGGCCGGCCGCGATGAAGGTGGAGAAGGCCTCCGCGTACGTACCGAACAGCCCGAAGAAGGCGAGGATCGAGACGGTCGAGGCGATCAGCATCGCGCCGAATCCCGCCGGGTTCACCGCGTAGAGGTAGGCCCGTTTGAACTCGATGTACGGAGGGCTCAGGCCGATCCGCTTGTTGATGACCAGGTCGGCGGCGACCGCCGCGATCCACGCGATTCCGACGTTCGAGTAGAAGCCCAGCAGTTTGTTGAGGGCGGCGAACATGTTCATCTCCATCAGCGTCAGCGCGATGACGAGATTGAGGAAGATGTACCAGACCCGGCCGGGGTGACGGTGGGTGATCCGGGAGAAGAAGTTCGACCAGGACAGTGAGCCGCTGTAGGCGTTGGTCACATTGATCTTGATCTGCGACACGATCACGAAGAGCGCGGCGGCCGGCAGGGCGAACGAGCCGAGCCAGGGCTTCAGCGCCTCGATCTGCGGTGCGATCGGCTCCAGCGCGTGCGTCTTGCCGACCGCTTCGAGTGCGACGAAGGCGAGCAGCGCACCGCCGAGCTGCTTGGCCGCGCCGATGATCACCCAGCCGGGACCGGCGGCGAGGACCGCGATGTTCCAGCGCCGCTTGTTGGCCTCCGTCTTGGCCGGCATGAAGCGCAGGTAGTCGGCCTGCTCACCGATCTGGGCGATGAGCGAGAGCGCGACGCCCGTGCCGAGCCCGAACCCGATCCAGGAGAATCCCGAACCCGCGCCTTCCGTACCGCCGAAGGAGCCGAACGCACCCCAGGCGTCCGGCGCCTCGAAGGCGAGGACGACGAACGGCAGCACCATGCCGATGATCCAGATCGGCTGGGTCCAGGCCTGGACCTTGGCGAGGGCTCCCATCCCCCGGAAGACGATCGGGATGACGATCAGAGTGGTGATCAGATAGCCCGCCTGGACCGGCAGGCCGATGGCCTGATGCATGGCCTGCGCCATGATCGAGCCTTCGAGGGCGAAGAAGATGAAGGTGAAGGACGCGTAGATCAGCGAGGTCAGCGTCGAACCGAAGTAGCCGAACCCGGCGCCTCGGGTGACCAGGTCCATGTCCAGGCCGTACTTCGCGCAGGCTCGGGCGATGGGAATGCCGGTGAGGAAGATGATCGTCGCCGCCGCCATGATCGAGGCGAACCCGCTGGTGAAGCCGTAGGTGAAGACGATCGAGGCACCGATGGCGAAGTCGGCCAGATAGGCGATACCGCCGAGCGCGGTGCCCGCGACCACTCCGGGCGACCAGCGCCGGAACGAGTGCGGCGCGTAGCGGAGGGAGTAGTCCTCACGACTCTCGTCGGCGGCGAGCTTGGCGTAACTGCGCCTGGGCGGCGGCGGTCCGGCTCCGTCTCCCGAGGCCCCCAGAGCGACATCCGGGCCCGCCGGGGCGCCATCCGGAGCTCCCGGGGCGGCGGCCGGGGCTCCTGGCGTGGCGGCCGGGGCTCCTGGCGTGGCGGCCGGGGCTGCTGGGGCGGCGGCCGCCTCAAGAGCCCCGGCCGTCTGGGGTACGGCTGTGTCCGTCATCGGTGACTTCCCGTTCGTCAGTCCGGTGTGCGGGTTCGAACGGGAAGTTAGGAGCAGGACATGACAAGCCAGCACGGGAGACGATTGCCCGGCTGTTACGGGACCTGCGCGGACGTTAATTCGTCGTCACGGGCGCCGGACGGGTTCCACCGGCTATCGGTCACCCAGCAGGTACGGCCCTTCCGGTGACCGGTCACCGGACCGGCAGGTGGTAGGCGATCCGATAGCGATCGGCCGGCACCACCACATCGGCGGTCTCGACCGGTCGCCCCGATGCGTAGTACGTGCGCTCGATCACCATCACGACATGTCCCGGCACGCCGCCAAGCGCCAGGAGCTCCTCCGCCAGCCCCGGGCGCGCGCCGACCTGCTCGGCCACGTTGTCCACGACGACATCGATGGCGGCCATACGCTCGACCACCCCGCAGCCGCCCAGCGGGCCCTCTTCCGGCAGCATCACCGGCGTGCGCCCCGTGACAGCGAGGGTCTCCCAGGAGGTCGAGAGCATCATCGGCTCGCCCGACTCCCGGAAGACGTAGCGCGTACGCATCACCCGGTCGCCGGGCTCGATCCCGAGCCGTTCGGCGATCTCCGGACTCGCCCCCTCCTGTTCGCTCCGTGACTCCCAGGTCCCCCGCGCCCCCTCGGCCGTCTGCTCCTGCCGGAACGGGCTGGCACCGGCCTCTGACCGGAAGCCGGAACGGGCGATCCGTCGCGGGACCGGGCGCTCGCGCACATACGTACCGGAGCCGGAGCGGCCCTCGACCAGCCCCTCGGCCATCAGCACTTTGCGCGCTTCCAGCGCGACGGTGTCCGAGACCCCGTACTCCTCGCGGATACGCGCCTGGGACGGCAGGCGCGTATGCGGCGGCAGCGAACCGTTGACGATCTTCTCTCTCAGATCGCTCGCAACGCGCAGATAGGCGGGCTGCTCACCGAAAGTCACAGGCCACTCCCCAAGAGGTTGACAGACTGCAACAGCGTCGCAACCGCCGGTTCGGCACCGCAAGCGCAGGCCAGAGATTCACTCGAAGTGATGATTCGTGATCGACGTGTGCATACCCGGCAGCCGCCCGGCGACGCACCGTCATCGCCCGGCAGCCGCCCGGCGACGCATCGTCCTCACCCGGCAGCCGCCCGGCGACGCATCGTCCTCACCCGCCCGCACCCTGAGATGCCGACTCACCCGCGAACGTCCCCTGAGTCGCTGACTCCCCCGCGAACGCCCCCTGAGATGCTGACCGCCATGGCCACCTCTTACCTCTGCCCGCAGGACGGAACCCGTGCCGACGTCTCCTCGCTGACGTGGTGCTGCCCTGTCTGCCGCGGCCCCTGGGACCTCGACTTCGAGATCGCGGGCCCCCTACGTGCCGGTGCGCTGCCCGGACGCGTCAACTCCCTCTGGCGCTACGAGGAGGTGCTGCCGCTCGCCGCGCCCACCACCACTCTCGGTGAGGGCCGCACCCCGCTCGTGCCGCTCACCGGTACGGTCTCGGCCAAACTCGACTTCCTCATGCCGACGCTCTCCTTCAAGGACCGCGGCGCGGTGATGCTCTCCGAACTGGCCCGGAGCCTCTCGCCCGTGCGCGTCGTGGCGGACAGCAGCGGCAACGCGGGCACCGCCGTCGCGGCCTACTGCGCCCGCGCCGGGCTGCCGTGCACGGTGTACGTCCCCGAGGGCACGTCCCCGAAGAAGACCGAGCAGATCCGGGCCCACGGAGCCCGGCTGGAAATCGTCCCCGGGGACCGCGAGGCCACCGCCCTGGCCGCCCGAACCGCCGCTGACGCACCCGGCATCTTCTACGCCTCCCACGTGTTCAACCCGTACTTCCTGCACGGCACGAAGACCTACGTCTACGAACTGTGGGAGGACCTCGGCGGCAGGCTCCCCGACGCGATCGCCGTACCGGTCGGCAACGGCACCCTCCTCCTGGGCGCGGCCCTGGCCATCACGGAGCTCCTCGACCAAGGCCTGATCGAGACCCGCCCGGCCCTGATCGCCGTACAGGCCGAGGCCGTCTCCCCACTGGCCGAAGCCTTCCGCGCCGGGGCGGACGATCTCCTCGACAGTCCGGCCGGGGCCCTCTCCCCCACCCTCGCCGAAGGCATCGCCATCCCGCGTCCGCCGCGCGCCCGCGCGATCCTCGCGTCGGTGCGCGAGTCCGGCGGCACCTTCCTGACCGTGACCGAGGACCAGATCCGCGACGCCCAGCTGGATCTGGCCGCCCGTGGCTTCTACGTGGAGACGACGGGCGTCGCGTGCTGGGCCGCGGTCGGGGGCTGGAAGGACCGCAGCGTCGTCGTACCGCTGTGCGGCGCGGGTCTCAAGACGGGCCTCGCGGCCTGATCCAGACCTGAACTCAACCGAGAGGGATGAGCCAGGCGCCCGCGCCCTACAGACCGAGGAACCGGCAGACCGACAGACCGTGGGACTGAGGGACCGACAGACGGACAGGCCGACAGACCGACAGGCCGAGGGGCCCTAGCCGTGCAGCCAGATCCGCAGCGGACCGACCGGCTCGAAGCCGTGCCGGAGGGCGGCCGCCAGGTCGTCGCCGTGTTCGTAGCCGACCACCGGCGCTGCCGGAAACAGCGAGTGCACCGCGTCCAGAACCCCCGGCCAGGCCGCGTCGGGTCCGCCCTTCAGCGCGAAGACGTTCGAGACCCCGACGACCTGGTCGCTCCGGCTCGCCACCGCTCCGGCGACCACTTCGCCGTCGGGGGACCTTCCGGCGAGCACGAACGTGGCGGGGTCATCGAGCAGTTCGGGCCGGAAGAGATCCGCGTTGCCATCCCCGTCGTCCCAAGCGTGCGCCCAGGCGCGCAGCTTGTCCCGGGTTCCGGCCACCTCCCAGCCGAGGTCCGACGCGGTGGCGGGAGCACGTGCCGGACGGTAGATCCACTGGCCCTCGAACAGCACCTGGAACCCCGCGTCCACCAGGTCGAGGTCGGCGAAGCTGTCCTTGACCGAGGCCCCGGGCATCGTGGTGTCGATCCCGGTCGCCACCGCTGACAACTCGGTGCCCGGCACCAGCGTGACCGCGTCGGGGTAGTAGAGCGGCGTACGAGCCGGGGCGGTCCAGGCCTGCGCCCCGAACGTGCTCGCCAAACCGTGTGACCGGCTCATCGCGGCACACCATTCAGCGTTGTTGCGGGCAGCGGCGCGGGCCAGAAGCTGTTTCGTCGTCACAGGTGCGGATCGTGGAACACCGGGAGCCGGGTGTCCAACGGTTTTCCGCTGCCTGCAGAACAGGTGCATAGCTACCTACAGGACAGGCGCCTACAGGACAGGAGGGGGCTCGGCAGCGGGCACCCGCGCCCATTGCCGCATCGGCCCGTATCAGCCGTTCACCCGCGCGCCGTGCGTCGATGGGCGGTGCCCGTTTCCCTACGTTCGTACCGTGAGCCCCTCGCGAATCTCCCTCCTCACGTCGCTGGTCGCCTGCGCCCTGATCGCGCCCCTGCCGCCCGTCGCCTACGCCTCGCACCAGACCGCGCGCCCCCAAGCCGTCGGCCCCGCTGCCGTTCCCCGTTCGGGTGCGCATCCCGTCTGCGGCCGCGACACCGACCCCGCCTGGGCGCCGACGTCCACCACGTTCGGCGCGGCCAACGGCTACGACCCCTATGTGGGCAACGGATACCTGGGCCACCGGGTGCCCGCCTCGGGCGCCGGATACGCGGAGCCGGGCGAGAAGACCGGCTGGCCGCTGTACACCCCGCGCTACGACGGGGCCTTCGTCTCCGGGCTCTTCGGCCGGGACGAGGACCTGGCCGCCGGACGCGAAGTGGCCGCCGCGCTGCCGAGCTGGACCGGCCTCGACGTGCGCGTGGGCGACGAGACGTACGGCTCCGCCACTCCGGCGGGCCGGATCTCCCGGTACCGCCAGACGTTGTTCCTGCGCTGCGGACTGGTACGTACGTCGCTGCGCTGGACGGCCTCCGACGGCCGCGCGACCGACCTGACGTACGAGGTGCTGGCCGACCGCGCCTCCGTGCACACCGGTGCCGTCCGGCTGCGCATGACCCCGCACTGGAGTGGCACGGCGACGGTCACCGGCCGGCTCGACCCGCGGGGCGCACGCCGGATCGCGCTCGACGACGACGGAACGTTCCGCACCCGGGGCACCGGGACAGCCGGCGCGATCGTGCAGACGATGCGCCGGAGTGACCCGGACGCGGCTCCGTCCCGGGTGAGCGCCGGGCGCACGTACACCTTCGAGAAGTACGTCGGGATCGACACCGCGCTCACCTCGCGCGCCCCGCGCACCACCGCCCGTGAGGCCTCCCGGCGCGGGGCGCGGCTCGGCTGGTCCGCGGTCCTCGCGGAGAGCGCCGCCGTCTGGCGCCGGGACTGGTCCGCGGACGTGTCCGTACCGGGCAGCCCCGACCTCCAGAAGTGGCTCCGCTCCGCGCAGTACGGGCTCCTCGCCGCCACCCGCACCGGTTCCCGCGACAGCATCGCCCCGGCCGGGCTGACCAGCGACAACTACGCGGGCATGGTGTTCTGGGACGCCGAGACGTGGATGTACCCCGGGCTGCTCGCCACCCGTCCCGAACTGGCCCGTTCGGTGGTCGAGTACCGCTACCGCACCCGCGGCCAGGCCCGTACCAACGCCGAGAAGCTGGGGTTCAAGGGGCTGTTCTACCCCTGGACGAGCGCGAGCAAGGGCGACCTCTGGTCCGAGTGCCAGAGCTGGAACCCGCCGCACTGCGTCACGCAGAACCATCTCCAGGGCGATGTCTCGCTGGCCGTCTGGCAGTACTACCTGGCCACCGGCGACCGCGACTGGCTGGCCGGCCACGGCTGGCAACTGCTGCGGGGCATCGCGGACTTCTGGGTCTCGCGCGCCACCGCGAACGACGACGGCAGTTACTCCGTGAAGGAGGTGGCGGGCCCGGACGAGTACAGCAACGGCGTCACGGACGGGGTCTTCACCAACGCCGTCGCCGCCACAGCCCTGCGCAACGCCACCCGCGCGGCCGGGCTCCTCGGCCACCCCGCCCCGGCCGAGTGGAACAAGGTCGCGGACGGACTGCGCATTCCGTACGACCCGGAGCGCAAGCTCTTCCTCCAGTACGCGGGCTACGACGGCTCGACGATCAAACAGGCCGACACCGTGCTGCTCGTCTACCCGCTGGAGTGGCCGATGGAGCCGGGTGCGGCGGCCGCCACGCTCGACTACTACGCGGCCCGCACCGATCCGGACGGCCCGGCGATGACGGATTCGGTCCATGCGATCGACGCGGCGGCGATCGGGGAGCCGGGCTGTGCGACGTACACCTATCTCCAGCGCGCTGTGCGGCCGTTCACGCGCGGTCCGTACGCCCTCTTCAGTGAGGCGCGGGGCGCGAAGGCGGGCGCGCAGGACCCCCTGTCGGGATTTCCGGCCGAGGACTTCCTCACCGGCAAGGGCGGCTTCCTCCAGGTGTTCACGCACGGGCTGACCGGGCTGCGGCTGCGCGAGGACGGGGTCCGGCTGGACCCGATGCTGCCGCCTCAACTGCGCGAGGGGGTCACGCTGACGGGGCTGCGCTATCAGGGGCGCACGTACGACGTCGCGATCGGCCCCAGGACGACGGAGGTCCGGCTGACCTCGGGCGCCCCGTTCACCCTCCACACGCCCGCAGGAGCGCGCCTCCTGTCCACCGCGCTCACCCTGCCGACCCGCCGCCCCGATCTCACCCCGACCACCGACGCGTCCCGCTGCCGCCCGGCGACGGCCACCTCCGAGGCCCCCGGCCTGTACGCGGCGGCGGCGGTGGACGGCAGCGCGGCCACGGCCTGGTCCCCGGACGGAGCGACGGGCACGCTGACCGTGGACCTGGGGCGGACCGGCGCGGTGGCGGCGTTCGCGCCGGAGTGGACGGACGTGCGCCCCGCCTCGTACCGGCTGGAGACCTCGGCGGACGGGCGGCACTGGGAGCCGTACCGGTCGGGGGCCGTCGCCCGCGAGGTGCGGATGACGGTCCGTTCCGCAGATACGGACGAGCCCACCGGCGTACGGGAACTGAGGGTCACCCAGCCGTAGCGAAGCTAATCACACCGGTATCGCGTGCACATGGATGAATCCCGGCCCGGCCGGGAATAGGGGGCGCCGGTACCTGTTGGCCACAGCATGACTTCTGAGACACGTGAGGCATTCGGACGGATCGGCATCTGGAGCGGCGCCCTGCACGGGTCGCGGGTGGACGACGCGGGGAGGCGAGCGATCGCGGAGGCCGTCGCGGAGCTCGATGAGCTGGGGTACGGGACGCTCTGGATCGGCGGCAGCCCGTCACCGGAGGACGCGGCCTCGGTCGTCGACGCCACCAGCAAGGCCACCGTCGCCACCGGCATCCTGAGCATCTGGGACCACCCGGCGCAGGACGTGGCGGCCCGGATCGCGGCGGTCGAGGAGAAGGCGCGCGGGCGGTTCGTCCTCGGCCTGGGCGTCAGCCACGGCCCGATGGTGCCGCAGTACGCGAAGCCGTACAGCGCGATGGTCGCCTACCTCGACGCGCTGGACGCCGCCGCCCCGCCCGTGGACCCCGGACACCGGGTCCTGGCGGCGCTCGGCCCGAAGATGCTGAAGCTCGCGGCCGACAGGGCGCTGGGCGCGCACCCCTACCTCGTCACCGCCGAGCACACGGCGGAGGCGCGCGAGGCGCTCGGCCCGGACGCGTTGCTCGCCCCGGAGCTGTCCGTCGTGCTCGACACCAACGCCGACCGGGCCCGCACCACCGCCCGGACCATGCTGGCGATGTACCTCCAGCTGCCCAACTACACCGACAACCTGCTGCGCCTGGGGTTCGCGGAGAGCGACTTCGCGGACGGCGGCAGCGCCCGCCTCCTCGGCGCCCTCTTCGCTCTGGGGGACGCGGAGCAGGTGAAGGCGCGGGCGCAGCAGTACTTCGACGCGGGCGCCGACCACGTCGCCCTCCAGGTGGTCACCGCCGACGAGGGCGGCGCGGGACTGCCGAGGGCCCAGTGGCGTGAGCTGGCCGAGGCCTTCGGCGACGAGCTGTAGCCGGGTCAGGGGGAAGCTGTCCGGTCGTCGGCGTCCGTGCGGCCGGACAGCCGGACAGCCGGACAGCCGGACAGCCGGACAGCCGGACAGCCGGACAGCCGGACAGTCGGACAGTCGGGCGGACAGCTGGACAACTGGACGGACAGCGGGTGATGGAACACGTTGCCGTGCTCTCAGCTCCCGGCCGGAGGGCCTTGCTGGGGACCGAGGGCCGGTTCGAGCGCGGCGGTGTAGCGGTCGAAGTGGCCCTTCCAGGCGTCGGTGGCGATGGATTCACCGGCGAGGTGGCCGAGGCAGATCTGAGGGTCATGTCGGTCCCGGGGAACGGGAAGCTGACCCTGGCGCCGGGCTTACAGGCGTCCGTGACGACCTCGCACGGAAACCAGGCCCTGAGCTCCTCGCGGTCGGTGATCGCGTGCCAGACCCGCCTCGGGAGGCAGGGACTCCGGCCCCGTAAGGCGCTCACTTACGATGACAGCGACGACGACACGACGGCAGTGCGGGCTTCCCGGTCCCACCGCGGGGAGGAACGGCAGCCGATGAGCCTTCGCCAGTTCGAGTACGCCCTGGCCGTCGCGGAGGAGGGCTCGGTGACGGCGGCGGCTGAGCTGCTGCACGTCGCCCAGCCGTCGGTGTCCCAGCAGATCCGTAGCCTGGAGCGGGACCTCGGCGTGCAGCTGTTCGCCCGTACGCCGACCGGGCTGGTCCCCACCGTGGTCGGCCGCGCGTTCCTGCGGGAGGCCGAGGTCGCCGTGAGCGCGTCGCGGCGGGCGAGGGCGACGGCGCGGGCCGGGGCCGAGGAGCTGGCCGGCGAACTGACGGTCGCGGCACAACTGGGCTTCGGCACACGGCAGCTGCCCGGCGCCCTGGGCACGCTGCGCCGGCGCTTCCCCCGTCTGGAGATCACCGTCTTCGAGGAGCCGAGCTCCGCGGAGCTGGAGCAGTTGTGCCGTCGGGGTGTGCTGGACCTCGCCCTGATGGCGGCGTGCGAGCGGAGCCCGGCCGACGCCCACCGCCTCGGGGACGAGGAGTTCGTCGTAGTGCTGGGCGCCGGGCACCCTCAGCTCGCCGCGGACCGGGTCGACCTGCGCGAACTGGAGGGCGAGCCGTGGGTGAGGTTCGACCGCGACAGCGCCCTCGACGCCGTGCTGCAGAACGTGCTGCGGGAGACCGGCCCGACCCCGGTCACGGCCGCCCGTGTGTCGCAGACGGCGACGGCCGTGCGCTGGGCCGCGCAGGGGCTGGGTCCGACGCTCGTCCCGGCCTCCGCGGTGCCCCAAGGTCACGAGCACCTCGTCCGCCCGGTGTTCCCGGCCGTGTCCCAGCCCGTCATCGCAGTCGTCAGGCAGGGCGCGGGGCCTGCCGAGACGGCCCTGCTCGACCTTCTGCGGCAGGAGACCTGGTCCGATCCTGTTTCCGCCCCCTTCTCCAGATCCGCCTGATCCCCGCCGAGTAATCCTCGTCGATCAGAACCGGAATTCCGAAACCGTAATTCCGGGGCCAGAATTCCGGAACCGGAATTATTTTCCGGTCTCAGCCTCTGGGGAATTCGCCGCCGTCCACGATGAGATTGCTCGCCGTCAGCCACTTCGCCCGGTCGGACAGCAGGAACAGCACCGCATCCGCGATGTCCTCGGGCAGACCGTCGCGCCCCAGCGGTGTGGTGTCGGCGGCGTTGGTCGGGCCGGGTGCCCCGCCCATGCGCGCGGACACCTCCGCCCACTGCTCGCGGGTCGCCTCGCCGCCGGGCGTGGTGGTCCTGCCGGGAGATACGGCGTTGACCCGGATCCCGAACGGTGCCAGCTCCACGGCCAGGCCCTTGCTGTAGTTCTCCAGCGCCGCCTTCGCCGCCGTGTAGTGCAGGAACGGACCCACCGGGGCGAGGACCGCCGCCGAGGATACGTGCACGATCCGCCCCGACCGCCGCTCCCGCATCCCCGGCACCAGCAGCGCGTCCAGCCGCACCGACGCCAGGTAGTTCAGGTCCAGCGCGTCCTGCCACTCCTCGTCGGAGATGGCCAGGGCCCCTTCGTGGGGTCGCGCCCCGCCCGCGTTGTGAACCAGGATGTCCACCCCGCCGAGCATCTCCCGCGCGGTCGCGGCGAGCGCCTCCGCCCCCGCCCGGGTCCGCACATCTGCCGCCACGAAGGCGGCCCCGTCCGGCACCGTTCCCGTCACGGACCTGGCGGTCGTCAGGACCTCCGCGCCCGCGTCCAGGAGCCGGCGTACGACGGCCGCTCCGATGCCGCGAGAGCCTCCCGTGACCAGCGCACGCTTCCCCGCCAGTTCCCGCGTCCCGAATTCACTTTCCGATCCATTCTCCAACCTATTCCCCGACTCATTCCCCGGTCCATTCCCCGGCCCATTCTCGAATTCGTTCCCGGTTCCGTTCTCGACTGTGGTCATGCCACCGGCCCTCTCGATCGTGTGTGAGTCAGTTCAACGAAAAGGGGTGTACACCTCGTCGCGCTGGTTCACCGTACGACCGGAATGGAATGCGGAACAAAGACGAAAAGACAGCGGGCGGTATAGGGATTTCCTATGCCGCGCCCGCCACCCCGCGCGCCCCGGCTCGCCGCCCGTTCAGTTGCCCGCGCCGAGGCCGGACATGAAGGCGGACGGATACCGGTCTCCGCGTGCCGAGCCGAGCGGCACCGCCTTCTCGATCTCGGCGAGGTCGTCCTCGGTGAGGCGCACCTCCAGGGCGGGCAGCGCCTCGGCCAGCCGCTCACGGGTGCGCGCGCCCACCAGGGGCACGATGTCCTCGCCCTGTGCGGCCACCCACGCGATGGCCAGCTGGGCGACGGTGCACCCCTTCGCCCTGGCCACCCGGCGCAGCGCCTCCACGAGGGCGAGGTTGTGCTCCACGTTGTCCGCGGAGAACCGCGGACTGTGGCCGCGCGCGTCGCCGGGTCCGGCGGCGCGGCCGGCGGACCAGTGTCCGGAGATCAGGCCCCGGCTCAGCACGCCGTACGCGGTCATCCCGATGCCCAGTTCCCGAAGCGTGGGCAGGATCTCGGCCTCCACCGCGCGGGAGATCAGCGAGTACTCGATCTGCAGGTCAGCGACCGGCTGCACGGCGTGCGCCCGGCGGATCGTCGCCGCACCGACCTCCGAGAGGCCCAGGTGGCGTACGTATCCGGCGTCGATCAGCTCCTTGATCGCGCCCACCGTCTCCTCGATCGGCACGTCCGGGTCCAGCCGGGCCGGCCGGTAGATGTCGATGTGGTCGACGCCCAGCCGGGTGAGCGAGTAGGCCAGGAAGTTCTTGACCGCCTCGGGGCGGCCGTCCGTCCCGCCGAACACCGGGCCCGGTCCGCGCAGCATGCCGAACTTGACGCTCAGCCGGTAGCTGTCCCGGTCCCGGCCGCGCAGGGCCTCGGCGAGCAGCAGTTCGTTGTGGCCCATGCCGTAGAAGTCGCCCGTGTCGATCAGCGTCACACCGGCGTCCAGTGCGGCGTGCACCGTGGCGATGCTCTCCGCGCGGTCGGTCGCGCCGTACGCATCGGACATGCCCATGGCTCCCAGGCCGAGGGCGGAAACGGTCGGGCCGTTGTGGCCCAGGGTTCGCGTCTGCATCGCGGTCTCCTTCGTCGTCGGTACTCCTTCCACTGTGGGCGGGATCGGGCAGGTGCGGGAGAGGAGCGTTCATCCAGGGAGCGCCGCTCCCTGGATGCCCCGCCGTCCGGGCGCGACCATGGAGGTATGCAACGTGAACAGCTCGCCGACTTCCTCCGCCGCCGCCGCGAGTCGATCCGCCCGGAGGAAGCGGGCGTCACCGCCGGCCCCCGCCGCCGCACCAGCGGTCTGCGCCGGGAGGAGGTGGCGATGCTCGCGGGCATGTCCACGGATTACGTCGTACGCCTGGAACAGGGCCGCAGCAGTCAGCCCTCGGTCCAGCTCCTGGGCGCCCTGGCCAGAGCGCTGCGGCTGTCGGAGGACGAGCGTGACCACCTGTTCCACCTGGCCGGTCACCAGCCGCCGCCCGCCGACGGAGTCGCCCGGCTGGCCCGCGCCGGCCTGATGCGCATGATCGATCTGCTCGGCGACACCCCCGCCGCGGTCCTGTCCGACCTGGGCGAGATCCTCGCGCAGAACCGGACCGCCGCCCTGCTCACGGGCGACCACGTCGATTTCTCCGGCGACCGCCGCTACGCCGTCTACCGCTGGTTCACCGATCCGGCCGCGCGGGCCGGCGCCCCGGCCGAGGAGCAGGAGCACCGCGCCCGCCAGCTCGTGGCGGACCTGCGCGCGGTGGCCGGCCGCCGTTCCGGCGACCCGACGGTCACCGGTCTGATCGAGCGGCTGCGGGCCGCGAGTGACGACTTCGGCCGGCTGTGGGCCGAGCACGAGGTGTCGGTCCGGCGCGCCGACCGCAAGACGTTCCTGCACCCGCGGGTGGGACCGATGCTCATGGACTGCGAGACCCTGCTCACGCCCGATCAGCGCCAGCAGCTGCTGGTCCTCACCCCGGCGGACCCCGAGAGCCGCGAGCGGCTGGACCTGCTGCGGGTGCTGGGTACCCAGTCCTTCCCCACGGAGCACACCGACCCGTCCACACGGTGACCCGCGCCCGTACCCGTACCCGTCCACGCGGAGGCCCGTACCCGTACCCGTCCACGCGGAGGCCCGTGCCCGTACCCGCATCCGGAGCTGCGCACAGCTGTGCGATCGAGTGCGTGACCGTCAACACACCGCCATTTCATGGCTACTTGCCCGCCCTCACCGGGCACGGGAGGATGGCGGCCGGTACTGACGGGGGTGGCGGACGTGCGCGATGCGGCGACGGTGCTGGGCTGGGAAGCTCCCTTCGACGCGGAGGAACTGCCTCGGAAGTGGGTCCGGCGGCTGCCGGAGCCCCAGGCTTCGTTGCGGGAGCGGATACGCGCACTGGAGCCGTTCTTCAAGGCCGCGAGGCGCGGTCCGGTGCACCAGCACCTGCTGGGGACCGCGATGCTCCGTGCCGGGCACGTCTTCGCGGCGACCTCGTCCCTGCTCTCGGCACTCGGCGCGGATCCCCGGCGGCGTGGCGCATGGGTGGACGCGGCCTGCGCGTACGCGGCCGCCGAGCGGCCGGAGATGGCGATGTGGCTGCTGGCCCACGTGGTGCCCGGGTTCAGCGCGGTCGGCCCCAACGCCTCGCCCTACCCGGCGGATTCGCGACGCTCCACGGAAGCCAACAACCGGCTGGTCGCGTTGCGCGAACTGCACCGGCAACGCACCGAAGAACTGCGCTTCCTCGGGCTGCGCACGGCGGCGGACGAGGAGATTCGCGGCCGGCTCGGTGAGGAACGGCTGGGCACCGACCGGCTGTTGCTGCACACCGCGGCGCTGATCTCCCAAGGGCAGGCGCAGGATGCGCTCCGCTCCTTCGACCGAGCGGCGGCGCTGCTGGAGCAGGACGCGCTGCCGGTGGTGGGCACGACGTTGGAGCAACTGGCTCGTATCCGCATCGCGGCCGGTCCCGCGCGGGAGCGGGACGAGGTGCTGGCACGGCTGCGGCGGACCGCGCCCCAGTCGACGGTGCTGGCACGCCTGCATCAACCGACGCTCCTGGAGCGGAACATGCACGAGCAGGAGGCCAGATTCGAGGCCCTGCTGCTGGACACGGAGGTGGAACGCGGGCAGCAGAGCCTGCGTGAGCCGTTGGAGCAGCTGCGGTTGCGCGCCCGCGCCTCCGAGCATCCTGAACCGTATCGGGAGGCCTTGGCCCGGCACGGCGGCCAGGGACGGGACGGGGGGCACCATGGCGGATGAGAATGACGACGGCCTGAAGACACGGCCGCTGCAGATCGCGCTGCGGGCCCTGTCGGCGCCCACGTACGACGAGGTACTCGACCAGTTCGCCGCGATGCCGCCCGGCGGGCACGACGAGGCGGCGGCGTTCCTGCGGCAGCACGCGGAGACGGTCGGCTCCCAGGGGCCGATGGCCGAGCTGGCGCTGTTCCTCGCCGAGCGCTGCGAGGCCATGGGGGCGCGGAAGCCCGCCGCCAGGAAGAAGCGGGGCGACTCCGGGGGCAGCGGCGAGGGATTCCCCCGGCTGCTGCGCCGCGCCTGCGCGGCCGAGGGAGTGCTGGGCGCCTACCGGGTGCTGGCGGGGCACCGCGCCATGTTTCCGGTCGAGCCGGTGCGGGCGGCGGTGCGGCTGCTGGCGGAGTGGGGCTCGGACCGGACCCGCAACGCCCACGCGATCGCCGCGCTGGGTCTGCTCACCGAGGACGGTCCGAGCCAGGTGACGGCCCGTGCCGACTGGGCGAACCACCTGCTGCACAAGGGGCGGCACCGCAGGGCGCTCTACCACGCGGCCCGCGCGCTCTCGCTGCAGCATGCGGTGGGCGACGCGCATTCGCTGGTGAACACCTACCTGCAACTGGCGTCCGTGTACCTCACGATGGGCGATCTGCCGCACCGGGCCGAGGTGCTGACGCAGGCGGCCGGTGCCGTCGACGGGGAGGGGACGGTCTCCGCCGTGGAGGAGGCGGCGGTGCGCTTCCAGCTCGCGAACACCCTCATCTCGCTGCACCGCTACCGGGAGGCCGTGCCCCCGCTGGAGCGCGCGGAGGCGCTGGCGGCGCGTCCGGAGAACGACTCGGACGGGGCCTTCATGCCCTCGCGCTGGGATCTCCTCAGCTGCCGGGCCCAGGTGGCGGAGGCGCTCGGCGCACTGGGAGCGGCCGCCGATGCCTACCGCGCCCTGCTGGAGCTGCCAGAGATGTCGACGCGGGCGGCACCGCGCGCCTCGACCCTGTACGGCCTGGTCTCCTGCCTGCGGCGCACGCACCGCCAGTGGGAGGCGTTCGAGCTCCTCAGCAACGAGCTGGAGCGGGCCGAACAGCAGGGCGCGGGATATCTGAACCTGGTGTCCCTGCGCTGCACACTGGCCGGACTGCTGTTCTCCGGCACCGATCCGCGCCTCCCCCGCGACCTGCTCTCGCTGGAGACACAGCTGGTGCAGGGCCTCTTCGACTCGGCGGGCTCGACCTACCCGTGCTTCGGCGAGCTGCTCGTCACGATGGGCGACCTGGACCTGTCAGAGGGCCACGAAGCCGGCGCGGCCGAGTGTTACCGCTACGCCCTGTACGTCTCCGGAGGCACCGGAGACACCGGAGACACCGTGGACTCCAGCGACACCGTGGAATCCGTGGAATCCGTGGACACAGACGCCACAGACGCCACCCGGGACGCCCAGCAGCCGGAGCGCCTTCCGGAGCGGATTCGCGAACGCATGCTGTTCTCGCAGCTGCTGCCCCTCGGCGGCCCTTCCGATCCGATCGCTTTCGCCCTCTCCAAGCTGCGCGAGCGCATGCTGCGTCTCTTCCCCGAGGGGGCGCACGACCTGCCGGACACGCGCCTGCTGGCCCTGCAACGGCTGTGCGGCGTCGAGCGCGATCCGGCGCGACGGGCCCGGATGGCGGACCGGCTCGCGGCGGGGCTGCGCCGGGCACAGGAGCGGAACGTTCCCCGTACATTGCAGGACCTGGCGGTGCCGGTGTGCGAGGCGGTCGCGGAGGTACGCGGTCCGCAGGTCGCGGTGGAGCTGCTGGAGGAGGTCCTCGCCTTCCACGATGCGCGGGACCGGATCCCGGACCCGGCGCTGCCGCTGGGCCTGGCCCGGCTGCTGACGCGGGTGCCTGGTGGGCACCGGCGGGCCTTCGAGGTGCTGTGGCACCACCGCGGTCTGCGGCTGCGCGCGCGGGAGGCGCATCCGCTGCTGCAGGACGCGGACCAGGCCGCCGGTCTGGTGCTCCCGCTCTACGAGGCGCTGCTGTCCCTGCTGTTCGAGTACGGCGACGACCTGCCGCTGCCCGACAGCCGGCCGCCCGCGCTCCTCGCCTTCGACCTGCACGAGGAGGCGAAGGCCCGTGGCATGGCCGATGACCTGGTGCGGATGCCCCTGGCCAAGCCGTCGGGGGTGCCGCAGCGGCTGTGGGACGCGGAGCAGCAACTACTGCAAGCGCAAAGGCAGCTGGCGGGCGGGGAGCGCCCGGACCGGGCCTGGACCTGGCGCGAGTGCGCGCGGGCGCTCGCGCCGCTGTACGAGGCGCTGGAGCCGTTCGCGCCGGAGTACGTACGGCTGCGCCGGGCGCAACCGGCCGGTTTCGGGCAGGCGTTGAGGCTGCTGGACGAGGCGGCTCCGCCGGAGGGCATGGTGCTGGCCTCGTACTTCACCGGCGAGTCCGAGTCCTTCTGCTTCGTGCTGACGTCCGGCGAGAGGGCACTGCGGTGGCACCGCATCCCTGCGGGGCGCGCCCAGCTGCACAGCGCCGCGGAGAAGATCCGTCTCACGGTCGACGGCGACCGCTCCGTCTTCCCCGCCGTCCCGCCGATCAAGCCGCGGCGGCCGGTACCGCTGCCGCTGGAGGGGCTGGCGGAGCTGCTGCTGCCGTTCCAGGAGCTGCTGGCTGACCGCGGGCTGCTGTGTGTGGCGCCGCACGGGCCGCTGTCCGTGCTGCCGCTCGGGGCGCTGCGGCTGTCGGACGGGCGGTACTGCCTGGAGCAGGCGGCCCTGGTCTACACCCCGAGCATCTCGGGCCTGGCCGCTCTGCGCGCCGCGCAACGGCCCGGCTCGGGGACCGCGCTGTGCGTGCGGGTCGCCGCGGAGGAGGACCTGCGGGGCGGCGGCAGCGGGTTCGAGGCCGAATCGCTCCCGGCCGGGCACGGCTGGCGGCTGTCCTCGCTCACCGGACCGGAGGCCACCCCGCAGGAGGTCCTCGCCGGCATCGAGCAGGCCGACCTCGCCTACATCGCCTGCCACGGCCACCAGGACCACAGCGACCCGGAGAACTCCGCCCTGCTGCTCTCCGACGGCACGGAGCGCCCCAGCCGGCACGCCGATCCCGCCTCGCAGCGGGCCAGGCGGACCTTCCTGCGGGCCCGCGACCTGGCCGACTCGCGCACCCCGTCCCACGTGGTGCTGCGCGCCTGCTCGGTCGGCTGGCACGAGCCGGACCACCCCGGCGAGGACTTCACGGGCCTCCCCCGCGCCCTGCTGCGCGGCGGCACCCGTACGGTCCTGGCCCCCATCTGGCAGGTCGACGGCACCAGCTCCGCCGCGCTGCTCGACGAGGTGACCGGTGCGGTGATGCGCGGACGCCCGATGTGGCGCGCCCTGTGGGACGCCCAGCGGCGCATGCTCGCGGACGCCGACCACGCCTACCTGTCCCACCCCTACCACTGGGCGGCGTTCGTCCCGCTCGGGGACTGGAGCTGACATGGCCGTAGACGTCCACGCCGAGAGGGCCGCCGCCCTGCCCGACCGGAGCGCGCTGCTCGCGCTGGAGGAGGCGGCGTACGAGCTGGGCCGCACCTTCCCGACCGGTGTGACGAGTGCGCAGGAGGCGATGTGGATCCTCCAGGAGCTCTTCGCGCAGGCCGGTGCCGGGGCTCCGCCGTCCCGGGCGGACGATCCCGCGGCAGCCGCCCGCCGCGTGCTCGCCGCGCTCGCGGGCGAGGAGGGCGCGCGGACGCTGGTCGAGGGGATCCTGGCCGACCCGCCGGAGGACGACCAGATGGGCGGCGAGGACGTAGTCGCCGACCTGACGGTCCTCACCGGTGTCATCGCGTTCCTGCGCCTGCACGTCAACTTCCGCTTCAAGCGCGACAACGGCCGCAACACGGTGGAGTTCCGCATCGAGAAGAAGCCCCTCACCGACGGCGCCCTCACCGCCCTCGTCCGCGCCGTCCTCAGCCTGATGAACCGCGAGCCGTAGACCTCCGGGGCCGGGCGCCGGTGGTCAGGGCGTGACGATGGCGAAGTCGGGCTCCGGGGTGTCGAGCAGGCCCACGAGGGTCGCGAGCACCTGCGGATCGCCCTGGACCTGCACGTCGTCCAGGCCCTCACCGGCCAGGACTGCGAGCAGCTGGGGCTTGGTGAGGGTCAGGACCAGGTCGGCGGCCGGGTCCGTCCCGTCCGCCTCCGGGGCGGTCTCGGTGCTGCGGTGGGTGAGGGCACCGTTGGAGAGCAGAAGGTGCCAGGTGCGGCCCTCGTCGGTGACGTTCCAGGTCATGGTGAGCTTCTCGTCCCACGCCCGCGGACCGTCGACGCGGATGGCCAGTGAGTCGATGAGCATGTCGACGGTGAGGGCCATCGCCATCTCGGGGTTGGTGGTCTCCAGCGCGGTGTGCGCGATCGCGCCGCGCAGTTCCTGGGCGCCCATCAGGTAGAAGTTGCGCCAGGGGCCGTTCTCCGCGCCGAAGCCGAGCTTCTCGTACACCGCGGCCAGCGCCTGCTTGGCGATCGCGTCCTGCGGGGCCGCGAAGACCGCGTGCCCCAGCAGCGTCGCGGCGAACCGAAGGTCCCCGGAGGCGGCGTACTCGTCGCCCTTGGCGATCAGCGCGGGCACGCCGCCGTAGTCGGCGGCGAACCGCTTGGCCTGCTCGACGGGCGGGTGCTCCCACAGGTGGGCGGGGTTGCCGTCGAACCAGCCCATGTAGCGCTGGTAGATGGCCTTGACGTTATGGCTGACCGAACCGTAGTAGCCGCGGTTCGCCCACCGCTTCGCGATCACCGGGGGAAGTTCCATCCGCTCGGCGATCTCCGTGCCGGTCAGCCCCTGGTTGGTCATGCGCAGGGTCTGGTCGTGCAGGTACGCCCACATGTCCCGCTGGCCGGCCAAGTGCTCGATGATGCGGTCCCGGCCCCAGGTGGGCCAGTGGTGGGAGGCGAACGCGACCTCGGCCCGGTCACCGAACAGTGTGATCGTCTCGCCCAGGTAGTGGGCCCAGATGCGGGTGTCACGGACCACCGCGCCGCGCAGGGTCAGGATGTTGTGCATGTTGTGGGTCGCGTTCTCCGCCATGCACAGGGCGCGCCGGTCGGGGAAGTAGAAGTTCATCTCCGAGGGCGCCTCGGTGTCCGGCGTCATCTGGAACACGATCCGCACGCCGTCGACGGTCTCCTCCTGACCGGTGCGGGTGATGTCCACGGTCGGCGGCACGAGGGTGATCGTCCCCTTGGACGTCGTCATGCCCAGCCCGGCACTGATGTGGCCGGCCGGGCCCTTGTCCAGCTCGGCGCCGTACATGTAGACCGCGCGCCGGGTCATCGCGCCGCCGGCGTACACGTTCTCCGCGACCGCGTGTTCCAGGAACCCGGCCGGGGCGATCACCGGCACGGGAGCGTGGCCGTGCGGCAGCACCCCGCGGGACCCGCCGAAGTGGTCGCCGTGGGAGTGGGTGTAGATCAGCCCGGTGACCGGGCGGTCACCTCGGTGCTCGCGGTACAGCGCGAGCGCGGCGGCCGCGGTCTCGGCGGAGATCAGCGGGTCGATGACGACGACTCCGGTGTCGCCCTCGACCAGCGTCATGTTCGACAGGTCCAGGTTGCGGACCTGGTAGATCCCCTCGGTCACCTCGAACAGGCCCTGCTTGTTGCACAGCTGGCTCTGCCGCCAGAGGCTCGGGTGAGCACTGGCGGGGCAGTCACCGTCGAGGAACGCGTACGCCTCCCCGTCCCAGATCACCCGGCCGTCGTCCGTCCGGACGACCGCGGGTGAGAGGGCGGCGACGAAGCCCCGGTCGGCGTCCTCGAAGTCGGACCTGTCGGCGTAATCGAGATCACTCATAGACAACGAATAGCCTAAAAACCACCCATTTACACATACATGCATCACGCACCCGAAGCGCCTCCCTCCGGGAATCCCGGGATTCCGCACACCTACCGGGGGAACCGGCCGGCACCCGCCGGCACGAGCCTGCCCATCAGTCCGGGTGAGCCGCCCGACTCCTGATCCCGTCGAGCACGATGTCGAGCATCCGGTCGAACTCCGCGACAGAGCCGAAGTCGGCCCACCGGGGCGCCAGGGCGGCCATGCCGGGGTACGTACCGGAGTCGAACTCGGGCACGGGAGCAGGCCCTTCGGGGCCACCCCCGGTACGCGCCAGCAAGTGGCCGTTGAGGAAACCGAACAGCACCATCGGGGCGTCCGCGGCCACCCGGTCGGGCAGACCGGCCGCCCGCATCGCGGAGACGACGCGCTCCAGGGCGGAGATGGCCACCGTCGAGGTCTGAGCACGGGTGACGAGCAGCGGCAACACCTGCGGATGCCGGTACGCCACGTCCCGGTAGGAGTGGGCGGTCCGCCGGACGACCTCCGCCCAGCCGTGCGACGCGCCGTCAGGAGCGGCCCTCACCTCGGCGAGTACGGCCTCGGAGATCACATCGAGGAGCGCGGCCTTGCCCTTGACGTGGTGGTAGATCGACATCGGATCGACCCCGAGCTCCTCGGCCAGCCGCCGCACCCCGAAACGCTCAAGGCCGTCGCGATCCACGAGCGCCACGGCCGCGGCCGCGATCCGTTCCCTGTCGAGTCCCGCCGAGGTACCACGCGCACGTCTGGCCACACCCACCCCTCCCTCATCCTCTTGCCCTCTTGCCCTCTTGCCCTCTTGCTAAATCTACATCGTAGAACTTAACGTGCCACTGGAACCTACAACGTAGGTTTTCCACTGACTTGGCGAATGCCTTGGCGAATGACTCGATGAAGAACACGCCGCGGAACACGGAGAACGGGGACCAGACATGAGCGAGACCGCCGCCGGGGCACGTCCACCTCAGCCGGACCGGTCGCCTATATCGGCGGAGGACGCGGCCGCGTCCTCCGCCGGCCACCGGAGAGGGGCGATCGGCGCGATGTACACGGGGCTCGTCCTCACCGTCATCGCGACCGCCGCCCCGTACGCGGACCGCGCCACCACCCACCTGCTGGCCGACCACATCCGGGACGGCTACCCCACGTACTCCCAGGCCCGAGTGGACTCGGCCGTCAGCACCTACCTAGTCCTGCTGTCCGTCATCGGAGCGCTGGGCGTCCTGGCCTGGATCGGCGCAGCCTGGTCCGTCGGAGCGGGCAGGCGGTGGGCCCGTCCCGCCGCGACGGCGCTGTTCGCCCTAGGAGCAGGCGCCGGGCTGACCGGCCTGCTCACCACCGACACCTCCGGCGCGACCGGCCTGCCACCGGCCCTGGGCTGGGCCGGAATGGCACCCAGCCTGGCGGGCGCCCTGGCAGTCGCCCTGCTGTGGAGGAAACAGCGACCGGCATGAGGCGCGGCACACCGCGTTCAACACAGACCCCGCTGAGACACGCCAGGAAGGACGACCCGTGAAACGCATCGGCATCATCGGAGTGGGAGAGATCGGCCGGGCCCTCGTGGAGGGACTGCGCGACCCGGCCGGCCCGACGCCCGAGGTGTTCCTCTCAACGCGGGGCGCCCGCAACTCCGCCGAACTCTCCGAGCGGTACGAAAGCGTCCACGTCTGCACCGACAACCAACAGGTCGCGGACCGGTCCGAGCTGGTGATCGTCGCCGTACGCCGTCAGGACCGGCACGAGGCGTTGGACGGCCTGCGGGTGGACGGGTCCAAAGTGGTGGTCAACGTGATGGCCGGGGTCACGAACGACGACCTGCGCAGCATGCTCACCACCGACACCACCCCTGCCACCCGCGCCGCCCCTGCCACCGAGGCCACGCTGGTGCGCGCCATCCCACTGCCTTCCGTACGCGAACGCAGTTCCGTCACTGTGACGTACCCCTCGCACCCGGCCGTCGACACCTTCTTCGAGCAGCTCGGCGGAGCACTGCCGGTCGCGGACGAGGCGGCCTTCAACGTCTTCTCCGCACTGACGGGAACCCTCGCCACCCACTACGCCTATCTCGCCACGCTCACGTCATGGGCCACCGGTCACGGGATCCCCGCTCACGACGCGGAGCACTACGTGCGAGACCTCTTCCAAGCCGTGGGCCGCGCCTTGGGTGCCGAGACCCGCTCGCTGCAACAGCTCTCGGCCGACCACGAGACCCCCAGGGGCAACAACGAACGCATCCGGACCACTTGGTTCGACGGGACCAATACCACCACCCTCAGCAGCGCGCTGGACGACCTCCTCAGCGACCTGCGGCACCCGCCGGAGCACGCTCACCCCCGGACCACGCCGTGACCCGGCCGCCCACTCCCCGCTGAGCCACACCCGGGGCACCCCGTCGAGCGCGATGTCGATCTCCCCAGCGGTGACCTGCCGCAGCAGCTCCGCTCAGGCAGCCCCGGCAGCTTCGAGCCCGGCCAACGCAATCATCGTCGCCCCCACCTGGACCGTCGAGCGCTGAGACTTCGTGATCGCCTCGACCCCGCCGGTATTCCTCCCTTCCTCAATCGCTGTTTACCGATCTCGGTAGGTCCTGGTCGCCCCAAGAGGCGGACGGGCGACAACGGAGAACGAAAGAGGCAACAGGCAACACCCCCGAACCCCGATTCTCCAGGCGCGCGGCGTGCCAGACTCACTTTCGGATGCGGACCGAAGCAACGCGGTCACAGAAGGTGTTCGACGTCGGGTCTCGTATCGACCGGTGATCGTCGGATGACGGCTCCCGTGAGGGCGAACGGCTCTCGCGGTCACTGTTCAAGGGGAGGTTGACAATGAGCACAACTTTACTTTTTGGCCCGGAACTTCGCCGTTTACGAGTAGAGGCGGGGCTGACTCTGACTGAGTTCTCCGTGGCGCTCAACTACGACAAGGGGCACATAAGCAAGGTCGAGCGTGGGGAGCGTACCGCGTCCCCCGAACTGGCCCAGCGGTGTGACGCCTTCCTCGGCGCGGACGGCGATCTGCAGCGCCTGGTCACCCGACCCGAGACGGACTCAGGCACCGCCGACGCCCTCGCGGGTCCGAGCCGCTGGCTCGTCGGGCGCCGGGCGGTCCTCGCAGCGGGCACGGGCCCACTGATCGACCTCGGCCTCAAACTCGGCAATCGCACGCTGTCCTCCACCGAAGGTCCCCTCCTCCCCTCCTTTCGTGTGCAGTTCGACCAGCTGCGGAAGCTCGGCCAGTCCACCGCTCCCAGGGCCCTGCTGCCCCTCCTGGAGACGCAGACCCGCATGATCGCCGGGCTGGCAGCCAATACCCGGTCCGCTTCTCGGGCCCCCGCACTCCTGCTCGCTTCGCGGTTCGCGGAGTTCGTCGGCTGGATGGCCCAGGAGGCCGGAGACAGCGACGCGGCACTCGGCTGGACGGGCGAGGCAGCGGAACTGGCGCGCGCCGGGGGTGACCCGTACCTCGGTTCCTACGCACTGGTGCGGCGCGCCCTGGTCACCATGTACGGCGGGGACGCCGTCGGCACCATCGCTCTGGCCCGCCGCGCCCAGAGCAGCGAACTCCCGCCGCGCATCCGGGGACTCGCAGCCCAGCGGGAGGCCCAGGGGCACGCGCTCGTCGGCAACGAAGCCGACTGCCTCCGGAGCCTCGACAGGGCGCGGGAACTGCTTTCCGGCGACGACGCCCGCAACGGCACCGAGCCCGTGATCGGCACCTCCCATGTGGGCGACCCGGCGGCGATGTCGACCGGCTGGTGCCTGCATGACCTCGGCCGTCCGAAGGCTGCCGCCGAGGTACTCGACCGGGAGTGCCGCCGCCTCCCGCCGCACGCGCTGCGGACCCGCGCCCGGTACGGCTTCCGCCGGTCCTTGGCCCATGCCGCCTCCGGGGAGGTCGAGCACGCGTGCGCGATCGCCGGGGACCTCCTGGAAGTGATGCCGGCAGTGCCCTCGGCGACGGTGAACAGCGACGTCCGGCGTCTCGCACGGGAACTCTCCCGGTTCCGGAGCAGCCGCGTCGTACGTGATCTGCAGCCCGCGCTGGCACGCGTGCTCGCGCCTGCGCACGACTGACGCCCCTCCACAACCGGCAGAGACTCACGCAGCCCGGCTCGCCGGTCCACCAGCTCCGCCGGATCTCACCAGCTCCGGCGGAATCCTCTGATCGCCGCTCGACACGTCGCATCGCACCCCCGTCTTCTTCGGGCTGCCCGCGACCAGTGACGCACCAGGCGGCGCCCCTTCATCCACACATCCTCCGGTGGATGCGCCATGCCGTCCACGCAGTCGGAACCTCATGACCCGGGGCGGACCGGAGCCCTGGGCCACAGCCACCCGTCCGTTCACCACGTCCTCCTTCACGAAGGGAACTTTCATGCCCGACGTCTTCGTCAACTACCGCACAGGCGACGAGGAGTCCGCAGCGACCATGATCGCTCGGGAACTCATCCGCCGGTTCGGCGCCGACCGGATCTTCTTCGCCAGCAACTCGATCGAACCCGGACGCCGCTTCCCTGTGGAACTGGTCAGGGCTGTGGAGGAGTGCGAGGCTCTCCTCGTCGTGATCGGCCCGCGCTGGGCGGAGGTGCGGGGGGCCGACGGCCGCCCTGCGCTCGAAGCCGAGCAGGACTGGACCCGTCGCGAGATCCGGACCGCGCTCGGCCTCGGCGCCCTAGTGATCCCCGTGCTCGTCGGAAAGGCCACAAGGATCGACCGCGCCGTCCTTCCGGACGATCTACTGGAGCTGGCGGACTGCCAGTACAGACGGTTCGACCACCGCAACGCCGAATCGGACCTGTCGGCTCTGGGCGACACCCTCGCCCGGCTCCTGCCCGAATTGGGTGCGGTGGACCGGGATGCCCGCGCGGTGCGGTCGGAGGCGAAGTCGGCCCGTGACAGCGGACAGACCAGGATGCGGACGCGCGACACCGAGCAACGCGTGCGCGGCGGCATCGGAAACCTCAACGGAGATCTGTCAGGCACCTTCGTCAACGAGCCACAGGGCCCCGTGAATACCGGTCGGGGCCATCAGTACAACGCACCTCACTTCGAGGGCGACAACACCGGAATGCAGTTCACGGCGGGCGACAACAGCGGTACGGTCCACCAGCGCTTCGAGCGTCGGCGTCGGCACGCGGACGACGGACGATGACCGAGCAGGACCACGTCACCGTCAACGATCCGCACGGACCGGTGAACAATGGCGTAGGGCCCCAGAACATCTTTTACGGCGGCGCGGACTGGATGATCCGCAGAGGCGTCAAGTCCCTCCGGATCGTCCGGGAGGACAGGCTGCGCCTGGCTGACCGGTTCGTTCGGCCGGTGGGCTATCGCCTCGCCGCCGGCTGCCTGGAGAAGCCCGGATCTGTGGTGCTGCTGGAGGCCGCACCCGGCAGCGGCCGGCGTGCCGCAGCGATCATGCTGCTGCACGAGCTCGGTGAGGACACAGGCGCTGAAGAGGATCCGGAAGAGGGCCGGTTCGAGGAACTTCCCGCCACGGACAAGGACGAGGCCACTCTCGCCCCCGGCGAGGGGGACCGCTTCCTCCTCGACCTCTCCGGGATCGCCGACGAGGGGGCGTATGCCGAGGCCCAGCGCCTCCTGGTCCTGCGCCGGTCGCAGGTTCAGGAGGCGGGGGCCCACATGGTGGTCGTCCTGCCGTCGGGCATGGAGCACGTCCACGCGATGGAGCTCGAACCCCACACGGTGACGCTGGGGCGCCCTCGGGGGATCACCGTCATCACCCGGTACCTCCGCATGGACCGGATGGCCTTCCACTCCATGGACCTGGGGAGCTGCGACCTCCAGCACCTGTGCGAACGCTCTCCCATGTGGGAACTGGCCCGGCTCGCGGGGCTGGTGAGGTCTGCTCGCGACAGCGGTCGGTTCGGCGTCGACTTCGCAGGATGGCTCGATCAGGCGATGCACGCGGTGACCGACCGTGCCGGTGAGGTGGGCCGGCAGGTGGCCACGGTCCGCACCGCGCCCGAGCGGTCCCTGCTGCTTGCGGCGGCAGTGTTCGAGGATGCCCATGCCGACACCGTCTACGAGGCTTGGCATGGCTTGATGAGGACGGTGAAGCACGAGGAGGATACGACAACCGAGCTCGCAAGGACGGACTTCGGGGAGCGGTTGGCGACCCTCGGGATCGAGCGGGACCCCGCAGGGCGGCTCCACTTCGGACGGCTGGCCTACGCCGACGCGGTACGGACGTACTTCTGGGCGAACTTCCCCGGGACGCGCGATGACCTGAGGAATTGGATCGGCCATGCCACCGGGCTCCGCGGCCTGACCACCGACGACCGGGTGAACGTCGTCGTCCGCTTCGGCGAGCGGTCCCTGGCCGTCGGGCAGCCGGACCACCTCTTCGACCTTGTGGCCCACTGGGCGAACCACGCGGCCGGGGCGCCCTGCGACCCACGAGCCGTGGCGGCCCTCGAACTCGGCCTCACCCACGAGAGGTTCGGGGGGTGGTTCCGCAGACGGATGTACGAGTGCGCGAGGTCAGGTCCCTTGTCGGACGGTCTCGTTCGCGTCCTGACCGCTGCCTGCCTCCGGAGCCTCGGCGCGACGCACCCGGATCAGGCGATGGTGCGGCTCCACTACCTCGCCGTGCGGAAAGGGGAGGCGGCACGCGGGGCTCGGGAAGCGCTTCTCGACCTCGCCGGCCGCGACCGTCGGCCCTACCGGCTACTCATCGACCGCCTGCGGGACAGGACGCGTCGGGAGCCGCGCGGTACAGAGCTCCATCTCCTACTTCTCGCTGAGCTGTTGAGGAGCGACCGGGCACCGGAACCGCCGCCGTGGCCGGACCTCTTCCTGGGCTGGGAGACGGTTTTCTCCCAGCCGCCGACGAAGCTCTGGGAGCCGCTGGTGAGCAGTTGGCTGAACGCCGCGGCGGGCGACAGTACGCGGGAGATAGCGCTGGGCGTGATGGTCGGGGCGGCACACGGCCGCGCGGCCGCCCTGCACCGCCTCTACGCCATCGCATGCGACTGGGCGGGGCCCAGGCACCACCCGTCCCGGGCCGCCGTCGCCGCGCTCTTCTGGCAGCACATCGACAACGCGCAGTACGTCCGCACGGAGAGTACGAAGCGTGCGGGCGCCGGACCACGGACCACGGAAGAGGCACGATGAAACACCGCTTTCCCAGCCTGCTGTTCGTCGCTCTCTGCGGCCTGGCACCGGCTGCGCTCGGAAGCCTCCTGCACTGGTCGGCGTGGCTGTGGGGCTTCATGTCCATGGTCACGACCTCGGGCTCCCTGCTGTTCATGTTGACGGTCCCCAGCGGTGACCGCGCGTCGGCCGCTCCGTACGAGCCCGAGGAAACCGAGCCGCCGACGGCGCCGGCGGAGCAGCCGTACCAGGAGACTCGGGTGATCGACGCGGCGCTGCCGAGCGCGACGGACGGTTACGACTTCCTCTTCTCCGCCACTGTGTGGTGGAGGCCCGTCTCCCACCACGCCGACTGGTCCGACGGTGCTTCCCCGGCCCTCGCCGTTTCCTCGGTCGTCAGTCGGGCCCTGCAGGTCGTTCGCCACGAAGAACCGGGCCGGGCCAGCTTTGCCCGGTATCTCCTGGAGGGGGAGTTGGGCGCCCCGCTCCCAGACCTGAGCGGACGGGTGAAAGCACTGGCAGCCGATGTGACACTGGCCCTCGCGCCGGCGGACCGCGAGCGCCTGCGGAAGATGAGCGACCTCCGCAAGGACGAAGAGCTCTGGGAGTACGAGCGTCAGCACGAGCGCAACAAGAGGGGCTACCTCGGTGACGACGTACTCAAGAGCACAGGCAGCGCTGTGGTGTGGTGGCTGGCCCGTCATGAGGACGACATCGAGAAGGCAGTCAACATGATCGGTCCGCTCGCCCAGATCTCCGCGGCGGCCAAGAACGAGGAGGTGCCCGAGATCTTCCGGCACCTGCTCGTCCCGCCCGTGCAAGCGCGGACCGAGGCAGCCGTCGGAGGCCCGCTGTGGGATGGATACGCCCAGGGAGGAGGGACGTTCGACCGCGAGGAGGAACTGGGGGTTTCGGATCGGCTGCTCCTGCTACTGGCGGCGGTGGGCCTGAAGCCGGACATGGACGAGTACACGGTGTTCGTGCACCGTGTGGTGCGAAGTCTGGAGGCAGCCGGGCTGGAGGAGGCCGCCGAGGAGATCCGGCGGACCCTTCTCCCAGTGCCCGACGACGGGCCGGAGACTGAGCATCCGAGCGAGGGGGACTCCACCGGGCCCTGGTCTCCGCGCTTCCGAGCCCCCGATGATGCACCGTTCACCGACCCGGCCACGGATACCGACCCGGATTCGTTCACGCCGGATTCCGCAGCGAGCGGCACAGGTGGACGCAACCAAGACCGGCAGGAGACGGGCGAGGACGACGTAGCGCCTCCGTACTTCTGGGACAGCTCGCACAGCCCGCGCCGGCCCGCCTCACCTCGCGCACAGGACGAGGACACCGAGGACAGGAGCTGATCCGGCAGAGAGCCGGTCCTCCGAGGCTCCCCTTCACCGCACACCGCGGCGGGGGAGCCTTTCCTGTCCTGGGGCCGGGCACGAGGAGGCTCAGGACCGCCAACGCAGCGCAACACCGCCGGCAAGATACCGAAGCGTCACCGACTCCAGTACCTCACCGGACATCCTCGGCTCACAGCGGCCAGGCGGTCAGCAAATCGCCGGGGCCGTAGGTGGCGTCGAGCCCCGGACAGCCGACTCCACTACGCGAAACCGCGACGACTGGAACAGGTTCGTCGGTGAGGGCAGCCCGGTGCCGATACAGAGCGGCCAAATCATGCCGGTCGAAGGGCGACTGCTCCAGCCACTTGATGGAACCGACGAAGAACAGCTCCTTGGCAATGGGGGCACGATCCGCCCCGACGATGTCGATTTCAACGTCGTTGGTCCGTGTCCAGTAGCCGCCCACTGCGGGGGCGGCGGGCAGCCGGTCGTCGGGCAGTATCCGCGCCAGGGCTTCCCGGGCAAGAGGCTCGACGGCACGGCCGCGCCAGCTGGTCCAGTTCTCCCGGATGCGCGCCAAGGTCAGATCGCCCCGTCCCCGCTCGATCTCCTCCATGGACGGGCCCAGCAGATGCAGCCAGAACCGCAGGTACGGATCTGCTACCCGGTAGCGGCGGTCCTTCGACGGACGCAGCGATACGGGCAGCTCCGCCGCGACGATCCGCTTGTCCGTGAGCACTTCCAGTGCTCGCTGGAGCGGCGTGGCCCCGATTCCGCCGGCTGCGCGGGCGATATTGGTAAAGGTCCGCTCGCCACTTCCGATGGCCGCCAGCACCGTACGCGCCTGGGCCTGCGGGGGAAATTCAGCAGCCAGCGAGCGCTCGGCGGACACCAGCAGGCCCGAGACCGGGTCGCTCAGCGCCTCACCGAGGAAGTCCCACAGTCCTGCGCCGCACGGCCACTCCGCGCAGATCAGCGGCAGCCCGCCGGTGACCAGCGCGGCGTCGAAGGCCTCTGCCGGATCCAGCCCGAGCATCTGCCCCACCTCGGCGGGGTTGAGCGGGCCCAGCACCATCTCTCGGCCGCGCTGGTGGAAGGGGCGTCCGTAGCTGTTCAGTGCCTCCATCATCGACAGATCGGAGCCGATGAGGACCAGCAGTACCGGCTTGGTCTCCAGCACCCGATCCCAGGCCCGTTGCAGCATCCCCTCAAAAGCGCCGTCAGTATCCATGAGGTACGGCACTTCGTCGATGACCAGCACGCTCGCCCGGTCGGCGGGCAGCGCCGCAGCCAGCACATCGAACGCAGCATCCCAATTCTCCGGCCTCGCGGAGGCCACCAAACCCGCCAACGGCAGCGTCGACGCCTGTGCGTCCCGGGCCAGCCGTGCCAGATCATCCCTCGGGGACGCACCGGTCGCCGCGTAGAACAAGAACGGGGCTCCGGAGCGCTCCGCGAACCGTTCGACCAGTCGCGACTTGCCCACCCGGCGCCGCCCACGCATCATCACGCACCGACCGGGCCGCTCCCCGCCAGCCCCTGCCGCCACCTTCTGAAGCTCTCGCTCCAGCGTCGCCAGCTCCTGCCGACGGCCTACGAAATCCACCACGTCTGCCGACCTCCACGCATGACACTAACAATCATGTTAGCAACATTAAGGTTAGCGCATGACCCTCGCTTGTTGTCGCTCTTGGTCACGACCTCCGCCCCTACGGATCAGCCTGGAGCGATACGGAAGGGGCCCGCCCCGGAGGGTCGGACCCCTTTTGATCTGCATGTTTGCCAGGCAGCAAAGTGGCGCTCAGCCACCGGGGCTACACGTTGAAGCGGAACTCCACCACGTCCCCGTCCTGCATGACGTAGTCCTTGCCCTCCATCCGGGCCTTGCCCTTGGCGCGGGCCTCGGCGACCGAGCCCGTTTCGATCAGGTCGTCGAAGGAGATGATCTCCGCCTTGATGAAGCCCTTCTGGAAGTCGGTGTGGATCACACCGGCCGCCTCGGGGGCCGTGGCGCCCTTCTTGATCGTCCAGGCGCGGGATTCCTTCGGGCCTGCCGTGAGGTAGGTCTGCAGGCCCAGGGTTTCGAAGCCGACGCGGCCGAGGGTGGCGAGGCCGGGCTCTTCCTGACCCATGGACTGGAGGAGCTCCAGGGCCTCGTCGTCGTCGAGCTCGATCAGCTCGGACTCGATCTTGGCGTTGAGGAAGATCGCCTCGGCGGGGGCCACCAGGGCGCGCTGCTCGTTCTTGAAGTCCTCGTCGACCAGCTCGTCCTCGTCGACGTTGAAGACGTAGAGGAAGGGCTTGGTGGTGAGCAGGTGCAGCTCGTGGAGGAGGCGGCCCTTCTCGGTGGAGGCCGTGATGCCCGCGTGGAAGAGGGTGTCGCCCGCTTCGAGGATCTTCTGGGCCTCCTCGACCGCGGCCAGGACGGCGACCTTCTCCTTCTGGAGGCGGGCCTCCTTCGTGAGGCGCGGGACGGCCTTCTCGACGGACTGGAGGTCGGCGAGGATCAGCTCGGTGTTGATCGTCTCGATGTCGTCCTTGGGCGAGACCTTGCCGTCCACGTGGACGACGTTCTCGTCCTTGAAGGCGCGGATGACCTGGCAGATCGCGTCCGACTCGCGGATGTTCGCGAGGAACTTGTTGCCCAGTCCCTCCCCCTCGCTCGCGCCGCGCACGATGCCCGCGATGTCGACGAAGTCGACCGTCGCCGGGAGCAGCTTCTGGGAGCTGAAGATCTCCGCGAGCTTGTTCAGTCGGGGGTCGGGCACGCCGACGACGCCGACGTTCGGCTCGATCGTGGCGAACGGGTAGTTGGCCGCCAGCACGTCGTTCTTGGTCAGGGCGTTGAACAGGGTCGACTTGCCGACATTCGGCAGGCCGACGATTCCGATCGTGAGCGACACGGTGGCGACTTCCCTAGGGGGTGGGCGGGCTGGGCAGTGAGGTCCGGCCCCGGTGGGCCGATTCTCCAGTTTACGGGCGGGGGCGAGCGCGTCACCACGGGTCCCGCCGGGTGCCGATCCGGTTCCCATTGGGCCGTGTGGCATCGAACTCATCCCCAAGGTCACCCAAAGCGCGTGTCCCGCACCTGATAACTGCCGCCCGGCGACCTACGTTGTCCCGGTGGAGCAGCACAGGACACGTCCCCCGCAGCGCAGCCAGACTCAGCAGGCCCCGCTGTCCCCGCTCGGGACCAAGGGAGCCAAGGGAGCGGTCGGCGAGAGCGCCGCCGTCTATCGGGTGATGAGCGCACCCGCGGGCCGGGCACGCCCGGTGCCGCCCGCCGTGCTCGCCCTGCGGCGGCTGCCGAATCCCCGGCTGACGGGTATCGGCGCCGGGCTCTTCGCGGCCGCCACCATGTTCGTGCTGGCCTGTGCGGACTGGCTGCTGTTCGACGGTTCAGCCGTCGTGTTCGGCGTGCTGTTCCTGCCGGTCAGCGCGCTGACCGCGTTCTGGGTGCGCCCCGCGGACCTGGTGACCGCGCCGATCAGCGTGCCGATCGCGTTCGCCGTCGGGATCATCCCGATCGCGGGCGGCTCGGGCGGCTTCGGCGGGCAGATGATGGCCGTCGTCACCGCGCTCGCCGTCCACGCCGGCTGGCTGTACGGCGGCACGCTCGTCGCCGGGCTCATCGCGACCGTGCGCAAGGTCCGGCTGATGCGGGCCCGGCAGCGGCGGATGCTGCTGGCCGCACAGACAGCGCGGGCGGGCGGCCAGCAGCAGCCGCAGCCCCCAAGGGCCGCAGGGCAGACGCCCCGGGCCGCCGCTGGGCAGGCGCCACGAGCCGCGACCCAGTCTTCCCGGGCCGCCGCAACGTCTCCCCCGGCCGCGGCGCAGTCTCCCCGGGCCGCCGGTCAGACGCCCCGGCGTCGGCAGCGCTGACCCGGACGGGGCCGCGAGCACGGCGACCGGAGGCCCTGGACGACCGGACCGGAGGCCCTGGACGACCGGAGGCGGGGCGCGAGCGCCGCGGCCTGGGGGCGGGACGGAAACGCCGCGACCTGGGGCGGGACAGAAACGCCGCGGGGAGCCTCAGCTTCCCGCCGCCATGGCCGCGCCCACGATGCCGGCGTTGTTCTGGAGCTCCGCCGGCACCATCTCGGCCCGTACGTGCTCGATCAGCGGCAGGAACTTGTCGGCCTTGCGGCTGACACCGCCCCCGATGATGAACAGTTCGGGCGAGAACAGCATCTCCACGTGGACCAGGTACTTCTGCACCCGGTGCGCCCAGTGGTGCCAGCTCAGGTCCTCGTCCTCCTTGGCCTTCGTCGAGGCGTGCTTCTCGGCGTCATGGCCGTTCAGCTCCAGATGACCGAGCTCGGTGTTGGGCACGAGCCTGCCGTCGATGAAGAGGGCGCTGCCGATGCCCGTACCGAGCGTCAGCACGATGACCGTGCCCTTGCGGCCGCGACCGGCGCCGAAGGTCATCTCCGCGATGCCGGCCGCGTCCGCGTCGTTCAGCACGGTGACCGGGAGGCCCAGCTTGTCGCTGAGCAGCGTGCGGGCGTCCAGGTCGATCCAGCCCTTGTCGACATTGGCCGCAGAGCGGGTGACACCGCTGGTGACCACGCCCGGGAACGTGATGCCGACCGGTCCCGACCAGTCGAAGTGCCCGACCACCTCGGCCACGCACCCGGCCACGTCATCGGGTGTGGCCGGGTGCGGTGTGAGTACTTTGTGGCGGTCGCGCGCCAGGTCTCCGCGCTCAAGGTCCACGGGAGCACCCTTGATCCCGGATCCGCCGATGTCCACGCCGAAGATCTCCATGTGATCCACGGTACGGGCACCGGGCCCCGCTCACTTCTCGGAGCGGAAACCCGGAGCGGAAACCCGGAGCGGAACCTCGCGTCGGCTCACTCCGCCGACAGGGCCGCCGCCTCCGCGCGCAGGTCCCGGCGGAGCTCCTTGGGCAGCGAGAAGATGATCGACTCCTCGGCCGCCTTCACGATCTCCACGTCCTCGAAGCCCCGCTCGGAAAGCCAGGCCAGCACACCGTCGACGAGCACTTCGGGGACCGACGCACCGGAGGTGACGCCGACCGTGGAGACGCCGTCCAGCCAGGCCTCGTCGATCTCGTCGGCGGAATCGACCAGGTGCGAGTCGCCCGCGCCCGCGCCGAGGGCGACCTCGACCAGCCGGACCGAGTTGGAGGAGTTCTTGGAGCCGACGACGATCACCAGGTCGGCGTCCGCGCCCATCTGCTTCACCGCGATCTGGCGGTTCTGCGTGGCGTAGCAGATGTCGTCGCTCGGCGGCGAGATCAGGAGCGGGAACTTCTCCTTGAGCGCGCCGACGGTCTCCATCGTCTCGTCGACCGAGAGCGTGGTCTGGGAGAGCCAGACGACCCGGGACGGGTCGCGCACCTCGACGTTGGCGACGTCCTCGGGGCCGTCGACCAGCGTGATGTGTTCCGGGGCCTCGCCGGAGGTGCCGATGACCTCCTCGTGGCCCTCGTGGCCGATGAGGAGGATGTCGAAGTCGTCCTGCGCGAAGCGGACGGCCTCCTTGTGGACCTTGGTGACCAGGGGGCAGGTCGCGTCGATCGTGGCGAGCTTCCGTTCGGCGGCCTCTTCGTGCACGGTCGGTGCGACGCCGTGTGCGGAGAACATCACGATCGAGCCCTCGGGGACCTCCGCGGTCTCCTCGACGAAGATCGCGCCCTTCTTCTCCAGGGTCTGCACGACGTATTTGTTGTGGACGATCTCGTGGCGCACGTAGACCGGTGAGCCGTACTGCTCCAGAGCCTTCTCCACGGCGATCACGGCACGGTCCACGCCCGCGCAGTAGCCACGGGGAGCGGCGAGCAGGACGCGTCGGGGTGTCGTAGCAGTCATGCGTCCCATCGTAAGGCCGTACCGAACAGGCGCGGGGCCGACGGGGTCGGGAGACTGATCACCACGCGATCGGGGAGTGATCACCGTACGACTGATCACCACGCGACAAACGGAGGACTCATGGCCGGCAGCGGCATCGGCGATTCCGGCAAGAGCACGGATTCCGGCAGCACCACCGACCGGGCGGGGCTGCGGCGGACACTGGGCTTCCGGGATCTGGTGGTCTACGGGCTGCTGTTCATCGCCCCGATGGCCCCGGTCGGCGTCTTCGGCACGCTCGACGCGAAGTCGCACGGCGCGGTGGCGCTGGTCTACATCGCGGCGACCGTGGTGATGGCGTTCACCGCCTTCAGCTACGCCCAGATGGTGCGGGTCGCTCCCCTGGCGGGTTCGGTGTTCGCGTACGCGCGCAAGGGGCTCGGGGAGGGGCCGGGGTTCATCGCGGGGTGGATGGCGATGCTCGACTACCTGCTCATCCCCGCCGTCGCCTATCTCTTCTCCGGTATCGCGATGAACTCGCTGGTGCCGGAGGTGTCGCGGTGGGTGTGGACCGCGCTGGCGGTGGTCCTCACGACGCTGCTGAACCTCTGGGGCGTACGGGCGGCGGCCCGGGTCGGCTTCGCGGTGCTCGCGATGGAGATCGTGGTGCTGCTGGTGTTCCTGGTGTCCGCCGTGGTGGTGCTCGTGCAGGACGGGGCGCACCGCGGCTGGCTGACGCCGCTCAACGGCGACGCCGGGTTCTCCGCGTCTGCGGTGCTGGGCGCGGTGTCCGTGGCCGTGCTGTCGTACCTGGGCTTCGACGCCATCGCCACGTTCGCGGAGGAGGTGACGGGCGGTTCGGCGAAGGTGGCGCGGGCGCTGCTGTTCTGTCTGGTGCTGGCGGGGTTCCTGTTCGTGGCGCAGGCGTATCTGGCGGCGTTGCTGGAGCCGATGTCGTCGGCCGAGCTGGCCGCCGATCCGGTCGCCCAGGGCTCGGCCTTCTACGACACGGTGGACTCCGCGGTCGGGTCCTGGCTGCACGATCTGGTCGCGGTCAGCAAGGCGATCGGGGCGGCGTTCGCGGCGCTGGCCGGGCAGGCGGCCGCGGGCCGGCTGCTGTTCGCGATGGCCCGGGAGCGCCGGCTGCCCGCGCTGCTGTCCAAGGTCGATCCGCGCTCCGGAGTGCCCCGGATCGCGATCCTTATCGCGGCGGTCGTGACGCTGGTGGCGGCGGTCTGGGCGGCCCGGCGGGACGACGGCCTCGACCATCTGGTGTCGGTCGTGGACGTGGGCGCGCTGACCGCGTTCGTGCTGCTGCACGCCTCGGTGGTCGGCTGGTTCGTGGTGCGCCGGATGGAGGGTGCGCCGAGCTGGTGGCGGCACGTCCTGATCCCGGTGGTGGGCGCCGGTGTGCTCATCGCGGTGATCGTGGAGGCGACGTCGAGCGCGCAGGTGGTGGGGGCGTGCTGGTTCGTGGTGGGGCTGGCGGTGCTCCTGGTGCAGCGTGGGCGCCGGGTGGCGGGATGAGAGCGGGGCTGGTGCAGCGCTGGCGCCGGGTCGCGCGATGAGAGCGGGGCCGTCGCCGCGCGGGCGCCGGGTCGCGGGATGAGAGCGGGGCTGGTGCTGCGGGACCGGCCGGCTGTCGGTGGTGCCGGATACGCTCGCTCGTATGGCTCTCCAAACATCACCGGAAGCTCCGCTGCCCGTCGGTGACGTGTCACGGCTCATCGGCGGCTGGATCGACCGGCTCGGTGCCGTCTGGGTCGAGGGGCAGATCACCCAGCTGTCGCGGCGCCCGGGTGCCGGAGTGGTGTTCCTGACACTGCGCGACCCCTCGCACGACATCTCGGTGAGCGTGACGTGCTTCCGGCAGGTCTTCGACCGGATCGCGGACGTGGTCACCGAGGGGGCGCGGGTCGTCGTCCTCGCCAAGCCCGAGTGGTACGCGCCCCGCGGGCAGCTCTCGCTGCGCGCCACGGAGATACGGCCGGTCGGCATCGGCGAGCTGCTGGTCCGGCTGGAGCAGCTGAAGAAGTCACTGGCCGGGGAGGGCCTCTTCGCCCTGGACCGCAAGCAGCCGCTGCCCTTCCTGCCGCAGCTGATCGGGCTCGTCTGCGGCCGGGCCTCCGCGGCGGAGCGCGACGTCCTGGAGAACACCCGGCGCCGGTGGCCCGCGGTCCGCTTCGAGGTCCGCAACACCGCCGTGCAGGGGGTGCACGCGGTGAATCAGGTGGTCCAGGCGGTACGGGAGCTGGACGCGCTCCCGGAGGTCGACGTGATCGTCGTGGCGCGCGGCGGCGGCAGCGTGGAGGACCTGCTGCCGTTCTCGGACGAGCAGCTGATCCGTACGGTCGCGGCGTGCCGCACCCCGGTGGTCTCGGCCATCGGGCACGAGCCGGACTCCCCCCTCCTCGACCTGGTCGCGGACGTGCGGGCCTCCACCCCGACGGACGCGGCGAAGCGGATCGTGCCCGACGTGAGCGAGGAGCTGGACCGGGTCCAGCAGCTGCGGGACCGGGCGCTGCGGTCGGTACGGGGGCTGCTCGACCGGGAGGAGCGGGGCCTGGCGCACGCGCTGGGGCGGCCCTCGATGGAGCGTCCGCAGCGGATGGTGGACGAGCGCGCGGCGGAGGTCGACGCGCTGATCGGACGCGGCCGGCGGGTGCTGGGGCATCTGCTGGACCGCGCGGACTCGGAGCTCGCCCACACCAGGGCCCGGGTGGTCGCGCTGTCGCCCGCGGCGACCCTGGAGCGCGGCTACGCGGTGCTCCAGCGGGCGGACGGGCACGTGGTGCGCGATCCCGCCGACGCCGGGGCGGCGGGGGACGCGCTGCGGGCCCGGGTGTCCGGGGGCGAGTTCGTGGTGCGGGTCGACGGGTGAGCGACACCCTCCGGGGCCGGCGGACAGCGCCCCGGAGGCCGGCCCAGGGCCGGGATGGACGGACATGCCGACGCATAGGGTGGATCACATGACGGACGACGGGACGACGGCGGCTGCGGCTGCGGCCACGGGCACGCTCGGGTACGAGCAGGCGCGCGACGAGCTGATCGAGGTGGTGCGCCGGCTGGAGGCCGGCGGGACGAGCCTGGAGGAGTCCCTGGCCCTGTGGGAGCGGGGCGAGGAGCTGGCGAAGGTGTGCCGGCACTGGCTGGAGGGCGCGCGCGCCCGGCTGGACGCGGCGCTGGCGGGGCCCGCCGGCCCCGGGGACGGCAGTGGCACCGAGGGCGGCACGGCAGCCGAAGCGGGCTGAGCCGGGCCTGCGGGGGCGCGGGACGCGGGGAGCTGAGCATGGGCGTGGAGTGCGGGGCGTGGCACGGACACGGGGCGCGGGGGCCGAGCACGGGCGCGGAGTGCGGGGCGGCGCGGAGTTCGGGGTGCAGGGCGCGAGGCGGTCCGTACTGGTTGTGGAGTGAATCACTCCGTTCCCGTTTTAGTTGAAAGTTAACCTACCTCTCCCGTACGGTGATCGATGTCGCTCGATCCCCGTGTACGTCCGGAAGGTAATACGCAAGATGTCCCTCGTTCTTGACCCCGCCGCCCAGGACCTCCTCTTCCGTGAGGCCCGCACCGCCAACACCTTCACCGACGAGCCGGTGACCGAGGAGCAGGTCCAGGCGATCTACGACCTGGTCAAGTACGGTCCGACCGCGTTCAACCAGTCGCCGCTGCGCGTCGTCCTGGTCCGCTCGGACGACGCCCGCGCGCGCCTCGTCCAGCACATGGCCGAGGGCAACCAGCCCAAGACCTCGACCGCCCCGCTGGTCGCGATCCTGGCCACCGACAACGAGTTCCACGAGGAGCTCCCGGCGCTGCTGCCGCACTTCCCGCAGGCCAAGGACGCGTTCTTCTCCGAGCGCCCGGTCCGCGAGTCCGCCGCCGCGCTGAACGGCGCGCTGCAGGCCGCCTACTTCATCATCGGCGTCCGCGCCGCCGGCCTGGCCGCCGGCCCGATGACCGGCTACGACGCCGCGGGCATCGAGAAGGAGTTCCTGGACGGCGACCACAACGTGCTGATGGTCGTCAACATCGGCAGGCCGGGCGAGGACGCCTGGTTCCCGCGCCTGCCGCGCCTGGCCTACGACGAGGTCATCAAGAGCGTCTGAGCCGCACCGGCCGAACATGTCCGGCCGGGACACACGGGAAGGTCCCTGGAGCACCCGCTCCAGGGACCTTCCCGTTTCCGCATGAGCGCGCCCCGCCCCGCCCCCGCCCGAAGGACGTCAGGAGGTCTTGAGCGCCGCCGCCATCTCCGCCAGCCGCTCCGGCGACGCGGAGCCGGTGACGACCGTGGTCGCCCCCTTGTTCTCGCGCACGAGGGCGTCGTACTTCGGGCCCTCCCAGCGCTGCCAGGTCTCACCGGCGACCTGCTGGGTGCGGCCGGTGTTCTTCGCGTCCTGGCTGACGTCGGTGATGTACTTCTTCGCCGGGGACGTGGACTGCTCCACCGCGACGTACCCGCCGTCCGGATCGAGGAAGCCCAGGTGCCAGCTGTTGCCGGCCTCGCCGTCGTACCTGACGGAGGTCGGCTTCCACTTCTGTGCCAGACCGCTGGGGGCCGCCACCGGGTAGGGAGCCGCGCGCCGCGCGGTCAGGAGCTCAACCCGGTAGTCGACCGCCTTGACCGGATCGGCGTTCTCGTCGTGCGGGACGAAGATGTAGACGACCCCCGCCACGGCGGCGATCACCGCCAACGACAGGAACATGTCCCGCACTGTCTGCTTGCCTCGCTTGCTTGCCACGGGTCCATCGTCGCATCAGCCCCCGCTCGGCCGAACCGGGGGCGCCCGCTCATAAGTGACCCGGTCTGCTCATTTTATCGACCTGACGATAGAGTCACATCACCCTCATCCGGTCGTCGTCGTACAGAAAGGTGCGCTCCGATGTCCGAGCATCATCTGCCGTCCCAGCTGGAGGTCTCTCCGGAGGCCCCCGACCGCAACCTCGCCCTGGAGCTCGTCCGGGTCACAGAGGCGGCCGCCATGGCCGCCGGGCGCTGGGTCGGCCGCGGGGACAAGATCGGCGCCGACGGCGCCGCCGTGAAGGCCATGCGGACCCTCGTCTCCACCGTGTCGATGAACGGCATCGTCGTCATCGGCGAGGGCGAGAAGGACGAAGCCCCCATGCTGTTCAACGGCGAACGGGTCGGTGACGGCACCGGCGCCGAGGTCGACATCGCCGTCGACCCGATCGACGGCACGACCCTGAACGCCAAGGGCATGCCGAACGCGATCGCCGTACTGGCCGCCGCCGACCGGGGCGCGATGTTCGACCCGTCGGCGGTCTTCTACATGGACAAGCTGGTCACCGGGCCGGAGGCGGCCGACTTCGTCGACATCAACGCCCCCGTCTCGGTGAACATCCGCCGGGTCGCGAAGGCGAAGAACTCCACCCCGGAGGACGTCACCGTCGTCATCCTGGACCGCCCGCGCCACGAGGGCATCGTCAAGGAGATCCGGGAGACCGGCGCACGGATCAAGTTCATCTCCGACGGGGATGTCGCGGGCTCCATCATGGCCGCCCGCGACGACACCGGCGTCGACCTGCTGATGGGGATCGGCGGCACGCCCGAGGGCATCATCTCGGCCTGCGCCATAAAGTGCCTCGGCGGTGTCATCCAGGGCAAGCTCTGGCCGAAGGACGCGGCCGAGCGGCAGCGCGCGCTGGACGCCGGGCACGACCTGGACCGGGTGCTGTCCACGGACGACCTGGTCAGCGGCGACAACGTGTTCTTCGTGGCGACCGGCATCACGGACGGCGAACTGATGCGCGGTGTGCGGTACCGCGCGGAGACGGCGACCACCGAGTCGATCGTGATGCGGTCCAAGTCGGGCACCATCCGGAAGATCGACTCGACCCACCGGCTGTCGAAGCTGCGGGCCTACAGCGCGATCGACTTCGACCGCGCGAAGTGACGTAGGCACGTTCGGCACGTTCACGTGAAGGGGCGCCCCCCATGTGCGGTGGGGGCGCCCCTTCACGTGCGAACGGATGCGGTGGACCCGCACGACGTCCGCACGGATCACGACGTTCGTACGGACGCGGTGGGCCCGTCAGCCCGCCGCGGCGATGTGGCCGGCCGCGCCGGACGCCTTGAGCTCGGCCTCGCGCCGCCGGCGGCGGGCCAGGGCCACGCGGCGCTCGGCAGCCGTGAGGCCGCCCCACACCCCGTACGGCTCGGGCTGGATCAGGGCGTGTTCCCGGCACTCGACCATCACCGGACAGCGCGCGCAGACCCGCTTCGCGGACTCCTCGCGCGAGAGCCGGGCAGCGGTCGGCTCCTTCGACGGGGCGAAGAACAGCCCGGCTTCGTCCCGGCGGCACACCGCCTCCGAATGCCAGGGGCCTGCCTGGTCCTCCCGAGCGGGATTCCGCTGGGAAGGCACGGCGGCGACCTGCAGGGGCTGATGCGGCAGTTGCAGCACGGTCCACTCCTGACGACGGCTTCGCGGGCGAGAAGACGATGCAGCTCTCCCTACCCGCTGTACGCGCGCCTATGCACTGCGTGGCACTCAGGTCCGGTCCACGCAATTGCGCTCGATCGTGGTTTCGGCTGAAATGCGTTCCTCCCGCGCCCGCCTCTCCGTCAGTGACCGAGGTGTTTGCGCAGCCGGTCCTGGAGATCCGTAATGAACTTGCCGCGCTTGGGCTTTGCCTCAACGCTGCCGAACACCGAATAACCGTTGACCACCACCACGGGCGCCTCCGGATCGCCGGATTCCAGAGTCACGACTTCGAAATTCCCGAAGATTCCCGTTCCGCTGCCGCGCAGCGAGATGTTCTCGGGGACCCGGATCTCCACACTGCCGAAGATGGAGGTCGCGTTGATCACGGTCAGACGCTGTCCGAAAAGCGCCTCGGTCAGATCGATCTCCACACTTCCGAACAACGAGAACGCGTTCGTCCGGCCGCCGACCCGCCAGCGCCCCCTGCGGGTGGAGCTGCTGAAGACCGCGATCAGGTTCTCGGCCGGACCCGCCGTCCCCTCGGGGCCGTGCGCGTACGGCGCGGCGGCGGGCCTGGCGGCCGCGCCGCCCGGCGCGGGCAGGTCCCGTACCAGCGGCTCCAGTTCACCGACGGTCTTGGCGCGGTAGACCGCGTCGACCCGCTCGCCGTGCTCGTCGGCCGTCAGCCGGCCTTCGGCCATGGCTTCCCGCAGGATGTCCGCGATCCGGTCGCGGTCGGCGTCCGAGGCGCGGATGACGTCGGGTTCCGCCGGTGCGGTGGGCTGCTGGGGGTGCTTTTCGAGGTCCACCGGCCCAGCGTACCCAAACGCGATAGATCGCGACTAGGGGCTGAGCGTTGACGGCGGGGCGGGGGCCGTTACCGGTGAGCCTTACCTCACAGGCTCACCGCTTCCGCCGGGTCCTACCCTGGTGGGTGCGCTGTCCAAGGGAGGGCAGCCGCTGTCACCGAGTGAGGAATGGCCGTAATGCCAGAGTTTGCGTACTCCGATCTGCTCCCCCTGGGAGAGGACACCACGCCGTATCGTCTGGTCACCTCAGAGGGTGTCTCCACCTTCGAGGCCGACGGCCGTACGTTCCTCAAGGTCGATCCGGCGGCGCTGCGCACCCTGGCCGCCGAGGCCATGCACGACATCTCGCACTACCTGCGGCCCGCGCACCTGGCGCAGCTGCGGCGGATCGTGGACGACCCGGAGGCCTCGTCCAACGACAAGTTCGTCGCGCTCGACCTGCTGAAGAACGCGAACATCGCCGCGGCGGGCGTGCTGCCGATGTGCCAGGACACCGGCACCGCGATCGTCATGGGCAAGCGCGGGCAGAACGTACTCACCGAGGGCGGTGACGAGGAGGCGCTGTCGCACGGCATCTTCGACGCGTACACCAAGCTCAACCTGCGCTACTCGCAGATGGCCCCGCTGAACATGTGGGACGAGAAGAACACCGGCTCCAACCTCCCGGCCCAGATCGAGCTGTACGCGACCGACGGCGGCGCGTACAAGTTCCTCTTTATGGCCAAGGGCGGCGGCTCGGCCAACAAGTCGTTCCTCTTCCAGGAGACCAAGGCGGTCCTCAACGAGGCCTCCATGATGAAGTTCCTGGAGGAGAAGATCCGTTCGCTGGGGACGGCCGCCTGCCCGCCGTACCACCTGGCGATCGTGGTCGGCGGTACGTCGGCCGAGTTCGCGATGAAGACCGCGAAGTACGCCTCCGCGCACTACCTGGACGAGCTGCCCGCCGAGGGCTCCCCCACCGGTCACGGCTTCCGGGACAAGGAGCTGGAGGAGAAGGTCTTCGAGCTGACGCAGAAGATCGGCATCGGGGCGCAGTTCGGCGGCAAGTACTTCTGCCACGACGTCCGCGTGGTGCGCCTCCCCCGGCACGGCGCCTCGCTGCCCGTCGCCATCGCCGTCTCCTGCTCGGCCGACCGCCAGGCCACCGCGAAGATCACCGCGGAGGGCGTCTTCCTGGAGCAGCTGGAGAAGGACCCGGCGCGCTTCCTCCCCGACACCACAGACGAGCACCTGGACGAGGCGGGTGACGTGGTCAGGATCGACCTCAACCGGCCGATGGACGACATCCTCGCCGAGCTGACCAAGTACCCGGTCAAGACCCGGCTCTCGCTGACCGGACCGCTGGTCGTGGCGCGCGACATCGCGCACGCCAAGATCAAGGAACGCCTCGACGCGGGCGAGGAGATGCCGCAGTACCTGAAGGACCACCCGGTCTACTACGCGGGCCCGGCGAAGACGCCCGAGGGGTACGCCTCCGGTTCCTTCGGTCCGACGACCGCGGGCCGGATGGACAGCTACGTCGCGCAGTTCCAGGCGGCCGGCGGCTCCAAGGTGATGCTGGCGAAGGGCAACAGGTCCAAGCAGGTCACCGACGCCTGCGACGCGCACGGCGGCTTCTACCTGGGTTCGATCGGCGGCCCGGCGGCCCGGCTCGCTCAGGACTGCATCAAGAAGGTCGAGGTCGTCGAGTACGAGGAGCTCGGCATGGAGGCGGTCTGGAAGATCGAGGTCGAGGACTTCCCGGCGTTCGTCGTCGTGGACGACAAGGGCAACGACTTCTTCACCGAGCCCGCCCCGGCCCCGACGTTCACCAGCATTCCGGTGCGCGGCCCCGGCCTGGCCTGACGGACCTGGGGCCCGCCCGGCGGGGCGGGCCCCTCAGCCGTCGAGCAGGCCCGATGTCGCGACCAGGTAGCCGAGTTGGGCCCGGCTGGTGCTGCCGAGCTGCTCGGAGACCTTCCGCATGTGCTCGGCCACGCTGCGGCGGCTCATCCCGATCCGGCGGGCTATCGAGGCGTCCGTCTCGCCGTTGACCACCGCCCGCAGGATGGCGCGCTGCAGGTCGGACGTGACGACGGGGGTGCGCAGCGGCGCCCGCTCCGGACGGACCGGCACCGCGCGGGCCCAGGCCTCGTCGAAGGCGCGGGCCAGGAACCGCACCAGTGAGGGGTGCTGGACGCGCAGGGCGTGGTGCGGTTCGTCGGAGAACGGGACGAACGCCAGGTCCCGGTCGAACACGATGACCCGGTCGACCACCTCCGCGAGCGTCCTGACCTCCGCCCCCGCAGCGGTCACCTGCTCGATGTACGCGAGGGTCGTACGGTCCGAGCGGACGGTGTGCTGGTAGATCGTCCGCTGCCGGACGCCCCGCCTCAGATTGCCCAGGTCCCTGGTCAGCGCCTCCTGGAGCACGCGCGCCGGGCGGCTGCCGCCGGGTTGCGCGGTGCGGACCTGTTCCCGGCAGCCGCCCACCCCCGCCTCCAGCGCCCTGCTGATGACGGCCTCCCCGGACAGCCGGGTGAGCGCGGGCTGTTCGCTGCGGTGCACATCCGCGTACAGGGTCTCGAAGGCGGAGAGCGCGGCACGGGTGGCGCGCAGCGCGCGGCGCCGGTCGAGGAGGGCCTCCTGGAGCGGGGCGAGCGCGGTGTAGGACGCGGTCTCCGGCGGTACGGGGACCATGAATCCCGGCGAGCCCCGGTCGGCCACCATCAGATGCAGGTCCCGCAGGCAGCCGGCCACCTCACCCTGCGGAAGAGATCCGGCCACCAGTGCGCGCCGGTACGTCGCGAGCGCGCTCTCGCAGGGGTGTTCCGGGCCGGCCCCGGCCCCGCCCGGCGCGGAGCCGACCGCCGACGATTCGCGGCAATCGCATGCCGGTGGGCTGGAATGATCGTCCTTCACAAGTATGCAGATTACCTTTGTGCACAAGGGATGACGGCGGGGAATCCGGCGGTTCGGCGACTATGAACGGGTGACGCCCGGCCCCGACAACACCCTCAGCCGGCCGAGCGCCGAATCGGCCGACTCGCGGTACGGGGTCCGGCGTTATCGATTCCTGGTGGCCGGCTACGCCATCTCCTCGTACGGCACCTTCCTGAATATGGTGGCGCTCAATCTGTTCGTCTATGAGACGACCGGACGGGCTCTCGCCATGGGGCTGTTCATGGCCGTGCGACTGGCGTCCGGATTCGCCGCCGGGCTGACGGCCGGCGGTCTGCTCGCCCGATTCACCGCGAAGAGCGTGATGCTCTGGACGAATATCGCGCAGGCGTCGGTGATGCTGCTGCTGGTGCTCGCGCCGGACGGGCTCCGGACGGCCGCGCTGATCGCGGTGTCCGTGGTGGTCGGCTCCTGCGGGACCCTGTTCATGGTGTCCCTGCGCAGCTCCATTCCGGAGATGGTCGGCGAGGACCGGCGCTCGTGGGCCAACTCCCTTTCGATCAGTGGTCGTTCACTGGCCATGGTGGCGGGGTTCGCCTCTGCGGGCGTCGTCGTCTCGCTCGTCGGGTACACCGCCGCCTTCATCGTGGACACGGCCACCTTCGCGGTCTGCGCGGTGACGGTGGCCCTGCTCCCCATTCCGGGCGGCGGCAGGCGGCGCGACGGCAGCGGGGACCGGGGCCACCGGGAGCGGGACGCGGCAGCGGGTGCGGAGTCGGTGGCGGCCGGTGCGCCCGCCCGCCGGCGCGGGCCCGCCGCGCTCGCCGCCCTGGCCGCCGCGCCCGGTCTGACGCTGATGGTGGTGCTGCGAGGTGTGGACGCGCTGGGCTCGTCCTCGCACAACGCCGCGCTCCCGGTCTACTCCAGCGAGCTCGACGACGCGCGCCCCGCCGTGTTCGTCAGCGCCTTCTGGTGCCTGTGGGCGCTCGGCAACATCGTGGTGCAGCAGCTGATCCAGCGGTACGCGCGCCGCACCGGCCGGTCCGTCGGGGCGCTGGGCTTCGGCTGGGGAACCTGCCTCATGTCGACGGCGTTCATCCTGGCCTTCGCGGGGTTCCCGATGGTGGCCACGGCCGTGATCGCGCTGGTCGCGGGGGCCGCCGACGGCCTCACGGAGGTCTCGTACACCTCGCATCTGCAGACCCTGCCGGCCGGGCCGCGCGCACACGCCTTCGGGCTCTCCGCCACGGTGGAGAACCTCGGTTTCGGTGCCGGGATGATCCTGGTCGCGGCGGCGCTCGACCACTACACCCCACTGACGGTCGTCGGCTGGTCCCACGGCGCCGCGATCGTGTTCGCCGCGGTGTTCCTGATCCGGGTGGCGGGCCCGCGCACCTCCTCGCCCGGCCCGACGCCCCCGTGACCGGTGCCGGTGCCGGTGCCGGGACGGTCCGCGTACGGCTGAATTCAGCCAATTCCGCGGCGGGCCGTACGGGGCCGCCGTCCGGGCCACCGGCTGCGGACACCCGCGCCGCACCACCGCATTCGCGCAGCGGGCCGCCGGCCGGGCTTGCGGGGGCCCGGCCGATGCGGTGAGTTGGCCGCGTCGCGGGAGAACGGGAGAACCCCGCCCCGCCCGACCGCCCCGCCCGGCCACCCGCTGCGGACACCGCCCCGCGAACCGGCAGAACACCTTCACGCCCAGCCCGCACGTACGAACACGCGCACGCCCGAACACCCTCACGTCCCACACCGGAAAGGCGGAGACCGCATGACGCCGGTCCAGCACCGCAGCCACGTCGACGATCTGCTCTCCTTCATCAGGGCGAGCCCCTCCCCGTACCACGCTGTCGCGAGCGCCGCCCAGCGGCTGGAGAAGGCCGGCTTCCGTGAACTGCGCGGCACGGACGACTGGACGGGCACCACCGGCGGCAGCTTCGTCGTCCGGGGCGGCGCGCTGATCGCCTGGTACGCGCCCGAGGGCACCCCCGCCCACACCCCCTTCCGGATCATCGGCACCCACACCGACTCGCCGAACCTGCGGATCAAGCCCACCCCCGACACCGGCTCGGCCGGCTGGCGGCAGATCGCGGTGGAGATCTACGGCGGAGTCCCGCTCAACACCTGGCTCGACCGGGACCTGGGTATCTCAGGCCGGCTCGCCCTGCGCGGCCCCGGCGGCACGACCGACTCCCGGCTCGTCCAGATCGACGAACCGCTCCTGCGGGTGCCCCAGCTGGCCATCCACCTGGACCGGTCCGTCAACGACGGCCTGGCTCTGGACCCGCAGCGCCACATCGCCCCGGTCTGGTCGCTCGGCGCCGCGCAGGAGGGTGCGCTGCTGCGCCGGGTAGCGGCGGCGGCGGAGGCGGAGCCGGACGACGTGCTGGGCTGGGACCTGATGCTCCACGACATCCAGCCGCCCGGATACCTGGGCGCGGAGCGGGAGTTCGTGGTCTCCTCCCGGCTGGACAACCTGATCTCGGTGCACGCCGGGGTCACGGCGCTGGCAGCCGCGGCGACGGCGGCCGGTGAGCCCGCGTACATCCCGGTCCTGGCGGCCTTCGACCACGAGGAGGTCGGCAGCGGCTCTGACACGGGTGCGCAGAGCCCGCTGCTGGAGCGCGTCCTGAGCCGTTCGGTCACCGCTCGCGGCGGCAGCGCGGAGGACTGGTCGCGGGCGCTGGCCGGTGCCTTCTGCCTCTCGGCGGACATGGCGCACGCCGTGCACCCCAACTACGCGGAGCGGCACGACCCGGACCACCACCCGCTGCCCAACAGCGGCCCCACGGTCAAGGTCAACGTCAACCAGCGCTACGCCACCGACTCGACCGGCATCGCGGTGTTCGCGGCGGCCTGCGAGCGGGCGGGCGCCCCGTGGCAGCCGTTCGTCTCCAACAACGCGATGCCGTGCGGTACGTCGATCGGCCCGCTCACCGCGGCCCGGCTGGGTGTCCCGACCGTGGACGTGGGGGTACCGGGGCTGTCGATGCACTCGGCGCGCGAGCTGTGCGGGGCACAGGACCCGGGCCACCTGGCGGCGATCCTGGGCGCGTTCGTGACGTCCGGCTGACCCGGGGCGCGGGGAGGGGCCGCGTACCGCCTGCCGTCCCTCCCCGCGCCCGCGGACCTCGGTCTACGCGAAGCGCTGGCTCGCGCTCCCGTCGCAGGGCTGGAGCCTCAGCGGCTGCTGCGCGCCCGCCAGGGTCGCGCACAGCCCCGTCGAGGCGGCCGGGCTCAGAGTGCCCGACTGCCGGACGAACCGCTGGTTGGCGGCGCCGGAGCAGTTGTAGAGGATCAGGGCGGCGCCCGCCGTGTACTTCGCGCCCGGTACGTCCAGGCAGCGGTCGTGGCTCAGTGCCGTACGGACGGTCTTCGTGCCCGTGTCGTACCACCAGTTCTGGTTGCGGCCGCCGTGGCAGTCCCAGCCGGTCACTCCGGTGTTGTTACGGGTGACGGAGGCGGGGACGTCCAGACAGGTGCTGGTGGCCTCGTTGCGGAGCGGCTTGAAGACGTCGTCCCAGGCGGCGGGCTGCAGCACGGGGGTGCCGGTGCTCGCCGGATCGGCGCAGCTCGCCTCGCGCAGGCCCGAGTTGTAGATCTGGGTCAGGCAGGAGGCGAAGGCGCCGTGGCCGGCGGCGTTCGGGTGGAAGGACTGCCGGAGGGAGTTGGAGTCCGGCGGGAAGTGCGACAGGTCGATGAAGAGGCCGCGGGCCCAGGTCGACTCGCTGCACACCTCGTGGCCGTGGAAGAGCCGGGAGTTGTCCAGGTAGACGGCTCCGGTGTCGGCGGCCGCCTTGCGCATGCCGCGCTCGAAGGCGGGAACGGCGGTGTTGCGGCCCCAGGCGGCGTCGGAGTCGTATCCGGCGCAGCCGCCGGGAAGCTTGCCGGGGAAGTTGGGGTTGTCGTAGAAGTCGGGTCCGATCGGGCTCGGGTAGCCCATGACGACGAGCTTGTAGTCGCTGTTGGCGTATCCGGCGTCCGACATGACGGTGCGCAGGTCGCCCACGGTCTTCTCGACCTTGGGGACGAGTCCGTCGACGCGGGCCTGCCAGCCGCCGGCGTACTTGGGCTCGCAGGTGCCCTGGATGAGGACCCAGCGCTCGACGCAGTCCGTCATGACCGGACCGAACTGGAGGTCGTCATTGGCACCGGCCACCAGCACGACCATCTTGATACGGGTGTTGCGCGCCTTGATGGCGAGGTTGTCGCTCTGCACCAGCTCGTCGGCGTACTGCTTCGAACCGCCGATGACGATGTTCCCGGTGTACGCGCCGGAGCAGGAGACGTTGTACGTGACGTCGGCCGGGATGCCGGTGCGGTGGATGGCGGAGTCGGGCGAGCGGTGGCACCAGTTGTCGGGTCCGTTGGTGCCCGCCTCGTACGTGCCGACGCCCTCGCCCGAGATCTCGCTGTCGCCGAGCGAGATCAGCCCGGTCTTGCGCTGCGCGAGCGGGCGCTCGGCCGGGTCGCCGTACAGCCGGGTGGCTTCCGCGGCGCGGATGGCCTCCAGTTCGGGCGACAGCGCGGTGGATGCGGTAGTGGTGGTGGCGGACGGCGCCGCGGCCGCCGGACCGGCGGCCGCGGTCATCCCGCCCAGTGCCGCGGCCGTGGCGGCGACGGCCGCGACGGTACAGCGGAGTCTGAACCTTGTGCGCCTCATTGCGCCTCCCGAGATTGTTGTTACCCCCGGTATTTACTGGTCGGTAGCCGACTTGGGAATACATAGAACAAGACAAGTGCTCACCTTTTTCAGGAGGTTGAACGATGACGAATGAGGGAACTGGCGCGGCGGGCGCAGAGGGCTACCGCGTCGAGCACGATTCGATGGGCGAGGTGAAGGTGCCCGCGGACGCCAAGTGGCGGGCCCAGACGCAGCGGGCCGTGGAGAACTTCCCGATCTCCGGGCAGCGCCTGGAGCGGGCCCACATCGAGGCGCTCGCCCGCATCAAGGGCGCCGCCGCCAAGGTGAACGCCGAGCTGAAGGTGGTCGACCCGGAGATCGCGCGGGCCATCCAGGACGCGGCGGCCGAGGTCGCGGAGGGGCGCTGGGACGCGCACTTCCCGATCGACGTCTTCCAGACCGGCTCCGGCACCTCGTCGAACATGAACACCAACGAGGTGCTGGCCACCCTCGCCACCGAGCGCCTGGGCCGCGACGTCCACCCCAACGACCACGTCAACGCCTCGCAGTCCTCCAACGACGTCTTCCCGTCCTCCATCCACATCGCCGCGACGGGCGCGGTGACCGGCGAGCTGATCCCCGCCCTGGACCACCTCGCGGCCGCCCTGGAGCGCAAGTCCGCCGAGTTCGCGACGGTCGTGAAGTCGGGGCGTACGCACCTGATGGACGCGACGCCGGTGACCCTGGGCCAGGAGTTCGGCGGGTACGCCGCACAGATCCGTTACGGCATCGAGCGGCTGTACGCCTCGCTCCCCCGCCTCGCGGAACTGCCGCTGGGCGGCACGGCGGTCGGCACCGGCATCAACACCCCGCCCGGCTTCTCGGCCGCGGTGATCGCGGAGGTCGCCCGCGTCACCGGGCTGCCGCTCACCGAGGCCCGGGACCACTTCGAGGCACAGGGCGCCCGGGACGGACTGGTGGAGACCTCGGGCCAGCTCCGTACCGTGGCGGTCTCGCTCACCAAGATCTCCAACGACCTTCGCTGGATGGCCTCCGGACCGCGCACCGGACTGGCCGAGATCAGCCTGCCCGACCTCCAGCCCGGCTCGTCGATCATGCCAGGGAAGGTCAATCCGGTCATTCCCGAGGCGGTGCTGATGGTCGCCGCCCAGGTGACGGGGAACGACGCGACGGTCGCCGCCGCAGGGGCCGCGGGCAACTTCGAGCTGAACGTGATGCTCCCGGTCATCGCGAAGAACCTGCTGGAGTCCGTACGGCTGCTCGCCAACGTCTCCCGGCTGCTCGCGGACCGCACGGTCGACGGCATCACCGCGAACGTGGAGCGGGCCAGGGAGTACGCGGAGTCCTCGCCGTCCGTCGTCACCCCGCTGAACAAGTACATCGGGTACGAGGAGGCGGCCAAGGTCGCCAAGAAGTCCCTGGCCGAGCGGAAGACGATCCGCGAGGTGGTGCTGGCCTCGGGTTACGTCGAGCGCGGGGACCTCACCGTGGAGCAGCTGGACGAGGCGCTGGACGTACTGCGGATGACCCGCCCGTGACGCGCGTCGCTGCGGCGGGGGCGCCCGCTCACTAAGATCCCTCCATGACAGGTACCGGAGGGACCGAGCGCTGGGCGCCGGGTGATCAGATCCTGTGGCGCTACCGCGGCAACGGACCGCTGCGACACGGTCCCGCGCCCGGTGGGGCACGGAACCCGGTCCACATCTGCCGGCCCGTCACCGTGGCCCAGGACACCGAGGACCTGCTCGCCGTCTGGGTGGCGCCCGGCACCGAGTGCGTGAAGCCGGTGCTGGCGAACGGCACCGACGTGCACGCGGAGCCGCTCGCCACCCGGTACACCTCGCCGCGCACCACTGCCCGCACGCCCTGGCTGGGCAACGGGGTGCTGAAGCTGGCCAGGCCCGGCGAGCCGTGGTCGGTCTGGCTGTTCTGGGAGCCCGGCTGGGAGTTCCGCAGCTGGTACGTGAACCTGGAGGAGCCGCGGACCCGCTGGGCCGGCGGCATCGACTCGGAGGACCACTTCCTGGACATCTCGGTCTACCCGGACCGCAGCTGGCTCTGGCGCGACGAGGACGAGTTCGCGCAGGCCCAGCGGGTCGGCCTGATGACGCCCGCGACGGCCCGGCGGGTACGGGAGGCCGGGCGCGCGGCGGTCGGCGTGATCCGCGACTGGGGGGCGCCGTTCCGGGACGGCTGGGAGGACTGGCGGCCCGATCCGCAGTGGCGGGTGCCCGCGCTTCCGGACGACTGGGACCGGCTTCCGGATGACTGGGACCGTACCCCCTCCGCCATGCCGTCGTGAGACCCTTGATGCACCCCAGGGGGGCAAACGTAGGATCGTCCCGAGGACGGACGGTCCACCCCACCCCCCGGGCGCCGCAGACGAGCTGACCGTAAATCATCGAGTCATCGCACTGGTTGCACGTTTCATGACCGCATCAGTCGTATGAGTCGCACGAGTTGCCCGCATCGCATGAGCCACTACGAGGGGGTGGAGACGTGCACACTGTCCGCCGCTCCACCGCAGAAAACGTTGTCACCGCCGTCGTTCGCGGACGTCCGGTTTCGGCCCGGCGTTCCGGGGCATGCGGTGTCAGCCGTTGTTATTGCCGCTCATGCCGGGGCACAGTAGCGCCCCACAAGGTGATTGCCTCATACAACCGGCCCGGACGGACGGAACCCCAAGCGTGACGGAGCACCCCACCTCCCACGAAGGCCGGCAGCCTCTCGCCGCCCGGCCGCAGGAACGCGCCCGGCCCCGGCAGCGGGATGCCGCCTCCGCGGCCGCCGCTGCCGCCGCCGCGATCCCCGGCCCCGCCAAGGGCCCCGGTCCGGCCGCCGCCGGATCAGGCCCGGCGGCCGGCCCGGACCCGCAGGCGGCGGCCCGCCGCGAGGGCGACCGGCTGCGCTTCGTGGGTGCCGCGACCCGCCGGATCGCCCGCGGGATAGATCTGGACGAGATCGTGCTCGGCCTGTGCCGGGCCAGCGTGCCGACGTTCTCCGACGCCATACTCGTCTACCTCCGCGACCCGCTGCCGGTCGGCGACGAGCGCCCCGTCCACCCGTTCGTGCTGCGGCTGCGCCGCTCCGACCGGCTGCGGCTGAGCGACGAACTCCCCGACGGTCTGCCGGAGAGCGAGCGGCTCCGGCCGGCCGTCATCGATCCGCAGACCGATCTGACGCCCGCCGCAGAGCTGTGCGAGGTCCGGCCCGGCGGCGCGCTGGCCGAGGTGCTGCGCGGGGTGCGGCCGGTCTTCGGTGACTCCGCCGCGGCCCGTGCCGCCCTGCCCGAGCTGCTCGGCGCCGGACGTACCGTGCCGTCCGGTCACCGGGCGATCCTGGCCCCGCTGCGCGGCCGGCGCCGGGTGATCGGCGCGGCGGTCTTCCTGCGCGGAACCGAGCGCCCGCCGTTCGAGGCCAACGACCTGCTGGTCGCGGCCCAACTGGCGACGCACACCGCCCTCGGCATCGACAAGGCCGTGCTGTACGGGCGCGAGGCCTACATCGCGGACGAGCTCCAGCGCACCATGCTGCCCGACTCGCTGCCGCAGCCCACCGGGGTCCGGCTCGCCTCCCGCTATCTGCCGGCCGCCGAGACGGCCCGGGTCGGCGGCGACTGGTACGACGCGATCCCGCTGCCCGGCAGCCGGGTCGCCCTGGTCGTCGGCGACGTCATGGGCCACTCCATGACCTCCGCCGCGATCATGGGCCAGCTCCGCACCACCGCGCAGACCCTGGCCGGGCTCGACCTGCCGCCGCAGGAGGTGCTGCACCACCTCGACGAGCAGGCCCAGCGGCTCGGCAGCGACCGCATGGCGACCTGCCTGTACGCGGTGTACGACCCCGTCGCGCACCGCATCACCATCGCCAACGCCGGCCACCCGCCGCCCGTGCTGCTCCACCTCGGCGGCCGCGCCGAGGTGCTGCGGGTACCGCCGGGGGCCCCGATCGGCGTCGGCGGAGTGGACTTCGAGGCCGTCGAGCTGGACGCGCCCGCGGGCGCCACGCTGCTCCTCTACACCGACGGCCTGGTCGAGTCGCGGCTCCGGGACGTGTGGACGGGCATCGAGCAGCTCCGCGAGCGGCTCGCCACCACCGCCCGGCTGACCGGTCCCGACCACTCGCCGCCGCTGGAGGCCCTCTGCGACGACGTGCTGGACATGCTCGGCCCCGGCGACCGGGACGACGACATCGCGCTGCTCGCCGCCCGCTTCGACGGGATCGCGCCGAGCGACGTCGCGTACTGGTTCCTGGAGCCGGAGGACTCGGCCCCGGGCCGGGCCCGCAGGCTGGCCCGCCGCGCGCTCAGCCGCTGGGGCATGGAGGATCTCTCCGACTCGGTGGAGCTGCTGGTCAGCGAGGTGGTGACCAACGCCGTGCGGTACGCGGAGCGGCCGGTGACGCTGCGGCTGCTGCGGACCGACATCCTGCGCTGCGAGGTCGGCGACGACTCCCCGCAGCTGCCCCGCCAGCGCCGCGCCCGCGACATGGACGAGGGCGGCCGTGGTCTGTTCCTGGTGAACCGGCTGGCCCGGCGGTGGGGTGCGACGCGTCTGTCGACCGGCAAGGTCGTCTGGTTCGAGATGCCGACCCGGGGGCAGTAGGGCGAGCGGCTGGTATCGAACGTTTCCGGCCATCTCCTGGACAGCCGCAAACGCCGGAACGGGCCGGGTACGAGGAATCCTCCTCGTACCCGGCCCGTTCCGGCGTTTGCGGCGACCGGATCAGCGCTTCACCGCGTCACCGTGTCGCTGCTGCGTCAGGCTGTTGTCGCTGTTCGGCTGGTCGCCTCCGGGGTCCACCGGCACCTCCGCCGAGTCACTGGGGTCCGGATCGGTCGACGGATCGGGGGGCGGGTCGCTCGTCGGGTCGCCCGACGGGGTGGGCGGCGTCGACGACGGGGACGTGCTCTCCTTCGGCGGATGGGACGACGAGGACGAGCTGGAGGACGGCGTGTCCGAAGGCGAGACCTCGTCCGAGGGCGAGGTGGTCGGGCTCGGGGTGGTGGACGGGCTCGGCGGGGTGACCGCGGCGCCCATGTCGGTGTCGAGGTCGAACTCGCCCGGATCGCCCATCGCCTGGGCGGTGAAGCTCGCCCAGATGTCGGCGGGGAAACCGCCACCGTTGACCCTGCCTCCGCCGCCGGCACCCTTCAGGGGCACCTGGGCGCCCTTGCCGACCTTCTTGCCGTCGTCATTCGCGCGGGGGTAGGCGGCCTCGCCGAAGAGGCCCACAGAGGTGACCAGCCGGGGCGTGTAGCCGGTGAACCAGGCCGACTTGTTGTCATCGGAGGTGCCGGTCTTGCCCGCGATCTGCTGGTCGGACAGCCCTTCCGCGTTGCGCACCGCCTCGTGGGCCGTACCGTCGTCGACCACACCGGTCAGCACGGAGGTCACGGAGTCCGCGGCCTGGCGCTTGATGACCTGGTCACCGATCGCGTCGGGCAGCTCGATCGGTGACTCGCCCTGCTTCTGGGCCGACTTCACGATCTGCGGCGTGACCTTCTTGCCGTGGTTGTCGAGGGTGGCGTAGACCCCGGCCATCTCCATCGGGCTCGCGCCCATGGAACCGAGGGTCTGGGCCGGCACCGCGTCGAGCCCCTTCACATCCATGCCGAGCTTGCCCGCGGTCTGCATCACGCGGTCCATCCCGACGTCCACGCCCATCTGCGCGAAGACGGAGTTGATGGACTTGTTCATCGCGGTCTGGACGGTGACCTGGCCGTAGTTCTGGTCGTCCTCGTTCTCCGGCGCGAACGCGACGTCACTGCCCTTGACCGGGCGCTTGCTGGTGCCGTCGTAGCGGGTGTCGGCGGTGATCTGCTGGTCGTCCTGGGTCTGCGACTCCTGGTCGAGCGCCGCCGCGAGGATGACCGGCTTGAAGGTGGAGGCGGGCTGGTAGTCGCGCCGGGTGGCGTTGGAGATGTAGTGCTCGGTCAGCCCGCGCCCGCCGTACATGGCGAGCACCCCGCCGGTCTTCGGGTCGACCGAGACCGCACCGGCCTGGACGTCCCGGTCGAGCTTGCGCCCCTTGGTGTCCAGCTTGTCCGTCAGCTTGGCCTTGACCGACTTCTCCAGCTCCTGCTGCTTCTTCTTGTCGATGTTGACGGTGATCGTCCAGCCACCGGCGTCGAACTGCGCGTCGGTGATGTTCTCCTGCTTCTGCACCGCCGCACGCGCCGCGGCGACGATGTAGCCCTTCTGGCCGGTGAGACCCTCCGCCGGCTTCGGGGTCTGCGGGACCTTGAACTTCATCCCCTGGCGCTTGCCCGCGTCCAGCCAGTGCTGGTCGACCATGTTGTCCAGGACGTAGTTCCAGCGCTCCTTGACGAGCGCCTTCCCGTGGTCGCTGGCGACGGCCCAGTCGTACTGGCTCGGCGCCTGGAGCAGCGCGGCGAGGTAGGCGCCCTCCGCCACGTCCAGGTCCTTGGCGTCCTTGTTGTAGTACGCCTGTGCCGCGGCCTGGATCCCGTAGGCGCCGCGGCCGTAGTAACTGGTGTTGATGTAGCCGGCGAGGATCTCGCTCTTGCTCCGCTTCTGGTCGACCTTCAGCGAGATGACCAGCTCTTTGAGCTTCCGGCTGACCGTCTGGTCGGCGTCGAGGTAGTAGTTCTTGACGTACTGCTGGGTGATGGTCGAGCCACCCTGCTTGCCCTTGCCGGAAACGGTGTTGACCAGGCCTCGGGCGGTGCCTTTGAAGTCGACGCCGTGATCGTCGTAGAAGGACTTGTTCTCCGCGGCCACGAAGGTCCGCTGGACGTCCTTGGGGACCTCCGCGAGGCTGACGATCTCCCGGTTGATCTGTCCCGTACGGGCCAGCAGTGTGCCGTCGGAGTACTTGTAGACGTTGGACTGGAGCTTGGCCTGTGCGTTGCCTTCCGGCACCTGCACCACCATGTAGAGCACGGCGAACGCGCCCATGCCCAGCAGGATGAGCCCGAAGGCCGCGCCCAGAAGTTTCCGCCAGGTGAAGAGTCTGCGTATGCCGCCGCTCTTCACGGCCCGCCGCGACCCGCGCCGCTGGGCTCGTCGCGCATCCGCTCGACCCATCGCTGTGTTGCTCCCGCTTCTCTGCTCGACCGGATCAGCCCGGACCAGCCAGCTAACACCGTTGACTAGGACAGAAAGCCAACGATCCACCCTTTTCCGGACGTGACAATCAGCACCCGCTTTCAAGGGAACCGACTCACGAGAGGTGCGCAGGGTTGCCACATCGGTTAATGTGTAATCACATTGCTAGCGCAGAGCTAGCCCACGCAAACGGGGGATTCCATGACTGATCCACAGGTTCCGGCCACGCCCGCCACGCCGTCGGCCGACCTCACGCCGGACGCGCCGCAGATGCCGGAACCGCAGGTCCGGGAGACGACGGCGCACAGCATCGCGGGCGGCATCGGCCTGCTGCTGACGGTGATCGGAGTGATCGTCGGCGTCGGCCTCGCCATCGTCGGCGGCGTCATCGGGACGGGCGGGAACAACGGCGTCGGCATCCCGGTCTGCGTCCTCGGGGTGCTGCTCGCGATCGCCTCGTTCTTCTGCATGGGCGGTGTGAAGATGGTCGCACCGGGCGAGGCACGGGTCATCCAGCTCTTCGGCCGGTACGTGGGAACGATCCGCGCCGACGGCCTGCGTTGGATCAACCCGCTGACCTCCAGCCGCAAGATCTCCACCCGGGTCCGCAACCACGAGACCGCGGTCCTCAAGGTCAACGACGCCTACGGCAACCCGATCGAGCTCGCCGCGATCGTCGTCTGGAAGGTCGAGGACACCGCACAGGCGCTCTTCGAGGTCGACGACTTCCTGGAGTTCGTCGCCACCCAGACCGAGTCGGCGGTCCGGCACATCGCGATCGAGTACCCGTACGACGCCCATGACGAGGGCGGCCTCTCGCTGCGGGGCAACGCGGAGGAGATCACCGAGAAGCTGGCCGTGGAGCTGACGGCACGGGTGCAGGCGGCGGGCGTCCGGATCATCGAGTCCCGCTTCAGCCACCTCGCGTACGCCCCCGAAATCGCCTCCGCGATGCTCCAGCGCCAGCAGGCCGGCGCGGTCGTCGCGGCCCGGCAGCAGATCGTGGAGGGCGCCGTCGGCATGGTCGAGATGGCGCTCACCCGGATCGCGGAGCAGGACATCGTCGAGCTCGATTCGGAACGGAAGGCGGCCATGGTGAGCAACCTGATGGTGGTGCTGTGCGGTGACCGGGCGGCGCAGCCGGTCCTCAATACGGGCACGCTCTACCAGTGACCGAGCAACCGCCGCGGCGTGGGCCGCAACAGCCGCAGCAGCGCAAGCAGATGCTGCTGCGGCTGGACCCAGCGGTACACGACGCGCTGGCGCGCTGGGCGTCGGACGAACTGCGCAGCGCGAACGCGCAGATCGAGTTCCTGCTGCGGCGGGCCCTCGCGGAGGCGGGGCGACTGCCGGGCGGGGCGGCGCCGATCCCGCGCCGGGGGCGGCCACCGAAGGCCCCCGGCCCGCAGTGACCCTCCGGGGGCCCGGACGTCCGGGCCCCCGGTTCGCTGTCGCGGCAGGGGCCCCGGCGGGGACGGAGCGACCGGTATACACACCAGGTATACACACCATGTACAGTGCTCCGCATGTCTATCGGCCACACCCTGCTCGGGCTCCTTGAGTCCGGCCCCCGCCACGGTTACGACCTCAAGCGGACGTTCGACGAGAAGTTCGGTCACGACCGCCCGCTGCACTACGGACAGGTCTACTCGACCATGTCCCGGCTCCTCAAGAACGGCCTCGTGGAGGTCGACGGCGTGGAGGCCGGCGGCGGCCCCGAGCGCAAGCGCTACGCCATCACCGACGCCGGCATCACCGATGTCGCCGCCTGGCTGGCGCAGCCGGAGAAGCCGGAGCCGTACCTCCAGTCGACCCTGTACACCAAGGTCGTGCTGGCCATGCTCACCGGCCGCAGCGCCGCCGACGTGCTGGACGCCCAGCGCTCGGAGCACCTGCGCCTGATGCGCATCCTCACCGACCGCAAGCGCCGGGGCGACCTCGCCGACCAGCTGATCTGCGACCACGCCCTGTTCCACCTCGAAGCGGATCTGCGCTGGCTGGAACTGACCGCCGCACGGCTCGACAAGCTCGCGGAGGTGGTGGCCCCGTGACCCCCGCCGGCTCCCTGCTCACCGCGCACGACCTGCACAAGACCTACGGCTCGACCCCGGCGCTCGACGGCGCCTCCTTCTCCGTCCACCCCGGCGAGGTCGTCGCCGTGATGGGCCCCTCCGGCTCCGGCAAGTCCACCCTGCTGCACTGCCTCGCCGGAATCATCACCCCCGACTCCGGGACCATCACCTACGCCGGCCGCGAGCTGTCCGCGATGTCCGACGCCGAGCGCAGCGCCCTGCGCCGCAGCGAATTCGGCTTCGTGTTCCAGTTCGGCCAGCTCGTCCCCGAGCTGACCTGTGTGGAGAACGTGGCCCTGCCGCTCCGGCTGAACGGCACCCGGCGCAAGGCCGCGGAGCGCACCGCCCTGGAGTGGATGGAGCGCCTTGAGGTCGACGACCTCGGCGCCAAGCGCCCCGGCGAGGTGTCCGGCGGCCAGGGCCAGCGCGTCGCCGTGGCCCGCGCGCTGGCCGCCTCCCCGAAGGTGATCTTCGCGGACGAGCCGACCGGCGCCCTGGACTCCCTCAACGGTGAGCGCGTCATGCAGCTGCTCACAGAGGCGGCCAGGTCCGCCGGTGTCGCCGTGGTCCTGGTGACCCACGAGGCCCGCGTCGCCGCCTACTCCGACCGCGATGTCACCGTGCGCGACGGCCGGGCCCGCGACATGGAGCACGCCGTATGACCATGCTCGACGAGAAGAGGGCCCCGGCCGGTCCGGTGCCCCCTCCCGAAGCCCTCTCCCGCACCGCTCCCTGGCTGCGTGATCTCGCGCTCGGCATCAGGTTCGCCGCCGCGGGCGGCCGCGAGGGCTGGGTCCGCACCCTGCTCACCGCCGTCGGCGTGGGAATCGGCGTGGCCCTGCTGCTCACCGCGTCCTCCGTGCCGCACATGCTCGACGAACGGTCCGCCCGGGACCAGGCCCGCTCCGAGACCAAGATCTCCGAGTCCCCCGACGCCTCGGCGAAGAAGTCGGACAGCTCGGTCCTGCGGATCGAGGCGAGCACCGAGTTCCACGACCGCTCCATCACGGGCTTCCTGATGCGCGCCGACGGCGCCCACCCGGTCGTCCCGCCGGGCGTCGCCGCCCTCCCCGGTGCGGGCGAGATGGTGGTCTCCCCCGCGCTCGGGAAGCTCCTCGACTCCCCGGGCAGTGCGCTGCTCAGGGAGCGGCTGCCGTACAAGGTGACCGGCACGATCGCGGACGCGGGGCTGCGCTCGCCCAACGAACTGTGGTTCTACGCCGGCAGTTCCACCCTGACCAGCGCCTCCGGCGGCCACCGGATCGACGGGTACGGCAATCCGGGGCCCTCCGATCCGCTGCCCCCGATGCTCATCGTGCTGGTCATCATGGTCTGCGTGGTGCTGCTGGCTCCGGTGGCCATCTTCATCGCCACCGCCGTGCGCTTCGGCGGCGACCGCCGCGACCGCCGGCTCGCCGCCCTGCGCCTGGTCGGTACGGACATCCGGATGACCCGCCGGATCGCCGCCGGTGAGGCGTTGTTCGGCTCGGTGCTCGGCCTTCTCATCGGGCTGGCCGTGTTCCTGGTGGGGCGCCGGTTCGTCGGCCACGTCGAGGTCTGGGACGCCAGCGCCTTCCCCTCCGACCTGGCCCCCGACGCCCGGCTGTGCGTGCTGATCGCCCTTGCGGTGCCGCTCACCGCGGTCCTCGTCACCCTGGGAGCCATGCGCTCCGTGGTCATCGAGCCGCTCGGCGTCGTACGCAACGGCCGGGGCCGTAAGCGCCGCCTCTGGTGGCGGCTGCTGCTGCCGGTCGCCGGACTCGCGGTCTTCGGATTCGGCGGCAAGATCGATGAGTACAGCCCCGTGAACCCGTACCCGGTCGCCGGAGGCGCGGTGCTGGTCCTGGTCGGGCTCGCCCTGCTCCTGCCCTGGCTGGTCGACGCCTGCGTCAAGCGGCTGCGCGGCGGCCCTATCCCCTGGCAGCTGGCCACTCGCCGGCTCCAGCTGAGCAGCGGGGCGGCCTCCCGCGCGGTCAGCGGCGTCACCGTCGCCGTGGCCGGTGCGGTGGCCCTGCAGATGCTGTTCGCCGCGATGAACGACGACTTCAACAAGATGACCGGCCAGGACCCGTCCCGCGCCCAGTTCTACGCCTCGTCCGAGATCGTCACCGGCGACGCCGCCCTGCGCACGATCAAGGAGTTCCGCGCCACCAAGGGCGTCACCGACGTCATCGGCACCGTCGAGGCGTACGCGACCAAGCCGGGAACGTACAAGGACGACGCCCTCCAGCCCACCACCTCGCTCAGCGTCGGGGACTGCGCGACCCTGCGCGAGCTCGCCCGGATCACGTCCTGCCGGGACGGCGACACCTTCGTCGTCCACCCCAGGGACAAGGAACAGGCCGGCTGGGTCGACGAGACCGCCCGCAAGGGCAAGGTGCTCGAATTCGACACCTACGGCCAGGGCAAGCCGCTGCGCTGGACGCTGCCGGCCGACGCCAGGACCGTCAGGTCCCGGCCCGACCCGATCGGCGAGGAGCGCTCGGGCATCATGGTCACGCCCGGAGCGATCGACGCCGGCACGCTGCCGGGAGCCCAGACCGTCTCGCAGATCCGCATCGACGAATCCGTCCCCGACGCCGCCGAGTACGTACGCAACACCGCCGCGCGGCTCGACCCAGGCATGCGTCTGGTCACCCTGAACTCGGTCGAGCGCGACCGGCAGTACGCGAGCATCCAGACCGGCCTCCAGGTCGGCGCGACCGCCACTCTGCTGCTGATCGCCGCGTCCATGCTGGTCTCCCAGCTGGAGCAGTTGCGTGAGCGCAAGCGGCTGCTGTCGGTCCTGGTCGCCTTCGGCACCCGGCGGACCACGCTGGGCTGGTCGGTGCTGTGGCAGACCGCGGTCCCGGTGGTCATCGGGCTCGCGGTGGCGGTGGCGGGCGGTCTCGCCCTCGGTGCCACCCTGTGCTGGATGGTCGGCAAGGAGGTGACCGGCTGGTGGCTGTTCCTGCCGCTGGCGGGCGCGGGCGCGGGCCTCATCCTGCTGGTCACCCTGCTCTCGCTGCCGGCGCTGTGGCGCATGATGCGCCCCGGCGGACTGCGCAGCGAGTAGGACCGGCCGCGACGGCCTCCCGGACCCGCGTCAGGTCCGGGAGGCCGTCGCCGCGCGTACCGGCAGCGCCGCCATCGCCCCGCGCAGGGCCGCCGCGAACTCCTCGAACTCCTCGTGCCGGGCCGCCCCCGTCCGCATCCCGAGGGCCACCCGCCGGGCGGGCGCCGGCTCCGCGAAGTACCCGGTGGTGAGCGCCTCGTTGCGGGCGGTCTCGACCGTCACCGCGGTGCGCGGCAGCAGCGTCACCCCGAGCCCGCCGGCCACGAGCTGCACCAGGGTGGAGAGCCCGGCGGCGGTCGTGGTGACCGGGGCGCCCTCGGTACGGCCCGCCTCCCGGCAGATGTCGAGCGCCTGGTCACGCAGGCAGTGCCCCTCGTCGAGCAGCAGCAGCGGCAGCTCCCTGAGCGCCTCGCGCGGGATGTCGGCCCGCCCGCCGAGCCAGTGACTGCGCTCCATGACCAGGACGAAGTCCTCCTCGAAGAGCGGGAGTTCGCTCACCCCGGGCACCCCGAGCGGCACCGCGAGCAGCAGCAGGTCGAGCCGCCCCGCCGCGAGCCCCTCCAGCAGCGAGGAGGTCTGCTCCTCGTGCACCTGGAGGTCGAGCTCCGGGTAGCGGTCGTGGACCAGCCGCAGCACGGTCGGCAGCAGATACGGGGCGACGGTCGGGATCACGCCGAGCCTGAGCACCCCGGTGAAGGGCGCCCGCACCGCCTCGGCCTCCTCCATCAGCTCACCGACGGCCTCCAGCACGGCGCGGGCCCGTACCGCGAGCCGCTCCCCGGCGGGCGAGAGCAGTACCTTGCGCGTCGTACGCTCGATGAGCTGGACACCCAGTGCCTCCTCCAGTGCGGACACGGCCCCGGAGAGCGCGGGCTGACTCATCCCGATTGCTGCCGCCGCGTCCCGGAAGTGCAGATGCTCCGCCACGGCGGTGAAGGCGCGCAGCTGCGAGAGGCTGGGCTGTTTGGGCCGGTTGCCCTGGTTCACTTGCGCCACTGATAGGCACCTCCGATCATCCGGATCGAGTCTAGCCACCGGAATCGATCAATGAACTCTGCACCAAGGTGGGCTCGGCCACTCTCGGAGATGCCACCAAATCCCCCCCATTTCCCCGGCGGGCGACTGGAGAGCGGACCGGAGCACGAGCGACCCACAAGGCCCTGCGCGCGTCAGCGAAGGATCGTCTCGGCATGGCTGACGATCACCAAAAACCACCTATCAGGTATGACATCCTGATATAAGGCTTCTTAGTAGCTGGCCAGTGCTAGCGTCCCTCCCAGGTCAACTTCTGGGGAGGGGTCTGACATGTTTCCGGTGGGCGCATACGCACGCGCATCCGAGGACAAGGCACTCAGGGCGAACGCTGCCGACTGGCGTGAGACCGGCGAACAGGTCGCTCAGCAGTTCCGGGACATGGATGAACTGGCACCCGTGCTGGGGGTCACCATCACGCGTCGCTACAACGACAACAACACTCCGGCCAGTGACCCCCGCATCGTTCGCAAGGGCTTTGAATCGATGCTGGTAGACCTCGAGAACGGAACGATCCGAGGCATCCTCTTCTACCACTCCGACCGACTGGTCCGGCAGGAATACGATGCGGCCCGCTTGAACCGGCTCTTCCAGCTGAATCCCCGGTACCTGGGCCGGGCTGTCGTGGGTGGCACAGATTTATCCGCTCAAGAGGGCCGGTCGATGCTCACCATCCAGGCAACGATGGGCGGCATGGAGGTGTACAGCACCAAGCGCCGAGTCGCCCGAAAGAACAAGGGCTTGGCCGAGCGCGGCCATATGCACGGGGCCCCGCGGCCTTTCGGATGGGCTGAAGATCGCCAGACCCTCCATGGCACGGAAGCCGAGGTGCTTCGCCAGGCAATCATCGCGATTCCCGGCGGCCTCACGGTCGGCGAAATCCGCAAGCAGTGGATCGAGCTGGGATTCACGCCCACGCGCAACAAGAAGAAGAGCGGGACACAAAGCCTCCAGCACAGCACTGTCGAGTCCCGCCTCGTAAACCCGCGCGTCTGCGGCTACAAGACGTATCTGCCCCAGGCGGAGCGCAGTGGCGCCAAGAGGCCGTGGATGCCTGACTTCGTTGCCTACGAGGCCGGCAAGCCGGTAATAGGTGACTGGGAGGCCGTCGTCTCTCCCGAGGAGTGGCAAGCCTGCGTCGCCACAATCGAGGAGCGGAAGCAGGCCAGGAAGGAAGTCCGGGCGGCACACACCACCTCCGCCAAGTACCTCCTGTCAGGGATCGCCCGGTGCGGAAAGTGCAGCTTCCCGTTGATGTCCAACCAGTACGCGAAGGGGACCACTTCCTACGAGCGCTACGGCTATCGGTACGCCTGCCTCACCACCCTCGGCGGGTGCGGCGGTGTCACCCGAGTCGGCCCCCTCATGGACGACCTGGTCGAGAAGGCCTTCCTCCTGGAGGTCCGCCGAAGTCTTGGCATGGTTGCCAAGGAAGAGGACGTCGACGAGACCAAGCACGATGTCCGGCTCGCTGAGATCGGCCAGGAGATCGAAGAGGTCAACGTGCGCCGCAGGGCGAAGCGCATCAGCATGGGGACGGCACTCGACATGATCGAGGAGCTTGAGGCCGAGCGCGACGAGCTGAACCGGCAGAGTCGCAAACTGTCCGCTGTCAGAGTCCGCAGGCAAAATGCTTGCTCTTCCCTCCTGGAAGGGTGGAAGGAGTGCACGATCTCGCAGAAGAAGACCTGGCTCCGTGAGTCGGTTCGGGCCGTGATGGTCCACCCCGCGGGTCGTGGCAAGAAGTTCGACCCGTCGCTGATCGAGGTCGTCTGGGCCGAAGACGAGCAGTGAACACTCGCGAGCCGGCCATGCGACAATCCGCCATCACCGAGCTGGAGGACACCACCTGGCCTTAACACTGATCCCCTGCTCCTATCAATCCTTTCGACACGACCGATTTCCGTGATCAATGGGACATGTGCGACTGTGCTCAGGTCCAGCCCCGAGCTACACAGGAGTACCCCGAACCATGCTCACTGTCGGTGACCAGTTTCCCCAGTTCGAACTGACTGCTTGCGTTTCCCTTGAGAAGGGCAAGGAGTTCGAGACCATCACCCACAAGACGTATGAGGGTTGGAAAGTGATCTTCGCGTGGCCGAAGGACTTCACGTTCGTCTGCCCCACGGAGATCGCCGCGTTCGGCAAGCTGAACGAGGAGTTCGCCGACCGTGACGCCCAGATCCTCGGCTTCTCCGGTGACTCCGAGTTCGTGCACCACGCCTGGCGCAAGGACCACCCGGACCTGACCGACCTGCCCTTCCCGATGCTGGCCGACTCCAAGCACGAGCTCATGCGTGACCTCGGCATCGAGGGCGAGGACGGCTTCGCGCAGCGCGCCGTCTTCATCGTCGACCAGAACAACGAGATCCAGTTCACGATGGTGACCGCCGGTTCCGTGGGCCGTAACCCCAAGGAGGTCCTGCGGGTCCTCGACGCCCTGCAGACCGACGAGCTGTGCCCCTGCAACTGGACCAAGGGCGAGACCACCCTGGACCCGGTCGCGCTCCTCTCGGGCGAGTGAGCTGATACCGATGGCACTCGACGAACTGAAGTCCGCCATACCGGACTTCGCCAAGGACCTGAAGCTGAACCTCGGTTCGGTCATCGGGAACAGCGAACTGCCGCAGCAGCAGCTCTGGGGCACCGTCCTCGCCTGCGCGATCGCCTCGCGCTCGCCGAAGGTGCTGCGCGAGCTGGAGCCGGAGGCGAAGGCCAACCTCTCCGCGGAGGCGTACACCGCCGCGAAGTCGGCCGCCGCCATCATGGCGATGAACAACGTCTTCTACCGGACCCGGCACCTGCTGTCGGACCCGGAGTACGGGAACCTCCGTGCGGGCCTGCGGATGAACGTGATCGGCAAGCCGGGCGTGGAGAAGGTCGACTTCGAGCTGTGGTCGCTCGCCGTCTCCGCGATCAACGGCTGCGGCCAGTGCCTGGACTCCCACGAGCAGGTGCTGCGCAAGGCCGGCGTGGACCGTGAGACCATTCAGGAAGCCGTCAAGATCGCCTCGGTGATCCAGGCGGTCGGCGTGACCCTCGAAGCCGAGGCCGTCCTCGCCGAGTAACACCCGTAGTACCCATGAACGAGAAGGGCCCCGAGGACGACCGACCGTCCCCGGGGCCCTTCTTCTGTGCTTGCTCAGACTTCCTTCCGGGCGTCCGCCACCGGCTCCTCCTCGGCGCCGTCGTCGGTCTCCTCCGGCGGCGATCCGGGAGCCGGGGTCGGCGCGGTGTCCAGGGCGGTCGCGCCGTGCGGCGGCGGCGAGTGGCGCCGGGCCTCCTCCTGCCCGTACGCCCGCAGATAGCCGACCACCGTATTGGTCACCGCGACCAGCGGCACCGCGACGACGGCGCCCCCGATGCCGGCGATCATGCCGCCCGCGGCGACCGAGAGCACCACCGCCAGCGGGTGCACGCGCACCGCGCGGCCCAGGATGAACGGCTGCAGGATGTGGCCCTCGATCTGCTGCACCGCGAGGACCACCACCAGCACCATCAGCGCCGTGAACACGCCCTGGGTGACGAGGGCGACGACCACCGCCAGCGCCCCGGAGACCACCGCCCCGACGAGCGGGATGAAGGCGAACAGGAAGATGAAGACGGCCAGCGGCACGGCCAGCGGCACATTGAGGAAGTAGAGCCCAAGGCCGATGAAGATCGCGTCGATCAGCGCCACGATGACGGTGCCCCGCACATAGGCGGTCAGCGTGCGCCAGGCGCGCGGACCCGCTCCGGCGACACCCGGCCGCGCCTGCGCGGGCACGAGCTTCAGCACCCAGAGCCAGATGCGCTTGCCGTCGTACAGCAGGAAGAGCGTGGAGAACATCGCCAGCAGCATCCCGGTGAGGAACTCCACCATCACGGTGACGCCTTGGAGTCCGGCCGAGGTGATCGCCTCTGTGTTGGTGCCGACGGTGTCGCTGAGGTTCTTCGCGACATCGTTGATCTGCTTGTCGGTGACGTGGAACGGGCTGTCCAGCAGCCAGTTCTTCAGGTCCGCGATACCGGCCTGAACCTGGTCGGACAGCGAGTCCAGGTTGTCCATCACCTGCCACACCACGAACCAGCCGACCAGGCCCATGATCACGAAGCCCAGGACCGCGGTGACCGCCGTGGCCAGCCCGCGCGGCAGCCCGGAGCGCCGCAGCCGCTCGACCGTCGGCTGGAGCATCGCGGTGACGAGCAGAGCGGCGGTGAACGCCAGCACCACCAGCTGCACCGCGCTGATGACCCGCATGAGCACCCACAGGGTGCCCGCCAGGACGAGCAGCCGCCAGCCCGCCTCGGCCGCGACCCGCATCCCCCAGGGGATCGCCGCGACCGGGTCGGGGCGCGCGGCGACTGCGGGGGCGTACGCGGGCGGCGGAGGCACATGGTCCGCGGCGCCCGTCTCGGCCCCGCCCCCAGGCTCCGCGCCGGTCGTCACCGACGAGGCGCGCGCGGCCTTGTCGTCCTCGTCGTCGGCCTCGACGCGGCGTTCCTCCAGGCGCTCACCGATTTTGGTGAGTTCAGCCCCCAGCTGTCCGAGCCATCCCGGCAGTTTTGACATAACGGTTCCTCTACCCCCGTCCGCTCTCCCCACCGCTCCCCCCGGGAACGGTCCCGCATGACCGTACATGCGTGAAGCCCCTCACCGTAGGACGGCGAGGGGCTTCGAGAGGTTGCGAGGGAACCGACGAGGGCTCCGGCCGGACAACTCCCTAGTACGACTGGTGCTGCAGCCAGAAGGACCAGGCGCCGCAGGGGCTGCCGTAGCGGCCGTTCATGTAGCTGAGGCCCCACTTGATCTGCGTGGCCGGGTTGGTCTGCCAGTCGGCACCGGCGGACGCCATCTTCGAACCGGGGTACGCCTGGACGAGGCCGTAGGCGCCGGAGGACGGGTTGGTAGCCCGGTAGTTCCAGGTCGACTCGTGGTTCACGATGTTGCTGAAGCACTGGAACTGGTCGGCGGGCACGATCTGCCGCGCCATCGCCTGGATCTCGGCCACGCTGTAGGAGCCCTGGACGGCGAAGGTGCTGGCGCTGCGGACCTCGGACCGGCTGGCGCGGTCCGCCTTCTCCTGGCGCTCCTTCTCCTGGCGCTCCTTCTCCAGCTTGTCCTCGGCCGCCTGCTTCTTGGTCTTGGCGTCCTTGGCGGCCTGGATGCGGGCCGATTCCTCCGCGGACTTCTTCGCCGTCGCGTCGGCTGCGGACGCCTGGGCGTCGGCCTGCTGCGTCAGGGAAGCGGTCTGCACCTGGGCCTGCTGGCCCGCGGGGATGTCGGCGAGCAGCGTGGTGTCGGCTGCGGTGGCCTCGAAGTTGTTGTCGTCGACAGCAGGGGTACTGCCCGCTGCAACTCCCACGACGGCGCCTACGGTGGTTACCGCTGTGGCAGATGCCACGGCGAACCCCCGGACCGAGATCCGGCTCACACGGTGTCCTTCCAGCATCGCCCGCTTAGGTGACCTCGCGGGCGCAATCGTGCCCCTGACACTGGCCTCCCTACTGCTTGGGTCACGGGAGGCACGGGCCCGGTGGGCGACTCCCCGGAGGGAGCGCCGCGTGGTACTCGCGGGCGGCATACGGACGGCGGTTGTTGAGTTGTGTGGTGCGTTGCACCTCTGATGGTGCGGGTGTGCCGTATGCGGGGCCTGACGGAAGCAAGACTCTGCCGGAACGGGACGCCACGAAGCAATTCTCTGTTGCGTGTGAAAGCTCACACCCCGTTTGGAGCAAGTGAATTACGGAAATGACACCGCAACACGGTGCCGCCCGGTAAGCTCCTTCGCTCGCCGGGCGGCACCAACTGTCGTATCCCGTGTCAGATCTGACCTTCCTCCAGCATTTCGGTCACCAGCGCGGCGATCGGCGAGCGCTCGGACCGGGTGAGCGTGGTGTGCGCGAAGAGCGGATGGCCCTTCAGCTTCTCGACCACGGCGACCACTCCGTCGTACCGGCCGACCCGGAGGTTGTCCCGCTGGGCCACGTCATGCGTGAGCACCACCCGCGAGTTCGCCCCGATCCGGGACAGCACGGTCAGCAGGACGTTCCGTTCGAGCGACTGGGCCTCGTCGACGATCACGAAGGCGTCGTGGAGGGACCGGCCGCGGATGTGGGTGAGCGGCAGCACTTCCAGCATCCCGCGCCCCAGGACCTCCTCGATGACCTCGCGCCCGGCGACCGCCGAGAGCGTGTCGAAGACGGCCTGTGCCCAGGGACCCATCTTCTCGGCCTCGGACCCGGGCAGATAGCCGAGGTCCTGCCCGCCGACCGCGTACAGCGGGCGGAAGACCATCACCTTCTTGTGCTGCCCGCGCTCCAGTACGGCCTCCAGACCCGCGCAGAGCGCCAGTGCGGACTTGCCGGTGCCGGCCCGGCCGCCGAGCGAGACGATGCCGACGTCCTGGTCCAGCAGCAGATCCAGCGCGATGCGCTGTTCGGCGCTGCGGCCGTGGATGCCGAAGGCCTCCCGGTCGCCCCGGACGAGCCGGACGTTGCCCTCCGGCGTCACCCGGCCGAGCGCCTTGCCGCGCTCGGACTGAAGGACCAGTCCGGTGTGCACCGGCAGATCGGCGGCCTCGGGGACGTACAGCGTCTCCTCGGAGAAGAGGAGGTCCACCTGCTCGGCGGAGAGGGACAGCTCGCCCATCCCCGTCCAGCCCGCGTCGGTGATGGCGAGTTCGGCGCGGTACTCCTCGGCGAGGAGGCCGACCGAAGAGGCCTTGATCCGGAGCGGCAGGTCCTTGGAGACGACCGTGACGTCGTACCCCTCGGCCTGCAGATTGCGCGCTACCGCGAGAATCCGTGAGTCGTTGTCCCCCAACCGGTAGCCGGCGGGCAGTACGCCGGGATCGGAATGGTTGAGTTCGACGCGCAGCGTCCCGCCCAGATCCCCGAGGGGGATCGGGGCATCCAGCCGGCCGTACCGGACCCGGAAGTCGTCCAGCAGGCGCAGGGCCTGCCGGGCGAAGTACCCCAGCTCCGGATGGTGCCGTTTGGCCTCCAGTTCCGTGACCACGACGACCGGGAGCACGACTTCGTGCTCGTCGAAGCGGGACATGGCGTTCGGATCGGCCAGCAGGACGCTGGTGTCGAGAACATAGGTGCGCCTGTCGGGCATGCGGCGCTTTGTGCTGGTCACCACGGAAGGACGTACCCCCTCGGACGAGGTTGGGGTGCGACGACGTCGCGGAGCATCCCAAAGGGAGAGGACGGACCGGGCTTCGGCCACCTTGCGCGGGCCGAGCGCCGGCCCTCGACGTCAGCCGCACTGTATGTACGGTCCTTCGTGTGCAAAGGGCCTCCCGGGCGAGCGGACTCCATGCCGCTCACTTGGTGACGACATCCGCCTGGTTCCTGACCGGACGTCGACCTGTCAGGGGTATGCCCTCGAACACGCGAAGCCATGCCGACCGAGCCGCTCAAGCCCGTCCGTCCTCGCCGACGTCACCGGTACGGAGGGGGCGGCGAGCTGGGCGGAAATGCGGCGTCAGCCCCCGTAGCGGCGGTGGCGGGCCGCGTAGTCACGCAGGGCGCGCAGGAAGTCGACCCGGCGGAAGGCCGGCCAGAAGACCTCGCAGAAGTAGTACTCCGAATGGGCGCTCTGCCAGAGCATGAAGCCCGACAGGCGCTGTTCCCCGCTGGTCCGGATCACCAGGTCCGGGTCGGGCTGGCCCCGGGTGTAGAGGTGCTCGGAGATCAGGTCGGTGGAGACGATCTCGGCCAGGTCCTCGAAGGACGTGCCCTTGGCGGAGTGGTCGAGGAGCAGCGAGCGCACCGCGTCGGCGATCTCCTGCCGGCCCCCGTAGCCGACGGCGACGTTGACCAGTATTCCGTCGACCCCGATCGTGGCCTGTTCGGCCTCCTTGAGGACCGTCTGGGTGTGTGCGGGCAGCAGGTCGAGCGTGCCGACGTGGTGGACCCGCCAGCGGCCGTCCGCCACGAGGTCGCGCACGGTGTTCTCGATGATGCCGAGGAGCGGGATGAGCTCGGACTCGGGCCGGTCGAAGTTGTCCGTGGAGAGCATCCAGAGCGTGACGACCTCGACGTCCGTCTCGCTGCACCAGCCGAGGAGCTCCTTGATCTTGTCCGCACCCGCCTGGTGGCCCTCGGCGGCCGTGCCGCCGGAGGCCTTCGCCCAGCGCCGGTTCCCGTCGAGGATGACCCCGATGTGCTTGGGCACCTGGGCGTGATCGAGGCGGGCCTCCACCCGGCGGGCGTAGAGCCCGTACACCAGGTCGCGCAAGTTCACTGAGTCCACCTCTCGGTTCCGTGCGGGCCCGCCCGCCGCCTCGCCCGGGGCTGTCCCCCTGGGGATCGTCGCACCGGTAGGGGGCCGATCGCCCCGCCGTGCCGTGGCAGTCCCGAAGCCGCCACATTACTGCGCAGGCGCCGCACCGGCCCAACCCGGCCTGTCACAAGTCCGTGATAAAGAGGGAAACGTGACTGAATCCTCTTCCTATTACCGGGCCGCCGGCACGCGCTACGACTCCATGGAGTACCGGTGCACCGGCCGCAGCGGCCTCAAGCTCCCCGCCGTCTCGCTCGGCCTCTGGCACAACTTCGGCGACGACCGCGCGCTCGACTCGCAGCGGGCCATCCTGCGCCGCGCGTTCGACCTCGGGGTGACCCACTTCGACCTGGCCAACAACTACGGCCCGCCGCCCGGCTCCGCCGAGCTGAACTTCGGGAAGCTCTTCCGGCAGGACTTCGCCCCGTACCGCGACGAGCTGGTGATCTCCACCAAGGCCGGGTACGACATGCACCCCGGCCCCTACGGCGAGTGGGGCTCGCGCAAGTACCTGCTGTCCTCGCTCGACGCCTCGCTGAAGCGGATGGGCCTCGACTACGTCGACATCTTCTACTCGCACCGCTTCGACCCGGACACCCCGCTGGAGGAGACGATGGGGGCCCTGGCCTCCGCCGTGCGGCAGGGCAAGGCGCTGTACGTGGGGGTGTCCTCGTACAACTCCGAGCAGACCGCGGAGGCGGCCCGGCTGCTCAGGGAGATGGGCGTCCCGGCCCTGATCCACCAGCCGTCCTACTCGATGATCAACCGCTGGACGGAGGAGGACGGGCTGCTGGACACACTGGAGGCGGCCGGTATGGGCTGCATCTCCTTCGTGCCGCTCGCCCAGGGGCTGCTGACCAATAAGTACCTGAAGGGCATCCCGGAGGGTTCGCGCGCCACCCAGGGCAAGTCCCTCAATCCGGACCTGCTCTCCGACGAGGTGGTGCGCCGGCTCAACGGGCTGAACGACATCGCGCGGGGCCGCGGTCAGTCGCTGGCCCAGCTCGCCCTCAACTGGGTGCTGCGCGACAGCCGTATGACGTCGGCTCTGATCGGCGCGTCGAGTGTGCGGCAGCTGGAGGAGAACGTCGCGGCGCTGGCCGGTCCGGCTCTGACGGCGGCGGAGCTGAAGGAGATCGACACCTTCGCCGTGGACACCGCCGGCACGAACATCTGGGCCGGACGGGCCTGACGGCCGGGGCCCGTGTGCGCCGGGCCACATAAACCGGAGCACATAACCGGGGCACATAACCGGAGCACATAACCGGGGCACAAAAAAACGGGCCGGTCCGTGGGGGGGGTTACGGACCGGCCCGAGGGGGGGTTTCCACCATAACCCTTCGTAAGTGCTGCTGCGTGCATCGCCGCCAAATAATTACTCTCCGGATGTGCGGGGCTCCGTTGTGAGCACGGAATACGGGCCTCCGTCCCCCCTGGACCTGCACGGATGCCCGGCGGCGTCGCCTTGACGCCCGAGGTGCCCACGAGACGTTCACAGGACGTGCACATTCCGGCCGCCGGTCGCCGTCAGGTCGTGGACGCCGCGCCCCGGTGGCCCCGGGTGAACCTGATGCCCACGGTGTCCCCGCCGATGACCACGAAGCGGCCGCCCTCGCAGCGGATGACGGCCTCGTGGACCTCGCCCCGGTCGTCCCGGCGCTCCTCGGTACTCAGCACCGTCCAGCCGCCGTCGGGCGGCTGCGGCAGGTTCGCCATCGTGGCGAACTCCCACTGGGCGGCCGGTACGCACCAGTCGGGAAGGTCCGGCCAGGTGCCGGCACCGACGTGCAGGGTGCCGTCCGAGGCGCAGGTCAGCAGCACCGACTGGCTGTCGGAGAGCAGGAATTCGACGGCCTCCGGCTCCCCCATCCGGCCCTCCGGGCGGTAGAACACACCGAGGACGCCGACGATCCGGGCGCCTCTGAGCCATTCGGCGTTCCCCTGCCGCGGGCCGCTCGTGGCTTCCTCGTCGCTGCCGACCCTCATGGTCTGGCTCCTTCCCCGTGCGCTCAGCGACCAGAGTGCCATCCCTCGGGCGCGGGAAGGGGCTACGCGGGTGAGACCGGCCGCCCGGGTTTGCGGGCCTCGATCAGAAAGCGGGTCGTGTGGGCGACGAACGGCCCGTCTTCCTCGATCCGCCGGTGCAGCGCGGCGAGTTGCGGCCGGTACTGCTCGACGGTGAAGCCCGGCACCATCCAGATCACCTTGCGCAGGAAGTAGACGACCGCGCCGATGTCGAGGAACTCGGTGCGCAGCCGCTCGGACCGCAGGTCGACGACTTCGAGACCGGCCGCCTCCGCGGCGGCGCGCGCCTGTTCCGGGTCGCGGCTGCCCCGTACCTCCGGGGGCTGCGGGCCGAGGAAGTACTCGACGAGCTCGAATACGCTCGCTGGGCCCACCTGTTGGGAGAAGTAGGTGCCGCCGGGCGCCAGGACCCGGGCGATCTCGTCCCACCAGGTGGTCACCGGATGGCGGCTGACGACCAGGTCGAACGCCGCGTCGCCGAACGGCAGCGGCGGCTCGTCCGCGTCCGCCACCACGGCCGCGCCGAGCGGGTGCAGCAGGGCGGTGGCGCGGGCGATGTTCGGCGGCCAGGACTCGGTGGCGACGGTCAGCGGCGGCAGCTTCGGCGCGGCGGCGAGGACCTCACCGCCGCCGGTCTGGATGTCGAGCGCGGCGCTCGCCCGGCCCAGCCGCTCCCCCATGGCGCGGGCGTAGCCCCAGGAGGGCCGCTGCTCGGTGGCCCGGCCGTCGAGCCAGGAGAAGTCCCAGCCCGCGACGGAGACGGTGTCCGCCTCCGTGACCAGGGCGTCGAACCGGGCGCGCCGGGCCGCCGGCTGTGCGGACTGTGCCGCTTGCGGGTCTTCGGGTGTTCCGGGCATACGGAAATGGTCTCAGCCGGCCCCCTCCGCACGCGACCGGATATCGGCCGGCGGCAGCAGCTCAGGCGGCCGGTCGGCCGGTCCGCCGGTTCGCCGGTTCGCCGGTTCGCCGGTTCGCCGGTTCGCCGGTTCGCCGGTTCGCCGGTTCGCCGGTTCGCCGGTTCGCCGGTTCGCCGGTTCGCCGAAGAGTCAGGCGGCCAGTCCGCCGAAGAGGATGCCCAGCAGCGCCCCGGCGATCATGAACGGTCCGAACGGGATGCCCGTCCTGCGCCCGGCGCGCCGCATGATCATCAGCGCCAGGCCGTACACCGCGCCGAACAGGAATCCGGCGAAGCCCCCGGCGAACACGACGGCCCAGCCGTACCAGCCGAGGACCACGCCCAGCGAGAGCGCGAGCTTCACGTCACCGAAGCCCATTCCGTTCGGGTTGACGAGGAAGAGCAGGAGGTAGAAGGCGCCGAGGCCGACGCCGCCGAGCAGCGCGGACAGCCAGGAGCCGCCGTGCTCCGGCAGCAGCGCGGCGGCGCCCAGGAGCGCGGCGGCCGCCCCCGCGGCCGGCAGCGTCAGCTCGTCCGGCAGCCGGTGGACGCGGCGGTCGATGGCCGCGAGGAGTACGGCGACGGGGACGAGCAGCAGCCATACGGCGAGCTCGGGGCGGGCCCCGGTGGTCGCGGCGACGGCGGCGCAGCCGAGGGCGGAGACGAGGGGTGCGAGGAGGACGGGCGCGTAGCGCGGCCCGCCGCGGTGCCAGGACGCAGCGCGCGGGGCGTCCGGGGCTTCACTGGCGTCCGGGGCCTTGCCGGTGTCCGGGGCCTCACCGGCGTCCGGGCCGGTTTCCGTATGTACGGCGGCCGTTGCCCCCGCCGCCGCGCAGGCGGTGCAGCGCGCGGAGCCGAGCCAGCCCCGGCCCGGCCCGGTGAGGGCGTGGCCGGCCGGGCAGGCGTCCCGCCACGCGTCCTCGGGTTCGACGGAGAACCGGTAGGCGGCGCGTGGGACCAGCAGTCCGGTCGCGGCACCCCAGAGGGCGGCGACCACTATCAGCGTGGCGTACACCTCACCGACCCTAGGCCACTCTGTTACCGCCCGGGGGAGGGCAGTTGGCGCTACCGTCATGGACATGGCCCGATGGCGCAATGGCACTGGAACGCTGACGTTCGCGGACCCGGAGGGGGAACGGGAGACGGAGATACCGCTGCGGATCGCGGCCTCCTACCGGCACCGGAGCCGTGGGCTGCTCGGGCAGGACGGCATCGAGGGCGCGCTGCTGATCACCCCGTGCGGGAGTGTGCACTCCTTCCGCATGCGGTTCACGATCGATGTGGCCTATCTGGACCGGAAGTTGACCGTGGTGGCGGTCCACACGATGAAGCCGGGACGGCTGGGCCTCCCCCGGCTCCGCGCCCGGCATGTGATCGAGGCCGAGGCCGGCGCGATGGCGAGGTGGGGACTGCGGCCGGGCGTGCGGGTGGGGATCGCGCAGGGCGACGGGGCGCCGTGAGCCGGCCGCCGGACGGCTGACCCGGCACGACGGCGGCTGAGGCGTCACGACGCCGGGGCGCGTGGCCGGCAGGCCCGGCTCAGGGCGGGCCGGAACCCAGCAGCGTCCAGGCCCCGTATGCGGCGGAGGCGGCGGCGAGGACCGCGAGGACCGTCGCCGTACGGGCCGTGGAGCGCAGCCGCAGCAGGGCGACGGCGGGCGGCAGGAGGAGCGGGAACGCCGGCATCATCAGCCGGGGCCGGGAGCCGAAGTAGCCGGAGCCGATCAGCGAGATGACGACGACGGCGATCCCGTAGACGAGCACGGGGAGCGGCTGGCGCTGCCGCACGCACAGGTACACCAGCCAGCCGAGCCCGGCCAGCGCCGCGCACAGCCCGAGCGCCCCCGGCAGCGGAAGGCCGAGGACGAACGCGGCGAGGGCGGCGCCGCCGTCGATGCTGTTGCCCCACTGGGCCTGGACGTCGAAGTAGGCGAACGGGCTGCCCTCGCGCACCGCGACGAACACCACGTACGCGAGCCAGCCCAGCGGCGCGATGAGCACTCCGGCCAGCATCCGGCCATTGCGGCGGACGATGCCGTCGGTGTCGCCCGCCCGGTACTCGCGTACGAGCGTGACGGCGGCGGTGACCGCGAGGGCGGCGATGAGCGCCGCGGCGGAGGGACGGGTCAGCCCGGCCAGTACGCACAGCGCACCGGCCACGATCCACCGCCGGGTCAGCACGGCGTACAGCGACCAGGCGGCCAGCGCGGTGAACAGGGTCTCGGTGTACGCCATCGACTGGACGAACGCCGTCGGGTACACCCCCCACAGCGCGGCCAGCGCCACCCCGGCCCGGCGCCCGTACAGCCGCGCTCCGACGGCGAAGATCCCCCAGGCCGCGAGCAGACCCGCCAGCCACGCCACCAGCAGTCCGGCGCCCGCGAGACCGAGCGGCGTCACCTCCGCGATGGAGCGCTCCAGTGCGGGCAGCAGCGGGAAGAAGGCCAGGTCGGAGTGGATGCCGCCGTCGGGGAGCGTGACGGTGTAGCCGTAGCCGTGCTCGGCGACCCGCTGGTACCAGATCGAGTCCCAGCGCTCGGCGAGCAGGTGGAAGGCGTCCTTCCCCGCCGCGGAGGCGGCCGCCCAGAAGACGACGAGCCCGATGATCCGCACGGCCGCGTAGGAGCCGAGCGCCGGCGCCGCGGAGGCGAGCGCGGCGGCGGCCCGCGCACGGAGCGGCCGGTGCTCCCGCGTGGGCTGCGGGCGCGGCCGGGGGTGGGTGGCCTGCGGGGAGGGTTCTGCGGACATACGGCCGATTATCGCCGTTGCGGGGTCCCCGCCCGTGGCCGCCCCGGGCGGCTGACGTTCACCTGCTGGGGACCTCGCTGCCGTAGACGACCCAGGGCGACTGCTCGAAGGAGCCCACCCCGAACAGCTGCGGCTGTCTGGAGGCGACCTCGGACCGCACGGCCAGGGTGTCCGGCCAGCAGTCGAAGTACACCGACCCCTTCACGATGAACCCGCTCCAGTCCGTCGCCGCCGACGCGCCCTCGCGGTCGACCACGAAGCCGATGCACAGTACGGAGGCCCTGCCTATCGCCTCCCGTATCGCACGGACGACCGCCTCCCGCTCGTCGCGGCTGAGCGCGCCGAGGGCGAACTGCAGCGCGACCGTCCCGTCGTCCGTCCGCCGGACCCGGGCCGGGATCTCGGCTCCGCTGCTCACCCAGAGCAGGAAGTCGACCTGGTCCAGCCGTTGCAGGCCGGCCAGGAGCACCAGCTGCTCCCTGGTCACCCATGACTGGGTGCCCGGCGGTGCGGCCCCCGGGCTGATGAGCGTGATGCGCCGCGTGGCCGGATGCGCGGGACATACGCCGGCCGCCTCCAGATCCGCGAGCAGCGATTCCGCGTCGGGGCGGCTCCAGCCCACGTGATACGAGTAGAAGAATCCGTCACTCATGACAGCGCACCCCATTTAAAGTGTGGCCACCCGCCCATCCGGACAAGCCGGTTGAGGGGTGACCGCCCTACAGGTCAGGTAGAGCAAGAAGATCCCTGCGCACCGGAGCGCGCCCGGCCGGCCACCTTGTGGTGGCGGCGGTTCCGGACGGCTCGCGGTTGGTCGGTCATGAGCCTAGTCAGCCGCGCTGCCGGTTGCGTGGGCCCTGGGGCCCACGCGTGGACCCCAAGAAAGAACTGGGGTGCAGATATGCGGAGATACAGAGATGGGGAGATGCTGAGATGCGGAGTCGTCTCGTGACCACGTGGGTCCAGCCGGTCGGCAGGGACGAGGTGGCGGCGTACGCGGAAGGAATCCGGCGGGTGTACGCGGAGGCCTTCGCCGGGCCCCCGTGGCACGAGGACCCGGCCATGGCCGACGGCTATGTGGAGCGGCTGGCCGGGGATGCCCGGCGCCCCGGATTCGTGGCCGCGCTCGCCCTGAGCCGCGACGATCCCGCGAGGGGCGAAGCCGGGGCGTCCGGCGAGACCGAAGGCGGCACGGTGGTGGGGTTCGCGACGGCCTGGACGACGCCAGGCCCGTTCCCCACCGACCGAGGCTACGGGCGTATCGGCGCCGCGCTGGGGCCGGAGCGGACGGCCGCGTGGCTCGTCGGCGCCCTCGAAGTGGACGAACTCGCGCTCGCCCCGCGCGCCCGCGGCGCCGGTCTCGCGGCGGCGCTCCTGGAGTCGGTCACCGCCCCTGCGGTGGACGGCCGTTGCTGGCTGCTCACCTCGGCGCGCGCCGAACCGGCGGTGCGCCTCTACCACCGGCTCGGCTGGCGACCGGCGCTCGCTGTCCCGGACGGCTCGGACCTCGTGGCCTACCTCGGCCCGCTGCACCCGCGACCCGCGCCACAGGCCGGCCCGTCCGGTACTCGACGGACACCGGCCGGTACTTGAGAACACCGGCCGGTTCATGACGAACTCCCGCCGGGTTTTAAGCGGTGGACAGGCCGCCGGTGAGACGTCAGGGTGTACCGCGATGACACGCACTGATGCACCTTCCGCCTGGGACGAGCGCACCCAGCTGACCACCTTCCTCGACTACACACGAGCGACCGCACTGGCCAAATGCGAGGGCCTCACGCAGGAGGACGCGTGCAAGGCGCTGCTGCCGGGTTCGCCGCTGATGACGATCGCGGGTCTGGTCAACCACCTCCGCTGGGTCGAGTACGCCTGGTTCGAGATCGACTTCCTCGGCGGCAAGGACGAGGGCCCGTGGACCGAAGAGGATCCCGACCGCGAGATGCGCATCGCCCTGGACATGCCGCTCGCCGTCGTACTGGCGGAGTACGAGGAGCAGTCCGCCCGCTACCGCGAGCTCGTCGCCGCCCATGACCTGGACACCCGGGCCAAGCGTCCGCGATCCGACGGTCACTACCCCGATCTGCGCTGGATCCTGCTGCACCTCATCGAGGAGACCGCCCGGCACAACGGCCACCTCGACATCATCCGGGAGATCATCGACGGCACCACGGGGTCCTAGTCGTTCGAGGGGTTCCAGGGTCCTAGGGGTCCACGGGATCCTGGGGCGTGGTTTCGCCCCCGACGCCGTCCCCGGTCCCGTCGTGGCCGTGGGTCCGGGGGCGGGCGCCCGCGCGCCCCACCCGGTTCAGCTCCACATTGAACTGGGCGCCCGTCAGCAGCGCCAGGTTGGTGAACCACACCCAGATCAGGAACACCACCAGCCCGGCCAGCGACCCGTACAGCCTGCTGTAGGAGCCGATGTACGTCGCGTACAGCGCGAATCCCGCCGAGGCGACCAACCACAGGAGCGCCGCGAGCACGCCTCCTGGCAGGGCCCGGCGCGATCCGCGTGCCGACGCCGGACCGGTCCGGAAGAGGACCGTGATCAGGCAGGCGACCAGACAGAGCAGCACGGGCCACTTCAGTACCGCCCACACCGCGTCCCCCAGATGCGCCAGGCCGATCCGGTGCCCGAGCCAGCGGGCCAGGGGTCCGGAGAGCACGAGGGCGAACGCGCTGGTCATCAGGAGCAGCAGCAGACCGATCGCCGTCGCCACGATGATGTGTGCCTTGCGCAGGGCGGGCCGGGTGTCCGGTACCCCGTGCATCGCGTGCAGCGCCCGCCGGAACACGGCCAGGTAGCTGGACGCGGACCAGACCGCGCTGAGGGTCCCGGTCGCGACCAGCAGCCACACCGCCGTCCGCTGCTGCGTGGCCGCCACGAGCGGCTGGCGCAGCGCGGCGCCGGACTCCGCGGGGGCGAAGGCGGTGATGTCCGCGATCAGCGCGTCGGTGGCCCGGGGGTTGGCCAGCCCGATGACGGAGACCGTCACCAGGAGCGCCGGGAGCAGCGCGAGTATGGCGTAGTACGTCAGGGCCGCCGCCCAGTCCGAGAGGTCGTCGTTCCACAGGGAGACGGGTGTCCGCCGCAGCGCGACGGACCAGCGCCGCGCGGGCCCGGGGTGCCCGGTGGCCCGGGGCGGAGCCCCGGTGGCGGTGTCGCTTGTCTTGCTGAACACGGATGGGTCTCCGGGGGGACGTAGGAGGGCGGGCGGCACAGCCGGGGCGCCTCCCGCCGCACGGAGGCGGGGGGACGCGGGAGACGCCCTGTGCTGCCTATCCTCTTCTGCTCCGGTTTGCCGCTGATACTCCGGTCCCCGGTCGTGACGATGTCGTCAGTGGTGGCCGTGGATACGGATGCGGGCGGTGAGCAGGTTGGGGTCCTGTCCGGTGAGGTAGGCGGCCGAGGTCACGTACGCGGTGTCGCCGCGTACGGCGACGGCTGTGGGGTTCTGCAGCCCGTCCCGGGAGCCGAGCACGATGGTGTGGCTGCCGTCGGGCTCGATCAGGGCGACCTCGCCGGTCTGGTTGAGGGCGGCGAGGATCCGGTCGCCGCGGCCGACGAAGGCGAAGTCGTCGATTCCGGCCAGCTGTGCGGCCCTGACCCGGGCGGGGCCCGCCGTGCCGTCGTGCCGCACCGGGTAGCTGAGGACGGTGCCCCGGTCCAGGTTGGACACCCAGACGGCGCCGTTGTGCACCTTCAGGCCGTTGGCGCCGAGGAAGGTGGTGGGGGCCAGCTCGGCACCGTCCGCCCAGACCGTCGCGCGGCCGCCGCCCGTCGGTACGCGCCAGATGACGCCCCGGACCGAGTCGGTGATGTAGAGCCGGCCGGAGTCCAGCGCGAGTCCGTTGGGCAGTCCGTCGGCGGGCAGCGCGGCGATCCGCTCCGGGTGGCCGCCGGGGGTGAGCCGCCAGACGCCGGTGAGGTCTGCGGTGCCCGTGGCGTACAGGAAGTACAGCGTGCCGTGCGCGTCCCTGACCAGGCCGGTGACCAGGGGGAAGCCGAGCGCCGGGGTGTTCACGCCCTCGTCGGCCGGCACGGGCAGGGTCGCCAGCACCCGCACCCTGCCGTCGCGGCCGACCTGGGCGATCCGGCCTGCGGCGGAGAGGGAGAGGTCGATGCGTCCGTCGGGCTCCAGGACGATGTTCTCCGGCATCTGCTTGTCGTCCGGATCGAAGTGCTGGGTGATCCGGGCGTGCGAGAGGGGCGCCGTGGCGGCCGTGGCGGAGCCGGCCCAGCCGACCGTGAGGGTGACCGTCGCGATGGCGGCGGCGAGTGCGTTGCGTGCGAACTTCGCGGACACGTGGGTTCCTTGAGTGGTGGGGTGGGGTGGGGTGGGGTGGGGCTTTGGGTGGGATACGGGGCGGCCGGTCCTGTGGTGGTCCGGCGACCGGGTTCGCTTCTGGCCCCACTGTGTGTCCGCGCGGCGGTGGGCAACCAGCCCCGGCTCTGCCTATCCCCGGCAGGGGCAGGCTGCCTCGGGCTCTGTCTACTCTGCCTATCCCTGGCAGGGGCAGGCTGCCTCGGGCCGGGCGCTGGATACTCGGGCCATGGACGCTCACGGACAGCTCGGCACCTTCCTCCAGGCGCGGCGGGCCCAGTTGCAGCCCCGCGATGTCGGGCTGCCGACCTACGGGGACCGGCGGCGGGTGCCGGGGCTGCGGCGTGAGGAGCTGGCCCTGCTGGCCGGTGTCAGCGCCTCGTACTACACGCGCCTTGAGCAGGGGGTGTCCTGTCACGCCTCCGTCGAGGTGCTGGACGCGATCGCCCGCGCCCTGCGCCTGGAGGAGACCGAACGGCAGCACCTGCGGGACCTGGCCACCGCCTGCCGGCACCGGGTTCCGGCCCGGCGGCCCCCGGCCGAGCGGGTGGCCCCGGCCGTGCGCGATCTGGTGCGGTCCCTGGGCGAGGTGCCCGTCGTGGTGACCGGCAGGCGCAGCGACGTACTGGCCTGGAACGCTCCGGGGCACGCACTGCTGGCCGGGCATGTGGACCCGGCCGGGCCCGAACACCCGGCAAACCGGCCGAACATGGCGCGGCTCGTCTTCCTGGACGCCCACACCCGTGAGCTGTACGCGGACTGGACGGCGAAGGCGCGCGCCGTGGTCGGCAATCTGCGGCTGGTCGCGGGGCGGCATCCGCAGGACGTCCAGCTGACCTCGCTCATCGGGGAACTGACCACGGGCAGTGCCGAGTTCGCGGGCATGTGGGCCGATCACCGGGTGCGCGCGTGCGATGCCGCCGAGTACGAGCTGCGGCATCCGCTCATCGGCTCCCTGACGGTCACCCAGCAGACCCTGCGGGCCCCGGCGGAGCCCGACCAGTCACTGGTCGTGGTGACCACCGCCGCCGGCTCGGCCTCGGAGGCGGCGCTGAGACTGCTGGTGCAGGCCACCGCTGCCGGGGCCGCCGTCAGCGGCGCCCAGCCGGCTCGTTCGGGCGGCGCCGCGGCGTAGGTGACCCCGCCGCGGGCCCCGCCGCACCGGACGACGTCCTCGTCGAGATCGTCGCCGAGGTGTACCTGCCGTTGGTGCGGCAGGTACACCGGAGCCCGGCGCCGCCGGACTGACCTACCGGCCTGATCCGAACGAGCGGCCCTGACTCACATCAGCTCGGACCGGTGGCCGCCTCCGCAGGAGGGGCGGGCGGCCAGGGCACGTCGGCCAGGAGGGGGACGATGGTCTCCTCCTCGTAGTCGAGGTGCGCGTTCAGCTCCGCCGACATCCGCGCCAACTCGGCCCGGAATCGGTCCGGTTCCGCGATGGCGATACCGGCGAGCAGCTCCGCGAGCGCCGTCTGGATCCGTGCGACGGCGCGGTGTTCGTCGTCGAGCCGGGCGAAGGTGTCGCCCAGCTCCGGGTGGTACCGCGCGATGCCGGGGAACAGGTGCCCGTCCTCGCTGGTGTGGTGGAACTCAAGGGCCTGGCAGAACGCCAGGCAGCGCTGCCTGATCTGCAGCCCGAGGCTCGGCGCCGGCGGCTCGCCCGGTCCGCGACGGTCCGCGCGCCCGGCGAAGTGGGCGTCCGCCTCCGCCGCCACCTGCCGCAGCTGGCCGCGCAGCCAGGTGTGGACCTCCATGACCTTGTCGGCCAGGGTGCGGACCTCACCGGGCCGCCACCCCTCGGGATCGGCGCGCTCCAGCACGACGACGGGCAGCACCCGCTCCGTCCGGGCCTGGTAGTCGCCGTACCCGGGGGAGCGCCTCACCGCGTGCGCGAACAGTTCGTCGCGCCGGTCCCCCTCCGCGGGGACCGCGAGGGCCTGGAAGGTGCTGGTCCCGATCTCCACCCGGACCACCGGGTGGGCGAGGAGGTTGTGGTACCAGCCGGGATGACTCGGCGCGCCGAGGTTGGAGCCGATGAGCAGGATCAGCTCACCGTGCCGGACGTAGCCGAGCGGGGTGGTCCGCTCGGTTCCCGACCTGGCGCCGGTGGTCGTCAGGAGGAGGAGGTCGCCGCCTTCGAAGGGGCCACCGACCTTGCCCCCGTTGGCGCGGAACTCCTCGATGATCGTTTCATTGAAAGACGTGGGCATACGGATGTGAATCTCCGGAGCTTCGGTGATCCGCAGTGGCTGCGGTGATGGCGTGTGGTGTGGTGACGCGCCCAGGACGAAGTGACGTACCCAGGGACGAAGTGACATGCCCAGGACGAAGTGACGTGCCCAGGACGAGGCGACCGCACAGCCTCTGCCGCTGGAGAGGGTGCGGTGGCGTTCGATCAGGTGCAGGGCGCGGAGTGTGAACTCATAACGGACCCCTGAGTGAAGGGTGCTCGCCCGATCACCGGCCGGCCCACTGCTCTTTGACCGGCGTCACGCGACACCGCGTCCATTACACGTATCCGCCGGGCGCCTGTCAACGCGCCCGCCGCCGCTGGCGGAGCGGGCCGCGTTCGGGCAGGCTGAGGGGATGGTCTCGGTAGTACAGAACGTCGCGATCGACTGCTCGGACGCCTATGAACTGGCTCGTTTCTGGAGTGAGGTGACCGGCTGCCCGCTGCACCCGCAGGACGGACCGGGCGACCGGGAGATCCAGGTGATGCTCCCGGAGGGCCCGCTGCTGTACTTCAACCAGGTGCCGGAACCGAAGACGGTCAAGAACCGGATCCACCTGTGCCTGCGCCCGACGACGTCGCGCGAGGAGGAGACCGAGCGGCTGCTGGCGCTGGGAGCCACTCTGGTCACCGACCGCAGGAAGCCCGACGGTGCGGGCTGGGCCGTCCTCGCCGACCCTGAGGGCAATGAGTTCTGCGTACTGCGCAGCGAGTCCGACCGCGCCGCGACGGCTTCCTGAGCCCTCGCGTCAGCGGACCTCGTCGCTCTTCGACGACGACAGGGGCGCCCAGGTGTAACGGACGCGCACGCCCTGGTCCTTGAGCCAGGCGGTCTCGCGGCGGCGCAGTTCGGGCGCGGACTCCGGGGCGATGGCGCTGGGCCAGCGGACGAGCACCTCGGTAACATGGCCGGTTCTCACCAGTTGTCTCACCCGCCGCCACCCTCTGCGCTGGGCCGGGTCGGGCTCGCCGTAGGTGTCGGTGACGACCTCGGAGATCGTCAGCCCGCGCTCCTGGGCGAACGCGTGGCCCTCTGTCCGGGCGCGCTGGGTGGCCGCACCGGAGGCGCGGGGGGCCCGGTCGGCGCATACGTACAGGACTACGGGGTTTGCGGTGTCACCGTGGGGGGTCATGGGTGCCTTCTGTCCTTGCATCGAGGAACGGGGATTCCTCGCCGCGCACAGGGGGGCGTAGCGGGGCCGTGCTGTGTCGACACCCGCGGAGTCAGGGGTTGGCCGCCAACTCCGCCCAGACGACCTTGCCTTCGGCGCGGGCCGAGCGTGCGGAGCCCCAGCGGTCCGCGAGCTGACGCACCAGGAGCAGGCCTCGTCCGCTCTCCTCGTCCGGTCCCGCGAGGTGCCCGGTCGGGCGGACCGGGATGCGGCCCTCGTCGTGGAGCTCGATCCGCAGCCGCCGCTCGTCGCCGGTCAGCGTGAGTCCGCACAGGACACGGCCGCTGTCGGTGTGCAGCACGGCGTTCGTGGTCAGCTCGGAGACCAGCAGCACCGCGTCGCAGCACGTGTCGCCCGGCACCTTCCAGGCGCGGAGCCGGTCCCGCACGGTGTCGCGGGCGGATCTCGCGCTGGTGCGCAGGGCGGGCAGGCCGAACCAGAACTCCCGGCAGGGCCCCATCGGGGCTAAGGCCGAGGGCGGGGCGGGGGCGGAGGAGGTGGGCAGAGTCACGGGTGTCGCCTTCCAGTGCCTTCCGGGGGGCAGGCGCGGTGTGGGGGTGCGGGCCACGGCCCGAGGAGTGAGAGGCGGGCACGGCGGCAGGGCCCCCGCGGCAGGGGGCCGAGGCAGGCACCCCGTGGCGGGGTGCCGACGACGACGGCATGGGCATCACGTGTCCCGTCCGGACCGGATGCTGTGCCAGCGCTGCGACTCGACCACTCACATGTCAACTATCGCGTGATAGCACTCACGCTGCAACCGACTCCCTGATAATTTCAGCAGCGCGGGTATCACCCTGGCGTCGTCATCAAGCCACTGTCAGAATGGTGTTGTTGATGAAGCCTCAGGAGGTTGGGCGTGAGCGAAAGCCGTTCCGGCACCAGCGCGCCGACAGTCCTGCGCATGATCCTCGGCCGCCGGCTGCAGGACATGCGTCTCGCGGCCGGTGCCTCGCTGGAGGACGCGGCGAAGGCGCTGCGCGTGACACCGCTGACGATCCGCCGGCTGGAGAAGGCCGAGGTCGCGCTGAAGCCTCTCTACGTGGAGAAGCTTCTGGAGACCTTCGGCGCGGACCGCCAGGAGATAGACGAGTTCGTCGATCTGGCCGAGCAGGCCAACGAGCCCGGCTGGTGGCACTCCTACCGCGACGCGGTGCCCAGCTGGTTCACCGCCTACGTCAGCCTGGAGACGGGCGCCCAGACCCTGCGCACGTATGAACCCCAGTACGTGACCGGCCTCCTGCAGACCCACGACTACGCCCGTGCGGTGCTGCGCGGCGGGCTGCCGAACGGCAGCGACGAGGAGCTGACCCGCCGGGTGGAGCTGCGGATGCGCCGCCAGAGCCTGCTTGAGCGGGAGGACGCCCCCACGTTGTGGGTGGTCATGGAGGAGGCCGTACTGCACCGGACGGTGGGCAGCGCCGACGTGATGCGGGAGCAGATCGAACGGCTCCTGGACGTGTCCGAGCTGCCCCATGTCAGCCTCGACGTCGTGTCGTTCGAAGCGGGTGCGCACGTCGGGGCGTGCGCCCCGTTCACCTACTTCCGGTTCGCGGAACCCGAGCTGCCGGACGTCGTCTACAGCGAAATCCTGTCCGCCTCCGTCTACCTGGACCAACGGGCGGACGTCGTCTCCCACCTTGAGGCGCATTCCCGTATGGCGCTGCTGACGTCGTCCGAGGACAGCAGAGCGCTCTTGAACCGCATGCGCAAGGAGTACTCGTGACGATCACCGACAAGTGCGTCTACAACGGAATGTCGGCCCGCGACCTGGGCGAACAGGGTTGGGAGCGTCCCTGGAGCGGGCCGAACGGCGGTCAGTGCGTCGAGACGAAGAAGCTCGACGACGGCCGGGTCGCGGTCCGGCAGTCGACGGACCCGGCCGGACCGGCGCTGATCTACGCGCCCGAGGAGATCGCCGCGTTCCTCCGCGGGGTCAAAGAGGGCCTGGCCGATCACTTGGCCGCCGGGTGAACCGGTGGCGGACAAGAGGGACGGCGACACCGGTCCCGCCCCCGGCCTGCGGGCCGACAGACACGCGTACGAAAGGGAGCACATGACCACCAGGCAGGCCGGCCGGGACCTCGACACGAGCAGGCCGCACTCGGCCCGGATGTACGACTACTTCCTCGGTGGCAAGGACCACTTCGAGATAGACAAGAAGGCGGCCCTGGTCGCCGCGGAGGCCCACCCCGGCCTCTTCGTGACCGCCCGCGAGAACCGGGCGTTCATGCACCGCGCCACCCGTGTCCTGGCCCAGGAACACGGCATCCGCCAGTGGCTCGACATCGGCACCGGCATCCCGACCGAGCCCAACCTGCACCAGGTCGCCCAGTCGGTGGTGCCCGAGGCCCGTGTCGTCTACGCGGACAACGACCCCCTCGTCCTCAAGTACGCGGAACGCCTCATGCGCAGCACGGCGCAGGGACGCACGACCTATATCGAGGCCAACGTCAAGGACCCCGACGCGTTGATGAACGCCGTGCGGGAGTCGGAGGTCCTGGACTTCGAGCAGCCCATCGCCCTCTCCCTCAACGCGCTCATGCACTTCATCACCGAGCCGAACGACCCGTACGACATCGTCCGCCGGCTGCTCAGTGCACTACCGGCCGGCTCCGCGCTCGCGATGAACCACTGCACACCCGACTTCGACCCGGTCACCTGGAACAAGGTCGCGGAGGTCTACACCAACTCCGGGACGCCCGTGCAGTTCCGTTCACACAAGGACATCAGCCGCTTCTTCGACGGCCTCGACGTGATCGGACCCGGCCTCTGCTGCTGCCACCGCTGGCGCCCCGCCGGACCGGCCGACGGAACGGAACCCAAGGACGCCGAGATCGGCCTGCTCGCGGGCGTGGGCATAAAGCGCTGACCGGGACACTGCGGGACCGCCGGCCCGCCCGGTCCGTCCTGGGGCACGGGGGTGTCCAGGACGGACCGGGGACGGGTCAACGCGGCAACACCACCCATGACTTGGTGCCCGACTGCGGCTGCGGCGCCTCGCACATCCCCCACTCCCCTCCCCAGTCGTCCGTGACCACCGCGAGCAACCAGAGCGCCCGTCGGCGCCGAGCCTCGCAGAGCGCGGTGAGGCCGGACTCGGCGTGATGCGGATGCCGGTGCTGGTCCCAGACCAGGAGGCGGACCGCGTCGCCACGGTGCCGCAGGGATACGTAGAGCTCCTTGCCCGGACTCATCCTGGCCGTGACGGAGACGAGTTCGGTGACCGCGTACGTCACCGGCCAGACGTACGGGGCAAGCCCATGGGCCTCCAGAGCGGCGGCGGTCGCCGTACGGGCGATGCGTGCGCTGCGGATGTCGCCGGGGAGGGTGAGGCTCAGCGAGAGCTCCGGCCTCGTGCGACCCCTCGGACGCAGGTAGGGCTGCGTTCCCCTCCGGGGTGCGGGGTGCGGCGGGTACGGGTGCGACTCCGACGCGCGCGTCTCGGCGGCGACCGGGCAGAGCGGGGTGAGTGGAGATGAGTGCATGGCTGACTCCCCTGTGAAGGGTGGCGAGTTGGCGGTGTCTCTCTTCCTCATGGGTGCGCACGAGTGGCTTCGCGTGACGGACGAGCAGTGGCCTGTCCCCCTGGCGCGGGACCGCCCCTCCCAGGGAAGGAGGATGCGGGCAGGACCGCGCGATGCACTTCTTGCTTGCCGTTGCGTGAGCGGTGCGTTACTGAACGTAGCGCGCAGGGGGTCATATTGGCCACCAATCACTGCGAAACATGACCCGTACGTGGCTCAAGTCTGCAGTCACACGGCAGACTTCCCAGAGAAGGTCACGGAAGGACTGACATGTCATCGCGAACCGCACCGACCGAGCGCCAGAAGCGCTTGGGGCGCGAACTCCGGAAGATGCGCTTGGCGGCCGACGTATCCGCCGAGGCCGCCTCAAGCGTCCTCGGAGTCGACCGGTCCAGGCTCTCCAACATCGAGCAGGGCATTCGCGCCATCAGCGAGGACCGGGTGCTCGCCCTTGCCCGCGCATGTGGATGCGAGGACCAGCCCTACGTTGAGGCGCTGGCGACCATGACGAGGCGCGCGCGACGAGGCTGGTGGGAGCGGTACCGCGACTCGCTCCCCGAAGGTTTGCTCGACATCGCCGAGCTGGAGGCCAACGCCCTCCGAATGCGGACCGCGCACTCCGTGCACATCCCGGGGATCCTCCAGACCAGCGACCACGCGTTGGCGGTCTTCCGAGTAGTCGTCCCGGTCCTCCCGGAACACGAAGTCGCTCTACGCCTTGCGCACCGCGTGGAGAGACAGCAGGTGCTGGAGGGCGCCACCGCGCCCGAGTACGTGGGCGTCATACACGAAGCCGCGTTGCGCATGCAGTTCGGCGGTCGCGGGGTCGCCCGCGTTCAGCTCGACCACCTGCTCACTGCCTCGGAGAGGCGCCACATCACGCTGCGAGTCATCCCCTTCGAAGCAGGCGCATTTCCCGGGGCCGGGCAGACGGTCAACTACGCAGAAGGCCCCGTACCTCAGTTGGACACTGTGCAGGTGGACAGCGCTCATGGGCCTGAATTCCTTGACGGGGCACAACAGTTGGCGAAGTATCGTTCACATCTTGACTGGATGGAACGGATCGCTCTGCCGCCCCAGAAGTCGCGGGACTTCATCCATGACATCGCACGCCACCTCTGAGGGGGACATCATGCGGGACGTCACGTGGGAAGACGCGTTCTGCGGCGAGGGCGCCAGCTGCTACCGCTTGGGAACCGACCGGGAGGGCAACAGCTACATCGCCGTCGCCGGTTCTGAGGAACACTTCCTCACCGACAGCCGCGAGTCGCTCCAGCAGATGATCCGCGATATCAAGGCCGGCAAGGCGGACCACCTGCTGTAACGACGTCGTCGGCCGGCACCCGGCGCCGAGCTCCTTCCGGTATGGGAGCGAGGTCTGCGGCGAGTCTCGTTCCTTGGGCCGGGAGTGGGCGGCTGCATCTCCTGTCTGCTGGTCCCAGTAGCGGTCTTCCGTATAACCAGTGCCACCGTCGGGTGGCCGGGTCACGTCGCCGTGACCAGAGTCCACCGACACAAAAGCTCCCGATCCAGCTCCGCAAGGGCCGCGGTTCATGACGAGCAGGTTGAGGACAACGCCGCTCCCTTTCTTGAGAATTTCCGGCTGGGAGGTTCACGATCATGAGCTTGTTCCCCCTTAACTCATGACGGCCTCGCGGCCGGTCCCTACGAGGAGGAGGATCCCTTAATGGAGTCGGCCACGACGGTAATCGTCTCAATCGCCATCGCCAAAGCCTTCGCTCTGACGGCGCTCTGGCTGCGTCTGCGCTGGCGGGCAAAGCGTGAACGGGATCGGCACCGCTATCTGCTCGGGATGACCGAGAAGTTGCCGCTAGGAGGAACGGCGGTACTGGACGACCGTAGCGATACCGGTCACTACCTGTACGTGAAGATCAACGGCACTCCGGTCGATGGAGAGGAGGACCAGGCAGCGTGAGCACCCACGATCCAGCCGAGGGCGCTGACCGCTCGGCGGCCGTCCCCGCACCTCCTGCCCCGTTCGACCAACACATCGCTGTCCGGCAGCGGACGGACACAGAGTTCGCCGCGTTCTACCGCAATCAGCTGCGCCCGCTGGTCGGCTTCCTGATCAACCAAGGGGCCGGCGTGCGGGGCGCTGCGGACATCGCTCAAGAGAGCATGACCGACGCCTACCGGTGTTGGGGCGACATCGAGTATCCGAAGGCGTGGGTCTACAGGGCTGCCTCCCGCGCCCTGGTACGCAAGATCGCGGAGGTCGAGGAACTCGTCGAGGAAGTTCCCGAGCCCACATCTCTGCTGCCCCGCCCCGACGCCATTGCCGAGTGGGAAGTACGGCACGATGCGCTACTCATCCTGCGCAGCCTTCCTCCGAGACAGCGCCAGGTCATGGCCTGGACCTTGAATGGCTTCGGGCCCACCGACATCGCCAACCATCTTGGTCTGTCGGCCGAGACTGTGCGCGCCAATCTCAAGAAGGCCCGCCGAGCCGCAGCCGCCCGTCTCAAAGAACGTGAGGAGGACCAATGACCCGCCGCCCCGCACACGACCCTGACGGGCAGGACCCGCACCAGCGGCTCGTCCAGATGCAGCCCGCGCTGGACCACGCCCTCGCCGGCATTCTCGATGTAGAAGCCGGCCTGCGGGAAATCCTCATCCTCTCTCACCACGACAACGCCGTCGATAGCCTTGACAGCGTCCTGGACGCCGAGGCCGGACTCGCCGCCATCCTGCCCCCCACCCCACCAAGCAGCCCAGCCCGCACATCACACGACAGGATCGGGACAGAGGCCCTCCTGCGCGCGGTCAAGCCTGAAGACCGCTTGACCCTGCGCAACGAACCCGAGGTCAAACTGACCAGTCACGCTCTCGTACGTACTCTCGACGCCGCGCTCGCGATCGTCGACAACCCACCCCGCAACGCCGACGCCGCTGTCGACCTCGCTCTCGACCTCGCTCTCGACCTCACCCACAACCTCACCCACGACCTTGGCGTCGCCCGCAACCTCGCCCGCGACCTCAGCATCACCGCCGCACGCCACCTCGATCTCAGTCGGGCCGCCGCAGCTGCCGCCTGCCTTGGACATGCTCGTGGATTGGGGACCGGCACAAGCCTCGTCGCCCGCACCCGCAACAGGGACCTGGCCTTTGCCCTCGACCTCGCCCACTCTCGTGCCATCGATCTCGCCCGCGACCTCGACCGCAACCGTGGCATCGCGCTCACCTTTCGTCTCAACGTTGCCCACGAACTCGACCTGGCCCTGGACATCGCCCACGACCGTGCTCTTCACCTGGACCGTCTGCTCGGCTTCGAACCCGGCACGGAATGGAACCTCGCCACACCTGGCCTCGTCGCCCTGATCGTCGATATCCGCACTGCTGAGATGTGCCGAGCAATCGGCCTGGCACTCCGCCAGAGGTCCTTCGTACTCGACGCGGACTCGCTGCTCACGTTCTTGGACGACTTCGTCACCGCCGACCTGAGAAGTGCTGACCTGACGGGTATCGACCTCGGCGGGGTGTACTGGTCGGAACGCGGCACACAGTGGCCGGCCGGCCTGGACGTTGAGGGCCTCAAGGCCCGCTCGGAGGAGACCTTCCCAGGCAGCGGCACCTGGGTCGTCCGATTCGGCACTGCAACTATCCACGACCTTGCCGACCGGTGACAGGATGGGGCGGCCTCTTTCGGCTCCTCGGATCTACGGCCGTGCCCGTCTCCGGCACGGGGGTGGAGAACCTGTATCCGGTGAAGTCGACGACGTGGACATATCCGATGCGCTGATAGAGCGCGTTGCTGGTGGGGTTGGCCGGGTCAGCGAACAGGACGACATCCGTCGCGCCGGCGGCCAGTGCGGCTCTGCTCACCTCGACCGTCACGGCACCGGCGTAACCGCGGCCACGGAATTGGGCCGGGGTGTAGACAGGGTCCACCCGGACCATGCCACCGACTGCCGACGTCGAACCGGCCATGGATACGGGGACACCGTCCGAGGCCTCCCAGAAGGTGAAGTCCTTGTCAGCGAAACGCGTGTCTGCCCAAGAGCCGGCGTCGATAGCGGCGATGGAGACGCTCTCTTCGGCATCGACGCAGAACTCGCGACACCACCGCACGACGTTGTCCAGCTCATCCTCGCCCACGCACCGGCCCCGGCCCTGCGGCTGCGGCTCCGGGGCGGTGAGCGCACCGAGTCGGTAGAGGTGAGCCCGCCAGAACGGAGCCGTCGCTGCGCCCGTGTGCTGCCGCCACGCCTCGGCAAAGACGGTGGCAGTGTCATGGTCCGCAATGGCGCTGGAAAGGCAGTGGCCGAGGCCCGCGAGGTGACGAGCGAGGGTGACTGCCTGGGCGACTGAGAGGGGAGTGAGGTTCAGACGACCATTGGGAGCGCGATAGAAGATGGCGCGGATCTCACCATCTGCCTCCAACCGGCCGAAGACGGTGGCTTGGCCACCATGCGCCTTCGCGCCGCGGGTCCGCAGCTTCTCGATGTCTGTCAGCGGCGTGTTGTGCAGGGCGGGGCGCGAACGCAGGAAGTCTCCCGCATGGGCCAAGAAGTCGGTTAGGTCTTCCGTCAGTTTCCATTCATCCAGACGCATGCTTCATCGTCCCTGGCGGACTCATCGGGGGCTATGCCAGAGCGGTGTTGGAGGATCACTCCATGCTGATTGCGACTGATGAGGCAGGGCGCGTGGTGAAGAGGCCCTCCAAGCCCACGATAGGCGGGATGCTGGCCAACCTGCGGCGGGGAAACGCGCATCTGATCCTGGAGCGTATGGAGGAGCACACCGAAGGTTGCTGGTATGTCCAAGTGCTGCTTCGTGACGACAACACGTACCAACTCGAATTCCGGGATGGCGTCGCCGCCGAGCACTGTCAGACCCGGACCATCTCCCAGGAGAAAGTACTGACCGCCATGCTTGGGTGGGCGAAGGGCACGTCGGACTGGAAGCACGGCTTCATGTGGAACAACATCGGCTCGCGATTCGAGACCTGACCACCTCGCCGGTCAGCTCGATACCGTCACGTTCGCTCCGAGGAGGCCAACCAGGCCAATACAGCCTGGTTGCCACCCTCTGCTTCCGGTTCACAGGCGCGCACCTGTGAGACCACGGCGCCAATGATCACCACCTGGGGGGCCCTAACCGAAGTCCGGGCCACCCTGAGCGAGGGGCCACCTGAGCTCGCAGTCCCAGAACTACTTCATCTTCCGCCACTTGGGCATCTCTCTCGGTCCAACGGTCAGGTCAGGAGGAGCCCCCGCGCGGGAAGGAGACCTCGACGCGGCGGTTCTTCTTCCGGCCCTCCTCCGTGCTGTTGTCGGCGATCGGGTACTGCTCGCCGTAGCCGCGGATCTCGAAGGTGACGGTCGCGTCGAGCTCACTGGACAGCACCTTGTTCACCGCCTCGGCACGCTGCTTCGACAGCACGTCTCCGTGGGCGGAGGAGCCGAGGTTGTCCGTGAAGCCGAAGACCCGCACCTTGGTGGCGTTCTGCTTCTTGGCCTCAGCAGCGATGCCGACGATGCGCGAATTTGCCTCGGCGCTCAGCTTCGCGCTGTCCTTGCCGAAGAGAACCTCGGCCTGGAGGGCGAACTTGATGTCCGCGTTCGTGTCCTCGCGGCGCTCTTCGCCGCCTTGGTCCTCGACCACTTGGATGATGTCGAGCACCTTGCCCGGGGCAAGTGTGCCACCCTCGGGCATCTTGAGGTCAGGGTCGTCGCCGTCGAGCTTGACGGGCGGCTCGGACGAGGCCTCTGTGCCGGGCGGGACGCTTGGGCCGTCGTCGGCCAACGCGGACGTGGTGCCGAAGGCGGTGGTGCCTGCCAGCAGCAGTGCCACTGCGGCGGCACGGCCAGGGACACGGCGAGGCCAGTGCCGCGTATGCATGCTGTTCATCTCGGCCATCACTAAGAGATCTTCAGAGATGTGGTGGCGAACGTAGGCAAGGTGAAGTCAACTTCGCTCGTGGACGCCGGAGGTGTCGGGAACTGCATGAAGACCGGTGTCGACTTCCCGGGTTGGAGCGGCAGGATGCCCGTCGTGCAAAGGCATCGCGACTCCGTGTCCCGGAGAACGTAATAGCGCTTCTTGCCCACCTTGTCTACGAGCGTCGCACCGGCGACCGAGTTGGGATTCGCTGCTACGACCGCACTCTCCGCACCGCCCCAGCCTCCAGAGTTCTTCGGCTGATCGCCCTCATTCTTGATCGTTCCCTGAACTGTGACGAAACCGCCGGAGTCACGCTTGACCTGGTTGACGACAAACGTAAGACCCCCCTGTCCCTTCGCCTCTGCGAGCTTCGCATTCGAGTCCACTTCGTCCCCTGCGGCGGTGTCTTCGTCCGCACCGTTCGCACCGTCTTCAGATGGCTTCGAGGATGCCGACGAGCCCGCGTGCGAGGTCTCTCCTCCACCGTCGTCGCCTCCGCAGGCAGTTACGGCAAGGGCGAATGCGGCTGCCATCGAGACAGCCGCCACTACCCTTCTGGACTTCGCAGTGCGCCGAATGCTCATGGATTCTGATTCCTCTACTCGTCGTTGGCTGTCACTCGTCGATCAGGTGGACGGAAAAGATCAACTTACTCAGTTCGGCCAACGGGTCGCTGCTATTCAGGTCGATGCTGACAGGGCGCCCATCGCAGGTGAACTTGAACGGGCCGGGTGCGTCCTTCGAGTCGTCCTTGTCCTTCTCGTCGCCATCACCCTGTTGGGGGTCGGTCGGCTCCGACGTGGCGTTCAAGCTGCATCGGAACTCGACTACTGCCGTCGCCGACGCCGTGGCATGCCGGTCCTTGGTCGTCGGGATCACCGAATTCCCGACGGTGTAACGCGTCTTTACCCTGGTAGTGACCCTGTCTTGCCAGAACCCCGAACGCCAGTAGAAGTCGGTAACGTCCGAACGGTTTCTGGCTGCCAGCCGATTGGCTTCCTCGCGTCCCATTCCCGGGTTCTGAGCGCCACTCAGAAACTCATCAAGACCGTCAGGCTCCCGCAGCGCTTGAAGGAACGGCACCCTCAAGTCCTCGCGGGCTTCCTGGGCGGCAGCCAGCGCGGCAGCGTCCGCAGCACCCTGGGCGCCGTTGCGCGCCGCTGATGCCTGACCGACTGCGAAGAGGGCAAACGCGAGGAAGAGCAGGCCCGCCACCATCACGATGTAGATGGGGAAAGCCTGCCCTGCCTCGCCGCGTTGGCGCGTAGCCACTAACCAGCGGTGATAGAGGTCACCAGACCGGTGATACGCGTAGTGATCGCCGCACCGATCCCCGAAGCCACCATCCCCCCGATGATCGCGACGACCACCAGAATGATGCCGAGGTACTCGAACGCCGTCTGGCCACGGTCTGCGGTCTCGTAGCGCTTCTGGATGTTCGACACCGCGGTGTTGGCCCAGCCGTTGATGCGGACGGCGGTCTTCAGGGTGGTGTTCGACATGGTGTTCCCCTCCGGATTCGGCCGACCGATTGCCGGCGGGCTCGCGCGTTTCTTCGCTGTCGCTCCCGGTACCGGCTTCCTCCCGGCCGGTACCGTGAGTGACGGGAGAACCATATGGCCGAACACCCGGTCCGCCAGAGGGTCCCAGGGCCCATTCCCGGGCCCAATCACCCACCTGGGTACCGCGCTTCCCGTTCCGGCCCGGCATGGCTACCTGCCCCCTTGTGCGCCGGGGCCCGGGGTGGGGGCCGTGCCGAGCCAGCGGGCGATCGCCTCGCTCCGGCTGGTGCTGTGCAGCTTGGTGAAGATCCGGTTGATGTGGTTCTTCACGGTCTTCTCGCTGATGAAGCAGGTGGCGGCGATTTGCTGGTTGCTCATTCCCGAAGCGATCAGCTCCATGACCTCCACCTCCCTCGAACTCAGCCCATAATCGGGTCTGTTAGGGGCTGCACCCGGCCCCCCGGTCACTGAAGACTGTCCCATACCTAATTGCACATGCGAAAGACCTTGTAGTTGCTGTACGGGGCGAATCGCAGGCGGCGGCATCGGCGCGGGCGTCCCGGGTGGGAGGACGTGTGCATACGCACCAGGGCCGGGGGCGTGGCTCTCGTAGCCGGGTACCTGGTAGGGAACGCCCGTGGTCAGGGCGGATCCGAGGCCCTCCGGAAGCGGGGCGCTCCGCGGGCCGGGGTCCTGGCGCATGTGGGCGAGCAGGGCGTCCGCCGCCGTGGCGGTGAAGTGCGCGCGGCCGCTCCTGGTGTCGCGTACGGCCTGTACGAGCTGGTCCGCCGTGAACTCGCCGTGGACCAGGTAGCCGCTCGCGCCCAGGCGCAGCGCCTCATGGACGACTTCGCTCTCGCGGCTGTAGGTCAGCATCATCACGGGGGCGACCCGCACCAGGTGCGGCAGGGCGGATATGCCGTCCACGCCGGGCATCCGGACATCGAGCAGGACGACGTCGGGGCGGTGGCGCAACGCCATCTCGTAGGCCTGGCGGCCGTCCGCCGCCTCCGCCGCGACCTCTATGTCCTCGCGTCCGGAGAGCAGGGCGCCGAGGCCGGCCCTGACCACCGGGTTGTCGTCGGCCACGACGACCCGCAGCAGGCCGGTCGCGGACGGGAAGTCGGGCAGGGGGACGGAAACGGGTGGCGCGGTCTGCCTCGGGGCGGGGAAACCCGGGGAGCTGGATTCCGAATTGATGGGCGTGGCATGCGAGGACGTGTGCTGGGAGGCGTGGTACCGCGCTTCCCGGTTCCGGCCGGCTGCTTGCGAGATCTCGTCCGGCATGGTGCGACCTCCTCTCAGAGAGCGGTACTTCGGGTGGGCTGCCGTACGAGGTGCTGTACGGGGTGCTGGACGGGCGGTGCTGGGGACAGGGCCTTCAGCGGCAGTTCCAGGCGGACTTCCGTGCCGGTGGCCGCCTCGCCCCTGCCGATGCGGATGCGGGCGCCGATGGACGCGGCGCGTTCGACCATGCCGACGAGACCGAAATGGCCGGCCCGTTGGAGGTCGTCGAGCGTGGTGCCGACGGGGAGGCCCTGCCCGTCGTCGTACACGCTGACGCGCAGGATGCCGCCCTGTACTCCGGCCAGCACGACCACGTAGGAGGGGCGGGCATGGCGCTGGGCGTTCTCCATCGCCTCTGAGGCGATGGTGAGGAGCTGGCGGCCGACCGCCTGGGGCACCGGGGGGACCGGCGTCTCCTGGAGGGTCCTGAAGGTGGCGGTGAGGCTGTGTCGGCGGGTGAAGTCGGCTGTACGGGAACGGAGTTCGGTGATGATGTCCACCCCGCCGTCCAGGCCGTGATCCCGGCGCAGATCGGAGAGGAGTTCGCGTGATTCGGCTGCCGCGCGGCGGGCGGAGCGGGCGACCAGTTCCGCCTGGTGCTTGACCGTGAGGGGGTCCATCCGGTCCGAGGAGTGGGCCAGGCCGTCGGCGGCGAGGGCCAGTCCGTGCAGGGTCTTGGCGACCGAGTCGTGCATCTCGCGGGCCAGCCGGGTGCGTTCGGTCACGATGGCCTCGCTGACCGCGAGCCGGGCCCTGGTCTCCGTGAGGGCCTGGCTCGCGGTGCCGAAGCGGAGCAGCAGATTGCGCAGGGTGACGCCGACGGCCCCGGCGATCACGCAGAATCCGGGGAGGAGGAGCGCGGTCGCCTCGCTCCCGTCCAGCTTCGGGTCGGCGCCGTAGACGAGGAAGATGATCACCGTCTGGAGTGCGGTGAACACCGCGGAACCCCGCCATCCGTAGACGAGCCCGGCCAGCAGCGGCGTGCAGACCGTCACGTACGCCAGGGTGGACTCCGGTGTGGCGGTGACCAGCAGCAGTGCGCCGAAGCAGGCGTCGACGCCGATCAGCCAGCGGTGGCGCAGGAAGACCGGGCCGAAGCGCTCCCAGTCCCGGAAGAGGACGTAGGAGCCCATGAAGGTGACGACGATGGCCGCGCCGATGAGCCAGGTCGCCGGGCCCCGTGCCGTGCGGTCGATGGCGAACGGTGTCGCCATGGCGATCATCGCGAGCCGGAAGCCGAAGACCTGGCGGCACATGGCCTGGAGGGCGTTGAGCTGGATCGCGAAGGCGGGGCGGGCGGTCGGGTTGGCGAGCGCGTGGCGCACGTCGTCCGTCGCTTCCGCCCGAGGGCCGCCGAGCTGGTCCGCCCGCTGCTCGCCGAGTGGGAATGCCATGGCCTGTCACCTCCGCCTGCGGATGCTGCTCATCATCCTCGTCATGCGGGTCATCCGCCGAGGAACGAGAAGTCGACGTCGGCCCCGTACACGAATCCGACCGTCAGGAGCAGCAGGGTGCCGGGGAGCAGGAAGGTGGTGACGGCGAAGGTCGCCTTCGGGACGGCCTTGGCGGCCTTGCGGCGGGCGTTCTGGGCATCGGTGCGGCGCATGTCGTTGGCGATCTGGATCAGCGTCTCGACGATCGGCGCACCGAGTTCCTCGCCCTGCTGGAGCGTCGTCACGAACATCGCGACCTGCTCCGAGTCGTTGCGCCTGCGGAGCTCCTCGAAGGCCTGGCGGCGGCTGACGCCCATGTCCATCTGGCGCAGGGTGATGCGGAGTTCGTCGGCCCAGGGGCCCTCGTACTTCTCCGCGACGCGTTCCAGCGCCTGCCGGAAGCCGAGGCCCGCGGACACGACGACGGCGAGGACGTCCAGGAAGTCGGGGAGCGTGCGCTCGATGTGGTCCCTGCGGACCCGGACGGCCGACCAGATGCCGACCTCGACCCAGAAGGCGCCGAACGCGACGAGCAGGACGGCGAGGAAGAACTGCCCGCGCATCAGCATCGTCAGGGCGCCGAACGCTCCGAGCACCCCGTAGACGGCGCGGCGGGCGGCGTACCGGTCGATGGTGAGCCCGCCGGGGTTGCCGGCCATGTCGATCTGGCGGCGCTTCCTGCCGACCGCCTTGGCGCCCATCATCCTGAGCACCGCGGGGGCCCACCGCATGCCCATCCGGTCGATGACGGAGCCGACGGCGCCGGTACGGGTGGAGCCGACCTCCAGGGCGATGGCGAGGTCGCCGGGGAGCTTGGCGTCGGCCCGGTACATCCGGATGCCGGCGATCGCGCCGTACACGGCGAGACCCACGACGAGTGCGAGCAACAGGTCCATGTCCGCTCCTCCCCTCAGACGTCGATACGGGACAGGCGGCGGATCACGACGAATCCGATCGCGTACAGGATGAGCGCGACGACCACCGCGACCTGGCCGATCAGCGCGCCGGTCATCCGGTCCAGGGCGCCCGGCATCACGGCGTTCATCAGGAGCATGGCGGCGAAGCCGAAGCCCGGTACGGCGTACGCCGTGACGGTCACCTGGGAGAGCTGGGTCTTGACCTCGCGCCGGGTCTCCTTGCGCTCCTCCAGTGTCTGGGTGAGGTTGCGCAGCGAGCTGACGACCATGCCGCCGGCCCGGTTGGACAGCACGAGGGTGGTGACCAGGACGACGAGTTCGCGGGACGGCAGCCGGTCGGTCAGCTCGCTCAGCGCGTCGTCCAGTGATTCGCCGACGTCGAGCCGGCGTACGACCCGGGACAGTTCCTCGCCCGCGGGGTCCTCCAGTTCCTCCGCCGCCATGGCGAGCGCGGTGCGCAGGGCGAGTCCGGCCTGGGTGGCGTTGGCGAGGATGCGGGAGAGTTCGGGGAGCTGGTTGATGAAGCGGTCGGTGCGCTTGGTCCGCTGCCAGTTCAGGAAGGCGTTGGTGCCCCAGAGGCCGATCAGGGCGGCCACGGGGCCGAAGAAGGAGGCCAGGACGGAGGAGGCGGCCAGCCAGAGTCCGGCCATGGCGACCAGCGCGTAGACGACGAACTCGCCCGGCGTGATGTCCAGACCGGTGGCCGTCAGCTTCAGTTCGATCCGGCGGCCGAGACCCGTCCTGCGCAGTCGGCGGTCGACGCCCTGGAAGCGGCGGTGGCGCCCGGCGGACGGCAGCTGCCCGGGGTGCGAGAGGCGGTCGAGGAGGGCGTCGCGGTCGGCCTTCCCGCCGGCGTACGCGTGCAGACCCACGACGCCGAGTACGCCGCAGACGAGGGTGACGCCAATCGTGAGGAGGGCGAGATTGGTCATGGCGCGGTACCTACTTGGCCTCTCGGGTGGCGAGCTGTTCTTCGGACGTGGCGACCCCGAAGGCCTGCGGGATGGGCTGGCCGGCCATGTAGAGGCGCTCGGCGGCCTTCCGGGGCAGCGGGAGGTACTGGAAGTGGCCGTGGACCCGGCCGTCGGCGCCCATGGGCCGGGCGTTGAAGCGGGCCACGCTGATGATCCGGTAGTGGTCCCGGCCGTGCGAGTCGAGCACGGCGATCTCGGTGACCTTGCGGGTGCCGTCGGCGTGCCGGGTGAGCTGGACGATCACGTCCACGGCGCTGTTGATCTGGTCGTGCAGCGCCTCGAAGGGGATCTTGATCTCCGACATCGAGGCGAGTGTCTGGAGGCGCATCAGCGCGTCCTCCGCGCTGTTGGCGTGCACGGTGGCGAGGGAGCCGTCGTGGCCGGTGGACATCGCCTGCAGCATGTCGAGCGACTCGCCGCCTCGGACCTCACCGACGATGATGCGGTCGGGGCGCATGCGCAGGGAGTTGCGGACCAGGTCGCGGATGGTGACCTGGCCCTTGCCCTCGACGTTCGCGGGCCGGGCCTCCAGCCGGATGACGTGGTTCTGCTGGAGCTGGAGTTCGGCGGAGTCCTCGATGGTGACGATGCGCTCGTTGTTCGGGATGAGCGCGGAGAGCGCGTTGAGGAGGGTGGTCTTCCCGGTGCCGGTGGCGCCGGAGACGATGATGTTCAGCTTGGCCTGGACGAGCCCCGAGAGCAGCAGCAGCATCTGCTCGTCGAGCGAGCCGAAGCTGATCATCTCGGGGAGGGTGAAGGACCGGGGGAACCGCCGGATGGTGAGCGTCGCGCCGGTCAGGGAGAGCGGCGGGATGATCACGTTGACGCGCTCCCCGCTGGGGAGGCGGGCGTCGACCATCGGATTCGACTCGTCCACGCGGCGGTTGACGGTGGAGACGATGCGTTCGATGGTCTGCATCAGCTGTTCGTGCGAGCCGAAGCGCATCGGGAGCTGTTCGACCTTGCCGCTGCGCTCCACGAAGATCTGGTCGGGCCCGTTCACCATGATCTCGGTGATGGACGCGTCCTCCAGGAGCGGTTCGAGGATGCCGAGGCCGAGGGCCTCGTCGACGACGCGGCGGATCAGCTGCGAGCGCTCCACGGTCGACAGGACCGGTCCCTCGCGGCTGATGATGTGGCCGAGTACGCGCTCCAGTCGGGCCCGCCGGTCGGCGGCGGCCAGCGAGGACATCTCCGCGAGGTCGATCTCCTCCAGCAGCTTGGCCCGGTAGGAGGCGACCAGGTGGCCGTCCTCGCGGCCCCCTCGGTGCTCATCGGGGGCGGTGATGCGTGCCCGCAGACTCATGGTGCCAACTCCTCGGTCCTGCTTGCTGGTGGTGCGGTGCGGGGGCTCAGTCGCGCGGCATGGTGGAGCTGCGGGTGGCCGTCCCCCATGAGAGGCCGGGTATGACGGTGGGGATGTCCACGTCGGCGGTGTAGGTGACGTCGTCGGTGCCGCCCGACGAGCTCCAGCTCAGTCCGTCCGCGAGCCAGCCGCTGATCGCGCTCGCGCCCGCCTGTTCGGGCGATCCGGCCGTCGGGTCGTCCTGGCCGGCCGTGCGGGCGGCGACGCGCGCGGCGGTGCCCGCCTGGTTCACGGTGTACGCGGCGATGCCGAGCTGGATGGCGCAGAGGCCGACCAGCAGCAGCAGCGGGATGAACCCGAGGTACTCGATGGCGACCTGGCCGCGCTCACGACGGGACCCGCGCCTGATTCCGGTCATCGTTCAGCCCTCCTTCACCGAAGCCGCTTCGCCGGTGACCGTGGGCCCCCAGTCGAGTACGCCGGGGACCAGGACGGGCACGTCCAGGTGGACCCTGGCCCGGTACAGGCCGGAGCCGCTCACGCCGCACTCGATGGAGCCGCCCCGCCAGGCGTCCGGCAGGTCCTCGTTCGCCGCCTGCTCGCAGGCGGCGCCGCGGTTCCCCTGCGTCCCGCCCCCGGCCCGCGCCCCCATGTCCGCGGCGTTGCTGGCCAGGGTGAACGTGTAGCCGAACAGGGCGCACTGCCAGAGCAGCACGAGCAGCAGAATGATCAGAGGCGTCACCCCGACGAACTCGATCGCGGTCTGCCCGCGGTCGCGGTCCCGGTCCCTGCAACGGTCGCGGTCCCGGTCCCTGCAACGGTCGCGGTCCCTGTAACGGTCGCGGCCCCGGTCCCGGTCCCTGCAACGGTCGCGGTCGCGGCAGCGACGCCTCCCGCGTAAGCCCGCGGCTCTGCCCGTGCCCCTGCCCTTGGCCCCGCCTGTGCCCCCGCCCGTACCGGTGTCCGCCGCCGCCGTCCGCGTGGTTGCCATGGATGCGCCCGCCCTCTCAGTCGGTTCTGCCACGGCCGGCGATCTCGCCCCGCCTGCGCGGACGGCCGATCGAGCCACGGTCGCCCCGGTACTTCTCCCGGCCCGGCTGGGCGGCGGGGAGCTTCACCAGGCCCAGCTCCCCCGCCAGTGCCCAGAGCGCCTGCTTCACCACGCTCTTCTGGTCGAGTTCATGCATCCGTCCGGCATCGACGGCGCTCTGGAGTTCCTTGAAATTCGCGGGAACCGACGTTGCGGCGAGCCGGGTCCCGGTGATCTTCTGGATCAGCGCGGGCTGGATCTCGGTGTTCCGGTTGAAGCGGTTGACGACTGTCGTCGTCTCCTCCGCCTTGCGGATCTGGAGCCGGTCCCACATCCGTACGATGCGCTTCGCGCCGCGTACCGCGACCACGTCCGGGGTGGTGACCAGCAACGCGGTGTCGGCCATCTCGATCGCGGCGGCGTTGGCACCGCTCATCTGGGCGCCGCAGTCGATGATCAGGATCTCGTAGCGCGAGCGCAGCGCGCTGACGATCTGCCGGGCCGCGCGGTCGCTGACCTCTTCGCCGCGCTCCCCCTCCCCGGGGGCGAGGAGCAGCGCGATTCCGGTGCTGTGGCTGAACACCGCGTCGGCCAGGACGCGCGGGGAGATGTCGCTGATCGCGGCCAGGTCGACGATGGAGCGGCGGAACTGGACGTCCAGGTACGAGGCGATGTCCCCGGACTGGAGGTCCATGTCGACCAGGGCGACGGTCCGTCCGGAGGCCTGGGCGGCGAGGGCGAGCTGTACCGCGGCGACGGTGGTCCCCACCCCGCCCTTGGCGCCGCTGACCGTCACGACGGTGCCGCCCGGCCCGGTGAAGACGTCGCCGCCGGCCCCGAGGTGGCGGCGTACGCCGACGGACCACTGGGCGGCGGACTGGACCCGGTTGACCAGTTCCTCGTAGCCCAGCGGCAGGGTGACCAAGCCGCGCGCCCCGGAGTCCATCGCGGCGGAGAACAGGGTGGGGCTCGCGTCGGCGGTGATGAGCACGACCCCGACGGCGGGGAAGCGCAGGGACACCTCCCGGATCAGCTCCAGGGCCGGCACCGGTCCGATCCGCTCGTGGACCAGCACCACCTCGGGCAGTTCGTCGAGCGATTCGCCCGCGAGCCGGGCGAGTGTGTCGATGAGCTGGGTCGAGTCACCGACCGGGACGGCCGGTTCCGCGTCGGGGAGCTGGCTGAGCAGGGTGGTGACGGATCTGGCCGCGTCGGCTTCGCCGACGGCCGGGAGGATCCTCGTGGTCATCCGATCCTCACTTGTCCTTGTCGAGCGTGTAGGTGCGGTCGCCCGGACGGATCTTGCTGTCGCTGCCGGGTGCGATGAGCGCGAGGCGTACGTGCTGCGCGAACGATTCCGCGTACGCGATGCGCTGGGTGTCGAGGGTGTTCAGCGCGAAGGTGATCGGCACGGCTTCGGTGGCCTGGCTGCCCTTGCCGTCGCGGCTCGGGTCCAGCGGGGTCAGCTTGCCCACGTCCAGGACCTTGGCGTTGGAGACGATGACCTTGGACTGGGCCGGTTCGCCCTCGCGCTCACCGGCGAAGGTGGCGTAGACGTTGACCGTGGCGCCGGAGGTGATCTTCCCGGCCACGCCGGTGGCCGCGTCGATCATGATCGCGATCTCCTGCTCACCGGGCTTCAGCGCGGGCCGTGCCTCCATCATGTCGGACTGGAGCAGCGAGCCCTTCTTGAGCGTGGTGAGGGCGATCTTGCCGCTGACGTCCGAGAGGTCGGTGACCGCGTTGGCCGAGAGCCACCGCTTCGGCATCGACACCTTCTCGAACCTGTCCGGAGTCAGGCCGGTGAAGGGGGGGATGTCGCTCTTCAGCCGGTAGGCCGAGACCTCGGGTCCGACCTTCGAGTTCACGTCACTGATCACCGAGAGCACACCGGCGAAGGCGCCGAAGGCGCACAGGACCGAGAGCAGCAGGAGTATCACGCCACGGCGCTGTCGGGAGTTCATGGGCCGGACAACCTCGTTCGGGTCGGATGTGTGGGGGCGGACGGGGGAAGGGCGCGGGGGGCCGGGCGGGCTGATCCGGGTATGCGGCACGGGTGCGTCCGGGCCGCGAGGGGAGCCGCGGAGGAGGAATCCGCGGTCGCTACGGCCGCGGCGGCGCGGGCGCCCCTTGGTTCATGACACCGGACGACAGCATTCGGACCTCGGTGGCGGGAAGGGGTGAGGAACAGAAACCGCAACGATCACCGATCAGCTCCATTCCGCACCAGTGACACGTCACGCGTCTTACTGAGGACACGAGTTGATACAGGACGGAGATATCGGGAAGGTAGGCGGCAAATTCGATCAGCTTGCCGGTTCCCCACCATCGGGGGGATTCAGCGGGAAGCTTTGCGTCCTGAATCGCCTGTACCTTCCAGGCGGGCGCCAGGGTCTGCCGCACCCAATCGGACTGCAACTGCCCCTGGGCCACCTGCAGATGGGTGCCAAACTGTGGTCCCGCCAACGGCTCCGCCGCCGGACCGACCTTGATGAGCTGCGGATTCGGTCCGGCGAGTACGGCGAACTGGGAGCCGGGCAACCAGGAATGGGCGTGGGTCTTCAGGCTGACGGGGACGCGGTCGAACCTGGTCACCGAATTCAGCAGGGCGCCCGCGTGGATGTAGTGGGACAGAAGCCGCACGGAGGAGGCGATCACTCCGGGGCTGAAGTCGCAGACGGACAGCTGGCGTAACTGCCTGACCAGCACGGCCACGCCCAGCGGCGGCAGATCCACCTTGAGCAGCGCGATGCGGTCGCTCTCCAGCACCGAGCGGACGGCGTGCAGCCGCCGTTCGTGCGCGAGTGCGATTCCTGTCGGGTACACAGCGATTACGTACCCGTGCCGCTCCAGCATCATGTGCATGTCGCCGATTGCCAGATCCAGCGCCTGGTCATCGGGCGACTGGAGCAGGGCCGCTGTCGGCGTCTGCTGGTCTGTCGGCGGCAGGACCAGATCGGTGCTGGTCACTGCTATTGCGGTCGGCACGCTGTTCCCCGTTCGGTCCCGGTCGGCGTCGCCTTGACGTCGGCCGCAATCGCTACTGCTCCGCGCTTCCGCCTCAGCCCCTCCTCCAGCACTTTAACCGTGTCCTACACGGCAGAGAACACCCAAAGGAACGCGGCAACAGCACCACTGTTCCATCGCCGGTACAACGCTCCCGTACGAAATCGGACCAAACCGAAGGTTGTTAACTCCCGTACCACTGCGGAGGGTTACTGTCAGGCATTCTCATTTCCGTACCGCTGGAATTCATTTGCGCACGTCACTGTGGATCTTGACATGCACTTGCCATACGAAAGGGCGGCGGAAACCGTCACTGTCCGGCCCCGTCGCTCACGTCACCCGTGAGAGGGACGCGCGCCGGGCAGCCGGTTGCCGTCCACGGGCCGGCGGCGTGCGCGGACAGCTGCCGCTGCCAGAGGTCTTGACAACTTGATTGGTCTGGACCAGTTTATCGGCCAGCGGTGGCCACCGTTCCTCGATTCCACACCCCCGACATCCCCGTGTCGCTCCCCCGCCATCCCCATAACTCCCCCACGGAGGCAGCAAGTGGAACGTTCCCCCGTAACCAGCCGAAGAGGGCGTCGCACCCGTCAGGCGCTGGGCGCCGCCGTGGCCGTCGTCGCGGCCGGCGCCCTGACCGTCACCGGTCTCGTCAGCACCGCGCAGGCCGCCGACGTCAACGTGGCCAAGAACGCGGGCTTCGAATCGGGCCTCGCCAACTGGACCTGTTCCGGCGGCTCGGGCGCCACCGTCTCGTCCCCCGTGCACGGCGGCACCTCCGCCCTCAAGGCCACCCCGGCCGGCCAGGACAACGCCCAGTGCACCCAGACCGTCGCGGTGAAGCCCAACTCGACCTACGCGCTCAGCTCCTGGGTCCAGGGCGGCTACGCCTACCTGGGCGTCAGCGGCACCGGCACCACCGACGTGTCCACCTGGACGCCTGGCTCCAGCAGCTGGTCCCAGCTCTCGACCAGCTTCAAGACCGGGGCGAACACCACCTCGGTCACCGTGTACACGCACGGCTGGTACGGCCAGTCCGCCTACTTCGTCGACGACCTCTCGGTGAGCGGCCCCGACGGCGGCGGCGGGACCGACCCCGGCCCGACGATCCCCGCCGCCCCGGCCGGTCTCGCGGTCGGCACGACCACGGCCTCCTCCGTCTCCCTCTCCTGGAACGCGGTGTCCGGCGCGACCGGCTACACCGTCTACAAGGACGGCGCGAAGGTCACCACCACGACCGGCAACTCGGCCACCGTCACCGGACTCACGGCCAATACGGCGTACCAGTTCACGGTGACCGCCACCAACGCGGCCGGTGAGTCCGTCAAGTCCGCTTCGGTCAGCGGCCGTACGGCCGTCGGGGGCGGCGGCACCGACCCGGGCGTCCCGTCCACCTCCGTGCCCAAGCACGCCGTCACCGGCTACTGGCAGAACTTCAACAACGGCGCGACCGTGCAGAAGCTCAGCGACGTGTCCGCGAACTACGACATCATCGCGGTCTCCTTCGCCGACGCCACCACCACACCCGGCGCCGTCACCTTCAACCTGGACACCGCCGGGCTGAACGGCTACACCGTCGACCAGTTCAAGGCCGACATCAAGGCGAAGCAGGCGGCCGGGAAGAACGTCATCATCTCGGTCGGCGGCGAGAAGGGCTCGGTCTCGGTCAACAGCGACGCGTCCGCGACCAACTTCGCCAACTCCGTCTACTCGCTCATCCAGGAGTACGGCTTCAACGGTGTCGACATCGACCTGGAGAACGGCGTCAACTCCACGTACATGACGAAGGCGCTGCGCTCGCTGTCGCAGAAGGCGGGCTCCGGCCTCGTCATCACGATGGCGCCGCAGACCATCGACATGCAGTCCACCGCCGGTGAGTACTTCAAGACGGCACTCGGCATCAAGGACATCCTGACCGTCGTCAACATGCAGTACTACAACAGCGGTTCGATGCTCGGCTGCGACGGCAAGGTCTACTCGCAGGGTTCGGTGGACTTCCTCACCGCGCTCGCCTGCATCCAGCTGGAGGGCGGCCTCGACCCCTCGCAGGTCGGCCTCGGTGTCCCCGCCTCCACCAGTGGCGCGGGCAGCGGCTACGTCGCCCCCTCGGTCGTGAACGCGGCCCTGGACTGCCTGGCCAAGGGCACCGGCTGCGGCTCCTTCAAGCCGTCGAAGACCTACTCCGGTGTGCGCGGCGCGATGACCTGGTCGACCAACTGGGACGCCAAGTCGGGCAACGCCTGGTCCAACGCCGTCGGACCGCACGTGCACGGCCTGCCGTAACCTTCCGCAGTCCCGCACCACGGGGCCCGCGTCCATGACCAGCAGCGCCGCCGCTCCCCCGGCGGCGCTGCTGCGTGTCACGGGCCATAAGCCCGATGGAGGCTAGATCACCAGGCTGAGCAGCGACGCGACCGCGAAGCCCGCGACGGACAGGACCGTCTCCAGCACCGTCCAGGACTTCAGGGTGTCGCGCTCCGAGATGCCGAAGTACTTCGACACCATCCAGAAGCCGCCGTCGTTCACGTGCGAGGCGATGATCGAACCGGCCGAGATCGCCATGATGATCAGCGCCAGATGCGGCTGCGACATGCCCTGGCCCTCGACCAGCGGCACGACGATGCCCGCCGTGGTGACGATGGCGACGGTCGCGGAACCCTGCGCGATGCGCAGCACCGCGGAGATCAGCCAGGCCAGCAGGATGACCGGCAGGCCGACGTCGTTGAAGGTGTCCGCGAGCGCGTCCGCGATGCCGCTGTTCTTGAGCACGGCGCCGAAGATCCCGCCCGCGCCGACGACCAGCAGGATGTTGCCGACCGGCTTGAGGGAGGAGGTCGACACCGATTCCAGGGACTTGCGGGACCAGCCGCGCCGGATGCCGAGCAGGTAGTACGCGAGCAGCAGCGCGATGGTCAGGGCGACGAACGGGTGGCCGAAGAACTCGATGACCGAGCGGAGCGTCGAGGGGTCCAGCGCGATGGAGGAGAACGTCGCGGCGAGGATCAGCAGCAGCGGGGTGCCGATGATCCCGAGTACGGTGCCGAGCGCGACCGGGGCCTCCTGCGGGGTGACTCCCGCGGCGCGCTGTTCGGTGACGACGGCGGCCTTGGCCTCCTCGGCCGCCTCGACCATGTCCTGCGGGACGTCGACGAAGAGCCGCTTCCCGATCCAGGCGGCGTAGCCCCAGGCGGCCAGTACGGACGGGATGCCGACGAGGGCGCCCATCAGGATGACCCAGCCGAGGGAGACGTGGAAGAGGCCTGCGGCGGCGACCGGTCCGGGGTGCGGCGGCAGGAAGGCGTGGGTCATGGACAGACCCGCGAGCAGCGGCATCGCGTACAGCAGGATCGACTTGCCCGAGCGCTTGGCGGCGGCGTACACGATCGGCGCGAGGACGAAGATGCCGACGTCGAAGAAGACCGGGATACCGAAGATCAGACCGGTCAGGCCCATGGCGAGCGGGGCACGCTTCTCGCCGAAGAGGTTCAGCAGCCGGGCGCTCAGCACCTCGGCCCCGCCGGAGACTTCGAGGATCGCGCCGAGCATCGTGCCGAGGCCGATGATGATCGCCACATGGCCGAGGATGCCGCCCATGCCGGATTCGATGATGGAGACGGCGGCGGAGCTCTGCACCGTACCGAAGAGCTCGGTGACGGAGAGTCCGGCGCCCAGGCCGACGGCTATGGAGACGGCGAGGAGTGCGACGAACGGCTGGAGCCTGACCTTGATAATCAGGAAGAGGAGGAGCGCGATACCGAGGACGGCGACGGTCAGGAGACCGGCCGTCCCGTCCATGAGGAGGAGGAGTCCACCGGTGTGGGGTGGCGTCTCGACCGGTGGGGGGCTGGCGGCGAGCTGCATGGGTAACTCCGTTGTCGTCCATGGGGCTTCGGGTAGGGAGGAGCGCGGCAGGGCGCCCCGGTGGGGCGGGGCGCCGTGCCGTGCGTGGTGCGGTGGTGCGGGTGCGGCAAGGTGGTGATCAGGCTCAGCCGAGCACCGCGAGGGCGTCGATCTCGATGAGCAGGCCCTTGGGCAGACCGACGTAGACCGTCGTACGGGCGGCGGGGGCGGCCTTGAGGTCCTGCTCGCCGAAGTAGGTGTTGTAGATCTCGTTCATCTCGGCGAAGTGGTCGACGTCGGTGAGGTAGACGCGCATCATCATCACGTCGTCCCAGCTCGCGCCGCCCTCCTCCAGGATCGCCTTGACGTTGGCGAAGGTCTGGAGGGTCTGCTCACGCAGGGTGGGTCCGGCCGGGGTCGGGGCCTGGCCCTCCACGGCGGGCAGGAAGCCGACCTGGCCGGCGACCTGGAGGATGTTCCCCTTGCGTACCCCGTGCGAGAACTTCGCGGGCGGGGCGGTGTGGGTGCTCGGGGTGAGGGGGGTCTTGTCGGTCATCGCTGATCAGGCTTTCTTGGGTCGGGTGGTGCCGGAGTACTCCCGGCTGATGGTGTCGGCGGTGCGCCGCACCAGCGGGAGCAGGGTGAGGAGTTCCTCCGCCGTGACGACCACGTTCGGTGCGGAGACCGACATGGCGGCGACGACGCGCCCGTCGGCGCCGCGAATGGGGGCGCCGACGCAGTTGATGGACTCCTCGTGGCCACCGAGGTCGGTGGCCCAGCCCTGTTCGCGTACGGCGGCGAGCTCCTTGAGGAACGCGCCGGCGCCGGGGGTCGAACGGGACGTGTACATGGGGTAGTCGAGCTTCTCCGCGACGGCGCGCCGTTCCGGCTCCGTCAGGTCCGCGAGCAGGAGTTTGGCGACGGCGGCGACGGTGATCGCGACGGGTTTGCCGATCCGGGAGTACATCCGGACCGGGTAGCGGCTCTCGACCTTGTCGATGTAGAGGACCTCGTTCTCCTCGTACACCGCGAGGTGGACGGTGTGTCCGCAGCTCTCGTTGAGTTCGGCGAGGTGCGGGTGGGCGATCTCCCGGACGTCGAGGTTCTCGACGGCCTCCTGGGCGAGCGCGAAGAGCCGTGCGCCGAGCCGGTAGCGCTGGTCCTGCTGCCGGTAGACGAGTCCGTGCTCGTGGAGCGTACGCAGCAGCCGCAGCGCGGTGGACTTGTGGACGTCGAGCCGCTCGGCCACCTGCCCGAGGTCGGCGGGTCCCTGCGCGAGCAGCGGCAGGATGCTCAGCGCCCGGTCGACGGTCTGGCTCATGCGCGTCCCTCGCCGTCCGCAGCCCGGCTTTCGCCGCTGACGCCCCTCTTGCCGAATCCCTCGCTCATTGCGTACGTACCCTCCTGGTCGTCCCCCGTCCACCCGGGGCCGAGACGCAGTCTCCCCCAGGCGGTGTCGTCGAGGGCCACCAGGCGGTCGGCCCGGTCGCGGGCGGGCGGGTCGGTGAGGTCGCCGGGGACGGTGAGGGCGGCTGCGGCCATCAGGTGGCCGTGCCGGGCCCGGTCGCGGACGGGCAGTCCGCGCAGGGTGGCGGAGAGGAATCCGGCCGCGAAGGCGTCACCGGCTCCGACGGGCGCGACGACGTCGACCCGGAGGGCGGGGACGTCCGTGACGGTGTCGGGCGGAAGATCAGCCCCTCCGGCGATCGAGGAGCGGGGTTCGGGGCGGAGCCCCGAGAAGACCGTCACGCCCTCCGCCCCCCGCTTCACGACCAGGACCGCCGGTTCCGGCAGCGCCGCGCGGATCGCCTCCGCGCCCGTGATCCCCCAGGCCTCCTCCGCCTCGTCGTCCCCGACGAAGACGAGGTCCGCGCCCCGGGCCAGCTCCAGCAGGACGCGGGGGGAGGCCTCGCCGCCCCGCCACAGTCCGGGCCGGTGGTTGACGTCGAAGGAGACGAGCGGGCGGCCGGGGCGCGGGGCGGTCAGCTCGCGCAGCAGCGCCAGGCAGTCGGCGGAGAGCGCGGCGGTGATGCCGGACAGGTGCAGGACCCGGCCGGCGAGCAGCGCCTCGTACGGGACGTTGGCGGGGGACATCGCGGAGGCGGCGGAGCCGGCCCGGTAGTACGCCACCTCGTGGACGTCGGCCGCGCGGTCGGTCGCCGTGCGGAAGTAGATGCCCGTGGGGCGGTCGGGGTCGCGCCGGACGGCGGAGGTGTCGACGCCGTAGCCGGCGATCGTGTCGACGAGGTGGTCGCCGAAGCCGTCCGCCCCGGCCCGGCTCACCCAGGCCGCCCGGTGTCCGGCCCTGGCGAGCGCGCAGGCGACGTTGGACTCCGCGCCGCCGATGCCCCGGCCGAAGGACGGCACGTCGGCGAGGCGCCCCGGCTGCGAGGGCAGGAACGTCACCATGGACTCACCGAGGCAGACGACATCCGTGGTCGCTGCGTCGGCGGCGGTCCTGGCCGGGGTTCCGGACACTCGGGGCTCCTCTTGGTCTGCGGGCGGCACCGGTTCTCACCATTGACCGGGCGTCGGCTCGGATGTTAGACAGCCCTGAGCGATATGCGCAATGGGTGTTGCATATGCTGCAACGCAACAGTACGACGATGACCTACTTCGATCGAGGAGGCACCCCATGGCTGCCGAGGCTGCCGACCGTCCCGTGGCCGGGCTGACCGGTCTGGCCGGACTCGCCGACGAGCGGGTCGACCACCGGTTCAAGGCGCTCCCGCCCGACGCGCAGGGGCTGACCGTGGCGGCGCTGGCCGCCGAGCGGCGCTCCCTCTTCACCGGCGGGTTCACCACCCCGGTGCTCGCCCTGTCGGCCGAGTCCGTCGAGCACAACCTCGCCCTGCTGGAGACGTACGCCGAGCGGCACGGCCTCGCGTTCGCCCCGCACGGCAAGACGTCGATGTCCCCGCAGCTGTTCGCCCGTCAGCTGGAGCACGGCGCGTGGGGCATCACCGCGGCCGTCCCGCACCAGGCGCGGGTCTACCGGGCCTACGGGATCCAGCGCATCTTCCTCGCCAACGAGCTCGTGGACGCCGCCGCGCTGCGGTGGCTCGCGGGTGAGCTGGACGCCGACCCCGGCTTCCGGTTCGTCTGCTACGTCGACTCGGTGCGCGGCGTCGAGCTGATGGACGAGGCGCTGCGCGCGGCCGGTGCCTCCCGCCCGGTCGACGTCGTCGTGGAGCTCGGCGCCGGCGAGGGCGCCCGCACGGGGGCCCGTACCGAGGCCGACTGCGCCGAGGTCGCGGACGCGGTGGCCGAGGCCGGGACCCTGCGTCTGGTGGGCGTGGCCGGTTACGAGGGCGAGGTGCCGCAGGCCTCCGGTGAGCGGGTACGGGACTGGCTGCGCCGGCTCGTCGCGCTGGCCGCGGAGTTCGACGCGCGGGGGCGGTTCGCCGCGCTCGGGGCCGGTGAGCCGATCGTGATCAGTGCGGGCGGCAGCGCGTGGTTCGACGCGGTGGCGGACGTGTTCGCGGAGATCCCGGAACTGTCCTCCCCCGTACTCAAGTTGCTCCGCTCCGGGGCGTACGTCTCGCACGACGACGGCCACTACCGCCACCTGACCCCCTTCAACCGGGTCCCCGAGGAGGGCGCGCTGCAGCCCGCCTTCCGGCTCTGGGCGCAGGTCGTCTCCCGCCCCTCCCCCGGGCAGGCGTTCCTCAACGCGGGCAAGCGGGACGCGGCCTACGACCTGGACCTGCCGGTGGCGCAGGTCGTGCGGTCGGGGCGGGACGGATCGGTCCGCGAGGCATCGGGGATCGAGATCACCGGACTGTCCGACCAGCACGCGTGGGTACGGACGGCCGACGGGGCCGAGCTGGAGGTCGGGGACTGGGTGGGGATGGGGCTCTCGCACCCCTGCACGAGCTTCGACAAGTGGCAGCTGATTCCGCTGGTCGCGGCGGACGGCACGGTCACGGACTACATCCGCACGTTCTTCTGATCCCCTGCGGGGTGCCTTTCCCCACCCCGCCCGTTCCCGTGTCCGGGGCTCCGCCCCGGACCCCGCGCCTCAAACGCCGGCGAGGCTGAACAGCACCCCCTCGAAAGGCACCCCCCATGGACCTGGTCATCCGCGACGCGCGCGTCATCGACGGCACCTCCGCCCCCTCCTACCGCGCCGATGTCGCCGTCCGCGACGGCCGGATCGCGGAGATCCACCCGGAGCACGCCCCGGGCCCCCGCCCCACCGGCACGCGCACCCTGGACGCCGACGGTCTCGCCCTCTCCCCCGGCTTCATCGACATGCACGCCCACAGCGACCTCGCGCTGCTCCGCGATCCCGACCACAGCGCGAAGGCCGCCCAGGGCGTCACCCTCGAAGTCATCGGCCAGGACGGGCTGTCGTACGCCCCGGTCGACGACCGCACCCTCGCGGAGGTCCGCCGCTCCATCACCGGCTGGAACGGCGACGGCAGCGACATCGACTTCGACTGGCGCACGGTCGGCGAGTACCTGGACCGGCTCGACCGCAACTTCGGCGGACAGGGCATCGCCGTCAACGCCGCCTACCTGATCCCGCAGGGCACCGTCCGGATGTACGCGGTCGGCTGGGACGACCGGCCCGCCACGGAGGCCGAGCTGACCCGGATGAAGGAACTCGTCGCCCGGTCCATGACCGAGGGCGCCGTCGGCATGTCCTCCGGGCTCACCTACACCCCGGGCATGTACGCGGACGACGCCGAACTCACCGAGCTGTGCCGGGTGGTGGCCGAACACGGCGGCTACTACTGCCCGCACCACCGCTCCTACGGCGCGGGCGCCCTTGAGGCGTACGAGGAGATGGTGCGGCTCACCCGTACCGCGGGCTGCGCCCTGCACCTCGCCCACGCCACCATGAACTTCGGCGTGAACGAGGGGAAGGCGCCGGAGCTGCTCACCCTCCTGGACCGGGCCCTGGACGCGGGCGCCGACATCTCCCTCGACACCTACCCCTACACCCCGGGCTGCACGACCCTGGTCGCCATGCTGCCGAGCTGGGCGAGCGAGGGCGGCCCCGAATCGATCCTCTCCCGGCTGGCCGACGACACGACGGCGGCGCGGATCCGCCACGACATGGAGGTCGTCGGGGCGGACGGCTGCCACGGCGTGCCGATCGAGTGGGACCGCATCGAGATCTCCGGCGTCAGCGTGCCCGGCCTCGACGGCTACGTCGGCCGTACGGTGGCCGAGTCCGCGCGGCTGCGCGGCGAGGAGCCCTGGGTGACCGCGCGGCGGGTCCTCCAGGACGACCGGCTCGGCACGACGATCCTCCAGCACGTGGGCCACGAGGAGAACGTCCGGCAGATCATGCGCCACCGGGTCCACACCGGCGGCAGCGACGGCATCCTCCAGGGCGACAAACCCCACCCGCGCGCCTACGGCACCTTCCCGCAGTACCTCGGCCGGTACACCCGGGAGCTGGGCATCCTCGGCCTGGAGGAGTGCGTCGCCCACCTCACGTCCCGTCCGGCGGCCCGGCTGCGGCTGGCCGACCGAGGGCTGGTGCGCGAGGGCTACCGGGCGGATCTGGTCCTCTTCGACCCGTCGACGGTGGCGGCGGGCTCCACGTTCGAGGAGCCGCGCACCCTGCCGTTCGGCATCCCGCACGTACTGATCGACGGCCGCTTCGTCATCGAGGACGGGAAGCGGACCCAGACCCTGGCCGGCCGCTCCGTGCGCTCCGGGCGCCCCGCTTAGGGAGTCTCCGCGCTCAGGGAGTCTCCGCCGACCGCTCCGCCGCCCACGCGAGGTCCTCCTCCGTGGGCGCGTCGTCCTGGGTGAGCGACCGCCGCCAGTAACCGCTGAACTCGACGGCGGACCGGGGCAGTCCGCGCTCCTCCACGAGATGGCGGCGCAGCGCCCGGACCGTACCGGCCTCGCCCGCGAGCCAGCCGGCCGTATCGCCCTGCGGCAGTGCGGCGGACCGGACCGCGTCCAGCAGCGATGCGCCCCGGTCCCGGTGCACCCAGCACACCGTCACCTCGGCCGCGCTGTCGAACCGCTGCTCCTCTGCGGCGTCGGCCACCTCGGCGCAGACCGTCGCCCGCGCCCCGGCCGGCAGGGCTTCGAGGATCGTCCCGATCGCCGGGAGCGCCGACTCGTCACCGGCCAGCAGCAGGTGCCCGGCCCCGGGCAGCGGCCTGGCGTACGCGGAGGACGGGCCGACCATGCCGGCCACGTCCCCCGGCCCGGCGGTACGGGCCCATCGGGTGGCGGGCCCCTCGTCGCCGTGGAGCACGAAGTCGACGGCCATCAGGCCGGAACCGGGGTGGTACGAGCGGACGGTGAAGCTCCGCATGAGCGGCCGCTCCGGTTCGGGGATCGCGAGGTACGCCTCGTACCAGCGCATGCCGTAGGCGTCCTGGGCGTCCGGCTCCGGCAGCCGGGGCACCCGTTGCCCCGGCCTCGGGAAGCAGAGCTTCATCTGCTGATCGGGGCGGTCCTCCATGAGCGACGCCAGCCCGTCCCCGGAGAAGCTGATCCGCAGCATCCGCGGGCTGATCCGCTCGACACCCTCGACCCGCACATACGACACAGCCAGCCCCTGCACCACCACGCGAAACCAGCCCCTCAGCCGACTTTGGTACTTTACGCCATAAGGAATTGCTGGACCGAAGTTACTTTACGACGTAAGGAGTCGCAAGTGGTGGTCTATGCCGGGCAGGGCGATGCCCGTCGGTCGATGTCGCTGCTGTGGCGTTCGGCCGCACCGCGCGAGGCAGGTGCGGCAGCCGGTCCGGGGCCCAGGCCGGGGCTGACGGCCGACGCGATCGTGACCGCCGCGATCGCCGTGGCCGACGAGAACGGCATGGCCGCGCTGTCGATGCGGGCGGTGGGCGAGCGGCTGGGGCGCACGGCGATGGCGCTCTACACCTACGTTCCCGGCAAGAGCGAGCTGCTGGACCTGATGTACGACGCGGCACACGCGGAACTCCCCGCAGGCCGTGCCGGATCGGGCGACTGGCGTAAGGATCTGACGGACTGGGCGCGCGACACCCTCGCGTTCTACCTGCGCCACCCGTGGGTGCTCCAGGTCTCCCAGGCCCGTCCGGTGCTCGGCCCGCACGAGTACGCCGGACTGGACGCGCTCGTGCGCCTCCTCTACGGCACGGGGCTCGACGCCGGGGTGCTGCGGCGCCTGGTCGGGACGCTGTTCCACTTCGTGCGGGGCGCCGCGCAGACCGTCGCCGACGCGCGCGAGGCGGCGTCGGCGACGGGGCGTGCGGACGAGGAATGGTGGTACGCCCGCTCGGCGGCGCTCATGGAGCTGGTCCCGGACTTCGCGGACCGCTACCCGGAACTGAGCCGGATGGAGCGGGAGTCGGCGCGGCCGGAACCGGCGGGGGACGACGCGGTGCCGTATCCGGAGCGCGAGGCACGGGAGACGTTCACCGCGGGACTGGACGTCCTGCTGGACGGCATCGAGACCGCCGTCCGACGGGGCCCGGGGTCAGGGCGCACGGACACGCCCTGACGCCCGCGACTCACCATCGGTACCAACGGCCGCGAGCGGTGCCGGAACCCGACCGCAGGAGAAATCCCAGCAGCCACAGCACCAGCAGGATGCCCGCGATCCACCAGAGCAGATTGAGCGCGAACCCGGCACCGAACAGCAACAGAACGATCAGAAGAACGACAAGCAGGGGAACCATCTTTATCAACCTCCGGAAAGCCAGGTGCCCAGGGCCCGGCGGTCCACACCCCGGCACCTGAACTCTCTCCCGGCCGCGGCGGAATCGTTTCCCGATCGCTCTCCCGGGCAACCGGGGGACATGAATACATCTGCGGCAGCGCAAAGAGGCAAAGGGAAGGCTCGCCGGGCCGGCGACAGCAAAGCGGTCGAGATGGGCGGACGCGCGGGCTTCATCGCTCGCGGTGTGATCTATTTCCTGGTCGGTTTCCTCGCGCTGCGGATCGCCTTCAACGGCGGGGACAGCAAGAAGCAGGCCGACCGGGGCGGCGCCCTCTCGGAGATAGCCCAGAAGCCCTTCGGCTCGGTGCTGCTGTGGGTTCTCGGGATAGCCGTGGTGGGCATGGCCCTGTGGCGGCTGTCAGAGGCGCTCTTCGGGGCCCCTGGGGAGGACGGGGACAAGGCCACCAAGCGGCTCACATCGGCGGGCCGGGCCGTGTTCTACGGCTTCGTCGCCTACTCGGTCCTGTCCTTCGCCGCGGGCAGCAAGAGCAGTGGCAGCGGCTCCAGCGACTCGAAGTCCCAGGACGTGACGGCGAAGGTGCTGGACCTGCCGGGCGGCCGCTGGATCGTGGGCGTGGCCGGTGTCGTCGTGCTCGGCGCGGGTCTGTGGATCGCGGGCCGGGCCGTGATGCGCAAGTTCCACAAGCACCTGCGGATGGAAGCCATGTCGCGGGTGCAGCGGCGCGGGGTCGACGTGGTCGGAGTCTTCGGTGGCCTCTCGCGAGGGATCGTCTTCGCGGTCGCCGGCGGATTCGCCGTGTCCGCCGCGCTGAAGGCCCGTTCCAGCGAGGCCAAGGGCATGGACGACACCCTGCGCTCCTTCGCCTCGACTCCGGCGGGGCCGTGGCTGCTGGCCCTGATCGCCGTCGGCCTGGCGGCCTTCGGCCTCTTCTCCTTCGCGAACGCCCGCTGGCGCAAGATCTGAGGCACGGGTGGGCCGGGTGGGGCGGAAGCTGCCGCCCCACCCCACCCGGTCCACCTCACTGCCTGACTACCTGACCGCCCGGCCGCCGTAGGCCGGGCGGTCCGCCGTGTCCGGGGCCGTTACGGCTTGGGCAGCTCACAACCCGCTGCGTCCAGGTCGAACTTGTTGCCCGCCCCGATGCACGGCACGATGCCGTACGTCTCCTGGGCGTAGTTGATGCCCTCGCGGACCGTCACCTGGCCGTTCTCGTCGACCTCGCACGGATTGTTGTCCGTGCACTCCTGCCCGTCCTCGTTACCGGTGTTGTTGACGGCGACGACCTTGCCGGTCGCGTCGTCGATCACCGGGGAGCCGGAGGTGCCGCCGATGGTCTGGCAGGCGGAGGTGTAGCGGACCGAGTCCTTCCAGGTCCACTCGCCCTCCTTGAGGCGGTAGACGAACCCGTCGACGTTGCAGCTGTACGTGCGCTTCCAGTAGCCGGACGCCACGGTGATCGCCTTGCCCTGCACCGGGTGCGCGGTGTCGAGCTCCAGCGCCTTGATGCCGTACTTGCTCTCGATCTGGGCGTACGTGGAGGTGAGTTGGTACACCGATATGTCGGTGTCCGTCATCGTGCCGTACGCGATCTTGCTCGCCCGCACCGTGCCGAGGTCGCCGCCGGAGGCGTTCAGCAGGGTGAAGCTGCGGGTGGACGGCTGGTCCTTCACGACCTCACCGGGCCCGGGGAATCCGGACTCCATGCAGTGCCCGTTGGAGAGCACGAGCGCGGGGTCGTCCGACTGTGAGCCGGGCGTACGGACGACCGATCCCGAACAGTTGCTGAGCGCCACGGTTCCGGCGAAGCCGACCGCCTTGGTCCTGGCCTTCGCCCGGACCGCCGTGTGGCTCGACGACGCTGCCGCCTTGACCGTGCTGGGTGCTGTCGCGTCGTGGCTTGTGGCCGCGGTCGCGGGCGCCGTACCGGCTCCGAGGAGCAGCACGGCGAAGAGCGCACCGACGAGAGGCTTTTTCATGTGGGGGTCCCCTCAAGTGACCTGCGCAGAGCGTGTGGGGCCTCTGCGACCGAAGTTCTTCCGGTTTGACATGCGCATGTTGGCGCATGGAGAGGAGCCGCACAAGGGGTGGATCGGCGAGATCGTGGCGCGGGGCCCCGCGCTGACCGGTTCCGTCCTCAAACGCCGGACGGGCTTGGTGTGCGGGTGCGGCTTGTTCGTGGGGTGCGCCTGCCCGGTGGGTGGGGGGTGGTGCCCCTCCGGGGCGTCTCCTCAAAAATGGCGTGTTCACCCGGGTACGTGAGGGACCCGGGTCGTACGCCATTTTCTGCGGGGACTCCCCTGCACGTCCCCACCCCGGCATCGTGCGCGTCTGCACACCGGCCGGACTGCTGTCGCAGACGCGCGACGGGCGGATTCGGGGGCGTGCAGGGGAGCACCCGCACCACTCAAGCCCGTCCGGCGATTGAGGACGGAACCGGCCCGCCGGAGCACCCCGCACCCCACAAGCGCCCCGCGCCCCAAGACCCCAAGGCCCCGCGCGCCCCCCGGCCGAGGCCTCCGTGGCGCATCTCACCCGGCCTGCTCCGTCACGCCCCTGCCCCACGCCTTTCCAAGCCCGGCCCCCGTCCGCGCCCCGCGTTCCCACGGTTCGCGGGCGGTCGGCGCATGGGATGGAAGCCGGGCCTGGTGGACCGGGCGACCCGGCTGGGTCAACCTGCGGGGAAAGGCCGGGCACCCCGCGAAACACAGTCGTAAGCTCGCAGACATGCAGGTCATCCAGTCCACGAAGCTCGCCAACGTCTGTTACGAAATCCGGGGCCCCGTGCTGGAGGAGGCGATGCGGCTGGAAGCGGCAGGCCATCGCATCCTCAAGCTGAACACCGGCAACCCCGCCGCGTTCGGCTTCGAGTGCCCGCCGGAGATCCTTGAGGACATCCTGCGCAACCTCTCCGGGGCGCACGGCTACGGCGACGCGAAGGGGCTGCTGTCCGCGCGGCGGGCGGTGATGCAGCACTACCAGACCAAGGGGATCGACCTCGACGTCGAGGACGTCTACCTGGGCAACGGCGTGTCCGAGCTGATCCAGATGTCGATGCAGGCGCTGCTCGACGACGGCGATGAAGTGCTGGTCCCGGCTCCGGACTACCCGCTGTGGACGGCGTCGGTCTCGCTGGCCGGCGGCACGGCCGTGCACTACCGGTGCGACGAGCAGTCCGACTGGATGCCGGACCTGGCCGACATCGAGCGGAAGATCACCGACCGCACCAAGGCCATGGTGATCATCAACCCGAACAACCCGACGGGTGCGGTGTACGACGACGAGATGCTGCGCGGGCTGACGGAGATCGCCCGCCGCCACAACCTGGTCGTCTGCTCCGACGAGATCTACGACCGGATCCTGTACGACGGAGCGACCCACACCCCGACCGCGACCATCGCGCCCGACCTGATGGTCCTCACCTTCAACGGGCTGTCGAAGAACTACCGGGTGGCCGGCTACCGCTCCGGCTGGATGGCGGTCTGCGGCCCGAAGGCGCACGCCTCCTCGTACATCGAGGGGCTGACGATCCTGGCGAACATGCGGCTCTGCGCCAACATGCCCTCGCAGCACGCGGTGGCCACCGCGCTCGGCGGGCGGCAGTCGATCAACGACCTGGTGCTGCCGGGCGGCCGCATCCTGGAGCAGCGGGACGTGGCGTACGACCTGCTGACGCAGATCCCGGGCGTGACGTGCGTGAAGCCGAAGGGTGCGCTGTACCTCTTCCCGAGGCTCGATCCCAAGGTCTACAAGATCAAGGACGACCGGCAGATGGTCCTCGACCTGCTGCGGGCCGAGAAGATCATGGTGGTGCAGGGGACGGGGTTCAACTGGCCGGAGACCGACCACTTCCGGGTCGTGACCCTGCCCTCGACCGAGGACCTGACAGACGCGATCGGCCGGATCGCCCGCTTCCTGGACGGCTACTGCCAGGTGTAGGCGACGGGTGCGGCGAGGTGTGGACGCGGTCCGGGCGATGGTGCGTACCAATCAATCGTGAAGCTGGATAACTTTAGACTGAATCTAAGCTAGGATGGATCCACAGCAACACCAGGAGGCCATCCATGTACGAACCGATCCGCACCAAATCGGTCCACACACCGGCCGACCACGCCGACTTCCCGCACCGCACCCGCGAGGAGGAGCTGGACATCCAGCTCGCCGGACATCTGGCCGCGCTCCTCGCGGTCACCGACGAGCTGGGGCTCGGCGAGGCGGGCGACCGCATCGCCGAACAGGTCGCCCGGTTGCGCGGCACACCGCCCGCCCGGCACGCCGGTCTGAGCGCAGCGCCCGCCCCCGCCCTGCACCGCCGCGCCCACGCCCTCGCGGGCCGCACCCTGGTGGTGGCGGCGTCGCGCGCCGACACAGCCGTCGCGATCCTCTCGGCCGAGCGCATGGACGCCCACACCGCGGCGCTCTCCGCCGACCCGTCGCGCTTGGTCGGCGCCCTCTGAACGGCCCCGGTCCACGTGCCGTAGAGGCGCGTGGACCGGGTGCCACCTGACCGCGGCCCTCGCCGCGGTCACTCTCGGTTCAGCGGGTCAGTGCTTGCCCCGGGTCCGGAACCGGACCGTGGCGAGACCGGCCAGCAGCAGCAGGACGGCAGCGATGCCGATGCCCACCGTGGTGCTTCCGGTGTTGGCGAGACCGCCGTGGTCACCGGGTCCGCCGGGGTTTGTGTGAGGCGGGTGATGTCCCGAGGGACGGTCGTGCGTGGGGTGCGGGCCCGGACTCCAGCTCGGACCGTGCGAATCCGTGGGCTTCGGGCTCGGGTGCCAGGTGTGCGACGGGGTGGGGGTCGGACGGGGTGAGTGCGTCCAGGTGGGAGTCGGCGTGGGGCTCGGGGAGTCGGTCGGGCTGGGACTCGGGCTCGGGATCGTCACCGGGACCTCCGTCGTGCACGGGAGCTCGGTCGCCCCTTCCGTCGCGCACCGCGCGCCGGGCGTGTCGGAGGTGACCGCGTTGTCCAGGACCGCGTCACCGGTGTCCGGATCGTTGACGGTGACCGTGTAGGTGATCGTCGCGGTGGCACCGGGGGCCAGTTCGCCGGACCAGTCGAGGGTGTTCCCGGTGACGGTCGCGGTGCCGGTGGTCGCGGTCGGACCCGCTGTGACCGCCGCGTCGTCGAGCACCCCGGACAGGTCGTCGGTGAGGTGGGCGGGGCTCAGGGTGGTCTCGCCCGTGTTGGCGGCCTGAATGGTGTAGGTGACGGTGTCGCCCTGTTCGGCGGTCTGCGGATCGGCGCTCTTGGAGATCTCCAGCGCCTGGTCCTTCTCCTTGACGGGCACGGAGGCGGAGGACTCGTTGGAGGTCACGTCGTCACCGTCGTGGTCGCCCTGAGCCGTCGCGGTGTTGGTGAAGGTGTCGTGGTCGACGACGTCCTCCTCGGTGAGGACATGGGTTCCCTCGCAGACCATGGACGAGGTGCTGGAGCCCATCGGCCCGAGAGTGTCGCGCGGGCAGGTCACGTCGGTCACGGACGGATCGGCGACCTGGACGTCGGTGAGCTCCGAGGTGCCGGTGTTGGTGACCAGGAACTGGTAATGCACCGTGTCACCGACCTCGAACGGCTCGGTCGCGGCGTTGTCCGGGGGCGCGACCGTCTTGACCAGGTTCAACTGGTCAAGGGTGGTGACGGAGCTCGCCTGGAGCCCGCGGATCAGGTGGGTGTCGATGCTGCCGCCGGTGGATCCGGAGAAGCCGAACTTGTACGTGGGCGGCGCGTCGGCCGTCATCTGCGTCGACAGCACGGGCTGGAAGCCCGCGCCGTCGTTGAAGTCGATCTCGACGTTCACGGTCGGCCGGGTCTCCGGGCTCACCGTGATGTGCACGGTGCGCTTGGCGGGCAGCGGGTCGGTGCCCTGCTGGCGGAGGCTGCCCGGGAGCGTGGAGCGGAAGCCCGAGGCCTGGGTGTCGTCCGGCTCGATGGTGGAGTCGAGATAGCAGTAACCGTCGTCGCCCTGTCCCGGACCGCGCAGTGTGACGGTGTCCGTCACCGGGAGCCCGCTGGTGACCGGGGACTTCTGGGAGTCGGGGCAGCCGTTGCCGCGCAGCTCCGCGTCGTTGGCGAAGTTGCCGTAGGCGTCGAGGCCGACGCCGAGATAGCCGCCGTTGACACCCGGATCCAGGTTGCGCTGGGCGTATCCGAGCGAGCCGCCGTCCGCACCCGCCTCCGTGAGGTCCACGGAGCCGTCCACCAGGAAGAAGCCGATGCCGTCGGCACCGGAGTCGTTGGTGCCGTACTGGTACTGCTCGAACGTGACGTCGAGCCCGCCGTTGCCCGGGAGCGGACGGTTGTAGAGCATCCCGCCGACCCGGTAATTGGCGTGGTCGGTGAGCTGGAGCCAGCCCGGGGTCTCCCCCGGGGTCGGCACGGGCGGAGTGGTCTGGGTGGCGGGGTCGTCGCACGGGCCGACCTGGGACTGGTCGGCGGGCGGTTCCGCCGAGGCTCCGGTCAGACAGGCGTTGTCCAGGGGGACGAACCCGGGGTCGGGTACCGAGGTACCGGTGAAGGTCTCGTCGAGCAGGACCGATGCACCCGCCCGCGTCGAGGGACCGGGTGCGGGGTCGGCGAGCCCCGGAGTGGCGGTCAGCAGCAGCCCCAGCGCGGTTCCCGCGCACGCCGTCACCGCCACGGCCGGAACATGGAGCAACCGTGTGTGTCTACGCATGGCAGGAACCATATGAAGACCACATAAATACCCCGGGCCCCTGCAGGCCGACACGCCGCACCTGGGGCCGAACGGCGGCGGTCCGCCCCGTCCCGCAGCGTGCGGGACGGGGCGGACCAGGGCCTCAGCCCAGGCGCCGCACCAGGGCGCGGTACTCGTCCCACAGCTCCTTCGGCGCGTGGTCCCCGAAGGTGTTGAGGTGCTCGGGGATCAGCGCCGCCTCCTCGCGCCAGACCTCCTTGTCGACCTTGAGCAGGAAGTCCAGGTCGGACTCTGAGAGGTCCAGGCCCTCGGTGTCGATGGAGCCCTTGGCCGGCAGGATGCCGATCGGGGACTCGACGCCCTCGGCCTTGCCCTCCAGGCGCTCGACGATCCACTTCAGGACGCGGCTGTTCTCGCCGAAGCCGGGCCAGACGAACTTGCCGGCCTCGTTCTTGCGGAACCAGTTCACGTAGTAGATCTTCGGCAGCTTGGACTGGTCCGGCTTGTCCGCGCCGACCTTGATCCAGTGCTTCATGTAGTCGCCCATGTTGTAGCCGCAGAACGGCAGCATGGCGAACGGGTCGCGGCGCAGCTCACCGACCTTGCCCTCGGCGGCGGCGGTCTTCTCCGAGGCGACGTTGGCACCGAGGAAGACCCCGTGCTGCCAGTCGAAGGACTCGGTGACCAGCGGAACGGCCGAGGCGCGGCGGCCGCCGAAGAGGATGGCCGAGATCGGCACGCCCTTGGGGTCCTCCCACTCGGGCGCGATGATCGGGCACTGGCCGGCCGGGACGGTGAAGCGGGCGTTGGGGTGGGCTGCGGGCGTACCGGACTCGGGGGTCCAGTCGTTGCCCTTCCAGTCCGTGAGGTGCGCGGGCGGCTCCTCCGTCATGCCCTCCCACCAGACGTCGCCGTCGTCGGTGAGCGCGACGTTGGTGAAGACGGAGTTGCCCCACATGGTCTTCATGGCGTTGGCGTTGGTGTGCTCGCCGGTGCCGGGCGCGACGCCGAAGAAGCCGGCCTCGGGGTTGATCGCGTAGAGCCGGCCGTCCTCACCGAACCGCATCCAGGCGATGTCGTCACCGATGGTCTCGACGGTCCAGCCGGAGATGGTGGGCTCCAGCATGGCGAGGTTCGTCTTGCCGCAGGCGCTCGGGAACGCCGCCGCGACGTACTTCGACTCCCCGCGCGGCGGCGTGAGCTTGAGGATCAGCATGTGCTCCGCGAGCCAGCCCTCGTCGCGCGCCATGACGGAGGCGATGCGCAGCGCGTAGCACTTCTTGCCGAGCAGGGCGTTGCCGCCGTAGCCGGAGCCGTAGGACCAGATCTCGCGGTCCTCGGGGAAGTGCGAGATGTACTTGGTGGAGTTGCACGGCCACGGGACGTCCTCCTGGCCCTCGGCCAGGGGAGCGCCCAGGGTGTGGACGGCCTTGACGAAGAAGCCGTCGGTGCCGAGCTCGTCGAGGACCGGCTGTCCCATGCGGGTCATGGTGCGCATGGAGACGGCGACGTAGGCGGAGTCGGTGATCTCGACACCGATCGCGGAGAGCGGCGAGCCGACGGGGCCCATGCAGAACGGCACGACGTACATGGTCCGGCCGCGCATGGAGCCTCGGAAGACGCCCTCACCGCCCACGAAGATCTCCCGCATCTCGGCGGGGTCCTTCCAGTGGTTCGTCGGACCGGCGTCCTCCTCCTTCTCGGAGCAGATGAACGTACGGGTCTCCACCCGTGCGACGTCGCTCGGGTCGGAGGCAGCGTAGTAGGAGTTCGGGCGCTTGACCGGGTCGAGTTCGGTGAACGTGCCCTTGGCCACGAGCTCCCCGCACAGGCGCTCGTACTCGGCCTCGGAGCCGTCGCACCAGACCACCCGGTCCGGCTCGGTGAGGGCTGCGATCTCGTCGACCCAGGAGACGAGCTCCTGGTGGTTGGTGGGGACAGTGAGGGGAGCCGCGATGTCGCGCGCCACGATCGCTCCTTGATGAGGGTGTCTGTCTGTTAGGCCCCGTGGGGGCTGCGACCCGGATGCTTCTACCCCTTCGAATTACCCCTGGCGCTCATCCGGTGCCGACCGCACTCATTTGATCATCCGACCGTTCCGCCCATATGTCCAGGGGGCCGCCCACGTGAGCATCACCACTCATATCCGCAACCTACGGTGGCGTAGGTACGATGCGGGGATGACTGCTGCCGCCGCCGCACCCGAGCCCACCGGGCTGGAACCAGCCGGAACCGACCATGCCGAGCTGAAGCCACTGATGCGCGGCTGGCTGCACGCCGGCATGTTCCCCGCGGTCCTGATCGCGGGCATCGTGCTCATCGCGCTCACGGACACCACCCGCGGCCGGATCGCCTGCGGGATCTACATACTGACCGCGTGCCTGCTGTTCGGCGTCAGCGCCGTCTACCACCGCGGCACCTGGGGGCCGCGCGGCGAGGCGGTGCTGCGCAGGCTGGACCACGCCAACATCTTCCTGATCATCGCGGGCACCTACACCCCGCTGACCCTGCTGCTCCTCCCCCGCTCGACCGGAACCCCGCTGCTGTGGGCGGTCTGGGGCGCGGCGGTCGCGGGCATCGCCTTCCGGGTGTTCTGGGTCGGCGCCCCGCGCTGGCTCTACACGCCGTGCTACATCGCGATGGGCTGGGCCGCGGTCTTCTTCCTGCCCGACTTCATGCGGACCGGCGGGATCGCGGTGCTCGTACTGGTGGTCGTCGGCGGAGTGCTGTACAGCGCCGGCGGTGTCATCTACGGCATCAAGCGGCCGAACCCGTCACCGCGCTGGTTCGGCTTCCACGAGGTCTTCCACTCACTGACCCTGGCGGCGTTCGTCGTGCACTACGTCGGCATCTCCTTGGTGGCGTACAGCCAGAGCTGAATCCCGGAAAGGGCCGCGGCGTTCGAGCCGCGGCCCTTTCGCATGCCCGGACACCGGGAGCCCGGGACCCATGTTGACACCAACCACCTTTTGAAAGTTACTGTCACTTGACTGTAACTCTCAAAGGAGTACGCCATGAACCGACGCTGGTGGGCCCTGGGCGCGCTGGTGGCGAGCATGCTCGTCCTGGGCTTCGACATGACCATCCTCAATGTGGCGCTGCCGACCATGGCCGGTGATCTCGGGGCCACCACCGGCCAGCAGCAGTGGATGGCCGACGCGTACGTCGTGGTGTTCGCCGCGCTGATGCTTCCGGCGGGTCTGCTCGGGGACCGCTTCGGCCGACGCCGGATGCTCATCACCGGTCTCGGCGTCTTCCTCGCCGGCTCGGTCATCGGCACGCTCGCCACCGATGTGCCCACCGTGATCGCGGCCCGCTGCGTGATGGGGGTCGGAGGCGCCCTCGTGATGCCGCTCGCCATGGCCGTACTGCCCTCGTTGTTCGGGGAGCCGAAGGACCGGATGAAGGCCATCGGTATCGTCTCGGCCGCCTCCGCGCTCGGCATGCCGCTCGGCCCGATCCTGGGCGGCTGGCTGCTCGACCACTTCTGGTGGGGCTCGGTATTCGTGGTCAACGTCCCGATGGTGGGCATCGGCGTCGCCGCCTGCGTGTTCCTGCTCCCCGAGACGCGCGACCCCGCGGCCCCCAGGGTCGACCTCGTCTCCACCGTGCTGACCGCCACCGGCCTCGGCACCCTGATCTACGCGGTCATCGAGGCGCCGGGCCGAGGCTGGGGCGACCCGCTGGTCCTGGCGATGCTGGCCGCCTCCGTGCTCCTGATCGCCGCACTCGTCCTGCGTGAGCGCAAGGCCACCCGCCCGATGCTCGACATGGCCCTGCTGCGGCAGCGGACGTTCCTGCTCAGCACACTCGCCGCGACACTCGTCATGTTCGTACTGGCCGGGCTGATGTTCATCCTGCCCGGCTACCTCCAGGCCGTACTGGGCAACGACGCCTTCGGCACGGGCGTACGGATGCTGCCGATGATGGGCGGGCTGATCGTCGCGACGCGGGCGGGCGGCCCGCTCAGCGCACGCTTCGGGGCCCGCGCCACGATGTCGGCCGGACTCGTCGTGCTCGCCTTCGCCGCGCTCCTCGGCAGCCGTACGACGGTGGACAGCGGCTACGGCTTCACCGCGCTCTGGCTCTCCATCGCGGGCATCGGCTTCGGCTTCGCCGTCGTGCCCGCCATGGACGCCGCACTGGGCGCCCTGCCCCCGGACCGGGCGGGCAGCGGCTCCGGACTGCTGATGACCGTGCGCCAGACGGGCAGCGCGCTCGGGATCGCCCTGCTGGGCAGCCTGCTCGCCGGCGCCTACAGCGGCCGGCTCGACACCGCGGGGCTGCCGGCCGCCGCGGCGGACTCGGCCGGGGACTCGGTCGTCGCCGCCCACGCCGTCGCGGCGAAGCTCGGGGTACAGCGGCTCGCGGACTCCGCCGACGCCGCCTATCTGCACGGCATGAGCCTGGTCATGCTCGTCATCGGCGCCACCGCACTGGTCAGCGCCCTGCTGGTCGGAGCCTTCCTGACCGCCCCGATGAAGCCGGGGCGCGAGGAGCCGGCCGACGTGGCCGCCACCCCCGTCGATGCCTGACAATGGCGAGCATGGCCGCCACCTCTCACACCCCTGCCACCGCACCCGGCGCGCAGCCGCAGCCCCCGCTGGGGCTGCGCGAGCGCAAGAAGCTCAGGACCCGGGTCGCCATCCGGAAGGCGACCTACCGGCTGATCGCCGAGCAGGGCTACGACGCGACGACCATCGAGCAGATCGCGGAGGCGGCGGAGGTGTCGCCGAGCACGGTCTTCCGGTACTTCGCGACCAAGGAGGACATCGTCCTCACCGACGAGTACGACCCGGTCATGGAGGCCTCGCTGCGGAGCCGTCCGGCCGATGAACCGCCCCTGGTATCGGTGCGGTTGATGATGATCGAGTCGCTGGCGTCTCTCATCGCCACGGAGAACGAGGAGCTGCACCAGCGCACCCGGCTGATGGTGGAGGTCCCCGCCATCCGGGCGCGGATGACGGAGACCATGTCGGACACGGCGAAGGTTCTGGCTCAGGTGTTCGCCGACCGCACCGGCCGGAGAGCGGACGACCTGAAGATCCGGATCTTCGTCGCGGCGGTGCTGGGCGCACTGCGTGAGGTGACGCTGTACTGGGGCGAGCAGGGCCAGACCGGCGACCTGGTGGCCATGATCAACGAGGCCATGGACACCCTGGAGGGCGGCCTGCTGCTGTGACCGCCGGTCAGGACGCGGCACCGCCGAGGGCGCGGGCCGTGCTGTGACCGCCGGTCAGGACGCGGCACCGCCGAGGGCGCGGGCCAGCGCCTCCGGGTCCGTGGTCGGCGCCTCGCACACGAAGTGCCTGCACACGTACGCGGTCGGCGCGCCGTCCACCATCGGCCGGTCCGCCAGCAGCGGGAACTCGGAGCCGGACGTCTCCCCCGCCGCGACCACCGCGCCGGGCGCCCGTCCCAGCAACGCCGTACGGTGCAGCTCACCGCCGACCGGCCCGGCGACGGCCACCTCACGCGGGCCGTCGAGCAGCGCCTCCGCCACCGCGAGCCCCCAGCCGATGAACCTCGGCGCCTTCGGCCCCAGCGCCTTCACCACGCCCAACGCCTCCTCCGCGGCGGTGCGGTGGGGTTCGGAGCCGGTGTACGCGGCGTACGAGAGCAGCGCGCCGGCCGCCGCCGTCCAGCCGGCCGGGGTGGCACTGTCGGTGGGGTCCTGCGGGCGGCGGATCAGCTGCTCGGCGTCGTCCGCGGTGTCGTAGAACTGACCGCCCTCGCCGGTGAAGTGCTCCAGCACGATGTCCAGCAGGAAGCCCGCGAACTCCAGCCAGACGCCCTCACCGGTGACCGCCGCCAGCGCGAGGAAGCCCTCCGCGACATCGCCGTAGTCCTCCAGCACGCCCGCGTGCTCCCCGGCACGCCCGTCCTTGGACGTCCGGACCAGCCGAGCGACCGGCCCCATGTGCAGCCGCACCAGCAGGTCCGCCGCCTCGGTGGCGCGCTCGACGAGATCGGGGCGGTCGAAGTACGCGCCCGCCTCCGCGAGCGCCGCGACGGCCAGCCCGTTCCACGCGGCGACCACCTTGTCGTCCCGCCCCGGCCGAGCGCGCAGCTCACGTGCGGCGAGCAGCCTGGCCCGTACGCCGGCGGCCCGCGCCTCGTCGACCGGGCCGTTGAGCGGCAGCTGGAGCACGGAGGCCCCCTCCTCGAAGGTGCCCTCCTCACTCACCCCGAAGTACTCCGCGGCGAAGACGGCATCGTCCTGCCCGAGCACCTCCCTCAACTGCACCGGCGTCCAGACGTAGTACGCGCCCTCGACGTGCTTCCCGTCCGCGTCCTCACTGTCGGCGTCGAGCGCGGAGGCGAAGCCCCCCTCGGCGGTACGCAGCTCGCGCACCATGAAGTCGGCGGTCTCCAGCGCCACCCGGCGGGCCGACTCGGAGCCGGTCGAGCGCCACAGATGGGCGTACACCCGGCAGAGCAGCGCGTTGTCATAGAGCATCTTCTCGAAGTGCGGGACGACCCACTCCCGGTCCACCGAGTACCGGGCGAAGCCGCCGCCGAGCTGGTCGTACATCCCGCCCCTGGCCATCGCCTCGCAGGTGTCGGCCGCCATCTGGAGCGCACCGTCCGCACCGGTACGGGCGTGGTGGCGCAGCAGGAACTCGATCACCATCGACGGCGGGAACTTGGGCGCTCCGCCGAAGCCGCGGTTCTTCTCGTCGTACTCCCGGGTCAGCCCGAGCAGCGCCTGCGCCAGCTCCGCCTCGGCCGGAAGGCCCTCCCCGCCGTGCGCGAGCGTGCGCTGCGACAGATCGCGGACGATGCGCCCGGCCACCTCACCGACCTCGTCACGCCGGTCCGTCCAGGCCGCGACGACACCTTCGAGCACCTGCCGGAAGGAGGGCAGTCCGTGGCGGGACTCGGGCGGGAAGTACGTCCCGAAGTAGAAGGGCTCCGCGTCGGCCGTGAGAAACACGGTCATCGGCCAGCCGCCCTGCCCGGTCGCCGCCTGCACGGCCTCCATATAGACGGCGTCCACATCCGGACGCTCCTCTCGGTCGACCTTGACCGGCACGAAATGCTCGTTCAGGTACGCCGCGACCTCTTCGTCCTCGAACGACTCATGAGCCATCACATGGCACCAGTGGCACGCCGAGTACCCGACCGACAGCAGGACGGGCAGATCTCGCCGCCGGGCCTCTTCGAACGCCTCGGGCGACCAGGGCCACCAGTCGACCGGGTTGTCGGCGTGCTGGAGGAGGTACGGGGAGGTGGCATCGGCCAGGCGGTTCATGCGATTCACCCTCTCACAGCGTCTGCCGCGACCGGTGAAACACTGACGAGCCTGCCTCGCTCGGCCGAACCGCACTTGGGCGCCATGACGTGGTGGGCGGGTCCTCCCCTTCCGAACCGGGCAGCCCGGCACCTCGGAACAGTAGGCTGAGCGCAGCAGCGCCGGACCTGCCGAGGCCTCTCGAAGGAGGTACACCATGACCGCCGAGATGGTGGCGCCCGCGTGGATGCATACGCAGATCAGCGCGGAGCAGTACGACTCCTGGTCCGAGGAGCAGTGCGCCGGCATCGAGATCGTGGACGGGATGGTCGTCGTGAGCCCGAGCGCCTCCAAGCGGCACAACCGGCTGGCCCGGGTCCTGGCCAATGCCCTGGACGCCGCCGCGGGCCCGGACTGGAACGCCGACACGGACTTCGACGTACGCCTGCAGGACGTTCCCCTCACCAATCGCCGTCCGGATGTCACCGTCTACCGTGCGGAGACCATCGACCTCACGCCCACTCGTCCAGAGCACGTGCTCCTGGTCGTCGAGGTCGTGTCGCCGGGCTCGGAGACCACCGACCGGATCGTGAAGGTGGACCAGTACGCCAAGGCCGGCATCCCCTTCTACTGGCGGATCGAGCAAGCCGCCACCGGGGTCCCGATCATCTACACGTACGTCCTTGACCCCGCCACCAAGGCTTACCGAGACGGCGAAATGTTCACCGGCACGATCAAGGCCACTGCACCTTTTCCCATCACGGTCGTTCTTGGGGTCCTGTAAGTAACTTGACCGTCAGGGTCCGCATCGTGATTCTTCGCGGACCGATCAGGGCGACCGCCTACACGACGACCCGGGCCCTCGGCATCCAGTTGCAGTTCACCGACACCAACGGACCACGGCTGTCCCGCTCTGTCATCGAGGCCACCTACCGCGCCGGCTGCGACTGGAACCACGGCACTGCGGCCAGGTACGAGCTGACGTGTTCGGCGACCAGCCGACCGTCCATGCGGTGCGGGGGTGGATCGGGAACTACTTGCGACGAGCCATGACAGACCACTTCCACCCGCGAACCCCGGCCATGGCCTTGCGAATGTCGACGACCATCCGCGGTGCCCCCTCGACTCCGGTGTGAGCGGGCGGAAGTCCGGGCTCCCCGCCGAAGACGCCGACCGCGCGACCTAACCGCGGGAGCGATCCTCAATCAGTTGCCGGACTTTGGTGGCGGCTGCGGGGCGTCCATCCGCCTCGTGGTCCCGCAACGCCCTCTCAAGGAAATGGATCTCCTCGTCCGGCCGACCGAGCTCTCGTGCGCAGGCGGCACGTTGCTCGGCGGCATCCGAACGGATCTTGCCGGGTGCCTCGGTATTCAGCACGACAAGCGCCCAGTCGAGCGCTTCGGCCGCAACGGCAGGCTGCTTGAGCACACGGTGGACCAGCGCCATGCGCATCCGTACCCGCGCCTGGTTGTAGGAGTCCTTCGCGTCGCCGAACGCGTCGAACGCGCGACGGTAGGTGTCGAGGGCCTCGTCCTCCTCACCGTCGATGAAGTGCCTGAGACCGGTGAACTGGATGAGGAGCGCGCGGGCCCGGAGGGTGTGAGTAGCATCCGGGTCGTCTGCGGGAATGCCTTCCAACAGGAACGTCGCCGCGTCGATCAGGCCCTGGACCGGACTGGTGGTGCAGCGGTTCAGATTCAGCTGGGCCATGCCCTCCAGGACACTTGCCCTGCTGAGGAGGTTGCCGTCGCGTTCAGCCACGGCGAGCGCGGCCTCCAGCTGCCCCTGGGCCTGACGCATCTGGTGGAGAGCCATGTGCGCGAAGGCGGCCTGGAAGCGCATCCGCGACTCCGCGCGCTCATTACCGCAGCGTTGGGCTGCTTCGATGGCCAGGCCTATGACCGGCAGCAGTGCCTCGGCGAAGCCGACTTTGAGCTGCAGCGCCCATTGGGCATCGACCAGCTGCCAGGTCTTGACCCACTCGCCCATCGCGTGCGCGGTACGGACGGCTTCCAAGATGTTGGGCAACTCGTCGCGCAGCCTCGCAAGGGCCTGCTGGACACTGAGCCGACCGTGATCGATGCGCGTCCGCAGCTTGACCTCGTCGTACATCGGGTTCAGGTGCCACCGCTCCGGGAGCGCGATGTAGTCGAGGTGGACGGCCAGGCGCAGGTAGGCGTCCAGCATCGCACGTACGACGCTGTCCCGCCTGGACGCGTCATCGTCCATGACGCCGGACAGGTGGTGTCGGACGGGGATGGTGTACCGGGCCGTTCCGCAGGACCTCACGAGTCCGTACTTCACCATGCGGCGCAGCATGCGCTCGGCCTCGATCTCACCGATTCCCGCGATCTCGGCCGCGAGCGCGCTGGTGAACGACGGCCAGGGACGCATGACGAGTGGCGTGAGGAGCTGTCGTTCTTCTACTTCGAGTTGCTGCGTGAGCCATCGCACAATCAGCGCAACGGGATCCCTGTCGGGTACACCGTCGGCGAGGGCACGGAACTCGCCTTCGACCTCCGCCCAACTGCGTTGGGAGCGAAGGCGCATGTGTTCGCCAAGAGCATGCAGGGCGAACGGGGAGCCGTCGCACATTTGAATCACACTACGGGCCTTACGACGGCTGGCCTTGACGCGCTTCTCGCTGGTGATCGAGGCGACCATTTCCTGCGGATAGCGGTCGCGCAGCGGGCCGATCTCCAACTCCATGAGCGGCAGTTCGGGCATCGGACCGTTGGCGGAGACCACCACGGTGAAGACGTTCTCGTCATCGGTCAGCAGCGGAGTGACCTGATCGGCATCGCTGATGTGGTCCAGAACCACTAGCAGACGCCTTCCAGATATGAGTTCCCGGAATCGTTCCGCGCGCTGGTCGGGGGTGGGCGGGACGGCGTCCCGGGGCATGCCGAGCTTCTCAAGAAATACCCTCAGCACCTCACCTACCGAGATCGTCGTGTGCGCCGAACCTCGCAGGTCAGCGTACAACTGACCATCATCGAAGAGCTGTGCGTTCTCCTTGCCGAACGCGATAGCACAGGAGCTCGCCCCGACACCCCGGGTTCCGTGCAGGACTGCGCCACGGCACCCGTGCCCGGGGCGCACGCGTGCCTTCAAGAGGCAGTCGAACACGTCGGCCCGGTCGATCCAGGGCTCGGTGCGCGACGGAAGCATGTCCGGCAGCTTGATGTTGAACTCAGCAGGACTGTAGCGGCGAGCGAAGGCAGCGGCACGCGCACGCGCAATCCGGTCCCGACGCGCTTCCTCACTGAGCTCATCGCTCAGCCGGAGACGCTCGGCAGGGCCTGTAAGTGCTGGCGCATACCCCTCTCGTACGGTACGCGCCAGCACGATGGCCTCGTCGAGGGCCCGCCGGCCGACCTCGGCCGCAAGCGCCGCTGTCGACGCGTCAAGTGCCGCGTTAATGGCTTCTGGTGACGTTAAATCAAGCAAGGCCTTCCACCTTTGTCGACAATGCATCTCCTGATCCGACCACTCCTGCGCCCGGCACCGATCAGCTTTCCATGCCCCACGCACTCTCGCCGAGGAAACGGCCATAGCCGGGCCCAAGCCCGCCCCGTGGCCGCACACCGACGACATCGTCGAGCCGTGAGCCTCGACGCCTTCGATGCCGCGGGCCCACCACCCGCGCCGAGGCTGCCGAATCGAGAGCGACAACAAGCCCTTGAGTCCCTTCTTGTGCAAGTGACAATAACTCAAGTACCTTGTCCCGCATGCGCCGTGATGTGTGGTCACCGCCTTCTGTCCTGCTGACGGTCGATCTCGTGATCCTGACGCTGCGGGAGAGCCATCTGCACGTCCTCCTGGTGGAGCGGGGCGAAGACCCTTTCCGGGGTATGCACGCCCTGCCTGGAGGATTCCTGAACCACGACGGCGAGGAGATTCTGGATGCCGCTCACCGCGAGCTGAGCGAGGAAACGGCACTGGCATCCAGCTGGGTACACCTTGAACAGTTGGGCGTGTACGGGAACTCGGGCCGCGACCCCCGGGGCCGGGTCGTCTCGGTGGCGCACCTGGCGATCGCGCCAGGGCTGCCCGACCCGGTCGCGGGAACGGATGCCTCCGATGCCGCATGGGTTCCCGCAGAAGCCGTGCTGTCCGGGGAGACGGAACTCGCCTTCGACCACCGTCGCATCGCAACGGATGGAATCGAACACGCCCGTACCAAGATTGAGTTCTCGTCGCTGGCCACGGCGTTCTGCGGGGAAGCATTCACCATCGCAGAGCTACAACAGGTGTACGAGGCCGTCTGGGGCACCGAACTCGACACTCGCAATTTTTACCGGAAGGTCCAAGCCGCGAAGGGATTCATCATCCCCGTCGGCACAGACCGCAGGAGCACGGGCGGACGACCCGCGCGGCTCTACCGGGCCGGTCCGAAAACCGTGCTGTTCCCACCGCTGATCCGGCCTGTGCCGTCCACTACGGAAAAGAACACGAGAGGGGAAGAGGAATAGATGTCGAAAGGCCCAGTGGTGATTCTCACCGCCCTCAATCTTGAGTACCAGGCCGTGCGCCAGAAGCTGGCGAGTCCGCAGATGCACCGCCATGAGCGCGGTACACGGTTCGAAGTGGGAACTGTTCAGGGCACGTCGCACCGTGTCGCACTCGGCCTGACGAGCAAGGGGAACCAATCCGCCGCAGTGATCGCCGAACGCGCGATCCAAGAGTTCTCGCCGATGGCCGTGCTGTTCGTCGGGGTCGCCGGCGCCTTATGGGACGCAACCAGACTGGGTGACGTGGTAGTGGCGTCACACGTATACGCCTACCACGGTGGGACCAGCGAGGACGACGGACTCAAAGCCCGCCCACGAGTGTGGGAAGCACCGCACGGCATCAGCCAGCTCGCCGCGCACCTGGCCCGCTTGAACGACTGGGCGGACTCCGCCTCCGGTCACGAGGACGCGCCACAGGTGCGCTTCGGGGCGATCGCAGCCGGCGAGGTCGTCCAGAACTCAAGGATCTCGGCAGAGGCTAAGTGGATCCGCCAGCACTACAACGACGCCCTCGCCATCGAGATGGAGGCGGCCGGTGTGGCACAGGCCGGCCATCTCAGCGGGGCGCCCGTGGCCATCATCCGCGGAATCAGCGACCGGGCAGACGGCACGAAGAACAGCACGGACGATCGCAGCTGGCAGCCGCAGGCCGCAGCGAACGCGGCGACGTTCGCCGTCCGGCTGGCGGTGGAACTGGCAGCGGAACAGGAGGAGACCGCCGCGCCCCGGGACGACAGGCTCGGTTCGACCGACCCGCTCGGCCGATCCATCAGCAACACCGCCCACAACAGCACCGTCGGCATCATGGCCGGTTCGGTCACGGGCAGCAGCGTTCACATGAAAACGGCTTCACAGGAGTCCGGCCCCATGAACCTGAACGCGGCGCTCAAGGGCTTCCGTGAGAATTTGGGGCGACACCACGCTGAAGGCGCCCTCGACAAGGACACGTACCGGGAGGCCCTGGCCGACCTGGACTCCGCCCTCCAGTCCGCCGAGGGAACACCCCTGATTCGTCGATGCGGGCGACCATGACGCTCAGGAGACTGCGGGGACTGGTCGCGGAATGCCCTGCGCTGCTGGCCGAGCTGGTCCCCTTGATTGCCGCGGCCGGTGACCGGGCATGAGCGAAAGCGAGGGAGCCACGTACAGCTCGGCCGCGTACGACTCCACCATCGGGATCCAGGCGGAGACCGTACACAACTCCAACGTCTACTTCGTCCACCCGGATGCGTCGCCGCAGGAGAAGTACAGGGTGGGCGTGCGGCTCCTGGAGGACGGAATTCCCAGCCGCGCCCGGGAAATGATCACTGACGCGATCGCTCACGGCTACCACAACGCGGAGGTTCGGTTCCACTGGGTGCTCGCCATGCTCAGCGCACGCACTTACCACGACCTGAGCGCCGAGGATGTCCAGCGGCTGCACTACGCCTCCGGGCTCGTGCGGGCGTATGCCGAGGACAAGTGGAAGGAAGCCCTGCGCGTCACTTTCGACCTGCTGGCGACGCTCGGCACCGCGAGCGGAGGCACCGGACCTGTACTGAAACAACTGCAGGACCTGCCATCCCGCCAACATGATGCGATCCTCCGCCACCTCGACCTCATGCTCACCGGAGGATTGAAGGACGACCTGTGGACGGAGACCCTCGAACGAGCCAGGGCGGAGCGCTTCGGTAACGCCCGGGTCCAACGGGTCTGGGCCTACTTCGAGCCCTCCCCCATCGGGGCGCGAGCCGTACTGCCCCGTCCGAGTACCGCTGCTGCCGTCTCTGCGCGGGCCGCCCTCCCGCTCCGGGTGGCCCTGTTCGTGATCAGCAGCGTGGTCCTCGGGGCTCTGGCATGGATCACGCATCCAGCCCAGGCGATCTCCGAGTCACTGGTGGCACTCGGTGCGGGCCGCATCGCAGCCCGATACGGCGTCCGGTGGTGGGGCCGGGATCCCCGGCCGGACCACACAGCCGGGGCCGGCGACCCACACCCACAGCCGCACAGTCCCGCACCCGCCAAGGCCGGGTTCACCAGCGGCGTCCACAGCAAGTTCGAACACTACTTCAGCGTCCGCACACCCTACGGGTTCACCTCGGAGGCCTGGCTCGCACACACGGCAGAGGTCCGCAGCGACCTCGCCGCCGAGATCTCAGATCTCTACCGGGAGAGCCGGGTCACTGTAAATCAAGTCACCTGGCTGATCCGGTACCTCGCAGAGGAGACCCGGAACCGCCACAACAACGGCACCCTGTTCGATCAGCTCCACCAGGGCCGGACGCCGGCCAGAACAATGGCCCTGACCGTGGTGGCCCTCGCCGTTCTGGGCGCCGCGGTTCTGTCGGGGTTCGGGACGGCGGTCTCGGGCGCCGCCCAGCCGCGGCCGCTGTGGGCGTTCCTGGCCTTGCTCAGTGCGGCTTGGTCGGGGCACGCGGCCGCCCAGCTGTGGCTGGAGGTTCGGCGTGATAGACACCGAGTGGCCCGGGAGGCTCACGAGTACCAGGAAGAGCTGACCGCACGACAGAACGCCCACCGGCGCTGGAAGGCGCTCCTGGACGAGACCCGCCCCAGCGAGCTGGAAATGGAGACCTGGCTCACCTGCGACAAGACTTCGTTCATCGATGAGGCGCTGCGACACCACCGGCTCACCTGGCGGGATCTGATCACGCACACCATCCTGGTGGTCCCGGCGCCCCACTACAAACGGGGCCGGGTCCGGGGCGGACCATGGCGGTACTCGCACTACGTCATCCGCCTGTTCCTCTTCACCCGGGACGGCATCCGCGAGATCAGCTCCGAGTTCAAGTTCTCCAACGCAACGCGCAAGAACGAGCAGCGGAGCAATTACCGATTCGACGCGCTGTCCTCGGTGCAGGTGACAGAGAACGCCGATGTCGGCTATGACCTGGAGCTCTTCCTCACCAACGGACCTGCCCGGAAGATCCGCGTGAAAGACGCCGATGCGCATCAACTGGCACCGGACGAGAGCGCTCGGGAGATTTCCGAAATCAGTCTCAGCGCGGCCGGCTTCACCCATACCTTTCGCCTCCTGGAGGGAGTTGCGGCAGACGGGAAGAACTGGATCGAACGGCACAACCCCGACAACCTGACGCCCTTCCAGGTCGCCGGCTGATCCTGAAATCGAGCAGAGGGATGGCTGTGACCTCCATGGACGATGTCACCGAGAGCAAAGTCCTGCTGGCCGAGTACGACCGCCTCAAGGAGGAGCAGAAGACCCGCATAGGATTCCGCGACAACCTGCTCTACTTCACGCTCGCCGCGGTCACCGCGGTCGTGGCGGTCACCGTCCACAGCGGACAGTCCCGGCTGTTGCTCTCAGCCCCCGCCATCTGCCTGATCCTGGGCTGGACCTATCTGGTCAATGACGAGAAGATCTCAGCGATCGGCTGCTACGTACGCGACCGGCTGGGGCCGCGCCTGGGGGAACTCACCTCTGCCCACGGCGCAGTGTTCGGCTGGGAGGTCTACCACCGCAATGTTGCAGGCCGCACCGTGCGCAAGCGGTTCCAGACCGCGGTGGACCTGTTCACGTACCTGGTCCTGCCCATGGTCTGCACGACCGCGTTCTGGTGCTCTCCCTTCATTCAGCCCCTGCTCGTGTTCGCTTCTCTCGGGCAGACGCTCGCCCTGGCCGTACTGGGCTGGCAGTTCCTGCGCCGTAAGGAGCGGTAGCACCCGCCCCCTCGCCACACACTCGCAGGCCACCTCCGGCCGCGGGGTGCAAGCAGGGCTCCGCAGTACAGCCACAGAGCGTCCGGGCGGGCGGAGCCAATGAGCTGGGACACTCCGCGTGCTGCGGGCACCTGGTCCGATCGGCGGAGACCTGGCCCCGGTCCGCTTTCGAGGCTGCGATCCGAATGCGGTTCTCGTTCCCGTACAACCCCCCGGCCGCGCCGAAGGTCTCCTGAGCGAACAAACGTTCCCGCGTTGTTGCGGTTTCCGTATCTGTCACTTCACTCAGAGGTTTCCATGGCCCATGCTTCTCCCCGCCGTCGCGCCCTTGTCCGGACCGCCGGTGCTGCCGGCGTCGTAGCCCTGATGGCGCTGGGCGCCGCACCCGCGGGTGCCGCGGACTCGGACGGCCCCGGTCTCGCGCTGGGCAAGATAGGCCCGATCGACGGGGTGAAGCCTGGCAGCGAGCTCAGCCTGCCGGGTTCCTTCACCAACACGGGCACCGCGGCGCTCGACAAGGTCTGGATGGCCTGGTCCGTGACCCTTGGCCTCGGCTTTTCGCAGACGCCCTCCAACTGCTCGACCCAGAACCTCGGGGGCGCCGACGAAACGCCTCAGTCCTTCGTCATGGTCTGCGAGTTCGACCAGCCGGTGAGCCCCGGCGTCGTCTACGCGCCCGAGGGGCTCAAGCTGAAGGTGCAGGACAGCGCCCTGAACGACGAGCTGGCCGTGCGGGTCAGCGACAGCCGCATCGAGACCGGTACGGGTGAGGAGGGCCCGCCGGACCAGGGCACCGGGCCCGCGGTGAAGCTGGTGGAACGACCCGACGAGACCCCGGCCGCCCCGGGCTCCACGGAGCCCGCCTGGGGCAAGACGGACGTGACCGCCAAGAGCACGGCCGACTTCCAGGTGACGGGGGCCCGGCTGAAGGGCAAGGTCGGCGACACGGTGCCGTTGACCGTGAAGTTCACCAACGCCGGGCCCGGTTGGGTGGCAGGGGAGCCGTACTCCTCCGTGACTCACGTCCGCATCAAGATGCCTGCGGGAACGACGGTCACCCAGGCCTCCTGCAAGAGCCTGGGGCAGGAGACGTACGACTGCGGCACCCCGAACTCGTGGGTCTACCCGGACAGCGAGACCAGCTACAAGTTCAAGCTGAAGATCGACAAGGCGGTGGCCGGGGCCAAGGGCTCTGTGGCGCTCGAAAAGAAGTCCCGGCCCTTCGACCCGGTCAAGTCGAACGACACGGCGGACATCCTGCTCGATGTCGACGGCGCCGACGGCGGCGCGACAGGCGGCGGCAACTCGACGGGCGGCTCCGGCGGTTCGGGGACGGCCGCCTCCGGCGGTTCCGGTTCGACATCCGGCTCGGGCGATTCGGGCGGCACGGGTGGTTCCAGTGGTTCCGGGACGAACACGTCCGGCGGTTCCGGGACGGGCGCGTCCGGCGGTTCCGGTTCGGCGTCCGGGTCCGGGGCCTCCGCCACGGGCGGCGACTCGGGCTCGTCCTCCACGGGTGGCGGCCTCGCGGCGACCGGCTCCGGTTCCGCCCTGCCCCTCGCGGCCGCGGCCGCCGGGGCCGTGGTCCTCGGGGCGGGCGGAGTCCTGGTGGCACGCCGTCGCGCCGCCCGGCAGCGGTAGCGGCGTCCGATCCGACGGGGCGGGCGCGAGCCCGCCCCGTTCGCGCAACCGGACCTCGTTCGGGCCACAAGGCCCGCCTGCCGGCGAGACAGAAACAGCACCGCAGTCTCGCGGACGCCCTGTCGCGCACCGGTCCCAGGCAGGAGACTGGTCCTCCACCCGGCCGGATTCGGGGCCGGCCGAGGGCAGGAACCGAGGGGGACATATGCGGATGCGGGACAGCCACCGGGCGGACGCCGAACGGCTGTTGGTGCGGGCCGTGGAGGAGGAGGTGCGGCGCACCGGCGGACGGGCGGATTCCGGCGTGCTGATGACGCGTGCGCGGGGCGCCCTGGACTCCATGGCGTCGGGCGCGGCGGAGGAGTACGCCTCGTACGTCCAGGCCCTTGACGCCGCGGCGGCCGGAAAGCAGAAGTTCGACAAGACCTCGCTCGGAACACCGTTGCTGGTCACCGGAGTTGCCGCGACGGCCGCCTTCGGGGCGGATCTGGTGCTGGGTACGGCGTCGGGGCTGGCGCTCGGCGCGGGGGCGGTCGTCGCGGTCGCCGGCGCCACCGCGACCGTCGCCAAGGTCACCGCCTCGCACTGGCCGGCCGCCTCCCGCCGGGCCGGGGCCCTCGGACAGCCGGGCGGCACCGAGCAGTTGCGGCTGCAGTGGCTGACCGCGCTGGAGGTACGCGGCATCCGGCCGTTCCTCGACCAGCAGCGGATGCTGACCGCCTCGTCCCGCACCCCGGCGAAGAAGGCCGCCACCGCACAGGCCCGCACCGCCCCGGCCCTGCGCGGCGGGGACCGCAGCGCGGCGGCTCGCATGCGCGCGATCCTCGACCAGTCGTTCAGCCATCTCCCTTCCACCGAGAGCCAGTTCGCCGGACGTCGGGGTGAACTCACCCGGATCGGCCAGTGGGTGCACGCGGCCCGTGCGTCCACCGAGACGAAGCCCACCGTGGTCGTCCTGCACGGCCCGCCGGGCGCCGGGCGCACCACGCTGGCCGTGCGGGCGGCCCACGATCTGAAGGACCAGTTCCGGGGCGCGTGCGTGGTGGACCTGCGCGGTGGCGCGGACGGCGAACCGCCGCTGCCGACCCGTGACGCGCTGCTCCACCTGCTGAACCGGCTGGGCGCGCCGCGCGAGCAGCTGCTGTTCCGGGACGGGGGCTCGGCCGGCCGCTCCGCGGGGTCCTCCGCGGAGCAGCAGGTGCGCCGGCTCAGCGAGTTGTACCACCAGCATCTGACCGGGACGCCGGTGACGATCGTCCTCGACGACGCCAGTGACGTGGAGCAGGTCCGCACGCTGATCCCGGAGCGTTCCGACAGCCTGGTCCTGGTCACCGCCCGCGAGCCGCTCGAACTGCCCGGGTCCCTCCAGGCCTGGGTGCACCAGCTGGAGGTCGGGGCGCTGGACCCGGCGGGCGCGGAGGAGCTGCTGCGCGAGGCGTCCCAGGAGGAGGACCGGGGGCCGTACGACTACCCGGCCGGCGAGGCGATCACCGAACTGTGCGGCGGGCTGCCGCTGGCGCTGCGGATCGCGGGGTCCTCGCTCGGGGAACGCTCCCCGAGCACCCTGGCCGCCGACCTCGGCGCGTACGGACCGGTGACCCCGGTCGAGCGTGCGCTGTGGCTGCGGTACACCGACCAGTCCGAGCAGGCGCGGCGGCTGCTGCGGCGGCTCGCGCTGGCCGGTCGTGCCAGTCTGGGCGCCGCGGCGGCCGCGGCGCTGCTGTCGGCCGACGAGCAGGAGGCCGAGCGGCTGCTGACCGCCCTGTCCCGGGCCGGGCTGCTGGACCACGTACGCGGTTCGCGCTACCGGCTGCACGACCTCGTACGGGGCTTCGCACTGGCCCGGCTGCTCGACGAGGAGGAGCCGGCCGAGCGCACGGCCGCGCAGGAGCGGCTGATCGTGAACTACGCGGAGCTGGCCGGTGCGGTGATCCGGATGGTGGACGGCAAGATGTCCACCAGGGCCGGGCAGTTCGGCTCGCACGGCTTCACCTCGCTGGACGCGGCGCTGCGCTGGCTGGACGAGGAGTCGAGCTTCATCACCTCCGCGCTGCGGCACGCGGAGGGCGTCGACCAGGCGGCGGTGCTCGATCTGCTGGGCGCGCTGTGCGATTACTGCCTGTTGCGCGGCGACCTCTACCGCCTCGGCGAGATCAGCGAGCTGACGCAGGCGGTCGACCAGGGGCTGCTGGAGCGCTCCGTGCAGTGGCGGACCGGGATCGCGGCCCGCCAGTTGGGCGAGCTGGACAAGGCGCGCACCACGCTCTCCTCCGTCGTCGGCCTGTACCGGGAGGCGCAGAACGACTCGGGTACGGCGCTGGCGCTCTGTTCGCTCGGCATCACCCTGCACCACCAGGGCAATCTGACCGAGGCGGCGGCCCGGCTGCGGGAGGCGCTCGAACTCCAGACCTCCGAGGACCAGGCCGCCGACCGGGCCTGGTCGATGCACGCGCTGGCCGCGGTGGAGCGTGACCGGGCGCACCCGGCCGAGGCGCTGGCGCTCCTGGACACGGCGCTGGTCCTGCACCGCGAGGGCGAGTCGCTGCACGGGGAGGCGTGGACGCAGTTCCAGCTGGGTCAGGTGCACCTGCGGCTGGGCGATGTGGAGCGGGCCGAGCTCGCGCTGCGTACGGCCCTGGATCTGTACGGTCGCACCCGCGACGAGCGCGGCGAGGCCTGGGCGCTGACCCAGCTGGCCCGCGCCCGGCTGCTGGACGGCGATCCGGTCCCCGCGGTCGAGCAGCTGAACGCCGCGCTGTCCCGGCACCGCGACAACGAGGACGCCCGGGGCGAGGCGTGGACGCTCTACTACCTGGGCCAGGCCCTGGAGGAGACCGGCGAGACCGACCAGGCGGTGCGGCAGCTGGAGCGGTCGCGCACGATGTTCTCCCGGATGCGGGACGTGTACGGGCTGGCGTGCGCCCGGCACCACTCGGGCCGGGTCACCCGCGACCAGCGGGCCGCGCAGACGGGCAACCTGCGCAACTCCGGGTTCGCCCGGCAGCTCCTGGTGGACGCGCGGGCCGACTTCCGGCGGATCGGGGTCGCCCACGGGGAGGCGTGGACGTGTCTGGAGCTGGCCCTGATCGACGCGGGCAACCAGCGCGCGCCGCAGGCGCTGGACCTGTGCGGCGAGGCGGCCGGGCTGTTCGACTCGTACGGCGACGCGCGGGGCGCCGACTGGGCCCGCTTCCTGCGCTGCACGCTGCTGCCGTACGCCTCACCGGGCGGCATCGAGGTCGGCACGGTGGTGGCCCAGCAGGAGCTCGACGAGCTGATCGCGGCCGGCCACCCGAGCAGGGACGGCAAGCTGGAGGACTGCGCGGAGGCGTTCCGGGTGGTCCTGAACCGAGGGGTGGACCTGGAGGACGGCTGGCAGGCCTGGCGCCTGGGCCTGACCCCGACCCGCCACGCCCGAGAGATCATGGGGGTCCGGGCCTCGACACCCTGAGCCCTCCCGAGCCACCCTGAGCCCTCCCGGGCACAATCCGGCCGCCCGGCCAAACCCAACCCGCCCAGCCAAAACCCAACCCGCCCAGCCAAAACCCAGCCCGCCCGGCGATTGAGGGCATCTTTTCAGCCCGCGCCCAGGGGGCGGAGCGGTCACCGGCCTCCGGTACCGCCCCGCCCCCGCCCCACTACTTCCGCTTCGCGGAACCGGCGGAACCGGCGGAACCGACAGAACCCGCAGCGGACGCCTTCGGCGTCCCCGGCGTCCCCGACACCTCCGGAGCCTCCTCGAAGTCGACCTTCCCCATGTGCCGGTTCATGGACTTCATCAACGCCCACACGCCCACCGCGAGCGCGGCGAAGACGATGAAGCCGAGGACCCCGGGGGTCACCTTGTTCTTGTCCAGTTCCTCGGCGAGCGGGACGAGGTGCGGCAGTGCCTGAGTCGCGTACATATCAGGCATTGTCGCGGATGCCCGCGAAGAGGTCGCTCTCGGGGAGGGAGGTATCGACGAGAGACTTCGCCAGCTCGTACTCCTCGGTCGGCCAGACCTCCTGCTGGATGTCCATCGGAACCCGGAACCAGCCGCCGTCCGGATCGATCTGCGTCGCGTGCGCGATCAGCGCCTTGTCACGGATCTCGAAGAAGTCCGCGCACGGAACATGCGTGGTCAGCGTGCGTTCGGCGCGCTCGAACTCCTTCCAGCGCTTCAGCCAGTCCGCGTACGGGGACTCCAGGCCGCGGGCCAGCAGCGCCTCGTGCAGGGCCACCGTGCGCGGCTTGTTGAAGCCCTGGTTGTAGTAGAGCTTCTGCGGCGCCCAGACCGGTCCGAACTCCGCCTCGGGGAACTTCTCGGCGTCGGCCGCGCCCTCGAAGGCGATCATCGAGACCGTGTGGGTCATGATGTGGTCGGGGTGCGGGTAGCCCCCGTTCTCGTCGTACGTGGTGATGACCTGCGGCCGGAACGCGCGGATCTTGGCGACGAGGCGTCCGGCGGCGACGGTCTCGTCCTCCAGCGCGAAGCAGCCCTCGGGCAGCGGCGGCAGCGGGTCGCCCTCGGGCAGTCCGGAGTCGACGAAGCCGAGCCACTCCTGCTTGACGCCCAGGATCTCGCGGGCCTCGTCCATCTCCTTCCTGCGCACCTCGTGGATGTTCTCCTCGATGTACGCGTCGCCCTGGAGTTTCGGGTTGAGGATGGAGCCGCGCTCACCGCCCGTGCAGGTCACTACCAGCACGTCCACCCCCTCGGACACGTACTTGGCCATGGTGGCCGCGCCCTTGCTCGACTCGTCGTCGGGGTGGGCGTGCACGGCCATCAGTCGAAGCTGCTCAGTCAAGACTCGTTCCTCAGTGATCGGTCGCCATCAGGTGCCGTCCCGCAGGGACGTCGGTGTGGGGTGGCGGTCGGGTGGCGGGTGGAGGCTTCTATAGTGACCGAACCGGGGGGCGGAAAATTCCTTCGATCCCCGGCACGGGAGGAACGATCATGACTGCGGTGCGCGAGGCGCCCCCCGAGAACCGCTACGGCCGCTCCGCGGACCAGCGTGCGGACCGCAAACTCAAGATCATCGGCTCGGTGCTGGGCGTCGCCCTGCTCGGCGTGGTCGGCTGGATCGGCTACGACTACGTCTCGGGCCAGGGGATCAGCGCCGAGGTGATCAAGTTCAAGGTCGTCTCGGACGACCGGGTCGAGGTGCATCTGGAGGTCCGCAAGGACCGGGATGCCAAGGGCTACTGCACGATCCGCTCGCAGCGCGAGGACGGCACCGACGTGGCCCGCAAGGACTTCCGTTTCGACGAGGACACCGACCGGATCGACCGCGTTCTCTCGCTGCGTACGACGTCCAGGGCGACCAGCGTCGAGCTGCTGGGCTGCACGGACGACGACGGGGCGTCGCGTTGACCGCCGCACGCACGTCCTGAACCGCTCTTGACACCGCTGACCTGCGGTTCGACAGGATCGGTCGGTAACCTTCTCCCCCTTTTCCCGGTGAATTGTTAGGCTCGTGGTTTCGCCCACCCGTGGAAGCGCATGCTTCGGGGTAGGGCGATGCTTTGTATTCCCAGTACCGACGAGGAGCACCCTGTGACCCAGACCAGCGAAAACGTCACCTGGCTCACGCAGGAGGCGTACAACCAGCTCAAGGCCGAGCTGGAGTACCTGTCTGGTCCCGCGCGCACGGAGATCGCCGTAAAGATCGCGGCGGCCCGTGAGGAGGGGGACCTGCGTGAGAACGGCGGGTACCACGCGGCCAAGGAGGAGCAGGGCAAGATGGAGCTCCGGGTGCGCCAGCTGACCCAGCTCCTGGAACACGCGAAGGTCGGCGAGGCGCCGGCCGACGACGGTGTGGTCGAGCCCGGCATGGTCGTGACGATCGCCTTCGACGGCGATGACGACGACACGACGACCTTCCTCCTGGCCTCCCGTGAGTACGCGAGCGCGGACATCGAGACGTACTCCCCGCAGTCCCCGCTCGGGGTGGGCGTGAACGGCAAGAAGATGGGCGAGACCGCGGACTACGAGCTGCCGAACGGCAAGACCGCGACGGTGAAGATCCTTTCGGCGAAGCCGTACTCCGGCTGATCCGCACCCAGCTCGGCAGAGCAGACAGAGAGCAGAGAGCCCCGGCCACTGGCGGCCGGGGCTCTCCGCACGTCCTGGGCGGTCAGACGGCGACCGAGCGGTACTTGCGGACGGCCAGGGTCCGGAAGACCAGGATGATCAGCACGGACCAGATGAGCGATGCCCAGATGGGGTGTTCCATCGGCCAGGCGCCCGTCACGGACTTCGGCACGCCCTCGATCGTGTTGCCGAACAGCTCGCGGGCCGCGGCCACCGTGGCACTGAACGGGTTCCACTCCGCGACGTACTGCAGGAACCTCGGCATGCCGTTGACCGGCACGAACGCGTTCGAGATGAAGGTCAGCGGGAACAGCCAGATCAGCCCGCCGGAGGTAGCCGCCTCCGGGGTGCGGACGGAGAGGCCGATCAGTGCGCCGATCCAGGTGAACGCGTAGCCGAGCAGCAGGAGCAGCCCGAAGCCCGCGAGCACCTTGCCGATGTTCTCGTGGGTGCGCCAGCCGACGAGCAGGGCGACGCCCGCGAGTACCGCGAGGGTGATGGCCGTCTGCACCAGATCGGCCAGTGTGCGCCCGGTCAGCACGGCGCCCCGCGCCATGGGCAGCGACCTGAACCGGTCGATGAGCCCCTTGTGCATGTCGTCCGCGATGCCCGCACCGGCGCCCGCGGTGGCGAAGGTGACGGTCTGCGCGAAGATGCCGGCCATCAGGAATTCCTTGTAGGCGCCGGCACTGACGCCCGCGCCCGGAATGGCGATGGAGCCGCCGAAGACGTACGTGAACAGCACCACGAACATGACCGGCTGGATGATCCCGAAGAGGATCATCTCCGGGATCCGGGTCATCCGGATCAGGTTCCGCTGGGCGATGACCAGTGAGTCCCGGATTGACTGGCCGATGCCGCCACCCGCCCGGGGCGCGCGGGTGGGGGCCGTACCACTGATGGCGCTCACTTGGCTGCCTCCGATCCGGCGGCCGCGGGCTGTCCGTCCGCCCCGTCGCCCTCGTTCTTCTGCTGTTCGGCCGCGTGGCCGGTGAGGGAGATGAAAACGTCGTCGAGGGTGGGGCGGCGCAGACCGATGTCGTCGATCTCCACGCCCCGGCTGTCGAGGTCGCGGATGATCTCGGCGAGGAGCTTGGCCCCGCCGTCGACCGGGACGGTCAGTTTGCGCATGTGCGGAACGACGGCGACCTCGCCCTTGCCCAGGGCGCCCAGGACGGAGCGGGCCGGGTCGATCTGGTCCGGCTCGTGCACGACGACCTCGACGCGCTCGCCGCCGGTGCGGGCCTTGAGCTGGTCGGAGGTGCCGCGGGCGATGACGAGGCCGTGGTCGATCACGCAGATGTCGTGGGCGAGGCGGTCGGCCTCCTCCAGGTACTGGGTGGTCAGCAGCAGCGTCGTACCGCCCGCCACCAGCTCCTCGATGACCTCCCAGAGCTGCTGCCGGTTGCGCGGGTCGAGGCCGGTGGTCGGCTCGTCCATGAACATGACCGGCGGGGAGACGACGAGTGCCGCCGCCAGGTCGAGCCGGCGGCGCATACCTCCGGAGTACGTCTTGGCCGGCCGGTCCGCCGCGTCGGCCAGGTGGAAGCGGTCCAGCAGCTCCCCCGCCCGGACCTTCGCGTCGCGCCGGCTCATCTGGTAGAGCTGGCCGACCATCTGGAGGTTCTCGCGGCCGGTCAGGTATTCGTCGACGGCGGCGAACTGGCCGGAGAGCCCGATCGAACGCCGTACTTCGTTGGGCCGCTTCAGGACGTCGATGCCCGCGACGAAGGCACTGCCGCTGTCGGGCCTGAGCAGCGTCGTCAGGACGCGCACGGCGGTCGTCTTACCGGCGCCGTTGGGGCCGAGAAGCCCGAGGACGGTGCCTTCGGGCACGTCGAGATCGACACCGCCGAGTGCGGTGACGTCACCGAAGGTCTTGACCAGACCTTCGGCGTATATCGCGCCTGGCATATGGAGTTCCCCCAGTGGGTTTGGGTGGCTTCCTCACAGATCCTAGATTTGCCCGTCTCCCCCCGCCCGGCGAACAGCGAAAACGAACGCATGTGCGCCAACCCGTGTGCGCCAACGCGTGTACGTCGGCGCATGCACGTCGGCGCATGGACGCGGAGGGGTCGAGCGGTGGAAATGTAACGCGATACATCGCGACACACAAGGTTCCGCTCACGACGGCTCGCAGCCGCTCCACACCGATGGAGCGGTTCAGTTCAGGACCAGGTACCCCGCCTCGCGCAGCGCCGCCGCGACCTCCACGCAGTGCTCCGGGCCCTTCGTCTCCAGATGGAGTTCCACCTCGGCCTCGGTGAGGCCGAGCCGGGGGTCGGTGCGTACGTGACTCACGTCCAGCACGTTGGCATCGGCCACCGAGAGCGCGGCGAGCATCGTCGCCAGCGCGCCGGGCCGGTCCGTCAGCCGCAGCCGCAGGCTCAGATAGCGGCCGGCCGCCGACATGCCGTGGGTCAGGATGCGCTGCATCAGCAACGGGTCCACGTTGCCGCCGGAGAGCAGCGCCACCACCGGACCGCGGAACGACTTCGGGTCGCTCAGCAGGGCGGCCACCGGGCTCGCCCCGGCCGGCTCCACGACCATCTTGGCCCGCTCCAGGCAGAGCAGTAGCGCGCTGGACAGCTCGTCCTCGGAGACCGTACGGATCTCGTCGACCAGGTCCCTGATCAGCGGGAAGGGGACATCGCCGGGCCGGCCCACCTTCATGCCGTCCGCCATCGTCTGGAGCGAGCCGATCGACACCGGGTGGCCGGCGGCCAGCGAGGGCGGGTAGGCGGCGGCGCCCGCCGCCTGCACACCGACGATCCGTACGTCGGGCCGGACCGCCTTCACGGCCACCGCGATCCCGGCCGCGAGCCCGCCGCCGCCGATCCCGACGACGATGGTGCGCACTTCCGGGCACTGCTCCAGGATCTCCAGGCCGACCGTGCCCTGACCGGCGATGATGTCCGGGTGGTCGAAGGGGTGGATGAACACCGCGCCGGTCCGCTCCGCGTACTCCTGCGCCGCCGCCAGCGTCTCGTCGACGACATGGCCGTGCAGCCGCACCTCGGCCCCGTACTCGCGGGTCGCGGCGACCTTCGGCAGCGGCGCCCCGACCGGCATGAAGACCGTCGACCGTACGCCGAGGAGCGCGGACGCGAGCGCGACACCCTGCGCGTGGTTCCCGGCGCTCGCGGCCACCACGCCCGCCGCCCGTTCCACCGGGGAGAGTCCGGCGATCCGTACGTACGCACCCCGCAGTTTGAACGAGCCGGTCCGCTGGAGGTTCTCGCACTTGAACCGGACCGGAGCGCCCACCAGCTCGGTCAGATGGCGGCTGCCCTCCATGGCGGTGACCCTGGACACACCGGAGAGCATCTTCTGCGCCCCCTTGACGTCATCGAGGATCAGCGGGGGAAACCGGTTGGGCGGCGGGAAGTTCATACCGTAAGTCTTGCAGCTGAAAGGGGTTGCGGCCGCCGCGAGGGATGCCGTCCTGCGCCGATGTCCGCAGGTTTGTGCAGCGCTGGTACGCGTTGCCCCGGGGCCGCGTACTCTGTCCCCCACCCATCCGACACCGCACGAAGAGAGCCCCCGGCCATGCCCCCTCAGGACATGACGACTGCCGCGTCTCCTTCCGGGGGCGCAGCCCCGGAGAACCCGGGTCCCGACCACCTCCTCGACGCCCTCCAGCACCAGGTGGCGGTCTTCGCCCGCCGTGCCGAGCAGACCCGCCTCGGCGGTGTCGGCCAGGTGCGCAACTCCATGGACCGGGCCGCGTATCTGCTGCTCAACCGGCTGGACCGGGAAGGCCCGATGGGCGTCAAGGCGCTGGCCGCGGGGATGGGGATCGACTCCTCGACCGTGACCCGGCAGGTCGCGCCGCTCGTGGACACCGGCCTGGTCAAGCGGACCTCGCACCCGGAGGACGGCCGGGCCGTCGTGCTCCAGCTCTCCCCGCGCGGCCAGGCCCGGCTGGACGAGGTCCGGGCCTCGCGGCGCGAGCTGATGTCCCAGGTGACGGGCGACTGGGACGCGGAGGAGCGGGACACGTTCTGCGCGCTGCTCACCCGATTCAACGCGGCGCTGGCCGCCCGGCAGAGCGCGCACCAGCCGCCTGCGGCGGACTGAGGGCCCCACTCGGGCTCCAGGCCTTGACCGGGGCCCCGCGGCGCGCTCGGATGACAGGGTGCGAGAGCGCCAGGCGGGCCGACAGCGGCGCCGCGCCCAGGAGTTCGAGGCCTTCGTGGCGGGCGCGGGCGGCCGGCTGCTGCGCGCCGCCACCCTGCTCACCGCGGAACCCGCCCGGCCGCCGGGTGCCAACGAGCGCGCGCAGCGGCTGCTGACGGCCGCGCTGGCCCGTACGTACGCGGACTGGGACCGGCTGCACGGCGAGGACCCGTACAACCGGACCCGGCAGGATCTGGCCGCCCGGTTCGCGCGGGAGGCCTGGCGCCACCACCAGCCGCGCGGCGGGCTGTTGGCCGGGCTGACCCCGCAGGAACGGCTCGTGCTGGTGCTGCGGCTGCACGAGGGCGTCCCGGAGGAACAGACCGCGGCGCTGCTCGGGCTGCCGGCGGACCGGATCCGCGCGATTCTCAACCGCTCGGTGGCGACGATGCGCGGCACCCGCGGTCCCACCGTCCGGCGGGAGGCCTCGTCATGAGCGGTACCGGCCGCAAGGAGGACGAGGTCCGGCGGATGCTGGAGAGGCCGCATCCGCCGGTCCCCGCCGACCTCGCGGAACGGGCGGTGGAGCTCGGCGGCCGGGTGCTGCGCCGGCGGCGGGCCCTGCGTCGGCTGGGGCTGCTGGTGCTGATCGCCGCGGTGGTGGTGTTCGCGGTGTGGGCGGTGACGGTCCAGCCCTGGCAGGCGCCGCCGGCCGAGACGACACCACCGCTGGTCGGATGGTGACGGCCTCACCCCACGACGTCCGTTACGCGACAGCCGTCATGCGACAGCCGTCGTGCGACACCCGTCGTGGGTGAGGCCGCGAGCACAGGCCGTACCGGGCCGGACGGATCTATCCTGGAGGCAAGCGTCACGCACCGGTCCGGTAACCGGCCGAGGAGGCTGTCATGACGAGGAAGGTCGCCGACTGCCGCAAGTATCCGAGCGAGTCGAACTGCTCGCTGACGATCTCCGGCGAGGAAGACGAAGTCGTGCGGGCCGCAGCCGAGCACGCGGCCTCCGTCCATCAGCACACCGACAGCCCGGAGCTGCGGGAACAGCTCCGGGGCATGCTGGAGGACGAGAAGACCGCCGTCTGAGATGTCCGGCCGCGGCGGGACGGAACCGGTGGCCCGGTTCCGTCCCGCTGTCACGCGCCCGGGGTACGCGCTCCCCGGGTCCCGGACGGAAGGGCTCTAACCGAGGGCCTGCGTCAGGTCGGCCAGCAGGTCGTCGCCGTTCTCGATGCCGACGGAGAGCCTGACCAGGTCGGCCGGGACCTCCAGCGGGGATCCGGCGGCGGAGGCGTGCGTCATCCGGCCCGGGTGCTCAAGGAGCGACTCGACGCCGCCGAGGGACTCACCGAGCGTGAACAGCTTCGCCCGGTTGCAGACCTCGACCGCCGCCTGCTCGCCGCCCGCGACGCGGAAGGACACCATGCCGCCGAACGCCTTCATCTGCTTGGCGGCGATCTCGTGCCCCGGGTGCTCGGGCAGCCCCGGATACAGGACGTGGCTGACCTTCGCGTGCCGGGTCAGCAGGTCCGCGACCCTGGTGGCGTTCTCGGTGTGCCGGTCCATCCGGACGGCGAGGGTCTTGATGCCGCGCAGCACCAGCCAGGCGTCGAAGGGCCCGGCCACCGCGCCCATCGCGTTCTGGTGGTACGCCAACTCCTCCGACAGCTCGGGGTCGTTGACGATCAGCGCGCCGCCGACGACGTCCGAGTGGCCGCCCATGTACTTGGTGGTGGAGTGCACCACCACGTCGGCGCCCAGGGCGAGCGGCTGCTGGAGGTAGGGGCTGGCGAAGGTGTTGTCGACGACCAGCCGCGCACCCGCGGAGCGGGCGACACCGGCGACGGCCGCGATGTCGGTGATGCCGAGCAGCGGGTTGGAGGGCGTCTCCACCCAGATCGCCTTGGTGCGCGGCTGGATGGCGGCCCGTACCGCCGCCACGTCCGAGGTGTCCGCGACCGAGAACTCCACGCCCCAGCGCGAGGCGACCTTCGCGAACAGCCGGAACGTGCCGCCGTAGGCGTCGTTCGGGATGACCACGTGGTCGCCGGGCGTCAGCAGCGTACGGAGCAGGCAGTCCTCCGCGGCCAGACCGGACGCGAAGGCGAGCCCCCGGCGGCCGCCCTCAAGGGCCGCGAGGTTCTCCTCCAGTGCGGTGCGCGTCGGGTTGGCGCTGCGGCTGTACTCGTAGCCGCCGCGCAGCCCGCCCACGCCGTCCTGCTTGTACGTGGAGACCTGGTAAATGGGCGGAACAACAGCGCCGGTGAGGGGATCGGCGGTGTTTCCCGCGTGGATCGCGAGAGTTTCGAAGCTGTGCTGGTCGCTCATGGGGCCCGAGCGTAGTTCGTCCCGAGGGCGCTCACGGAGCACCTGGGCCGTCCGGCGACAATGGGTGTATGGAGATTCTCTGGTTCCTGCTCGCGCTGTGCATGCTCGCCGCGGTGATCGGCCCCTTCGCGCTGCGGCGCCGGGGCGGTATCCGGCAGGTGGCGCCCGGCTCCCCGGACGCCGCCGACCCGGACACCTACGGCTTCGCGCGCCAGGAGGAGCTGGACATCCGGATGCCAGGCCCCGACCAGGACCTCCTGGACGTCCTCGATGTCGTCCAGGGCACCCAGGAGTGGCGGGCCGCGTCCCAGCTGCTGTCCGGGACGCCGAAGGAGGGCGAGGTGCGGTGGCAGCGGGTCCAGGCGTTCGCCGGTGCAGCCTCGCTGGAGCTGGCGCAGCGGCCGGGTGTCGGCGGGGCGTGGCTGCGCAAGTGGCGGGCCGAGTCCCCGAAGGACGCGGGGGGCGCGGCCGTGCACGCCGAGTTCCTGGTGCAGCAGGCCTGGCGTTCCTCCACCGTGGGTACGGACGACTTCCGGATCATCCTGGAGGAGGCCCGTACGGTCGTCGGGGAGGCGGCCCTGCTGGCTCCGGGCGATCCGGTGCCGTACCTGGTGGAGCTGGCGGCGGCGCGTGGGCTCGGCTACTCCCACGAGGAGTTCGACCAGCTCTGGGCGAAGATCATCGACCGGGCGCCCGCGCACATGGGCGCGCACATCGCGGCGCTGCACTTCTGGTGCGAGAAGTGGCACGGCTCCCGCGAGGAGGCCGACCGCTTCGCCACTGCGGCCGCGGCCCGCGCCCCGCAGGGCTCCCTGCTGGCCGCGCTGCCGCTCTTCGCGCTGTACGAGCACCTGCCCGAGGTCAACATGGTGCGGAGCTTCTATCAGAGCCAGTCGGTGACCAAGGCGGTCGAGGGCGCCCTGTTCGCGGTCCACGCGGCCCGCCCGGACGACCCGATGCTGGCCCACGTCCGCCACCTGCTGGTCCTCTTCCTGGTCCGGATGGAGCGCTGGTCGGAGGCGATGAACCAGTTCGTCCACATCGACGGGCACGTGGGCGCGCTGCCGTGGACGGAGAGCTCGGACCCGGCCGCCGAGTACACCGTGTACCGCGCGCTGGCGGTGGCCGGCTACGAGGCGAACGGCGGCAGCCCGGCGACGCTGCCGAGGTAGAGCCCCCGGCGCCGGGGGTGTGCGACGGTGGGCACCGACACGGCGACCGACTGACTGACTGACTGATGGGACCGGTACACCTCATGGCCCGACTGATACCCCTGATCCTGATCGGCCTCGGCCTCTACTTCTGGTTCAAGGCCCGCAAGCGGACCGGCGCCTACGTCGAGGACACGGAGTCGGAGAACGGCACGCCCCGCCGCTGACCGGCGCTTCGGACCGGGTGGCGGAATCCACGGCGGTCCCGGTGCGTTGTACGGGGTGCACCCCGACCCATGAGGAGCCCCCGCATGTTCCTGCACCGCCGTACCCCGCAGCTCCCCACACCGCAGGAGGCGCTGCGCGGCCGCCCCACCCCCGAATTCACCGTCCCGTCCCGCCACACGGTCCTGGGCAACCCCCTGCTGGGCCCGTACCCGGACGGCCTGGAGGTCGCGGACTTCGCGATGGGCTGTTTCTGGGGCGCCGAGCGCAAGTTCTGGCAGACGGACGGCGTCTGGACGACGCTCGTCGGCTACCAGGGCGGCTACACGGAGAACCCCGCGTACGAGGAGGTCTGCTCCGGCCTGACCGGCCACACGGAGGCCGTACGTGTCGTGTACGACCCGCGCGTCGTCACGTACGAGCAGCTCCTGAAGGTCTTCTGGGAGTCCCACGACCCCACCCAGGGCTTCCGCCAGGGCAACGACGTGGGCACCCAGTACCGCTCCGCGGTCTACCCCCACTCCCCCGAGCAGGCGGCGGCCGTGGCAGCGTCCCGCGAGGCCTACCAGAAGGTCCTCACGGGCTCCGGCCACGGCGAGATCACCACGGAGATCCTGCCCGCGGAGGGCCGCCCCTTCTGGCCTGCGGAGGCCGCGCACCAGCAGTACCTGGACAAGAACCCGGCGGGCTACTGCGGAATCGGCGGGACGGGCGTCTCGTGCCCGATCGGGGTGGCTCCGGCCGGGGAGTGACAGGCTGCCCGAGGCCAGTGGAGTACCCGCCTGCCTGCTTTTGACCGGCGGGCACTCCCTGCGCGGGTTGAGATGGGAGCCCGTCAGGAGTCAGATGGCGGTCCTGATGCCACCGTCGCGCACTCCAGTCACAAAGGCGCCCCACGTGGCGACGCCGAAAACCAGGACAGGGCCACTTGCGGTCTTGCTGTCCCGCACGGGAACAGCGCCCTGTGCGTCCGCGACCTCGACGCACTGACCGTTGCCGCTGCTGTAGCTGCTCGCGCGCCATGTCAACTTCGTTGCTTCGTAATGCACTTCCAAACACCTTCTCTCAATCACTCTGACCAGCACACACAGTACCCAGCAGCTTGACGCTCTCGCCTGGGTCCAGCGCCACAGCTTGCAGGTGCTCAAACATGGACTTGTACCTCCGGATCTCCGTCTCGGACTCCAGGAACAAGTCACCCGCTGGGGTGTCTACATAGACCAACTCCGGAATTTGCGGGTCCGGGAAGTCCATGTGTACGAAACTCCCGGTCATGCCAGGGTGCGCGCCCTTTGCCAGGGGGATCAACTGCAATGTCACCTGGGGTTCCTCCGCGAGCTGGCATAGGTGTCGTGCTTGCTCAGCCATCACCTCGCGCCCTCCGACCATCCGGCGTACGGCGGCTTCATCCATGATCGCCCAGAGCTGTAGAGGTTCGGGCTTGGTGAGCACTGCCTGTCGCTCGATCCGTGCCTGTACGCGCCGTTCTACGTCCTCTTGATTAGCCGTGGGCAACACGCCTTTGATCACAGCTCGTGCGTAGCGCTCTGTCTGCGCAAGTCCTGGAACGAAGAGCGATTCATAGTTCCGCACGGTACGAGCCTCGGCCTCGAACCCGATGTATGCAGTGTATTCCTCTGGCAACTCTGAGTGATACGGCCGCAGCCACCCTTGGTCCTGGGAGCGGCTCTGAAGGGCGAGCAAGTCCTTTCTCTGAGCCTCGCTCGCTCCGTATAGATCCAGGAGCGCTTGCAATGTCCGCTTCTGGGGTCGAGAGATCGCCTTCTCGATCCGGTACAGGGTCACGCCGTTGACGCCTGTCTGCGCAGTCACCTCCTCGCGTGTCAGGTCTGCCTGAGAGCGGAGGAGCCGAAGTTCGGCGGCGAGTCGACGCAGTCTGACGGTGGGTGGATTCTGTCGCTTGCCTGACACGGTGCGTGCCTCCCTGCCTCGGTGGTACCCGTGAGTCTCGTGTCTGACCGCTGCCCCTCTCAAGTCAACGTGAACGCCATGACGTATTTCGCAACCCTTGCATTCTTTGACCATGCGGATGCATGCTTGGCATAGCTACCCACAGTCGCTGAGTCGTGACGGTGAATAGCTACGGGCTGACATGCCCACACAGAGGACCCCGGCGACGGTGGTAGCCGTCCCGGGGCGTGGCCAACGCTTTGAAGGAGCGTCCGCATGCATAATCTTATCGCCCGGTTAGTCGAACCGGTGTGCCTACTTCTCGGCTTACGTCGCCGGGAGTTGCCGGCTGAGAGGTTGGCCCCTCGGGCGAACTTTCGGCCCGCGAGAATCGGCCCCCGCCGCCTTGTGGTGTGCCGCTCCGCGATGCCGAAGAGCATGGTTCCGCGTCCGCCCAACGGCCCGTACTCGCAGGCTGCGTACGACCGTTGGGAGCGTGCGGAGATCCGGTTGCGCCGAGAGGCGGCGGCGCGCGTTCTGGCTGACGTCGCACGGGATCGAGGTGGGGCCCCGCGTCATCCACGGCGCGGCGAGGCGCTGATGGACTCCGCACCGCCCCAAGGTGCCGACTACCCGGCACACAAGTCGCCGCTCACGTTCCCTCCATGCGACTGCGGAGCCCCCGTCTGCCCGGACCTCCGCACTCCGCCCAACCCCGACGAGCCGAGTCCCGCTCGCCCTGTCCCCAGGCCCGACAGCCCCCTCCTGCTCGGCCTCCGCTCACGAATCCGCGAGGAGAACCAGTTCCGCGCCTGGTTCCGGGAGTTGGGATGAACGCCCCACGGCCGAGGGCCCCAACCCCGGCATGGGGCCGCCCCTCCACCACTGGGGCCGCCCGTCCAGAGAGGCCATTCGTTCCGGCGGGCCTGCGGCCGGGGCAGGTCATGTACGAGCGGGTGAAGGGCATGCCCTGCATGGTGATCAGCGCGACTGGCACCCGCGTGCGCGTCGTACGGCCCGGGGGCCGGCCCTGGGAGACGGAACTGAGGTTCCTCCTCCCGGGCACCGCCTACCACTGCCGACAACTCGACGCCCTGGCGCGGCACGTCGCCTACCAGCGACGCGGCGAAGATCGTCCTTAGCAACTCGGGTTGCCCAAGTACTGAGAGGCTGGCCAGCATGGATTGGCACGGACCTGCGGGGCGGCTCGCGGACAAGGTGGCGGACCCCGATTCGCGGTGGCTGGCGATGGTGGCGAGCGTGCCCCGTCATCAACTGGTCCCACGATGGTGGGAGAAGGACGGCGAGGGGGACGGCTCGGACTGGGTGCTGCGCGACGGTTCCAGTGATCCTGAGGGATGGGCGCGGGCGGCCTACTCGGACCGGTCGTTGATCACCAAGGTCGGCGCCCTGCACGCCGACCACGGCCAGATCGGGGACCGGGCGCACGGCCGTCCCACCTCGTCGGCCACGATGCCGAGCCTCGTTGTGCGCATGCTCCGACACGGGCGACTGGGAGACGGGCTCTCGGTCCTGGACCTGGGGACCGGAAGCGGCGGGCTCACCGCCTATGCGGCCCGGCGCATCGGGGACCAGCACGTGACCAGTCTGGATGTGGATTCTCACCTGACCGGTGCAGCCTGTGAGCGGCTGGCCGGGCTCGGCATTCACCCCCACTTCGTCACAGCCGACGCGACGGAGCACGTACCTGGTACGTACGACCGGATCGTGTCAACGGTCGGCCTGCCCGCCGGTCGGGGACTGCGACCGGTGCTGGCTGCGCTGGCACCTGGTGGACGCATCGCCACGACACTCGGGGGCACATGCCTGATCGTCACCGGGTGGAAGCATGCCAACGGTGAGGTGGTGGGGCGAGTGGAGAGTGACATGGCGGGGTTCATGGTCACCCGCTCCGGGGACGATTACCCGCCAGGGCACATTGAACTGTTCGCGGATGCGTGGAGCACGGAGGGGGAACAGGTCAGTACGGGCCGCTATCCGGTGGTGGACGTGGCGAACGCGTGGGAGCTGCGGTCCATGCTGGAGCTCACCGTTCCCGGCGTGGAAGTCGCCTACGAAGAGTTCGACGACCAGACCCGGGTTGCCCGCCTCGCTCATCCTGACGGGTCGTGGGCGCGGGCATCCGCGGAGTGGACCGATCCGCCAGAGGTGCACCAGAGCGGGCCGCAGAAGCTGTGGACCGCCTTGGAACGTATCCGCAACCGGCTCAACGTCGAAGGCTCGTTGCCTCTGCTCGGCGCGCACGTTCGCATCTCGAAGGACGGAGTGTGCCACTTCTCGCGTGGTGGATGGAACGCGTCCCTCGGGGATGCCGGGTAGCTCCGGGCTCCTCGTGTGATCGCAGCGAATGGGCTGGAGGGAGCTCACGGTCCGCTACGAGGCAACCGTCCTTGTCGCAGCCATCAGCGAGTGGCTATGGCCTCCGGCCGTCACGCGGCGGGCGGCACGGCCCAACGCCCCAGGCACAGAGCGATGTTGCGCACGGCAGGCGGCCGGGTCCTGTCGCTACCCCTTGCGACGGCATCCGGCGAGGAGGATCGCGACCATGTGCTTGGCGTCGGCCTGGTCGTAGTCGGGGCCGGTGATGCAGAGGTTTCCGATGGCACGCATGAGCGTGTAGGCGGTGATGCCGGGGTCGAGCTCGTCGGCGGCGACGCAGGCGTCAAGCAGCGTTGCGCAGGCCGGGACCAGGGTGTCGAGCATGAGGGCGTGGAGGTTCTCCAGCCCTGGATCACCGGACCCCAGGGCGGCACCGAGGCCGTGCTTGGTCACGAGGAACTCCACGAACGCGTCCGCCCAGCGGGTCAGGGCGGTGAACGGGGAGGCTGATTCCTCCAGGAGCTGGGGCGCGAGTGCGGCGCAGGTGTCGATCTGGTGCCGGTAGACGGCGGTGACGAGGTCCGCCCGGGTCGGGAAGTTCCGGTAGATCGTGCCGACGCCGACGCCGGCGCGTTCGGCGATGTCGCGGATGGGGGCTTGGACGCCCTGGTCCACGAAGACCGCCGCTGCGGCTGCCAGCACGCCGCTACGGGTGCGTTGCGCCTGTGCTTGGCGTACTCCGACCGCTTCCGGCACGAGACCCTCCATTGCTCGCGGAACAATGTTCCGCTAAATTGGCGGAACGGCGCTCCGCCAAAGTATGGCAGAGCGATCCTCTTGAGAAAGTAGGGGTCCCCCATGTCCTCCACCCACCTCACCCAGCGGACCGTCGCGGTCAAGCCAATCACCGTTCCCGCCCCTGACCGCAGCGGTGACCTCCAGGTGAAGGTCACCGCCCCGCTGTCAGGGCAAAACCTTCCCGTCATCGTGTTCTCCCACGGCAACGCATGGTCCCTGGACGGATACGAGCCCCTCGTCGACCGGTGGGCCGCGGCCGGATTCGTCGTCGTGCAGCCCACCCACCTGGACTCCCGCCGCAACGGCATCGGGTGGGACGACCCGCGCTTCGCCACCATCTGGCGCGTCCGGATCGCCGATCTCCATGCCGTCATCGACGGCCTCGACAACCTCCTCATCCAGGCCGGCGGCCTGGAGACCCGCGTCGACCGTGAGCGCATCGCGGTCGTCGGCCACTCCTGGGGCGCCCAGACCGCAGGCGCGCTCCTCGGCGCGCGCGTGCTCGACGCCGACGGTGTGCCCGGAGAGGACTTCTCCCACGCTGCGGTCTCGGCCGGCGCGCTGATCGCCGCGACCGGCGCGGGCGACACGCTCACCCCCCTCGCCGTCGAGCACCTTCCGTTCATGAGGCCGGACTACTCCACGATGACCACCCCGGCCCTGGTCATCGCGGGCGGCAAGGACCAGTCCCAGCTCTCCACCCGGGGGCCGGAGTGGTTCACCGACGCCTACCACCTCAGCCCGTCCCCGAAGAGCCTGCTCGCCATCACCGAGGGCGAGCACACCCTGGGTGGCCTCGCCGGCGAGATGGTCGCCGAGACCACCGACGAGGACCCCGCCCGCGCCGCGCTTGTCGCCGACGCGATCTCCGCCTTCCTCCACGACGCCTTCAAACTCAACGACGCCGCGTGGACGGATCTCAACAACGCCGCTGCCGCCAGCGACGGCACGTGGAGCATCGCCAGCAAGTGAACGCCGCCAGACCGCGCTCTCGATCGAGGCGGGTGCGGGCGGAGCGGGCCCACGGGTCCGCACCAACCGCGACTGCCCGCGCCGACGCGGAATCCGCTGCACGATTCCGGTAGTTACGGGAGGACGCGGCAACCGTTCGGTCGCGGACCGGGACGAGGGTTCCGTCCACGATCCACAACCGTTCGACATCCGCGACGGGAATGCCCTAACTCAGGCGTTCTGCAACAACCTTTAGGTCCGGTAGGGCGAAGACCGCTCGGCCACCTGGGCAGGGCCGAGACCGTCCACGGTCAGGTTGCCGGTCCACAGGTGGTCTCGGTTGGCGTAGATGACTTCGAAGCTGGTGCGCTTCCCACCGGGCTGCAACTTCCAGCCCTGGTCGTGGAACTGGGCGATACGGTCGCTGCCGCAGACGAACGCCCGGGTTGCCTGGATCAGAATCCAGCGGGCAAGTTCGGTGTCCTTGGCTGCGGGCCTGCCACAGGAACGGGCCATCTGCCACAGCCGTGGCCACTCGACACCAGGGGTCACCGGGCCGATCACGGCCACGTCACCGATCCGTCGTTCGTCGAGATGGTGGGTGGCGTAGCCGAAGACCGTGCCGAACATGGCGAACACCGTGACCCGACCTCGTCCGGTCAGACCCTCGTCATTGCTGCTCATCTTTGGAACCCTTGGCTGTGGCCGTCCGGGCGCCTTAGCCACGCCCGGACGGCTTCCATTCAGTGCGGGGTGGGATCAGCAGCCGTCGCCGTCACCGCAGCACGCGGGCGGATTGCAGTCCTTGGCCGCGCCCCACAGCCGGTCATCGACGTGGAACCCGGCGGCCCTGACACGGTCCACCACGGAACCGATCAGCGGCCGGGTCCGGATGGTGGCCCTGGGCTCGTGTCCGAGGAAGAACCCGAACTGCTCCTCGCACCAAGCCCCGTATGCCTGGGTGTGGAGCACGAACGAGTGCCATCCGGGGTCCACGGCGTCGGACGGAGTCATGTCGAACGCGCGGGTGTCGCCCATGACCTTGAGAAAGGCAAGGGCCTGGTCCACGATCCGGCGGGCGGCGGACAACTCGTGCCCGTACTCCTCCGCACAGAACCCCGACACCCTCTCGAACAGCTCGGGACTGACTAGGTCCCGCCCGCGCCGTAAGGCGACGGCAGATTCCAGCATGGTCGTCACAGTGAGATTTCCTCTCTCTCGACAGTTGAGGACTGGTTACGCGGTGGGCGGGGGCGGGAACTTCTCGCCACCCTCCTTGTCGCCGGGGCCGGCCATCGCCTCACCTCCTTCGGTTGATCAGAGGACCCGGCCTTCGCTGGTGCCGGAGCGTTGCCCTCGTCGCGAGGGCGGCACCGCAGTAAGGGGCTGAGCCGGGGAGAAGACCGGGGCTTAGTAAGCCCGGACAGGGAAACGTCATCCCGTATCGATGCCGTGTCCGGATCAGGCCGGGCCTACCAACCGCAGGGAGGAGGCGGTGGCAGGAGCCAGGGACCGACTCAGCGGGCGGAGGGAAGTCGGAGAACTTCGGAGATCTGCTTCACGGCGGGTGCGGGGAGGGCGCCAAGGTGCACGTACACGTTCCCGCTGTGGCTGACGATGGGGCGTATACCACTCCATACCGATTCGGGTACTCCGAGGGCGGCCAGCGCGGTACGTATCGCCTCTGCGGCGTCGTTGGCCTTCTCCCGGCCGTCTCGCCAGGCCCTCATCTCCATCAGGAAGCCACTGCTTCAATCTTCGGGCACGTGTAGTGCCGGTAGACAACGGCCGACGCACCCGACGCGCGCTCGGTTACTCCCCTGAGGACAACTTCGAGCGGCTTGACCGTGCGCATGCAGGCGGAGCACTTGTGTCCCGGTGCGTAGGTCACGTACTCCCAGGCGTCCCGGTCGTAGTCCGGGGCCTCTTCCTTCTTGGTCCTTGCCATGCCGCACCTCTCCGCTCCGCCGGGTCTACTGACGACGTTAGGGAGGGTTCTGAACAGGCTTCCACGTTGTTGCAAGCTGTTGCATGGATTCACTCAAGTGCGTTGATGGCCTTGGCGATCAGGTCGCGGGCCGACACTCCAAGCGCGGCGATTCGAGACAGGTCCGTGAAGGCGCGGAGGTAGGTTCCGATCTCCCCCGGCGCAGTCAGGTTGATCTCCGCTGTCAGGGTCTCGACGGCTACCTGTTGGTCGTCAAAGGCGTAGAAGGCTTCGAGAGGCCAGACGGTCCTGCGAGCGCGGGCGGGGATGATCCCGAGGGACACGTTCGGCTGGCCCATGACCGCGAGCAGGTATTCAAGCTGCCTGCGCATCGCAGCGTCGTCCGCGACGCGGTAGTAGAGAACCGTCTCTTCGAGGAGAATCGCGAAGCGGTGGTCACCCTCCCGAATTACGCGGGAGCGGGACTGACGGGCCTTCACAGCGTCGGCTACGTCGTCCGGGGTGCCCTGGAAAGCCGTGATGGCCTTGAGTAGACCCGTCGTGTATCCGGCAACCTGGAGCATGCCGGGCACGAGGTTGGACGCGTAGACGCGAAATGAGCGTGTCCGCTGGTAGAGCGGGGTTGTCTTCTCGTGGACGCGGCGCATGCCGTCGCGGTGGATCTGCTTCCACTCGACGTACATGGACTCTGCGTTTCGGGAGGCAGCGATGATGTCGGCCGCCTGGTCGGCGGCGCCACAGGCCGCGCACCATGCCCGGATATCCGCGTCTGACGGCGAGGAAACCCCCCGGGCGATCCTGGACGACTTGGCCCTGTGCCAGCCGCACAGGACGGCCAGGTCATGCCCTGAGAGCCCAGCGTCTTTCATCAACCCTAGAAGGCGAGTGGCCACGGCAGCCCGTGCTGCTTGGGCTGCGGAAAACGGGGAGGAAGACATGAGCCGACCGGCCGGTGATTCAGCCGTTGTACTTCTCGTGCTGAACGCCACGTTCCCACATTGGTTCGAAGGCCGCCGCACAGTGGGCGGCTACGGCGGGGTCGCCGTTCCGATCGGTGTGGACCCCCCGGCCGACCACATCGAACATGTTGGACTGGACCGGCTTCCCGTCGAACGGCCAGAAGTCATTCCCCGGGAGAGGAAGGTCAGAGGCTTGCCTACGCGGGAGCCGGCGGACTTGTTCATCTGCCGCCACGTCGCTGAGGGTGAAGGAGTACTCAAACGCGATGTTGTCGCTTGCAGGTTCCGAGAACACCCAAGCCCTCCGGATCAACACACCTCTGTCGGCGACCTCCTGCACGAAGTCAAACCAGGGACACCACCAAAACGCCTTGTCGTCCCGGTCCAGTCGGCGCCCCTGCTCCCGCTCAGCGAAGCCTTTGATCTCGTTGTCGATGCCATACCCGTCGCGCATCTCCAGATGTACGGCTGACCTCTGGACCGGCCTGATGAGATCGGATAAGCCAGTCAGACTCCGCGACACGAATTACCTCCTTGAGGAGCGGAATCATCCTGGGCTCAAGGATGATCAGAGTCTCATTTTCAGATCTGGGTGGGCCGGACGAGGCTCGGCTGACCTTCTAAGTGCCCACCGGCGATCCTGAACCAGGATGCGTCGGTCGTCGTCCACCCATACGGCTGGGCAATCGTGATCCCCAGACTCTGGATCTTTACCAACGAACCGTAAGGCCATGGCATCCCTCCCTGTCGAGCGCGTTGCACTTGGTTGCACGACCTTCACCCTGGCGGATCGGCCTGGTCAAGAGGTCGCCACGGCGCCCCAAGGCGAACGGTAGACACCGCAGTGACCTGACCAGGGCAGACAGGCGGTTGATCACACACCCCTCAGGTTCGATAGGCACTGAACGGTGTGGCACTTGCTAGCGCCAGATCCCGCCATGCGAGATACTTTTCGATGTCAGGGTCCCGGATCAGTTCCCGATTGATCTGCGTCCCGTCGGGACGGTAGTTGAGATGCACCACGGTTGATTCGTCGAACAGCCAGAAATCTTGCTCCGGCAGCCCTGGATTCGGTCGATCCGTCAAATCAACGATTTGGTAGTTCTCCCCAGCTGCGACGTTACCGGGAACACACCACTCGAACAGGTAACGGCTGTACGGCGTGAGAGGGCGGCGCACGATCTTGGCTCGGGTTGCCGTCCGCCCGGCCGTCGTGTGATTCCGGATCGTCTGGTGCCATGGCACGTTGAAGCCCTCAGGCATCGACGCACCCGCGAGGAAGCTGCGGACCGTCTCGGCCTCGGCAGGCATGGTGTAGGTCTGGTGGACTTCCAGCCGGAACGCCGAGCGCTCGAAGTCGCGGAAGTACGCCTGCCACTCGTCCCCGTCCAGCAGTGCAGGGCTAGAACCATCCACGGGCACGTGCGGCCTCCTTGAGAATGTCTTCCGGGATCAGTACTACGGACTCGCCATCCGGCGTCGGGTGGGCCACGTCGTAGCCCTGGATGGCCAACATGCCCGGCTACGGAGTGACGTACGCGGTCGGGCAGTCGCCGTTCCCGCAGTTGTCGTCGTCACCGCTCCTGCACGGCCCGCCAGCAATCATCCGCAGTTCCCCCACTGAGACCCCCTCCGGTCTGTGTGGTCAGCAAGCTACGGACTGTCATGCCCGAGGGGCAAGGCTGGTCCGTCGTCCGGTCACGAAGTCGCATAGACGCGTGGGTGTGAGTCACCGGCCCAGACTGCCTGAGCGGCTGAGACGGAGGCGGGCTACGTGCGCGGTGCCTGACCAGCTCCGGCCCCCAGGCCCGTAACTCCGTTGCTGATCACGAACATCTCGCGGTGGGCCGTGCCCGTTGCTGGGTGCGGTCACAGCGGTCCCGGCCTCCGCGCTCGGAAAACACCTGGAGGCGTACGGGATCACCCTCGCCCCTCCGAACAAGGTGGCAGACCCCGGTTCGCGGTGGCTGGCGACGGTGGGCCGGACAACGAAATCAGCGAGTGGGACCCGGCTCGGGCGACGGCTGCCACTCCCGCCCGATCAGTCCGTAGACCCACGAGTCGGAGACCTCGCCGTTGACGACGCAGTCCTCCCGCAGCGTCCCTTCCCGTACGAAGCCGAGCTTCTCCAGCACACGGGCGGACGCCATGTTGCGGGTATCGGCCTCGGCTTGGACGCGGTTGAGGTCCAGGGTGTCGAACGCCCACCGCAGCACGGCGTGGGCGGCCTCGGTCGCGTAGCCGTGGCCCCAGGCCGCTTCGTCGAAGCAGTAGCCGAGCGACGCGCTGCGGTACTCCGGATTCCAGCTGCTGAGGCTGCACCAGCCGATGAACGCCCCGTCGGAGACGCGGTCCACGGCCAGTCTCGCCCCGGTGCCCTCCTGGGCCAGCTGTCGGCAAGCCGTGATGAACTTCGCGGCTCGCGCGCGTTCGTTCCACGGGGGCGAGTCCCAGTAGCGGAGCACGTAGGCGTTGCTGTGCAGTGCGAAGAGGTTGTCCGCATCGGCATCCTCGAAGGCGCGCAGTCGAAGGCGACTGGTGTGCAACGAGGGGGTGGGCAGCGACGGCCGCATGGTTCCCTCCGCTGATCGGTGGCCGGTCCATCAGACATCCGACGCGGGTCCCTCGCAACGGGGTTTCTCGGCAGGCCACTTGCACCACCAGCGGGGTGGCTCCGGCCGGTACCGGTACCCTCACTGCGACTTGAACGGCGAGTGCGGCGGGGGAAACGATGAGCGGGGACCGGACGGACGAACCGGCGATACCTTCCTTGAGCGGGCGGCCCTGGTGGGCGGCGAACGAGGGCCTGGCGTTCCTGCTGGAGCTGTTCGCGGTGGTCTGCCTGTGCTGGTGGGGTTTCACCGCCGGGGACGGCCTGGCCGTGCACCTGCTGCTGGGAATCGGGCTGCCGGCGGCCGGTATCGCCCTGTGGGGCACGTTCGCCGCCCCTCGCGCCCGGATCCGGCTGCCGCTGGCGGGCGTGCTCGTGGTGAAGGCCGTGGTGCTCGGAGGCGGCGCCTTCGGGCTGTACCGGGTGGGGCACCCGGGCGCCGCGGTGGTCCTGGCCGTCGTGATGGTGGCGAACACGGGGCTCGTGGAGACGTTCCGGCGGCGGCCCGCACCGGTCGAGTAGGCCGGCCGCGAGGGGGCGCGGTCGCGGAGGTCGTGGTCTCGGCCGCCGGGGCGGGTGAGACCGGACCAGTTCAGAAGGAAGCGATAACCGGCGCAACCTCCACCAGCCGTCCTGCCCTGCCCGAACCTGACCCGGAAACGGACACCACCTCGCGAACCGACCCCTCAGGCTGCTCGGTCGTAGGCGACGGTGGTGTCGGGCAGGGGTGTGCCGGGGTCGTCGCCGAGGGTCTGGGCGGGCCGCTGGAGGTGACTCTTCTGCCTGATGCGCAGCGCGGCCCAGGCGATGAGCGATATCCCGGTCGCGACCCAGAGGGCGGGCCACGCATAGGGCCACCATGCGGCTGTGGGGTGGAGAAGCGCTTCGGCGGCGGTGCCTGCCATCGCGGCGGCGTGGGCCCAGCACAGGGACCGCCCGGCCAATCGGGTGGCCCGGTCGATCCTACGGAATCCCGGTCTCGCCCCCGGTGCGTGTCCGCTCATCTCTCCCCCAGCGATGCGCCGATCATTTGCCTGATCTTGAGCGCGCGCCGGTTGGTTGGCGAGCCCTGGATGGTCCAGCAGGTGTTTTCCGACCACATCCATTTAGATGATCAAACAGTTGCCGCATGGAAAATGATGACCCTGCTGCGCTCATTTTCGGGCATACCGGTTGGCAAGAACAGCCAGTTATGGACATTCCGCGTCTGCCGTACGGAGAAGTTGCCTACACGAAGTGAAGATCCCGTGCCGACGCACCGAGCTCGGCCGCCGGTGAAGGCCGGCTCCGACAGCTTCGAGCAGGCCGTCGCGGCGTACGAGAGCGCGGGTGGGGGCCGCCGGATCGACCGCGACCCCCACCGCACAGGAACTCCCGGTCAGATCAGGCCCTGCGCCAGCATCGCGTCCGCGACCAGTTCGAAGCCGGCGATGTTGGCGCCGACCACGTAGTTGCCGGGGCAGCCGTAGCGCTCCGCCGTGGTGTAGCAGGAGTCGTGGATGTGCCGCATGATCTCCGCGAGGCGCTCCTCCGTGTGGGAGAAGGTCCAGGAGTCGCGCGAGGCGTTCTGCTGCATCTCCAGGGCGCTGGTGGCGACGCCGCCCGCGTTGGCCGCCTTGCCGGGGGCGAAGGCCACGCCCGCCTCCTGGAGGACGCGGACGGCCTCGGGGGTGGTGGGCATGTTGGCGCCCTCCGCGACGGCCTTCACGCCGTTGCGTACGAGGGTCAGCGCGTCGGCCTCGTGGAGTTCGTTCTGCGTGGCGCAGGGCAGCGCCACATCGCAGGGGACGTTCCAGACGCCCGCGCCCTCGACGTACTTCACGTGCGCGCCGCGTCGCTCGGCGTACTCGGAGATGCGGCCTCGGCCCTGCTCCTTGATCTCCTTGAGCAGGTCGAGGTCGATGCCCTTCTCGTCCACGACGTAACCGCCGGAGTCGGAGCAGGTGACCACGGTGGCGCCGAGCTGCTGGGCCTTCTCGATCGCGTAGATCGCGACGTTGCCCGAGCCGGAGACGGCGATGCGCTGGCCGTCGAGGGACTCGCCCCGGCTGCGGAGCATCTCGGCGGTGAACATGACGCAGCCGTAGCCGGTCGCCTCCGTACGCACCAGGGCGCCGCCCCAGCCGAGGCCCTTGCCGGTGAGGACACCGGACTCGAAGCGGTTGGTGATCCGCTTGTACTGGCCGAAGAGATAGCCGATCTCGCGGCCGCCCACGCCGATGTCCCCGGCCGGTACGTCGGTGTACTCGCCCAGGTGGCGGTGGAGTTCGGTCATGAACGACTGGCAGAACCGCATGATCTCGGCGTCCGAGCGGCCCTTCGGGTCGAAGTCCGAGCCGCCCTTGCCGCCGCCGATGGGCATGCCGGTGAGGGCGTTCTTGAAGATCTGCTCGAAGCCGAGGAACTTCACGATGCCGAGGTTGACCGAGGGGTGGAAGCGCAGTCCGCCCTTGTACGGGCCGAGCGAGCTGGAGAACTCGACCCGGAAACCGCGGTTGACGTGGATGTCGCCCGAGTCGTCCGACCACGGCACCCGGAAGATGAGCTGGCGCTCCGGCTCCGTTATGCGCTCGATGATCCGGGCGTCCACGAACTCCGGCCGCTGGGCCAGCACCGGGCCGAGCGTTTCGAGCACCTCCCGTACCGCCTGGTGGAACTCCTTCTCGCCCTGGTTGCGGCGGAGGATCTCCGCGTACAGCGGCTCGATGATCCGGTTCTCGGCGGCGTGCGGGATTGCGGAGTCAGGGGTGGCCGTCATCTGATCAAGACCTTCCATGGGTCGGCTCATCGCGAAGGCGCCCCCGTCCCGGAGGGCACCAGGTCCCCCCTCCCCATTGAGGGCGTCGCCCGGATAGCGCGTGTACCCGCGCACTCACGACTGCGACGTACAGGACCGTTGTGGCCTACCGATTCTCCCAGTGGGACCGCCGAATCCTCCATGCCCATCCACATGGTGATTCCCGCCGGGCCCGATATGGGGCGGCCTCGGAAGCCTTGCCCCGGAACGGTTCCGGGCGGAACGACCGGGTTGGGGGGTATGCCCGTAGACCCCTCGAAGTGGTGAACCTCACAGTGCGCCGACCGCCGCTGTGAGGTCCGGGTGGGCAGCCTTCCTGTGCGGGCGGCCTGCGCCGACGGCCTGTACGGGCGGCCGTGCTCGCGGCCTGTGCGGGCGGCCTGCGCGGACCGGGCCCGCCGTGACGGGCGATCAGCCATGATGCCGTCATGAAGACTTCACGGGGGAACCACAGAGCGCGGGCTCCCCACCAGCCTTACCGGTCAACGCCGTTGGCCGGAGATCCGCTGTCCGGACACGGCCCCGCGCGGCCCCCGCACATACCCGGCAGGACGACGGGGGCGGGCTACCGGACACCGCCCCGGGCCGGGGAGACGCGCCGCTATCTCGCGGTGGGCCTGGACTGCTACCTCTGCCTGGTCACCGCCGGGTTACTGGCCCGGCCGCACGTGGGCTCGGCGCCCCTCTCCGGGGACGTCGCCCTGCTGCTCGGGCCGGTGCTCGCCCTCTCCTTCCTCAACCAGGTCGTGCTCACCGCGCTGGTCGGAGCCGGGGCCGGAAAGCTGATCATGGGGATCCGGGTCGTGAGCCTGCCGGACGGCGGCCGTCCGGGGCCGGGGCAGCTCGTGCGACGCTGGCTGCACGGCCTGTGCTGGCTGCCGCTCCAGCCCTGGTACGGGCTCCGCGCCCGTCTCACCCGTGCCGACGACGGCCACGGGCCCGCCCCGCGCGGCTGCGAGGAGGGCGATCCGTACGCGGAGCCGTACGCGGACCCGGCCGGGGTGCGCCAGGTCCGCCGCAGCGATCTCGCCGCACACCGCCGGGCCGCCGCCGGCCGGACCGCCGCAGGACGGGCCGCCTGAGCCCGTACCGCCTGCCGCGACAGCCTTACGCAGGGGAGACGTTCACGCCGCCGCGTTCTCCGTGATGGTGACCTTGCCCTTGCGGATCGTCGCGAGCCGAGGGGCCCGGCGGGCGATCGCGCTGTCGTGGGTGACCATGATGAAGGTGAGCCCGTGCTCCTTCCACATGGTCTCCAGCACCTCCATGATCTCGTCGCGCATGGACTCGTCGAGGTTGCCGGTGGGCTCGTCCGCGAGCAGCACCTTCGGCTGCTTGACCAGGGCCCTGGCTATCGCCACCCGCTGCTGCTGGCCGCCGGACATCTCGCCGGGGAGGTGGCCGAGGCGCTCGCCCAGGCCGACCGAGTCGAGCGCCTCCGCGGCTCTTCTGCGCCGCTCGGACGCCTTACCGCCCAGCGGTACGAGGGCGGTCTCGACGTTCTCCTGGGCGGTGAGCGTCGGGATGAGGTTGAAGCTCTGGAAGACGAAGCCGATGTTCTGCGCGCGCACCTTGGTGAGTCTGGCCTCGCTGAGCTTCGCGAGGTCGACGCCGTCGAGTTCGACGCTGCCGGCCGTGGGGCGGTCCAGGCCGCCGAGCATCTGGAGCAGGGTGGACTTGCCGCCGCCGGTGGGGCCCTGGATGACCAGGCGACCGCCGTCCTCAATGGTCAGGTCGACGCCGGCGAGCGCGTGGACGGTGGACTTGCCGCGTGTGTAGCGCTTGGTGACGCCTTGAAGGGTGTACATGGGTCAACTCCTGCTGAACGGTGGGCGGGCGGACTACGGGCGGACTATTCGACGCGGCGCAGCGCGTCCGCGGGGCGCAGCCTGGAGGCGCGCCAGCCGCCGAAGGCGCCCGCGATCAGCCCGCCCGCCACGGCCAGGGCGACAGCGATCAGGATGATGGAGAGGGAGACGGGCGCGGTCAGCGCGATGTCGAGGGACTTGGCGGCGCTCTGCCGGCCTGGCCCGCCGCCGCCCATCATTCCGCCGCGCATCCCACCGCCCCCGCCGCCGGAGGCGCCGAGCTGGGCGGTGAGGGTGGGGCTGACGGCGGTGACGGCGTAGGCGCCGGCCAGGCCGACCGCGATGCCGAGGACGCCGCCCATCAGCCCGTTGACGAGGGCCTCGCCGACGACCTGGCGGGTGACCCGGCCGCTCTTCCAGCCGAGGGCCTTGAGCGTGCCGAACTCCCGTACCCGGCGGCTGACCGCGGAGGAGGTGAGCAGCCCGGCCACCAGGAACGCCGCGATCAGCACGGCGATGGAGAGCCACTTGCCGACGCTGGAGGCCAGGTCGGAGGCGGTGGACAGGGAGCCGGAGACGGTGTCCGCGAGATCGGCGGAGGTGGTGACGGTGGTGCCCGTGATGTTCTTCTGGATGGCGGTCTTGACGCCGTCGATCCGCTGCGAATCCGCGGCCTTCACGTAGACCGTGGTGACCTTGTCCTTGGCGTCGGCCAGGGTCTGGGCCTGCTGGAGCGGGATGTAGAGGTTGGCGGCCGCGTCGCCGCTGTCGGCCGCCGAGACGCCGACGATGGTGAACTTCGTGCCGTGGACGGTCAGCGTCTTGCCGACCGAGAGCTTCTTCTCCTTGGCGTACGCGGCGTCGACGACGGCCACCTTGCCGTTGGTCTCGGTGGACTTGAACGTGCGTCCCGAGGTGATCTTCGACGAGGTGAGCGGGCCCAGGTCCTGCTTGGTGACGTCGGTGCCGTAGACCGTGTAGGAGTTGACGTCGAACGAGGCGCCGCCGCCCTTGACCTCGCCCTGCGGCTGGCCGCCGCCCCCGAAGCCGCCCCGGCCGCCGCCCTGGGACGTACCGCCCTCCTGCTTGAACTCACCACGTTTGAACTGGCCGTCCACCTTCATGACGGTCATGCTCAGCCCGCCGACGGCGTCGGCCACGCCGTCCTGCCCGCCCACCTTGTCCACCGTGGTGGCGGCCAGCGTCTGGAAGCCCTGGACCATGACCCGGTCCGTGCTCTGGGTCGAGTCGTCGCCGTTCTCCTTGGCGTCGAACTCGAACCTGGGCCGCTCCGTGCCAGAGCCGGGCGCCGCCGCCGCCTTGGTGACGGTCATGTCGGTGCCGAGGCCGTACAGCGATTCCAGGACCTTGTCCTGGGCCTTGCTCATGCCCGAGGAGACCGAGCTGACGATGATGACCAGCGCAATGCCGAGGCCGAGCCCCGAGGCGACGACGAGCGCCGCCTTTCTGCGGCGGCGCAGCTCGCGCCGGAGGTAGGTGAAGAACATGGCGCGAGGTTATGGAGCGGTTGTGATGGTGGGTTAAGGCCACGATGAGAGACGGATGAGAACGCTCCCCTTCGACGCAGGCGGCGGCACCCGTGATCCCTGGGGATCGGGTGCCGCCGCCTGCGTCGAAGGGGAGGGGGTGGGCCGGGCGTCCGCTCAGGCCCCGGAGCCCGCCGTCCACTGGGCCCAGCTCATGTTCCAGCCGTTGAGACCGTTGTCGGGCTGGATGGTCTTGTCCGGGGAGTTCTTGATGACGACCACGTCGCCGATCATGGAGTTGTTGTAGAACCATGCGGCGGGCTGGGCGGCATCGCCCGCGCCCTTGACGTCGGCGAGCCCCACGCAGCCGTGGCTGGTGTTGGCGGTGCCGAAGATGCCCTTGCCCCAGTAGTTGCCGTGGATGAAGGTGCCGGACGTGGACAGCCGCATGGCGTGCGGCACGTCCTTGATGTCGTACTCGCCCTTGCCGTCGTCGTCCGTGAAGCCGACCGTGGAGCCGTCCATCCGGGTCTCCTTGTACTTCTCGGAGATCACCATCTGCCCGTTGTACGTGGGGTTCTCCGGCGATCCGGCGGAGATCGGGATGGTCTTGATCGTCTTCCCGTTCTGGGCGACGGTCATCATGTGCGTCTTGGCGTCCACGGTGGAGACCTGGTTGCGGCCGATCTTGAAGGTGACCGTCTTCTGCTGCACGCCGTAGACGCCGTCCGCGCCCTCGACGCCGTCCAGCGCCAGCTTCAGGGTGACGGTGGAGCCGCCCTGCCAGTAGTCCTCGGGGCGCAGGTCCAGGCGCTGGGCGTTGAACCAGTGGCCGGCGACCTGCTGGCCGCTGCTGGACGTCACGGTGATGCCGTCCAGGACGGCCTTCTTGTCCGTGATCGCCTTGTTGAAGTTGATCGAGACGGGCATGCCGACGCCGACCGTGGAGCCGTCCTCGGGGGTGAAGTTCCCGATGAAGCTGTTGGCGGGCGACACGGTGGTGAAGGAGGAGTTCTCGTGCGCCTCGCGGCCCTTCGAGTCCTTCGCGGTGGCGTTGATCTTGTACGTGGTCGAGCGCTCCAGCTGGGCGTCCGGCTTCCAGGTGGTGCCGTCGGCGGAGAGGGTGCCCTTGACGCTCGCACCGGCCGCCGTGGTCATCGTGACGACCGTCAGCTTGCCCTTGGCGACGGTGACCTTCGCGTCGTTGTTGATGCTCGCGTTGGTCGCGCCGTTCTTCGGAGAGATCGCTATCTGCGCCTCCGAGGTCTCCTCGGCCGCCGCCTTGTCGACCTCGGCCGCCTGTGACTTCTTCGAGCTGTCGGGGCTTGCGCCCTTGTCGCCGTCGTCGCTGCAGGCCGTGAGCACCAGCACGCCGCCGAGCAGTGCGGACGCGGCCATGAGGCCCTTGCGCCGCTTGCTGTCCGTCATCACACGCTTCTCCATCGTTGCCGAAATCCCCAAAAACCCCGAGCCAGGCCGTTGACCGGCGATACCCGTCAATGTTCCAAGAACCCCCTGAAAGGGTTGCCCGTTCCACATCCGCGGGGGATGTGGGGAACACCACTCATCGGCGTATCGGTATCCGCAGTGGTTCCCGTGCGGTGGTTCTGTGCTCCACCACGTAGGTGCCACCGGTGTCCGGCCCTGTTGTGCGGCAGCTTCGCGATCCGGTGGGCCGGCTGTCACGCGCACCGGCCCCGGGCCGCCGGAGACGGGCCGGGGCCGGTGACTCTCCACCTGTTACGCCCGCCGCTCCGCACTGCCGTCGTCGTCGTTCTCCTCCCCATTGTGCGGGACGCGGGAGGCGTCTTCGCCGTCCTCGTCCCCGTACTCCTCGTCACCGTCCTCGTCATCGTCTTCGTCGAGGTCCCATCCCTCCGGGTCCTGCGGGTCGTAGGCGATGCTCTCGCTGCTCCAGGAGGCCTGGGTCAGCTCGACCCCGGGCACCTCGCTGACCAGGTCGAACGGGTCGATCAGTGAGGCCAGGGCCTCCGCACCGTCTTCCCGGACGGCGGTCTCGGCATGCGTGCGTTCCTCGGCGGAATCGCCGCCGGGCTCGCCGTACTCGGCCGCGAGGCTCTCCAGAGCGGTTCCGCTCAGGGCATCGGCGTCCGTGATCTCCAACACCATTTCGACCCGAAGGCGAACATAACGTGACGTCTCAGATGTGCTCATACGCCGGAGCGTAAGCTCCCGGCCGCCCCGGCTTCCCCGCGACCCGCTGCCTTCACTAGCATCGCCCGCAGCACCGGCCGCAGGGCTAACTCGCGGCTGTCACAAGGGGGATCGATTCCGTGGCCAGCACCCGCCGCCCGCTCCTGACCGCCACTGCCGCGGGAACGCTGCTGTGCGCCCTCTGGTTCGTTCCGACGGCCACCGCGACGGGCGGGACCACCGGCGCCCAGGACGCGCCGGGCCGGACGGCCGCCATCGAGGCGATGGGCGCCACCGACGCGGAGAGCGCGAGGCTCGCGGACACCGGTACGGGGACCGACACGACCCCGTACCTGATCGGGGGCATGGCGTTCCTGGGCATCGGCGCGGGCTTCGTCACCTACTCCGTACGCCGCACGGGCCCGCTGCCCGCGCACTGACGGTCACGCGGCACGGGCCCGCTGCCCGCGCACTGACCCTCACGCGGCAGCGGGCGTTCCGGCGGGCAGCCTCTCAGGCGAGCTTCCCCGTCACCGGCTCCACCGCCGCGACGAGTCCGCCCGCGCGCACGAAGGCGTCCGCGGCGGCCAGGTCCGGCGACAGGAAGCGGTCCGGCCCCGGGCCCTCCACGCCTGCCGCGCGCAGCGCCTCGACGGCCGCCAGCGAGGCGGGTGCCGGGCTCAGCCCCTGCGCGGCGCGCAGCTCGACCGCGCGGGTGGCCGCGTACAGCTCGACGGCGACGATCCGGGCGAGGTTGTCCACGGCGGTACGGAGCTTGCGCGCCGCCGACCAGCCCATCGAGACGTGGTCCTCCTGCATGGCGGAGGACGGGATCGAGTCGGCGGAGGCCGGTACGGCGAGCCGCTTCATCTCGCTGACCAGGGCCGCCTGGGTGTACTGGGCGATCATCAGGCCCGAGTCGACGCCCGCGTCGTCCGCGAGGAACGGCGGCAGCCCGTGCGAGCGGTTCTTGTCCAGCAGCCGGTCGGTGCGGCGCTCGGTGATCGAGCCGAGGTCGGCGGCGACGATCGCCAGGAAGTCCAGGACATACGCGACCGGCGCCCCGTGGAAGTTGCCGTTGGACTCGACCCGGCCGTCGGGAAGCACGACCGGGTTGTCGACGGCGGCGGCGAGCTCGCGGTCCGCGACGATCGCGGCGTACGCGAGGGTGTCCCGGCCGGCCCCGTTGACCTGGGGCGCGCAGCGCACCGAGTAGGCGTCCTGGACCCGGGGGGCGTCGTCCTGATGGTGCCCGGTCAGGCCCGAACCGGCGAGCACCCGGAGCATGTTGTCGGCGCTGGCGCCCTGGCCGGGGTGCGGGCGGATGGCGTGCAGCTCCGGGGCGAGGACCTTGTCCGTGCCGAGCAGGGCCTCCAGGGAGAGGGCCGCGGTGATGTCGGCCGAGGTGTAGAGGTTCTGGAGATCCGCGAGGGCCATCACGAGCATGCCGAGCATCCCGTCGGTGCCGTTGAGGAGGGCGAGGCCCTCCTTCTCGCGCAGCTCGACCGGGGTGATGCCGTGCGCGGCGAGCAGCTCGCCCGCGGGGCGCACGGTGCCGTCGGGGCCCTCCGCCTCGCCCTCGCCCATCAGGGTCAGCGCGCAGTGCGAGAGCGGTGCCAGATCGCCGGAGCAGCCGAGCGAACCGTACTCGTGAACGACGGGTGTGATCCCGGCGTTCAGGACGTCCGCCATGGTCTGCGCGATCTCGGGCCGCACGCCCGTGTGGCCGGAGGCGACCGTCTTCAGCCGGAGGAACATCAGCGCCCTGACGACCTCGCGCTCGACCCGGGGGCCCATGCCGGCCGCGTGCGAGCGGACGATGTTGCGCTGGAGCTGGGCGCGGAGCTCCGGGCTGATGTGGCGGCTGGCCAGCGCCCCGAATCCGGTGGAGACGCCGTAGACCGGCTCGGGCTTCGCGGCGAGCGCGTCGATGACCTCGCGGGCGGCGGCGAGTGCGGTGACCGCGGCGGCGGAGAGCTCGACACGGGCGTTGCCCCGGGCCACGGCGATGACGTCCTGGGCGGTGGTACCGGACGTCCCCACCACGACTGTATGCATATCCATATTCAGAAGCGTACGGATTGAATCTCTTCATGTCACTAGTGGTCGCCGGGTTGACCCCTTACCGCCGGGACGGCACCGGGGCGGCTCAGGGGCGGTTGCCGCGCAGCCGGCGGCGGTCGTGGGCGGCCTCCGGCGGGGAGTCGGCCAGCCGGATCACCTCGCCGTCGCGCCCCGCCACCACGGGCCGCAGTGAGCGGTCGGCCTTCGCCCGGTACTGGGCCGCGTCCGCGAGCCGGAACAGCCGCCGCGCGGAGACGACCGGGCCGATCGGGTCGCCGGTGGAGGCGATCCCGCAGGCGACCCCGTTCCCGAACTCCAGCTCGGCCGCCCGCTCGCACAGCTCGGTGGCCACCGCGACCACCTCGTCCGCGCCGGGCCCCACCGCCAGCAGACAGAACTCGTCCCCGCCGAGCCGGGCGGAGAGCGCTCCGGGCAGCATCGCGCCGCACCGGGACAGCACCGAGCCGAAACGTTCCAGCAGTCGGTCTCCGACCGCGTGGCCATGGGTGTCGTTGACCGTCTTCAGCCCGTTGAGATCGCAGACGGCCAGGCTGACCACCGAACCGTCCGCCCGGTGCCGCTCCACCGCCTCGTCGAGGCGCATGTCGACGGCCCGCCGGTTGGCGAGGCCGGTCAGCGGGTCGGTGAAGGCCAGCTTGCGGACCTCCTCCAGGCGCTCCGTCTGGGAGATCCCGGCGGCCACCACGGCGGCCAGCACGGTGGCGAAGTCCGCGTCCGCCCGCCCGAAAACCGGCTCCCCCACCGGCCGCGCCACATACAGCTCGCCCCAGGCCCGGCCGTGCAGCACGATCGGCGCCACCACGCAGCAGCCCCGCCCGCGTCGGCGCAGCGCCGCCACGCGCTCGTGGCAGTAGCCGTGCCGGTAGCCGTGCGCACCCGCCGCCCCGGCCTCCCGGCCACTATCCGAGGCCTCGGGCTCCACCGGCCCCTCGGCCGTCTCCACCCAGGCGTCCGGCTCACCGCCCCCGGCCCACCGCTCGTGGAGGAACTCGGTGATCTCCGGGAACTGGTGCACCGGGTAGGTCTCCTCGTCGGGGAACTCCTCCTCCCCCTCGGCCCGGTCGCCCGCGTTCACCAGGACCCGCAGCCGCCCCCGTCCGCGCTCCCAGACCGACAGCGCGGCGAAGGAGCCGCCCAGCGCCTCGCACGCCCCCAGCGCGGCCGCCCGCCAGCACCCCCGTGGGGTGTGCGCCGCTGCCATCGCCTGTGCAAGCGAAACCACGGCCCGGAGCCGCGCATCTTCACCCATTGCCCCAGTTTAGGTTGAAAAGAGATGTATGCGCCGCCAGAAAACTCCGGAGCGTCACCACGCAACCCCCGGGGTCACCGAGGGTCACTCTCCGGGCCAGTTCGGCTTCCGCTTCTCGTTGAACGCGGCGACCCCCTCCGCACGGTCCCCGGAGAAGGCCACGGAGCGCCACGCGGAGTCCTCCACCTCCAGCCCTGCCCGTAGATCGAGCCCGTGCCCGAGCCGCAGCGCCCGCTTGGCCGCCCGCAGGCCCACCGGGGAGTTCCCCGCGATCCGCCCGGCCAGCGCCAGCGCCTGCGACCGGTCCTCGCCCGCCGCCACCAGCTCGTCGACCAGCCCCAGCTCGCGGGCCTCCGCCGCCGCCACCCGGCGGGCGGTGAAGATCAGCTCGGCCGCCCGCGCCGCCCCGATCCGGCGCGGCAGCAGCTGGGTACCGCCGCCGCCCGGGATGACCCCGACGGAGACCTCGGGAAGGCCCACCAGCGCGGTGGCGTCGGCCACGATCAGATCGCAGGACAGCGCCAGCTCGAAGCCGCCGCCGAGCGCGAACCCGTGCACCGCGGCGATCGTCGGCATCGGCAGTTCGAGGACACCGGTGTACGCGGCGCGGGCGGTGGGCCGCTGCCGCACCAGGTCCGCGTCGGTGAAGGAGTTCCGCTCCTTGAGGTCCGCCCCCACGCAGAAGGCCCGCTCATGGCTGGAGGTGAGGACGGTGACCCGGACGTCCGGGTCTGCGGCGAGCGCTCCACAGGCGGCGGCGATCGAGCGCGCCATGTCCGTGGACACCGCGTTCATGGCCCCCGGCCGGTCGAGGACCAGCTCGGCGACGTGCTCCAGGCCCTCGTGACCCCGGACGACGACGAACTCCCCGAACCGCTGCTCGGACGTGACGGTCATGGCTGCACCCCTGTTCGGTTAACGAGCGTTACCGGAGGGATCCTAGAGCTCTCTCGTCACAGGGGGCCCGGAACGGGTCAGGAGCCGCCGCGACGGGCCAGCAGCCACGGTTCGACGACGCCGAGGCCGCGCACCGGGCGCTGCCACATCGGCTGGAGCCCGTAGCGGTACTTGGGCACCGGCCTCGGCTCCTCGCCGTCCGCGCCCTCCCGGCCGGCGCGCTCGGCGGCAGCGGCGGCCTCCTCGGCGGCCCGCGCCTCGGAGGCGGGGGCGTCGCCGGTACGGGTCAGCTCCTGTGCGAACGCCCCGTCCACCAGGACGGCGTCCTTCGGCGCTATCGAGGTGAGCCGGCTGGCGAGGTTCACGGTGGTGCCGAACACATCGCCCATCCGGGTGGTGACCGTGCCGAACGCGATGCCGACGCGCAGCGCGGGCATCTGCTCGTCCAGCGTCATCGCCTCGATCAGGCGCAGCGCGATCTCGGCCGCGGTGCCCGCGTCGTCGGCGGCGAAGAGGACCTCGTCACCGAGAGTCTTGATGAGCCGGCCGCCGTGGGCGGCGACCAGGTCGGCGCAGGTGGTCTCGAAGGCCTCGACGAGTTCGCCGAGCTCCTCCTCCTCCAGGCGGCGGGTGAGCCGGGTGAAGCCGACGAGGTCCGCGAAGCCGACGGCGAGGCGGCGGTCGACCATCTCGTCGTCGTCCGCCGCCTGCACGACCCGGCCAGTGGCGGCGGCCAGCTGGCGCCGCCACACGTAGACCAGGAACTCCTCCAGCTCCGGCAGCAGCAGCTCGACCAGCGGGTAGGTGACCTCGGTGCGGGTCATGCCGGGCTCGGGCGGCTCTGTCAGGCCCTCCAGGAAGGAGTCGATCTGCCACTCCGCCAGCCGGGCGGTGGTCTGCCCGGTGGACCGGGCCACCTGGATCGCCATCGGCTCGCTGAGCAGCCCGGCCTCGACCAGACCGGAGAGCCGCCGCAGCGCCAGCACGTCCGCCTCGGTCAGTGCCTTGGCCTGGCCGATGTCCGCGAAGCCCATGGCCCGCCAGAACCGTGACGCCAGGTCCATCGAGACGCCCGCGGTCCGGGCGGCCTGGAACGGGGTGTAGCGCCGGTCGGCGCCCAGGATCAGCGCTTCCAGCCTGATCGCGAGGGGATCGTCGGTCGGCTCCGCCGTGTGGTCGACTTCGTGATGGGGTGTCGCGTGGACCGATGGGTCCGACGAGGGCTCCGAGCCATCGCCGGACGTCGTGTCGTCGACGGTCACCAGCCGCCTCCTGCCCGTTCCCTGCGCACTGCCCTGCCGATCTGTCGGTGGATCGCCTCAACGATACGGCAGGTGTGCCCTACCTCACGTCCTCAGTCCGCCCCGACCTGGGACGCGCCGCTCAGGTCAGACCGCCCCCGGCGCCCCTCAGGTGCACGATGTCGCCTGCGGAGACCGGCTCCCGGAGACCGTCGCCGGCCGACAGGACGAGGCGCCCGTCCCCGTCGATCGCCACCGCCTCCCCGGTGAGCGTGCGGTCGCCCGGCAGCTGGGCCCGCACCGTGCGCCCGAGCGTCGCGCAGCCGGCCGCGTACGCCTCCTGGAGGCCGCTCGCGGCCGCGTCCCCGTCCGCCGCACGCCACTTCCCGTACCACTGCTCCAGCGACCGCAGGACGCCCCTGAGCAGCGTCTCGCGGTCGGTGGAGACCGCTCCGGCCAGGGCGAGCGAGGCGGCCGTGGGGGCGGGCAGCTCGTCCTCGCGCAGGGAGACGTTGAGGCCGATGCCGATGACGACGCCGTCCCCGGCGCGTTCGGCCAGGATGCCGCCCGCCTTGCGCTCCTCGGTGCCGACGGTGACCAGCAGGTCGTTGGGCCACTTCAGTGCCGTGTCGACACCCGCGGACCTCGCCAGGCCCGTCGCCACCGCAACCCCGGTGAGCAGCGGCAGCCAGCCCCAGCGCTGGACGGGCACCGCGCCCGGCGTCAAGTAGACGGAGAAGAAGAGGCCAGAACGGGCCGGTGCGGTCCAGGTCCGGTCGAGGCGTCCCCGTCCCGCGGTCTGCTCCTCCGCGACCAGCACGGTGCCCTCGGTGAGCCCGTCGGCGCGCGCCGCGAGGTCGGAGTTGGTGGACCCGGTGGCGTCCACCACGTCGAGGGCGCTCCACAGGCCGTCCGGCCGGAGCAGACCGCGCCGCAGCGCGGGAACGTTCAGGGGCGGCCGGTCCAGGTCCGACCAACGGCTGTGAGACGCATCCGAGGGTGTCATGCAAGCCACCCTAGGTGTGTCAAACGACGCACTGCCGAACCGTATCCGCGCCGATACGCTACGGATCAGTAGCCGTTCGGCGCTGCGGACCCTCAGCCGTTCATCCGCTGATCAGCAGCGCAGTCGTCCCCGTGACCAGGCAGGGAGCCGCAACCCGATGTCCGAGCCGGAAGAGACCGACATCCACACCACCGCGGGCAAGCTCGCGGACCTGCAGCGCCGTATCGAGGAGGCGACCCACGCGGGGTCCGCCCGCGCGGTGGAGAAGCAGCACGCGAAGGGCAAGTTGACGGCGCGCGAGCGCGTGGAGCTGCTGCTGGACGAGGGCTCCTTCGTCGAGCTCGACGAGTTCGCCCGGCACCGCTCGACGAACTTCGGGATCGAGAAGAACCGGCCGTACGGGGACGGTGTCGTCACCGGGTACGGCACGGTCGACGGCCGTCCCGTCTGCGTGTACTCGCAGGACTTCACCATCTTCGGCGGCTCGCTCGGTGAGGTCTACGGTGAGAAGATCGTCAAGGTGATGGACTTCGCGCTGAAGACCGGCTGTCCGGTCATCGGCATCAACGACGGCGGCGGCGCCCGCATCCAGGAAGGCGTGGCGGCGCTGGGCCTCTTCGCGGAGATCTTCCGGCGCAATGTGCACGCCTCCGGTGTCGTCCCGCAGATCTCGCTGATCGTGGGACCGTGCGCGGGCGGCGCGGTCTACTCCCCCGCGATCACCGACTTCACGGTCATGGTCGACCAGACCTCGCACATGTTCATCACCGGGCCCGACGTCATCAAGACGGTCACCGGCGAGGACGTCGGCTTCGAGGAGCTGGGCGGCGCCCGCACCCACAACACCACCTCCGGGGTGGCGCACCACATGGCGGGCGACGAGAAGGACGCCATCGAGTACGTCAAGTCGCTGCTCTCCTACCTCCCGTCGAACAACCTCTCGGAGGCCCCGTCCTTCCCGGAGGAGGCGGACCTCGCGGTCACCGAGGAGGACCGCGAGCTGGACACGCTGATCCCGGACTCCGCGAACCAGCCGTACGACATGCACACCGCGATCGAGCACGTGCTGGACGACGGCGAATTCCTGGAGACCCAGGCCCTGTTCGCGCCGAACATCCTCACCGGCTTCGGCCGGGTCGAGGGCTATCCGGTCGGCATCGTCGCCAACCAGCCGATGCAGTTCGCCGGTTGTCTGGACATCAACGCGAGCGAGAAGGCCGCGCGCTTCGTCCGCACCTGCGACGCGTTCAACGTGCCGGTGCTGACCTTCGTGGACGTGCCCGGCTTCCTGCCCGGCGTCGACCAGGAGTACGGCGGCATCATCCGGCGCGGCGCCAAGCTCATCTACGCGTACGCGGAGGCGACCGTCCCGCTGATCACGGTGATCACCCGCAAGGCGTTCGGCGGCGCGTACGACGTCATGGGCTCCAAGCACCTGGGCGCCGACATCAACGTCGCCTGGCCGACCGCCCAGATCGCCGTCATGGGCGCCCAGGGCGCCGTCAACATCCTGCACCGCCGCACGATCGCCGCCGCGGAGGATCAGGACGCCACCCGCGCCGGGCTGATGGCGGACTACGAGGACGCGCTGCTCAACCCGTACGTGGCGGCAGAGCGCGGCTACGTGGACGCGGTGATCATGCCCTCTGACACCCGGGCGCACGTGGTCAAGGGACTGCGGCAGCTGCGCACCAAGCGGGAGTCGCTGCCGCCGAAGAAGCACGGCAACATCCCTCTCTAGAAAGGGCTCTGGCCATGATCAAGGTCGTACGGGGCAATCCCACCCCGGAAGAACTGGCAGCCGCGCTCGCGGTCGTCCAGGCACGCGCCGCCGCGGTGGCCGCCGTCTCGTCCGGAGCGCCGGAGCTGCCCGGACAGTGGTCCGACCCCGGCCGGGTCGCCCGGCGCGGCCGCCCTCTGCCGGGGCCGCGCGCCTGGGCCCGTACGTACTGGCCCGGGTAGGGGCTGGTCCGGGGCAGGTACGCGCGAAACGGTTGTTGAGTATGCGTACTCAGGCGCGGGCGCGACCCCTCGCAGCAGGATCGGAGGCATGCTGTGGTCCGATCCCGAGAACAAGCCGCCGAAGGAACTGCGCGACGCCCAGGACATGATGCGGCGCGCGGGTCTGGTGCTCGCGCTGGCCATGGTGGTCGCGATGTTCGTACTGGGCCTGTAGAGCCCCTCCGGCGGTCGAGGAGCGGGGGGCTCTACAGGCCCAGGCAGCGCCCCCGGGAGCCGTCCACGCCCGCGGCTGATTTGTACGATGGCGCGCATGACTGATCCCGCGCCCCGCCGCCTCGTGCTCGCCTCCGCCTCCCCCGCCCGCCTCGGCCTGCTCCGGCAGGCGGGCTTCGCGCCCGAGGTGATCGTCAGCGGGGTGGACGAGGACGCGCTGAGCGCCCCCACCCCCGCCGAGCTGGCGCTGGTGCTCGCCGAGGCCAAGGCCGCCGCCGTGGCCGCCCTGCCGGAGGTCGCGGGGGCCCTGGTCATCGGCTGCGACTCGGTGCTCGAACTGGACCGCGAGGCGCTCGGCAAGCCGGCCGACGCCGAGGAGGCCACGGCCCGCTGGAAGTCGATGCGGGGCCGGTCCGGGGTGCTGCGGACCGGTCACAGCCTGACCGACACCGCGAGCGGCCGGACCGTCTCGGAGACCGCGTCCACGACGGTCCGCTTCGGTGAGCCGACGGACGCGGAGGTCGCCGCCTACGTGGCCTCCGGCGAGCCGCTGCACGTGGCGGGCGCCTTCACCCTGGACGGCCGCTCCGCGCCGTTCGTGGACTCCATCGACGGCGACCCGGGCAACGTCATCGGGCTCTCACTGCCCCTGCTGCGGCGGCTCCTGGGCGAGCTGGGGATCACGGTGACCGAGCTGTGGGCCTGAGCGGAACCGGGCGTCCGGGCTGAGCGGAGACGGCCCGTCCGGGCGGCAGACGAAGGCGGCCCGTCCGGTCAGGCGGTGGCCGGGGCCACCGGCTTCTCGGCGTCCGTCCCGGTGGCCGGTTCCTCGCGGCCGGGGCCGTACGCCACCAGCGTCAGCACGATCAGGCCGAGCACCACCATCATGGACACGAACGCGGTCCAGCCGATCAGCCCTACCGCGAGCGCGCCCAGCACCCCGTGGATGACGGCGCAGCCGATGAGGACGACCCTGGCGATCCGGCCGGGGGCCCGGTCGCGGATGCCGGTGAGCAGGAGCAGCACACCGCAGAGCAGCAGGAACAGTCCGGAGATCCCGCCCAGTACCCAGGCGCCGTTGGCCATGACGTCGGGATCCGTCCCCGCCAGGGACATGTCCTGGTTCTTGACGAACGTCGCCATGACACCGTTGACGATCACGACGCCCACGGCTTCCGCGACCAGCACGATCGCGGATATGAATGCCACCGGCCTGCGCACCACGGCGCTCACCCCCTGTTACCTGCAGTACGTGCGATAGCGCGGACCCTACTAACGGGTAATGCCCGGGACAAGGGTTTGGACCGCTTCGGGGTCCTGCGGGCGGCAATGCGGGCCCCTGCGGCGCGGGCGGCCGGGCGCTGGGCAAAGAAATGCGCGGCCGTTAGTAGGAATCAGACAAAGAAACACCGGGCGTCGCTGCCCGTACCGACAGAGACCTGGACCACACCTCGTGGCTACTGTGCGGTTATGGTTCCCGGCGTACCGTGGTTCCACAAGGGATTTCGCGACTTGAGCAGGCCTCGAATCACACTCCGTGTGGGCAAGCTCACCATTGGGGACGGGTCGTAGGGCCGTGTCGGTAGTCCCTAAACTCAGCTTGTTTCAAGGAGGGAGCCATCGTGCGCAAGGTGCTCATCGCCAACCGTGGCGAAATTGCTGTCCGTGTTGCCCGTGCTTGCCGGGACGCGGGGATCGGGAGCGTGGCCGTCTACGCGGAC
>NZ_JBVJMU010000010.1:0-257412 GCF_055584045.1 Streptomyces sp. NPDC104307
CGACGAGGTCAACACCCGCAAGGGCTGACCTCCACCCGCACCACGCTCCAACGGCCCGGGGCCGCACGGTGAACACACCGCGCGGCCCCGCACCGCGTTCTCGCCGGTGGAGGGATCAGGCCAGCAGCTCCTCGATGAGGTCTGCGGCCCTCATGGTGCCGCCCTCGGCCCGCGCCTCCGCACGCAGCCGCGCCGAACGATCCGCGACCGCCGGGTCGTCGACGAGCTCGATGAGGGCGGTCCGCAGCGCATCCGCCGTGGCGTCCTCCGTGTCGATACGGCGGGCCACACCGAGCTCCACGAGCCGGTCGGCGTTCATGAACTGATCGACGCCCTGGGGCACGGCGATCATCGGGAGGCCGGCGAAGAGCCCCTCGGAACTGCCGCCCATGCCCGCGTGGGTCACGAAGGCATCGGCCTGCTCCAGGATCGCCGGCTGGGGCACCCAGGAGTGCACCTCGACGTTGGACGGGATGTCACCGAGCTCGCGCCGGTCGGTGTGCCTGCCGACCTGGAGCACCACGTGCCAGCCGGGCAGGTCGCCGTACGCGGCCAGGCACTGGCGGTAGAACTCGGGCCGGTCGGTGTACGCCGAACCCAGCGAGACCAGCAGGACGCGTTCCGCATCCACGGGACGGGTCCAGGGCTGCTCGCCGTCCCGCGGGCCGGTGCACGAGCCGACGAACGTCACCGTGTCCATGTCGACGTCGCCGGCGTGCGGCTGCATCGCCCGGGGGATCAGGGCGAGGGTGTTCGCGGGGCGGCTGCAGAAGGCGTCCACGTCGGTGGTGGTGGCACCGCACTCGCTGAGCCACCGGCTGAACCCCGCCCGGTACGCGTCGGCGCCGGGCAGCTCCCAGAGCTTCGCCGCCACGTCCTCTCCGTAGCTCTCCCAGCCGACGATGGTCGGGGACAGCTGCATGAGGGGGCGGTTCTGCGATTCGGCCAGCGCACGCGCGGCGTACGCGCCGATGTCGTACAGGTAGAGGTCCGCGGGGTCCTCGTCGTAGAAGGCCCGCAGCTGCGGGAGGGCCTGGACGGCGTCGTCGAAGAAGAGGGTCATCGCGGCGATGGGGTCGTCGGGCCAGTTGTTGTCGGCGACCGGCAGCACGGTCCCGCACGGGACCAGCTCCGCACCGGTGGCGTCGATCCGGTCGGCCACCATCGGGCCGTTGGCGTAGGTCACCCGGTGGCCGCGGGCCACCAGTTCGCGGATGACCTCAAGGCTCGGCAGCACGTGACTGACGGCGGAGACACCGACCATCGCGATGTGCGCGCGGGAGCGGGGACGGGACATGGGGAATCACTCATTTCGGCTCTACGGCGGAAGGGACACGACAGACCGGCACGTCGGCCACCCCGGCGGATATGCCGGGTCGTGGACGCGCGCGAAGGTCATGCCGGACGCGGACGGGGCACTGCCCCGAGGGCGTCAGCCGTAGATCTGAAAAATGTGCATGCCGCGAACTCTAGCCCGCGTCCCCCGGCCCCCGCACACGGATATCGCGTGTGTCGCGGCCCGCCGCCGCGCGACGGTGCCGCGACGGCGGGCACGCTCCGGGTGTCACGCGGGCGGGGCCGAGGCTTCCAACTCGTCGACGCTGCCCGACATCAGGGTCCGCACATGCTCGGTGATGTGCTCCGCCGGCCAGTCCCACCAGGCCACCGCGAGCAGCCGGGCGACGTCCTGTTCGCTGTAGCGACTGCGCAGGAGACGCGCCGGGTTGCCGCCGACGATCCCGTAGTCGGGCACGTCCTTGGTGACCACGGAGCCGCTGCCGATGATCGCGCCGTGCCCGATGCGCACTCCGGGAAGCACGGTGACGCTGTGCCCGAACCAGACGTCATTGCCGACGACGGTGTCTCCCCGGCCCGGCAGTCCGGTCAGCAGGTCGAAGTGGTCCGACCACGATCCGCCCAGGGTCGGGAACGGGAAGGTGGAGGGGCCGTCCATGCGGTGGTTGGCGCCGTTCATGATGAACCGCACCCCGGTGCCGAGCGCGCAGAACTTCCCGATGACCAGCTTCTCCGGGCCGTAGTGGTAGAGCACGTTGCGCGTCTCGAACGCGGTGGGGTCGTCCGGGTCGTCGTAGTACGAGTACTCCCCCACCTCGATCAGCGGGGACTTCACCAGGGGCCTGAGCTGCACGACCCTCGGCTGGCCGGGCATCGGGTGGAGCACCGTCGGGTCGGCCGGCACTGACATGCGCGACTCCTTGTGAATAAGGGGCAGAACGGGCCCCATGATCGTGCCCGCCTCCCCGGGTTACGCGCAACCCACAGGTTGCCCCCGAATCCATTGCGTGCAACCCTGGAGTTGCACGACATGGCAGCGCCCGCGACAGGTGCCGCTGCCGGTACTCACCGACGGAACTCAAGGAGTCACCCCATGAGCGAGGACCGGATCGAACGCGAAACCCTGATCGAGGCGCCCGTCGACCGGGTCTGGCCGCTGGTGGCGCAGCCCGGGTTCTGGGTGGCCGACAAGGCTTCCCTGCCCGGCACCGTGGCCAGGGAGGGCGAGTCACTGGTGGCGAAGAACGCCGAGTACGGTGATTTCCCGGTAAAGGTGGAGAAGGTCGAGCCGCCGACGTATCTGGCGTACCGCTGGGCCAGCGCGTTCCCTGGAGCGGAGCCGGGCGAGGGCAACAGCACGCTGGTGGAGTTCACCCTGATCCCGGAGGGCGAGCGGACGAGGCTGCGGGTCGTCGAGAGTGGGTTCGCCGCACTCGCCGGGTCCGAGGAGGTGCGCGGCCGGGTCCTGAAGGACAACACCCAGGGCTGGCCGCTGGAGCTCGACGCACTCAAGAAGCGCGCCGAACAGCCTTCCGCGTGACGGAGGAACACCTCGGCACGCCCGGCGGCCCCGGCGCCGCCGAGGACGCCGAGGGCGCCGCCCCCTCCTCGCCCGAGGTGGTCGACAGCGTCCTCGGCGCCCTGGCCGACCCGACCCGGCGCAGGCTGCTGGACCTGCTCGCGGCCAGGGGCGAGGCCACCGCGACCTCGCTCGCCGGACAACTCCCCGTCTCACGCCAGGCGGTGGTCAAACACCTCACGGTGCTGGACGGCGCCGGGCTCGTCTCCGGGAGCAGGATCGGCCGCGAGGTGCGGTACTCGGTACGGCCCGCCGCGCTCAACGCGACGGCCCAGTGGATGGCCGGACTGGCAGCCGACTGGGACCGGCGCCTCGCGCGCATCAAGCGCGTCGCGGAGGCGGCGGAACGGGACGCTCACTGACCCGCGACGGCGCCCCGGGCCGGGGAGCCGGGTCAGGGCTGGATCGGCATGCTCCAGCAGTTGGACGTGGCCGGCCGGCCCGCGAGCCGGTCGGTCAGCCATGAGATCGCGTCGCCCTGGTCGGTGATGAGCGGCACCACGTGGTTGGTGAGGAGCTTGTCGCCCAGGTTGGGCAGGATGATGGCGTCGTACGTGACGTCGGCACCCTTGCGGCACCAGTCCACGGCCAGTTGCCGGGCCTGTCCGTGCGGAACGATGTCATCCTGGACGCCGGTCGCCAGGCGCACCGGTCCGGCCGGCTTGAGGTTGCCGATGCGCTGCTTGTCGAGGGCGGCCTGCGCGCGGGGTTCGGCGGCGATGACGTCACCTATGGACGCACCGCTGTTGGTCCATTTATTGCTCTTGGCGAAGCCGTAGCCGAGGATCGCGTCGCCCACGCACATGGTCGAGGCGTCCTTCAGCGCCGCCTTGCCCGCGGCGTTGATGTTGGCCTCGACGACGTCCCGGACATCCGTGTCGGACTGGGCGAAGCCGCTGATCGACCAGGCCAGCGCACCGGCCAGGGCGCTGCCGTCGATGCCCTTCATGACGGCGGTCAGATCTGCGGGCGGCGCCCCCGAGTAGGTGCCGGACAGTTCGACGTCGGGTGCGTAGGAGGGCTGCAGTTCGGCGGCGGAGGCGCTGGCCCCGCCGCCCTGGCTGTATCCGTACAGTCCGGTGCGCGAGCCGGTCGTGACGGACGCCCCCGGCACCGCGTGCGCGGCGCGGGCGGCGTCCAGCAGTGCGTGGCCCTCGTCGACCCGGTTGACGTAGGTGTGCAGCCGGTCGGTCGCGCCGAGTCCGACGTAGTCGGTGACGACGACCGCGGTACCGGCGGCGAGCAGTCGGTAGATGGCCAGGGCCTCGTAACCGACCGACACCGTCTCGCCGTTCAGGGTCAGCGGGTACTGGAGCGCCATCGAGGGCGCGCACTGGTCGCCCTGGCCCATCGTGCCCGAGGCCACCGCCACCAGCGGCCGGGGGCCTCCGCGCTTCCAGGCGGCGGACGGTTCGATGTAGGCGCCGGTCACCGCGACCGGCTGCCCGTTGGAGTCGGTCGACCGGTACATCAGCCGGGTGGCCGTGCCGGGCATCGGACGGCCGTCGAGACCCGGAATGCTCAGCCCCAGGGGGAGCGGCTCATGGCGGATCAACGCGCCATTGGCCGAAGGCAGTTCCGTGGGCGGGGTGTAGAAGTCGGGGATCGTCACGCCCCGGGACACCACGGGCTCCGTCCCCTCGGCGGCCGTGGCGGGTACGGCGTACGTGATGGCACAGGCGGCCGCCGTCACGGCGACGGCCAGCGCCCGTGCGGCGCCGGCACGTCGCGAACGACCCTGGGACGTAACCGGCGTTACCGACTCCGCGGTCCTGAAGGTGGAACGCGAACGGGTGCTCTTGCGGCTCACAGCTCACTCCTCGCTCTGCTCCGATATACGGGTGAGCGCAAGCTAGCAGCGGAACTTACCAGGGGTAACCCGTCAGTAAGTTACGCTGCGGTAACCATTCCTCCGCACGGCGGTGGAGCCGGGTGCGCAAATGAACTGGGCTTGTCCCGCGCGCGCGTTGCCTATTCTTGGGGCCAGCTGATCACCCAACGCCTCACGTACTCTGGAGCTCACCATGCCCGTACCGGGGAACGACGCCACCTCCCTGCACATCGACACCAGCAAGCCGCACCCCGCGCGGATGTACGACTGGTTCCTCGGCGGCAAGGACAACTACCCGGTGGACGAGGCGATGGGGCGCCAGATGCTCGCACTCGAACCGAGCATCCCGGTGATGGCGAAGGTGAACCGGGCCTTCATGCACCGCGCCACCCGCTGGCTCTCGGGCCAGGGCATCCGGCAGTTCCTCGACATCGGCACGGGCATACCCACCGAGCCGAACCTGCATCAGGTGGCCCAGAGCTCCGAGCCCGCCACCCGGGTCGTCTACTGCGATAACGACCCGATCGTGCTGGCCCACGCCGAAGCCCTGCTGAGCGGCACCCCGCAGGGCGCGATCGACTACGTACAGGCCGACGCGCGCGATGTGGAAGCCATCCTCGAACACGCGGGAAAGACACTGGACTTCAGCGAGCCGGTCGCGCTCTCGTTGATCTCGCTGCTGCACTTCGTGAGTGACGAGGACGGCGCCTACGAGCTGACCAGCAGGCTCTGCGACGTCCTGGCGCCGGGCAGCCACATGGTGATCTCGCACCTCACCGCCGACTTCCACCCGGAGGAGGCCCGGAAGGTCGACGAGATGTACAAGGCCAACACCCTCACGCTGGCCCCGCGCAACCGTCAGCAGTTCGCCGCCTTCTTCGACGGACTGAAGATCGTCGAGCCCGGCATCGTAGCCGCCGAGGCATGGCACCCCGAGCTCGGCGAACCGGTCCCCGGCCAGGACGACATCATCAGCGCGGGGTACGTGGCGGTGGGCCGCAAGCCGTAGGGCCGGCGCCTCGCCGGGCTCCGTCACCTCCGCCGCACCGGGGCCGACGGAGCCCGGCGATGATCGGCCACAACCGCTCAGGCACACCCCCGGACGCCGCTTCTCCTCGCGCGTCCGACGGCGCGGAGGGCTGTCCGAAACCTTCACCATCGCTCATCGGATCTAACCATTCCGCAACGGCGATCCGGGACCTTGACCGGACAGCTCGACGCCGGTCGAGATTCACCACGCGCGCATTCCGCATGCGGATATGACTGCCCGTCATGCGCATACGCCATACCAGCAATGGCGCTCCGGCCGAGGCACTCATGAGATTCCGCTTAGCGCCTCGGGCCTCTCCCTCTGAACAGTATCGATCGAGTTGGACCGGTTCAACATCGCTTCCTGCGCGCTAACTTTCACCGATCTACGCATCGGTAGTTGCGTGGCACGGCATAGGATCAAGCCGCGCCACCGGGGTCCCGCCCGCCCCACCTGTCCCATCTGCAACTGTGCACACGATGCACCCATGTCCGTACCGACACCCCACACCCCGTTAACAGGTATCTGTGTGTCACCGATACTCAGCGCCGGTTCCGGTGATGGAGCCGTGCAGTGAAAATCAATCGCCGTCTCGTCCTGCTCGTCAGCGCACCCCTCACGGTCGCGGTCACCTTCTCGGTTCTCGCCCTCGCACCCGCTACCAGCCAGGCCCTCCAGGCCTACCGGCTGACGAAGATGGTCGATGTCGCCGCAGCCGCGGGTGATCTGACGTACCAGCTGCAGCGCGAGCGGGCCACCGCCACCGCGTTGGTCTCCAAGCAGGGAACTCCCGACGCCTTCCTCACGAGTTCCAACGCGACCGACAAGAGCATCGCCGCCTTCAACAGCAGAACGTCCCACCTGTCCGAAGTACCCGGCAGCGCGCGGACCGCACTGACCCGCATCCAGCGCTTCACCGAGGAGCTGCCGACCCTGCGTGCCCAGGTGCGCTCGGGCAGCAGCACCATCTCCGCGCTGGCCTTCGGCTACCGGATCGTCATCGCCGACCTCAACGGCTACCGCGACGGCATCGCACTGGCCGACGGAGTCGACGCCGACATCGCGGACCGCATCCGCGCCGCGGCCGCCCTGTCAGAGGCCACGGAGCACACGGCTCAGCAGCAGGTCACCGTGGCGAGAGCGCAGGCCGCGGGCGGCTTCACCATCGCCTCTCAGCGTACTTTCGACGCCAGCCGGCTGGGCTACACGGAGTCGACCGGAGTCATGTTCGGCCTCGGCCCCGCCGAGTGGCGGACCTGGCTGGAGCGCACCCTCTCCGGCCCGAAGGCGCTGGCGGCCCGGCAGCTGGAGGACCGGATCGGGCGTACGGGCGCCGGCGGGAGCATCGACGTCTCCGCGCAGGAGTGGCTGAAGGCCTCCGATGACCGTCAGACGCTGCTGCGTGACGTGGAGAAGAGGATCGACGCCTCCGTCATCGTGACGGTCTCCGAGGAGCGCACCCGCCTCATGTGGACCGCGGGCGCCGAGGTCGCCCTGGTGCTGCTGACCCTCGTGGGCGCCGTCGTCCTCGCCGTCCGCCTGGGGCGCGTCATAATCCGGCGGCTGCGCGATCTGCGCAACGCCGCGCACGAGGTCGCCCACACCGGACTCCCCGCCGTGATGAGCGAGTTGTCCCAGCCCGGTGGGCTGAGCGGCTCCACACCCGAACAGGTCGCGGAACGGTCGGGCAACCCGGTCGGGACCACGGGCGGGGACGAGATCGGCGAGGTGGGCGAGGCGTTCAACGCCGTCCACCACGAGGCCGTCCGGCTGGCCGCGCAACAGGCGCGGATACACGAGCAGTTCGCCGAGACCCTGGTCCGGGTCGCCCGGCGGGGTGCTCAGCTGACCAGCGTCATGGTGTCCGAGCTCGACGCGGTGCAGCGCGACGAGGCCGACCCCGACCGCATGCAGACGCTGTTCGCCCTCGACCACCTCGCCATCCGCATGGAGCGCAACACCAACAACCTGCTGGTACTGGGTGGTTACGGCAACGCCCGGGTGCGTTCTGCCGACATCGGCTGCTCCACGGTCATCGTGGCGGCAGCCCAGCAGATCGAGCGCTTCGACCGGGTGTCCCTCGGCGTCATCGAATCGGGCATCGGCATCGCCGCACGCGCCGTGCACGACGTGGCGCACATCCTGGCGGAACTCCTCGACAACGCCACCCGGTTCTCGCCTCCCGACGCGCAGGTCGGGGTCGCCCTGTGGCGGCTGCGGGACCGGGTCGTCGTGCAGATCGTCGACGAGGGAGTGGGGATCACGCCCGAACGCCGCGCCGTCCACAACGCCGCGCTGCGCGAGCCGAAGGGTGGCATCGGGGACGTCCGCTCCATGGGTCTGCACGTGGTGGCCCGGCTCTCCGCACGCCACGGCATCGTGGTCGAACTGCGTGACTCCTCCGGCCCCGGCACCATCGCCGAGGTCACCCTGCCGGCCGGCGTACTGACCGAGATCCCGCAGGAGACCGCGCCGGGCGCGCCCGGCGAGGGACATGGCAACGATGTCCGCTACGAGGCACCCCGTCCCGTCACGGCACGCGGACAGTCCGTCCGCAGGCAGCCGGGCCGCTCGGACGCCCCGTCCGGCGGCGCCCGCGTGGCGGACACCGTCACCGGAGGCCGGGAGCACGCCACCACCGCGGCTCCGCATCCCCCGCATGACGAACAGGTCTCACGCGTGGCCGGAGTCAGCTCCTCCGGTCTGCCCCTGAGGCAGCGCAGCACGCCCCAGCAGTGGCCCACCCTGGGCAAGCGGGGCAACACCGATCAGCGGTCCGGCGCCACCGCACCGAGGCCGTCGCCCCGCCGCCGGGACTCCCGGCAGGTCTCCGACGTCCTCGCGGCCTACGCCCAGGGGATCAACCGGAGCACGAACACCCGTGGGCGTTCCGCTACCGACGACAACACCGAACGGACCAAGAAATGACCTCACCCACCGACCTGAGCTGGATCCTGGGCGACTTCGCCGGACGCATTCCGGAGGTCACCCAGGCGATAGCCGTGTCCGTGGACGGACTCGCGCTGGCATACACCGGTGTGGAACGCGACGACGCCGACCGGCTGGCGGCCATCGCCTCCGGCGTCGTCAACCTGCTTTCCGCCGCCGCCCAGTTGACGAACACGGACCCCGTCGAGCACAGCCTCACCGCGATGGAGGGCGGCTACATGTTCTCGATGGCCGTCTCCAGCGGTGCCTCGCTCCTGGTGACCACCACCAGGGACGCGGACATCGGCGAGGTCAGCTACATGATGTCCGAACTGATCAACCAGGTCGGTGACTCGCTGTCCCCCCAGGTCCGCGCCCCCAGCGGCCCGCCCGCCCACTGACCGCCGGCCGCTGCCCCAGCGCCGCACCCGGCCCGGCCGCCGTCCCCGCCGGCGGCCCGGCCATCCCGTTTCACCCACCCCTCCCCCGATGAGAGCCCTCATGTTCTTCGACATATCCCGTACACGCCACCGCAGAATCCGGCCGGTGGGCGCTGCCGCCCTCGCCCTCGGGCTGGCAGCCGTCACCGGGTGCAGCAGCGACAGCGGCACCGGCGACGAGACCGTGAAGGTCGGCCTGGTGGCCTCCCTGTCCGGCACCTACAAGCCGGTGGGTACGGACCTGCGCGCCGGCTTCGAGCTGTACCTGAAGACGCACGGCAACAAGCTCGGCGGCCGCAAGGTCGAACTGATCGTCGCGGACGAGGGCGACGGTCCCCCCACCGCCGTCCCCGCCACCACCAAGCTGGTCAAGAAGGACAAGGTCGACGTGCTGACGGGCCTCGTCAGCGGTGGCTCGGTCGCCGCGGTGATGCCGCTGGTCAACCAGGCCAAGATCCCCTTCCTCGGGTCGAACGCCCGCCCGCCGGTCAAGGACCTCAAGTACGTCTGGACGACGAGCTTCATGTCCGACGAGCCGGGCAAGGCCATCGCGCCGTACGTCAAGAAGAAGGTGAACGGCCCGGTCTACGCGATCGGCCCGGACTACCAGGGCGGTTACGACGAACTGCGCGGCTTCACGGACGAGTTCAAGCGCATCAAGGGCAAGCTCGCCAACCCCAACGGCAAGACGACCTGGACGCCGTTCCCGAAGACCACGAACTTCATGCCGTACTTCGCCGACATCGCCAAGACGGACGCGAAGGCGGTCTACTCCTTCTACGCCGGCAAGGCCGCGATCGACTTCGCCAAGCAGTACGCGCAGTCCGACGTCGCTGACCTGCCGCTGTACACGGCCTTCGTCACCGAGGGCAGCGTGCTCCAGGCCCAGGGCGACGCGGCGAAGGACATCTACTCGGTCCTGAACTACGCCCCCGACCTCGACAACGCGGCCAACCGCAAGTTCGCCGCCGACTGGACGGCCGCGCACGACTCCCAGCCGACCACGTACGCGATGTCGTCGTACGACGCGGCCGCCGTGCTGGACAAGGCGATCGCTGACGCCGCGAAGAAGGGCGACGTGACGCCGGAGACCATCAACACGGCCATCGCGGGCCTGGGTCAGATCGACAGCCCGCGCGGTGCCTGGGAGTTCGGTGAGAAGGCGCACTCCCCGGTGCAGAGCTGGTACCTGCGCCAGGTGCGTCCCGACGGCAACCAGCTCGCCAACGTCATGGTCCAGGACCTGGCGACCCTCGGCGGCTGACATGGAGCTTCTCGATGCCCACCTCGTGCCGGCGGTGGACGGAGTGGCCTACGGGCTGCTGCTGTTCGTGGTCGCCGCCGGCCTGAGTCTCGCGTTCGGCACGGCCGGCGTGCTGAACCTCTCGCACGGCACGCTGTACGCGATCGGCGCCTACACCGGCGCCGAGCTGAGCGACGGAACCTGGGGCGGCCTCGCCCTCGGGCTGGCCGCGGGTACCGCCGCGGCCGCGCTCGCCGGGGCGGGGCTGTCCGCCGCTACGGTTCCGCTCGCCCGGCGTGGGCATCTCGCTCAGGCACTGCTCACCTTCGGGATCGCCCTGGCCGGCGGTGATCTGCTCATCCAGCTCTTCGGGGCGGACGAGCTGCCGGTACGCGTCCCCGGGGCGCTCGACACCTCGGTCCACCTGCTGGGCCACCGCTACCCCGCCTACCGGCTCTGCTTCATCGTGATGGCCGTGCTGCTGGCGGGGTTCGGCACCTGGGTGCTGACCCGCACCCGGTTGGGGGCGGCGGTACGGGCCTCCGCCGACGATCCGCAGATGCTCGCGGCCACCGGACACAACCCCCGGGCGGTGCACACCGGCGTCCTCGCGGCGGCGGGGGCGCTGGCCGGTGCCGCGGGGGTGCTCGGGGCACCCATCATCGGGCCCGGCCCCGGCACGTCGGAGAACGTCCTGATGCTCTCCCTCGTCGTGGTGGTCCTGGGCGGGCTGCGCTCGCTGTGGGCCACCCTCGCGGCGGCGGTCGCCGTGGGCGAGGTCCAGACACTGGGCGTCTCCGTGCTGCCGGAGCTGGCGCCGTATCTGCTGTTCGCCGCGATGGCGGCGGTGCTGGTGTTCCGCTCCCGCTTCGCGGAACCGACGGCGGCGCACGGCCCCGAAGGCCCGGAGGCAGACCCGGTGGCCCGGCTCCGCCGCCTCCTCACGGCACGGCTGGGGACGCGCCCCGGAGCGCGTACCGGCGAGGCCCGTACACGAGAGGCACGTCCGCCGGAGGCTCCCGCGCGGGCCTCCGGCAGGTTCGGGGCGTGGGTGCGCGGGGCGGCATGGCGTCGGGCGGCCCCGCTGCTCGTCCTGCTCCTGATGCTGATCGCGCTGCCGGGGCTGCTCGACTCGTACGGCATCTCGCTGGCCGGCTCCGCGCTGGCCCTCGGGCTCCTCGCGGTCAGCGTCACGATCCTCACCGGCTACGCGGGGCTGCCCACGCTCGGGCAGACCGCGCCGTTCGCCGTCGGCGCGTACGCCACCGCCAATCTGGCGGACGCCGGCTGGACGGTGGGCCCGGTCCAGATCGTCCTGTCCGCGCTCGCGGCCGCCGTGTTCTCGGCGGTGACCGGGCCCGCCGTGATCCGGGCCCGCGGCACCACCGTGCTGATGATCACCCTCGCGGTCGGTGAGCTGGCCAGTGCGGTCATCAACCAGTTCAAGTCCGTCACCGGTGGCGCCGACGGCCTCGTCGGCTTCCCCGCCACCCAGGCGCTGTGGGGCGGTGAGGGGATGACCGACGAGAGCGAGCTCTACACCTACGCACTCGTCGTCGCCGTCGTGGCCGTCGCCCTGACCCTGCTGCTGCTGCGCTCCCCGGCCGGGAAGCTGCTGACCGGCACCCGGGGCGCGGAGGCGCGGATGCGTGCCTCCGGGCATCCGGTGGGGCGCTATCTGCTGGTGGCGCACATCTGCGCCGGTGCGCTGGCCGGGGTCGGCGGCTCGCTGATGGTCAGCGTGCAGCAGTACCTCTCGCCCGCCGACGTCGGCTTCGAGATCGCCGCGTTCGCGCTGCTGGCGGCCGTCATCGGCGGCACGACGTCCGTGATCGGCGCCCTGCTCGGCGCCGGGCTCATCGTCTTCACCCGGGACTGGGTCGCCGGCTCCTGGCCCGGACACGGACCGCTGCTGCTCGGGGCGCTGTTCATCGCTGCCGTGTATCTGCTGCCGCGCGGACTGGCCGGTCTGCGCGGCGCGCCGCGACCGGCAGCACCCCTGCCCCTGCCCACCGGGAAGGCCGCCCCATGACGCCCGCGCACGCCGAGGCACCGGCACCGCCGGTGCTGGTCCTCGACCACCTCACCCGCCGCTACGGCAGCCTCACCGCCGTCGACGACGTCTGCCTGCGGCTGCCCGCGGGCGCCCGGCACGCCGTCATCGGCCCCAACGGCGCCGGCAAGACCACCCTGCTCAACCTGATCGCGGGCACCGACCGGCCCGACCGGGGCACCATCGCGCTGAACGGCACGGACATCACCCGGACGGCCACCGCCAAGCGCAGCCGGCTCGGGATCGCCCGCAGTTTCCAGCAGCCGTCGGTGATCTCCGAACTGACGGTGCTGGACAACGTCGTCCTGGCGGGCTGGCCGCACCACCCCAAGCGCCGGGGCGCCTGGCGCAGCCCCTCGCGCTACCGGCTGCACGAGGAGTCCGCGGCCCGCCATCTGGAGACGGTCGGGCTCGCGGACCTCGCCCACCGGCCGGCCGCCACGCTCTCCCACGGCCAGCGGCGCATGCTGGACCTGGCCGCCGCGCTGGCCGGCGAGCCCCGGCTGCTGCTCCTGGACGAGCCGGCGGCCGGGCTGACCGACGGCGACATCGGCCGGCTGCTCACCATCCTCGGCGGTCTGCCGGACAGCGTGGCGGTCATCCTGGTCGAGCACCATGTCGAGGTCGTCGCCCAACTCGCCACGTCGGTCACCGTGCTGGCCGCCGGGCGGGTCCTGGTCACCGGCCCGACCGGGGAGGCGCTCGCCCACCCCGAGGTCCGCGACGCCTACCACGCCACCGGCGCGGCGTCCGGTGGCGAACCCGCCGTCGCCGGTCCGTCCCCCTCCGACGCGAGAGGGTGACCGGCCCACGATGCTCGAAATCACCGGCCTGACCGCGGGCTATCACGGCGGGACCGTCCTGCACGGTCTCGACCTGTCCGTTCCCGCCGGCACGGTCCACGCGGTCGTCGGCCACAACGGCGCGGGCAAGACCACCCTCGTGCACACCGTCGCCGGACTGATGCGCCCCGACGCCGGCACCGTACGGCTGGGCGGCCGGGAGGTGACGGGGCAGCCCGCGCACCGGATCGCACGCGCCGGCATCGGTCTCGTCCCGCAGGGCCGCCGGGTATTCGCGGGCCTCACCGTCGCCGAACACCTGCGGCTGTCCCACCGCCCGCCGCGCCGGGGCGACACCGAGCGCCCCAGCGTGTGGACGCCCGCGCGGGTTCTGGAACTCCTGCCCCGGCTGGGCGAGCGCCGGGGCAACCGGGGCACGGATCTGTCCGGCGGCGAGCAGCAGATGCTGGCCCTGGCCCGCGCGCTGCTCGGCTCCCCCAGCGTGCTGCTGCTCGACGAACCGACCGAGGGCCTCGCGCCCGCTCTGGTCCGTCAGGTCCACGAGCTGGTGACCACGCTGGCCGACGAGGGCATCGCCGTCCTGCTGGTCTCCCCGAGCCCGGACCGGGCGGCCGAGTGCGCCGACACGATCACGGTGCTGACCTCGGGGCGGGTGGCGCTGCGGCAGGACGGCGCGGACGCCCGTACCGACGCCACCGCCCTGCACGCCGCGCTCGAACTCGCGCAGACGGGCCGCTGAGCGCACCCGACAACGGCGGGGGCGGCGACCGGTTCCGGTCGCCGCCCCCGCCGCGCTGCGTCCTACTTGACCTTCAGGCTGTGGCCGCCGAAGCCGCTGCGCCGGTCGGAGCCGCTGTTCTGGTCCTGCCACCAGGCGTCGAACTCCGCCTGCTCCATGGCGGACCAGTCCGGGGTGTTCTCGACCTGGGCGCTGCCCATGCGGCGGGCGAGCGCGACCATGGCCGCCCCGACCGCGCCGCGGCCGGCGTCGTACCGCTCCAGAACCTCATTCCAGCTCTCCCCCGCCACCCAGGCGGCCTCCAGCGCGGTGGCGTCCTGGAGCGCCTTCACGCTGCCGCCGCCGATATGCGGCCGGGCCACACTCGCCGCGTCGCCGACGAGCGCCATCCGCCCCGAGGTGTAGTGCGGGACCTCCAGGTCGTAGATCGGCTGAATGAAAGTGGTCTCGGCGGGGGTGCGCAGGACTCGGGCCGCCCAGTACGAGGGAAAGCTGTCGGCCACAAGTGCGCGCAGATGCGCGGTGAGTTCGGCGTTGAGCCTGCCCGGCGGAAGGGAGGTCGGGGTCCGCAGATCGGGGTGGAGGCCGTCGACCTGCGGGGGCGCGGTGTAGAGCACCCAGTTGAGCCGGTGCCCGCCGTCGCCGTCCGGAATGCGGTAGATCATGCAGTGGCCGCCGGGGAAGACGATGTTGTGCGCGGACTGCCCGTCCGAAGGGAGTCCCTCGACGTCGGAGGAGGTGCCGCGCCAGCCGATGTACCCGGCGTACGAGGGCGTGATGCCGGGGAACATGGCCTCGCGGACGACCGAGCGGTAGCCGTCGGCGCCGATCACGACGTCGAAGTGCTTCTCGTACCCGTCGGCCAGCCGCAGCGTCACCCCGTCGTCGTCCGGCTCCACGGCGGTGACCACGGCTCCCGAGCGGTACGTGACCCCCTCGGGCACCCGGCGGCGCAACTCGCTCCACAACGAACCCCAGTTGTAGGCGCGGAAGGGGAACGGCTGCTCGCCGATGGCCCGGCCGTGCTCGGCGTCGCCGTGCCGCACGCTCCACACCCGCCGGTTCAGCGGCGCCCAGGGCATCTCGGGCGCCACATAACCGGCGTCCCTCAGCTCGTCGTAGCGGTCGCTGTGCAGCGCGATGCCCACGCCTCGGTCCCGGAGTTCGGCGTCGGCGCGCTCGAAGACGGTGACCTCGGCGGCTCCCCCGCGCGACGCGGCCAGGGCCGCGGCACACCCCGCTATGCTGCCGCCGACCACGGCTATGCTGCCTCCGCGCATGACTGGTTCTCCGCTCACTTGGTGTTCCGGTCGCCGTTCGCGGGCTCCGCCACGCCGGCTCGACCGGTCGAAATTCCACAAGCACTGTTGCTCGTAGTGCCGTTCAGCTAGGTCAGGGCACGGAAGGAATCCTATCCAGGGGCTGCCGGCCGGTGAGCCGGGCGCACCCGGGCATGGTGTGCGGGACGGTCATAAACGCACGGTGGACGCGATCCGTTCGCGCAGCGCGGCGACTTCCGCGTCGCCGGCGTGCCGCCGGCACTCCTTCGACAGGTTCATCACGTCCTCGACCACGCGGTTGGAGCGGAGGCGCGCCACCTCGTCCAGGGCCCGGTGAGCCACCGGCAGGGCCTCCTCCGGGTCCCCGGTCGCCATGATCAGTGTGGCGAGCTTCGTTCCGGAGAGGGCGCGCGAGCGCACATAGACGTCGGAGTACCCGTCAACCGCCTTGCTGAGTCTGGCCGTCGCGACCGCCGGTGGCTGGCCGGAGAGCAGCGCCAGATCGAAGGCGGCGTGCCCGGTGTCGCCGTGATGCTGGGCATCGTCGTAGAAGCTCATCCAGACCGTGTCCTCGTCCCCCTTGGCCGGGCCGAAGACCTCGTCGGACCGGCCGATGGCCGTCAGGGCCTGGCCGGGGCGCCCCATCCTCGCCCACGCCCTGGCACGGGCGTTGTGCAGCATCGCCTGCTCACGGGGCGTGAGGCGGTCCGCACGCACCAGCCCGTCCTCCGCGTGGGTGAGCCCTTCGTCCGGCATGCCGCACCAAATTAACTGCCGGGCCAGCCAGTTGAGGGCGCAGGCCCTCAGGTGCCAGTCATCGGCCCGCTCGGCACACCAGCGGCCGAAGCGCAGCAGCCGGGTCGCGTTCTCGTGCTCGTACGCGTCGAAGGCGCTCGCCCCCATCACGATGGACAGGCGACCGACCGCGGCGAACAGGTCCGCTTCCAGCGCGGGTGGGTACTGGGCGGCGAGCAGGCCCCGTGCCCACAGCAGTTGGCCGTACAGGGAGCTGCGCACAATGCCACCGCCCCCGTAGAGGTTGTCCCACTCGGCGATGACCGTGGCGGCATCGAGTATCTGGGCGATGTCCCCGGGGCGGACGACGGTGGGGGGTTCGGCCCGTCTCAGGTCGATGAGGCCCGGCGGATGTCCGTCGAGTTCCCACGTGACCTGCGCGGGCTTCCCGGCCGGCAGCCGGTCCGGAGCCGGGCTGTCCGCATCACCGGACTGCCCGGCCGCCTCTTCCTCCACCAGACGCCACAGCCGGCGCAGCGCCCCACCGGCATCCAGGGCGTCGTCGAGCCTTCGGGCCAGCCCGGCGTCGCAGGGGCGCTCGTCCTTCTCGACCCGCTCGATCATCGTGCCACTGAGGTGGACTCTCTTGCCCAGTTCCTTCGAGGACAGCGATCTGACGTTGCGCCAGTTGCGGAGCTCCTTGCCCCACCAGGCGCGTGCGGACTTGGTGTCGTCCAGGCTCTTCGGCTTCTGCGGCATTTCCTCTTCCATCGGCGCCTTGATGCGGACAGCTGTCGCGGCTGCGGACTGTCTGCATCATCATCGGCCGATGCGGCTTTCTCTGCCCCGGCCATGTCCTCCTGGGACTGAATACTGTAACCAGGCGACCGCACAAGGTGTTTCCGGCGGGAGCGGGGCGGCCGGCGGAAAGGGGCGTTGACCAGCCCCGCCCCGGCGAGTCGGGGCGGATCGGGTCAGCGGCGTTCGGTGCCGTCGCCGCGCAGGGACGCGGTGAACTCCCCCCACGCCAGGTGTGTGAAGCTGAGGACGGCGCCGTCGGCCGTCTTCGAGTCGCGCACGAGGAGCGCGTGCCGCAGTTCTGCGCACTCGACGCACTCGCCGTTGGCATTGGCGCTGTAGCTGCTCTTGAAGAACTCGGGCCGGATCTGTCGTGCCATGCGCAATTCCTCGCTACTTCCGGTTTCGCAGGTGCGTACTGCTCGCCTCGGCGATCAGTTCGGCGGAGGCGGTGGTGTCCAGTGCCTCCTGACGCAGGAAGGCCATGGCCTCGGTGTAGCGCTTCAGCGCCGGGGGTTCCTCCAGGAACAGGGAGCCGGTCTGATTCTCCAGAAAGACGACGTCCAGAGACGGGTCGGGGCCACCGAAGACGATGAACGTGCTGAGGCCCGCGCTGTACGCTCCCCGCGAGAACGGCAGCACCTGGATGCTGATGCTCGGTTCCCGCCCCCGGGCGAGCAGGTGGTCGAGCTGAGCGGACATGACCTCACCGCTCCCGACCCTGCGCCGGACAACCGCCTCGTCCAGGATGACGTGGTACACCGGCGGCGCCGCACGGTCCAGAATCCGCTGACGCAGCATGCGCATCCTCAGGAACTCCCGCAACTCCTGCGGCGGAAGGGCGTTCCCCGGGGTGGCTTTGATCTCCTGGGCGTACCCCAGCGTCTGGAGCAGGCCGGGCACCACTCCCACGGTGTGGTGGCTGATGCACGGAGTCTCGTTCTCCAGGGCCAGCAGCATCCGCATCTGATCGGGCAGCTTCCCGGCGAACGGAATCCACCAGACCTCTTTGTCCCTGCTGTTCTTGGCCAGTTCGACGAGGCGGTGACGCTCCTCGTCGGAGGCACCGTACGCGCGGCAGAGCTGGTCGACCTGGTTCCACCGCACGTTCCCCTTGGCCCGCTCGTACCGGCTGACGGTCGCCTTGGACACCCCGGCACGCTCGCCGGCCTCCTCGGCCGACAGTCCGCATGTATCGCGCAGGGCGAGCAGCCGGACACCCAACTGGCGCCGCCGCGTTACCGGGCCCATTCCGCCGGAAGGCTCCGCAGCCGCCGGCACCTTCAGCCCTTCGGTCATGGCACTACCCCCTTGGACATGCCGCCCCGGATCTCCCCGCCGACGCTTGGCAGCCACAGGGAAGTTACCGTGCGGCACCGGGATTTCGCTGCCGCCGCGCCCGTGTACGCAACGCTCATGCGGACACTTACCCGGTGAGCGTTACACCGAGAGAGATCCAGGCCCATACTCCAACTCGGTAGAAACACAGATCACTTGGATTACACGCCGTTCGAGTGATCTGGTGTCGATTGTCTCCACCACAAGGACTTCCGCGATGGGCCACCCTACGAGCAACCGCGCAGCGGATCACCGCTGTGAGGTCGTGAAGGCTCGCCCTGCCGCCCGCGGGCTGATCGCACCCCCGCGGAGATCGTGATGCCCCCGACGACCCCGCCCACAGACCCGGTAATCCCGGCACTACGGAGTACGGACATCATGAAACGCCATCTCCCGCGTATCGAGCAGCACCTCCTGACCGGTGACCCGCGGGCCGGAGTGCCCGTCCGTGACGACGTCCGGGCCGGCCGGCTCCGCCGCCGGGGCTCCGGCCAGGCAGCCGTTTCCGTCACGATCTCGGAGTTCTGATGCTCGCGCTGACGCTGGTTCTCGCGCTGCTGGCGGTAGCCGGAGCGGTGCTGGCGGTCCGGTTCCGCCGCTCGGCAAACCGGGCGGAGCAACGGGCCGGCCAACTGCGGGAGCACTCAGAGCGGCTCACGCACCAGATACAGATGACCGAGTACTTCGTGAGGCACCTGGCGACCAGTGTCGGCCCGGTGCCTGCCGACGGGGCCGGGCCGGGCCCGGCAGGCGTTGTCGACGTGACTGTTCCGCCTCAGCTGGTTGGCAGTCCCGTCGCCGAGGCCGTCGGAGCGCTGGCCGGGCAGTTCTCCCGCGCCGTCACCGTGGCGGGGAGAACGGCCGAGGAACAAGTGGCGCTGGCCCGCCGCGAAGCCGACGAACAGGTCGCCCATGTACGCAAGGAGGCCGTCGACGTCGCACGCGCGGCCGTGCGGTCCTTCGCCGCGGGCACGGTCCACCGGGCGTCGAAGCTGGGCACCAAGGTCAGCGCCGGCGTACGTCAGCACGTCTCCGACGACGCGTACGAGACCCTCGTCGAGATCGACCACCTGGCCCAGCAAATGCTGCTGACGGCCAGCGGGTACGCGGTGCTGGCCGGCGAGAAGCTCTCCCGGCGCCATCCGGTGACCGCGCTCGGCGAGATCGTGCGCTCCGCGATGGGCCGGGTCGAGGGCTTCCAGCGAGTGCAGCACGCGGACGTGAACACCTTCGGCGTGGAGAGCCGGGCCGTGGAAGCGGTGATCCACACACTGGCGATCCTGCTGGACAACGCCCTGCGCTATTCGGCGCCGAACACCCGGGTGCACGTCTCCCTGGAGCACGGCAACGACGCGGTCTTCCTGATCGTGGACGATGCGGGGCTGCGCATGGAGGACGAGCGGCTGGAGTGGGCCCGCCGGGTGATGTCCAGCGAGGAGCGGGACGACATCACGAAACTGGGTGCCTATCCGCAGACCGGCCTGCGCGTGGCCGGTCTCCTCGCCGCGTCCTACGGATACCGCGTCGAGGTGACGGCCCCCAACGTGTACGGCGGTACCCGCGCCTTCATCGTCCTGCCGCAGAAGCTGCTCACCGCGCCTCCCGCCCCGCAGCCCGCCGTACCGGCCACCCCGCCCGCGCCTCATCGCCGGCAGGCCCCGGCCGCGGCTGCCGCACCGGGGCCCGTCGCCCAGCCCGCCGCCTTTGCCCAGCCGGCTCCCGTCGCCCAGCCGGCCGCCGCCGACGCGCCGGTTCCGGCCACCGCCGCTGCCCCGGAGCAGGCAGCCGAACCGGAGCAGGCGCAGCCCTCGACCACGGTGAGCGGACTCACGGTCCGCCGGCGGTCCGCACCGCCCTCCCGCCGCCACGCCGCCACCGCGGTGCCGGTGGAACCCGGTCGGCCCGAGGTGGCCACCGCCTGGCTGAACGGTGCCCGCAGCGTCCGCGACACGCCGAGCACTCCCCCTGAGACCGAAGGACGTTGACCATGTCGACCACCATCAACTCCCTTGGCTGGCTGCTGGACGAACACCTCGGGGAGATCGAGGGCGTCCGCTTCGCCGTACTGATGAGCAGTGACGGCCTGTTGAAGGCGCGCACGAGAACGATGAGCCAGGAGGAGGGCGAGAAGTTCGCCGCGCTGACGGCCGCGATGCGTGCCGCCGGAAAGGCATGGGACGACTTCACCGGTGGTGGCGGAGTCCGCCAGCAGATGATCGAGTGCATCGACAACATAGGCCTGACGACGGCTGCCGGCGACAACACCATGCTGTCGGTCTGCACCAGCGATCCGCACGCGGACGTGGGTCTGATCAGCCGTGAGATGGCGCAGCTCGCGGTGAAGGTGGGCAGGCAGCTGAGCACCGCCGAACGGGTTCCGCCGCAGACGGACGGCGGCTCCGCGGCATGAGCGGGCCGCGGCGTGACGCGGATCTGGTCAGGCCGTACGTACGCACCGGGGGAAGGGTCCGTCCGCGACAGGACGTGCGCCTGGAGAGCGTGGTCATCGCCGCGACCGGCCGGACGAACGCCCTTGGCCCCGATGCCCAGAGGTTGATGAGTCTGTTCGCCGGCGGTCACGGCGGCCTCGCGGTCGCGGACATCGCCGCCGCGTTGCAGATGCCGCCCTCCACGGTGCGCATCCTCGTCTCCACCCTGATGGACAGCGGCCATCTGACCAGCCCGGTCGCGGCCGACTCCGACCGACCCGAATCCGATCTCCTGCGAAGGGTGCGCGATGGCCTCCGAGACCTGGTCTGACACCGACGTCACCTTTGTACCGGCCGCGGTGACCGAGTCCGCCAAGATCGTGGTCGCCGGGGGCTTCGGCGTGGGCAAGACGACCCTCATCGGCAGCGTGTCCGAGGTGACTCCGCTGCGTATGGAAGAGCCCATCACCATCGACAGCGCGGGTGTGGACGACCTCAGCGGGACGCCGGCGAAGACCACGACGACCGTGGGCATGGACTTCGGCCGGATCCATCTGGCCGCCGGCCACCTGGTCCTCTATCTGTTCGGGCTGCCCGGACAGGAGCGATTCCACCTGCTCTGGGAGGACATGGCCGAAGGTGCGCTCGGATGCCTGGTCCTGGCCGACACACGCGACCTCGACGCCTGCCACGGCGCCCTGGGCCTCCTGGAGGCCCAGGGCATCCCCTACGCCGTCGCGATCAACACCTTCCCCGGCGCCCCCGCCTACGACCTGGGCGAACTCCGCCAGGCCCTCGCCCTGGACGGCACCACCCCGCTCATCACCTGCGACGCCCGCGACCGCACCTCTTCGCTCCACGCACTCGTTGCCCTGATGGACCACCTCGTGGAGCGACGACCAGCCGCACCGATGGAGCCCCTGGAGCCCCTGCGATGAATCCCATCAGCACCGAGCCACTGTCCGGGCCGGCGGCCCGGTTTCCGCTGTACGGGCCCGAGTTCGCCGCCGACCCGCACGCCGCGTACGAGCGGATGCGCGGCACCTTCGGCCCGTTCGTGCCCGTCGAACTGTCCCCCGGAATCCCCGCCACCCTGGTGATCGGCTACTTCCAGGCGCGCAGCATCCTCAACGATCCGCTGCGTTTCCCCGCCGATCCCCGCGTGTGGGAGCAGACGGTGCCGGCGTCGTGCCCGGTGCGGCCGATGATGGAGTGGCGGCCCAACGCCCTGCGCAGCGGCGGCACCGAGCACTCCCGCTACCGCTCGGCCAACACCGCGAGCATCGACGCGATCGACCAGCACGAGCTGCGGGCCCTGGTGGAGCAGGTCGCCGCCGACGCCGTGAACGGCTTCGGCGCCACCGGCCGGGCGGATCTCGCCACTCAGTACGCCTTCCCGATCGCCTTCCGGGTCCTGAGCTCGATGCTGGGCTGCCCCGACGAGATCGGCGCCCGGATCGCCGACGGCATGTCGCGCATCTTCGAGACCACCGACGCCGCCCGTGGCAACGAGATCCTCGGGCAGGCGGTGGCCGACCTGGTGAGCCTGCGCAGGCACCACCCGGCGGACGACGTGACGTCCCGTCTGATAGCCCACCCGGCGGGGCTGAGCGACGAGGAGATGGGCCACCAGATCGTCACGCTGTACGGCGCCGGCATCGAACCGCTGACCAACCTCATCGTCAACACGTGGTGGAAGATCCTCACCGACGAGGAGTTCTCCGCCACGCTGCACTCCGCCGAGTCCACGATCCGCGATGCCCTCGACACCGTCCTGTACACGGACCCGCCGATGGCGAACTACTGCATCAGCTATCCGCGTTACGACGCCGACGTGGACGGCACCCTGCTGCCTGCTCACCAGCCGGTCGTCATCTCCATGGCCGCCTGCAACAACGACCCGGTGCTCACGGGCGGACTCCCGCCGGACGCCTTCGTCGGAAACCGGGCCCATCTGTCCTGGAGCACCGGACCGCACACCTGCCCGGCCCGCTCCCACGCCTACCTCATCGCCGAGACGGCCATCACCTTTCTCGCCGACGCCTTCCCGGAGATGGACCTCGCGGTACCCGCCGACGAGGTGCGCTGGCGGCCCGGCCCCTTCCACCGTGCCCTGGAATCCCTCCCTGTCGTCTTCCCTGCCACTCGCTGAGGAGCACCCGTGCCCGAACACCCGATCCTCGTTCTGGACCCCTCCGCGGCGGACCACCACGCCGAGCACGAGGCCCTGCGCTCCCGCGGACCGGCCGCCCGTGTCGACATCCTCGGCGTCACCGCCTGGTCCGTCACCGACCCCGCTCTCCTCAAGGAACTCCTGACGGACGCCCGGGTCTCCAAGGACACCCGCGCTCACTGGCCGGCCTTCGCCGACACCGTCTCCACCTGGCCGCTGGCCCTGTGGATCGCGGTGAACAACATGTTCACCGCATACGGCGGCGACCACCGGCGGCTCAGGCGCATGGTCGCCCCGGCGTTCAGCGCCCGCCGGGTGCAGACCATGGCGGCCACCGTCGAGGCGATCGTCACGGCCCTCCTCGACTCCATCGAGTCCCGGACGGCCGGGGAGAGCGTCGACCTGCGCGAGGAGCTCGCCTATCCTCTGCCGATCGCCGTGATCGGACGGCTCATGGGTGTCCCCGACGACCAGCGCCAGGGCTTCCGCAGCGTGGTCGACGGAGTCTTCTCCACCGCGCTCGCCGCCGATGAGGCCGCGGCGAACACGGCGGCCCTGTACAAGCTGCTCGACGAACTGATCGATGCCAAGCGCGCCGCGCCGGGCGAAGACATGACCTCGCTCCTCATCGCCACCCGGGACACCGAGGGCGACGGCAGCGCGATGGCCGACGACGAACTGCGCGACACCCTGCTGCTGATGATCAGCGCCGGGTACGAGACGACGGTCAACGGGATCGACCACGGCATCACGGCCCTGCTCACCAACCCCGAGCAGCTCGCCCACATCCGGGCCGGCCGGGCCAACTGGAGCGATGTCGTCGAGGAGACCCTGCGGCACGAACCTGCCGTCAAGCACCTCCCGCTGCGCTGCGCGCTGGAGGACCTGCCGCTGCCCGACGGGCAGACGATCCGGGCCGGAGAGGCGATCCTCGTCTCCTACGCGGCGGCCAACCGCCACCCCGACTGGCACGGCGAGTCCGCCGACCGCTTCGACGTCACCAGGCCGTCCTCCGAGCACCTCGCCTTCGGGCACGGCGTGCACTTCTGCCTCGGCGCCCCGCTCGCCCGTATGGAGATCGCCGCGGCCCTGCGGCTGCTGTTCGAGCGCTTCCCCGACCTCGAACTCGCCGTGCCGGCGGCCGAGCTGAAGCCGCTGCACTCCCTCATCAGCAACGGCCACCAGACCCTGCCCGTCCGGCTGCGGCCGGCCACCGCCTGACCGGGCCGGGGGCCGCTGCCCCTCTGACGGCGCACCTGGGCGGGGGGCGGTCCGGCGGCCCCCCGCCCCTGGCGACTGGACGCCCGTGGCAGCACATGGCCGACGGCGGCCGGCACCACCTGAGCCGACGGGGACCGCACGAGCCGCACGAGCCGCACGAGATTTCAGAGCATGATGAGCAGACGCGTCTTCGGCTTGAGCTTCCTGTTCACGGAGCGGCTCTGCACATAGACCTCCAGCTCGGGATTGTTCCCCGCCTTCACCGAGACCGTCCCGTGGATACCCGTACCGAACAGAAGGCTGCGCGCCGCGTCACCGGTATAGGCGCGATCGGTGTCCTTCTCGACCACGACGACTTCCTTGTCGGGCTGAACCTGGACCCGGGCGCCCAATTGGTAATAGCACGAGCCGCGTTCGTAGGTCACACCCGGATGCGAATCGACGAAGGGCCGGATCTCGATCTCCTTGTCGACTTTCAGGAGCCGGTATTTGTCGGTCGGTATCGGTTCGAGATTCGCCCGTACCTCGTCAACGGATATGTCCTGCCCCACGGCGAACAGGTTCTTTGTGCCGCGCACGCCCTGCTCGCGGCCCCGCAGGAAGCTGGTGGCGGCGGCGCGCACGGTGCCGATCGCCTCCTCGACACCCTCCTGGGAGTCCGCGTCCCAGATGGCGATGTTCCCCGCCGGGAAGCCGTAGTTCTGGGCGGTGCGCTTCGCCAGCGAGTTCGGCACCAGGATCGCGGACGTCCAGTGGCCCGGGAGCCCGCCCATCTTCGCCGTGATCCTGTCGAGCCAGGGACCGAGGACGGCCATGTCGCCGTCGTGCCGCCGGTCGCCGCCGGAGGCGTTCTCCTCGCCGTCCGTCACCACGATCTGCAGGAAGCTGTGCTCGCCGTATTCCTCCCAGATATGACCCAGGTCGTCCAGGGACTTCAAGGAGGCCTCGATCAGGGCCGTGGCACCGTTGTTGACCCTGTACAGACCCCGCATGGACGGCAGATGCTTCACGTCCATGTCCCAGACCAGGTTCTCCACCCGGTGATCGAAGGAATAGAGGCTGATCCGGGTCTCATGGCCGAGGCTGTCCGATTCGGCCTTCAAACCGGCCACGAACTCGTCCACGACACGAATGAGCTGGCCCTGGTGCGGGCGCATGGAACCCGAACAGTCGACGACCAGCGCGACGTGATTCACCTTGTGCTGAATCCTGTTGGCGGACACGTTTCTGCTCCTTCTCCGAAGCTCCCCGAGTGATATCTGAACTCTATGGGGAGGCACTGACAACGGAGTTGGACGCGGACGAGGGCCCCCGGCCGCGCGAGCGGCCAGGGGCCCTTCATCCGTACGGCGGCCGGTGCGGCCGGTGGCTCAGTCCTCGCCCTCCAGATCGCCTTCCGTCTCCAGGAAGACCTGGCGCAGACCGGCGAGGACCTCCGGGTCCGGCTTCTCCCACATGCCGCGCGACTCGGCCTCCAGGAGACGTTCCGCGATGCCGTGGAGGGCCCAGGGGTTGGCGCGCTGGAGGAACTCGCGGTTGGCCGGGTCCAGGACATAGGTCTCGGTGAGCTTGTCGTACATCCAGTCGGCGACCACCCCCGTCGTGGCGTCGTAGCCGAAGAGGTAGTCGACGGTGGCGGCCAGCTCGAAGGCGCCCTTGTAGCCGTGGCGGCGCATCGCCTCGATCCACTTGGGGTTGACGACGCGGGCCCGGAAGACGCGCGAGGTCTCCTCGACCAGGGTGCGGGTCCGGACGGTCTCCGGCCGGGTGGAGTCCCCGATGTACGCCTCTGGGGCGGTGCCCTTGAGCGCGCGCACGGTGGCCACCATGCCGCCGTGGTACTGGAAGTAGTCGTCCGAGTCCGCGATGTCGTGCTCGCGGGTGTCGGTGTTCTTGGCCGCGACCTCGATGCGCTTGTACGCCGTCTCCATCTCCTCGCGGGCCGGTCGTCCGTCGAGTTCGCGGCCGTAGGCGTAGCCGCCCCAGACGGTGTAGACCTCGGCCAGGTCCGCGTCGGTGCGCCAGTCCCGTGAGTCGATGAGCTGGAGCAGTCCGGCGCCGTAGGTGCCGGGGCGGGAGCCGAAGATACGGGTGGTGGCGCGGCGTTCGTCGCCGTGCGCGGCCAGGTCCGCCTGGGTGTGCGCCCGTACGTAGTTCTGCTCCGCGGGTTCCTCCAGCGAGGCCGCGAGGCGGACCGCGTCGTCCAGGAGGCCGATGGTGTGCGGGAACGCGTCGCGGAAGAAGCCGCTGATGCGGAGCGTCACATCGATGCGCGGGCGCCCCAGTTCGGCGGCCGGGACCGCCTCAAGCCCGGTGACCCGACGCGAGGCGTCGTCCCAGACCGGGCGGACGCCGAGCAGCGCGAAGGCCTCCGCGACATCGTCGCCGGCGGTACGCATCGCGCTGGTGCCCCACAGGGACAGGCCGACCGAGGTGGGCCAGTCGCCGTTGTCGGTCCGGTAGCGCTCCAGCAGGGAGTCGGCCAGCGCCTGTCCGGTCTCCCAGGCGAGACGGGAAGGCACCGCCTTGGGGTCGACGGAGTAGAAGTTGCGGCCGGTCGGCAGGACGTTGACCAGGCCGCGCAGCGGGGAGCCGGAAGGGCCTGCGGGGACGAAGCCGCCGTTCAGGGCGTGGACGCAGTGGTCGAGTTCGTCGGTGGTGGCCGCCAGCCGGGGCACGACCTCGCGGGCGGCGAAGTCGAGGATGTCGGCGACGGGCCCGGGGTGTCCGGCGGCGACGTCTGCGACGGCCTCCGGCGCCCACTGCGCGTCCTCCATCGCCTGGACCAGGGCGCGGGCCTGCTCCTCCACCTCGTCGGCGGTGGTGCGGGTGGCCGCCGACTCGTCGAGACCGAGCGCCTCGCGCAGGCCGGGCAGGGAGGTGGTGCCGCCCCAGATCTGGCGGGCCCGCAGGATCGCCAGGACCAGGTTGACCCGGTCGGCTCCGGCGGGCGCGCCGCCCAGGACGTGCAGGCCGTCGCGGATCTGCGCGTCCTTGATCTCACAGAGCCAGCCGTCGAGATGCATGATGAACTCGTCGAAGCCCTCGTCCTCCGGGCGGTCTTCGAGACCCAGGTCGTGGTCGAGCTTCGCGGCCTGGATCAGGGTCCAGATCTGGGCCCTGATGGCCGGGAGCTTCGCCGGGTCCATCGCCGCGATCTGGGCGTGCTCGTCCAGCAGCTGTTCCAGCCGGGCCACGTCGCCGTAGCTCTCGGCGCGGGCCATCGGCGGTACGAGGTGGTCCACCAGGGTGGCGTGGACGCGGCGCTTGGCCTGGGTGCCCTCGCCCGGGTCGTTGACCAGGAACGGGTAGACGAGCGGGAGGTCGCCAAGCGCCGCGTCGGGGCCGCACGCGGCGGAGAGCCCGGCGTTCTTCCCGGGCAGCCACTCCAGGTTGCCGTGCTTGCCGAGGTGGATCATCGCGTCGGCGCCGAAGCCGTTGTCGTCCGCGGCGGCGGCGATCCAGCGGTAGGCGGCCAGGTAGTGGTGCGAGGGCGGCAGGTCGGGGTCGTGGTAGATCGCGATCGGGTTCTCGCCGAAGCCGCGCGGCGGCTGGATGAGGATGAGCAGATTGCCCCGGCGCAGGGCGGCGAGGACGATGTCGCCCTCGGGATTGCGCGAGCGGTCCACGAACATCTCGCCCGGAGCGGGGCCCCAGTGCTCCTCGACGGCCTCGCGGAGTTCAGCCGGCAGCGTCGCGTACCAGCGCCGGTAGTCGGCGGCCGGGATGCGGACCGGGTTGCGGGCCAGCTGCTCTTCCGTGAGCCACTCCTGGTCGTGGCCGCCCGCCTCGATCAGCGCGTAGATCAGCTCGTCCCCGTCACCGGAGGCGAGGCCCGGCACCTCCTCGTCACCGAAGTCGTACCCCTCGGCGCGGAGCCGGCGCAGCAGGGCGACGGCGCTCGCCGGGGTGTCGAGTCCGACGGCGTTGCCGATCCGGGAGTGCTTGGTCGGGTACGCGGACAGCACGAGCGCGAGGCGCTTGTCTGCGTTCGGGATGTGGCGGAGCCGCGCGTGGCGCACGGCGGTCCCGGCGACCCGGGCGGCGCGCTCGGCATCGGCCACGTAGGCCGGCAGGCCGTCCTCGTCGATCTCCTTGAACGAGAACGGGACGGTGATCAGGCGGCCGTCGAACTCGGGGACGGCGATCTGGCTCGCGGCGTCCAGCGGCGAGACGCCCTCGTCGTTGTCCTCCCAGTCGGACCGCGAACCGGTGAGGCAGAGCGCCTGGAGGATGGGCACGTCGAGGCCGGTGAGGGCGCCGGCGTCCCAGGACTCGTCGTCACCGCCGGCCGACGCCTCCGCAGGCCGGGTTCCGCCCGCGGCGAGCACCGTGGTCACGATCGCGTCGGCGGCCCGCAGGGCGTCGATCAGCTCGGGCTCCGGTGTGCGCAGCGAGGCGACGAACAGCGGCAGGGCGCGGCCGCCCGCGTCCTCGACGGCGCCGCACAGGGCGTCGATGAACGCGGTGTTGCCGCTCATGTGGTGGGCGCGGTAGTAGAGCACCGCGATGGTGGGGCCGTCCGTCGCGCGGGGCGTGCGCTCCAGCGGTCCCCAGGAGGGCGCCGGGGCGGGCGGTTCGAAGCCGTGGCCGGTGAGCAGGACGGTGTCGGAGAGGAAGCGGGCGAGCTGCTCCAGGTTGCCGGGGCCGCCGTGTGCCAGATAGGCGTGGGCCTCCGCGGCGATGCCGATCGGGACGGTGGAGGCGGCCATCAGCTGGGCGTCGGGGGCCTGTTCGCCGGTGAGGACGACGACGGGGCGGCCGGTGGCCAGCACCTGGTCGAGGCCGTCCTGCCAGGCGCGGACCCCGCCGAGGAGGCGTACGACGACCAGCTCTGTGCCGTCCAGGAGCTGCGGGAGGTCCTGGAGCGGGAGCCGGGAGGGGTTCGCGTAGCGGTAGGCGACCGGGCCGTCACAGGCGCGGGCGCTGAGCAGGTCGGTGTCTGACGTCGACAGGAGCAGGATCATGCGGCGTCTGGCCTTCCTCGGGGTATCCACGCCCCGGGCGGTGTCGGAATGGGACTCCCCTGCTCGGACGGGCCGAGTGGCACGGGGAAGGGAGTTCCTGACTCACCCGGCCGGTGCGGCCGGGATCACAGTGGCGGGACCGCGCCGGAATCGCACCGGGCTTCCTCCCCTGTCGCCGTCTGTGGCGACTACGGACCGCAAGGCCCGTCGCTAGGCATAGTAAGGGGCGGTCAAGAACTGGGAGGCATACGGATCTGATGAGATGGTCGGTATGCTCGCCGCCATGCCCCCGCCAGCCACTTTGCCCGTGCCCACAGGAGCCGCGCCGGTCCGTGACCGCGGTGACGCCTGCCCCGGCACGCTGCGGTTGCACCGGGCGGACGACGGTGCGCTGGCCCGGGTCCGGATCCCCGGGGGGGTACTGAGCGCGGCGCAGGCCGACGTGGTGCGGGAGTTGGCGGAGCGGCTCGGCGATGGTGAGCTGCATCTCACTTCGCGCGGCAATGTGCAGCTGCGCGGTCTGCCGCCGGACTGCGGCGGCGAACTGGCCTCCCGCATGGGTGAGTCGGGGCTGCTGCCCTCCGAGCGCCACGAGCGCGTCCGCAACATCGTGGCCTCCCCGCTGTCCGGGCTCGACGGCCGGGGGCAGCGGGACATCCGCCCGTGGCTGTCCGCGTTGGACGAGCTGGTGTGCGCGAGTGACCTGACGACCGAGCTGTCGGGCCGGTTCCTGTTCGCGCTCGACGACGGCCGCGGCGATGTGGACGCGCTCGGCGCCGATGTGACGCTGCTGGCGCGGGCCGACGGGGACGCGGCTCTGCGGATCGGCCCGGCCGAATCCGTGCTGCGGATACCCGGTGCGCACGCTCCCGCTGCCGCGCTGATCGCCGCCGAGACCTTCCTGGACACCGCGCGCGGCTCCGGCGTCTGGCGGGTGACGGATCTGCGCGCGGACGTCGGGATCCTCCTGGACCAGGTGGTCCGGCGGTTGCGCCAGGCCGGAATCCGCGCCACGCGCACTGCCGGACCCGTACACCCCGCGCAGCCCGCGGCTCCCGCTCCCGCTCCCGGCATCGTGGACGGACCGCACGAGACGGTCGCGCTGTGCGTCGGCGTACCCCTGGGCCGCGTCGGCGCGGAACAGTGGCGGGCGCTGACCCGCGCCGCCCGGCAAGGGGAGGGTGGCGGCGGCGAACTGCGGCTGACCCCCTGGCGCGGCGTCGTCGTACCGGGCGTGGAGCGCGCACGGGCCGCAGAGGCACTGGACGCTCTGGGGACCGCCGGCCTGATCACCGGGCCCCGCTCCCCCTGGACCGGAGTGGGGGCCTGCATCGGGCGCCCCGGCTGCGCCAAGTCCCTCGCCGATGTCCGGGCCGGGGCGACAGCGGCCCTGGGGCCCGTGGGCGCGCTGCCGGTGTACTGGTCGGGGTGCGAACGCCGGTGCGGCCATCCGCGGGGCGCGTGGGTCGATGTCGTCGCCGCCCCGGACGGCTACCGGGTCTCCCTGGTGCGCGACGGTGAACGGCACGCCCCGCAGCCCGTCGCCGACAGCCCGGCCGCTCTAGCGGCAGCCGTGGCCTCGGCCCGGGGCGGCCTGGACGAGCAGCGCCCCGCCCCGTGCCCCGGCACCTGACCTTTCCCACCGGCCGACCGCTCCCGGACCCGACCGACCCATTCCACGCCCGACTTCCATGCCCGACTTCCATGCCCGACTTCCATGCCCGACTTCCATGCCCGATGAAGAGAGCGACAGCACTGTGCACCAGTACGAGAAGGACGGACCGGCCATCTATCGCCAGTCCTTCGCCACGATCCGCGCGGAGGCCGATCTGTCGGGACTGCCCGCCGATGTGAGCCAGGTGGCGGTCCGGATGATCCACGCCTGCGGCATGGTCGACCTCGTACGCGATCTGGCCTTCACCCCGGACGTGGTGTCCCGTGCCCGTGAGGCGCTGCGGGCCGGCGCGCCCATCCTGTGCGACGTGGCCATGGTCGCCAGCGGGGTCACCCGCAAGCGGCTGCCCGCCGGCAACGAGGTCGTGTGCACCCTGTCGGACCCAGCGGTGCCCGGTCTCGCGGCGGAACTCGGCACCACCCGCAGCGCGGCCGCCCTGGAGCTGTGGCGCGATCGGCTGGACGGCGCGGTCGTCGCCGTCGGCAACGCGCCCACCGCCCTGTTCCGGCTGCTCGAACTCATCGAGGAGGGCGCGCCGCGCCCCGCCGCCGTCATCGGTGTGCCGGTCGGCTTCATCGGCGCGGCCGAGTCCAAGGACGCCCTGGCCGCACACGCGTCCGGGCTCGACCATCTGATCGTGCGCGGCCGGCGGGGCGGCAGCGCCATGGCGGCCGCCGCCCTCAACGCGATCGCCAGCGAGGAAGAGTAAGCGTGAGCGAGCAGAAGAACGGCCGGCTGTACGGAGTCGGGCTCGGCCCCGGCGATCCGGCCCTGATGACCGTACGCGCCGTGCAGGTCATCGCCGAGGCCGATGTCGTCGCCTATCACAGCGCCCGGCACGGACGGTCGATCGCCCGGTCCATCGCGGCCGGACACATCCGCCCCGACCACATCGAAGAGGCCCTGGTCTACCCCGTCACGACGGAGACCACGGACCACCCGGGCGGCTACCGGGGCGCGCTGGACGACTTCTACACCGAGGCGGCGGCCCGCCTCGCGGTCCACCTCGACGCGGGGCGCACGGTCGCCGTGCTCGCCGAGGGCGACCCGCTCTTCTACGGCTCGTACATGCACATGCACAAGCGGCTCGCCGACCGCTACCCGACCGAGGTGATCCCCGGTGTCACCTCGGTCAGCGCGGCGGCCGCCCGGCTCGGCACCCCGCTCGTCGAGGGCGAGGAGGTGCTGACCATCCTGCCCGGCACCCTGCCGGAGGAGGAGCTGACCGCCCGGATCGCCGCCACGGACACCGCGGTGGTGATGAAGCTGGGCCGTACGTTCCCCGCGGTGCGCCGCGCCTTCGAGGCGTCGGGGCGGCTGCCCGAGGCCCGTTACGTGGAGCGCGCCACGATGGCCGGGGAGCGCACGGGCGAGCTCGCCGGGATCGACGCCGGCTCCGTGCCGTACTTCGCGGTCGCCGTGCTGCCCAGCAGGATCGACGCGCCGCGTCCCGAGGAAACTCCGGGCGGGGGCGAGGTCGCCGTGGTCGGCACGGGGCCCGCCGGGCCGCTGTGGCTGACGCCCGAGACGCGCGGGGTGCTGGCCGCCGCCGACGACCTGGTCGGCTACACCACCTATCTGGACCGGGTGCCGGTCCGGCCGGGGCAGTCCCGGCACGGCTCGGACAACAAGGTCGAGTCGGAGCGCGCCGAGTTCGCCCTGGACCTGGCGCGTCGCGGACGGCGGGTGGCCGTGGTGTCCGGCGGGGACCCGGGGGTCTTCGCCATGGCGACGGCCGTCCTCGAAGTGGCCTCCCAAGACGGGTACGCGGACGTGCCGGTACGGGTGCTGCCGGGCGTGACGGCGGCCAACGCGGCGGCCGCACGGGCGGGGGCGCCGCTGGGCCACGACTACGCCACGATCTCGCTCTCGGACCGGCTCAAGCCGTGGGAGGTCATCGCGGAGCGGTTGCGGGCAGCGGCCTCCGCGGACCTGGTGCTCGCGCTGTACAACCCCGGTTCACGCAGCCGGACCTGGCAGGTCGGCAAGGCGCGCGAACTGCTCCTGGAGCACCGCTCGCCGGACACCCCGGTCGTGCTCGGCCGGGACGTCGGCGGACCGGCCGAGAGCGTACGCACCGTCCGGCTGGCCGATCTCGACCCGGCTGAGGTCGACATGCGGACGATCCTGATCGTCGGGTCCTCGCAGACGCGGTGGGTGCGGCGCGGTGACGGGGAGCAGATCGTCTGGACGCCGCGCCGCTACCCGGAGGGCTGAGCCCAGGTCTCCGTCCGCCGCTACCCGGAGGCTTGAGCCGCCGCTACCCCGGGGCTCAAGCCCCGGTCCGGCCGCCGCCGGACCCGCGCAGCCAGTCGAGGGCCCGCTCCGGGGTATCGGCCACCGCGACCCCCTCGGGGACCGGTGGCCGGCGCACCACGACCACCGGGATCCCCGCCTCGCGGGCGGCGGCGAGCTTGGGGGCGGTGGCGGCGCCGCCGCTGTCCTTCGTGACGAGGACGTCGATGCGGTGGCGGCGGATCAGCTCCCGCTCCCCCTCCGCGGTGAACGGCCCCCGGTCGAGCAGGACCTCCATCCGGGCGGGGTACGGCGGCTCCGGTGCGTCGACCGACCGCATCAGGAACCACAGGGCGTCCAGCCCGGCGAAGGCGGCCAGTCCCATGCGTCCCGTGGTGAGGAACACGCGCCGCCCCAGCGCGGGCAGTGCGCGTGCGGCCTCCTCCAGGGAGCCGACCGGGTGCCAGTCGTCGCCCCGGCCGGGCACCCAGCCGGGTCGGCGCAGTGCCAGCAGGGGAACATGGGCAGCCGAGGCGGCTGTCGCCGCGTTGAAACTGATCGTCCCGGCGAAAGGATGGGTGGCGTCGATGAGCGCGTCCACCTGGTGCGTACGCAGCCACGCGGCAAGGCCGTCGGCACCGCCGAACCCGCCGACGCGCACCTCGCCCGGCGGGAGCCTGGGACTGGCCACCCGCCCCGCGAGCGAACTGGTCACCCGGGCGTCCTCCGGCAGTGCCGCCACCAGCAGCTCTGCGAGGCGGCGGGCCTCCGTGGTCCCGCCGAGTACGAGTACGTGCATGAGGTCCATCCGTGGGTGAGGCGAAGGGCGGGCGCGGCGCCCAACTCAAACACACCGGTCTGCGGCCCGGCTGGACGACCGGTGCCTGCGCGACCGCTGCGGCCACGGCCGCGTACACCGCCCTGCTGACCGGCGACTTCCCCGACCCGGTGACCATCACCCTCCCCCGGGGCCAGACCCCGGCGTTCGCGCTGGCGGTGGAGGAGCTGGCCGGGGAGCGGGCGACAGCCGGTGTGGTGAAGGACGCCGGGGACGATCCGGACGTCACCCACGGCGCTCTCGTACGCGTCACCGTCCGGCGGCTGCCGCCGGGCTCCGGCGTGGTGTTCAGGGCGGGGCCCGGCGTGGGCACCGTCACCCTGCCGGGACTCCCGCTCGACGTCGGCGAGCCCGCCATCAACCCCGTGCCGCGCGAGATGATCCGCGACCACCTCGCGCGGGTCGCCGAGGCGCACCGGGGCACGGGCGACGTCGAGGTCACCGTCTCCGTCGACCACGGCGAGGAGATCGCCCGCTCGACCTGGAACCCGCGACTGGGCATCCTGGGCGGACTGTCGATCCTGGGCACGACCGGTGTCGTGGTGCCGTACTCCTGCTCGGCGTGGATCGACTCGATCCGCCGGGGCGTGGACGTGGCGCGTGCGGCGGGCCACACCCATGTGGCGGGCTGCACGGGCTCGACGTCCGAGAAGACCGTGGTGGCCGAGTACGGGCTGCCGGAGATCGCCCTGCTCGACATGGGGGACTTCGCGGGCGCCGTGCTGAAGTACGTGCGCCGTCACCCCGTGGACCGGCTTACCATCTGCGGCGGGTTCGCCAAGCTGTCGAAGCTCGCCGCCGGCCACCTCGACCTGCACTCGGCCCGTTCCCAGGTCGACAAGGTCTTCCTCGCCGGACTGGCCCGGCGGGGCGGCGCGGACGAGGCCCTGGCCGCGGAGGTGGCCACCGCGAACACGGGCCTCGCGGCGCTCCGGTCCTGCCAGGCGGCCGGCGTCCCCCTCGGGGACCTGGTGGCGGTGGCCGCCCGCGACGAGGCGCTGACGGTGCTGCGCGGCTCGCCGGTCGCCGTCGATGTCATCTGCATCGACCGGGCGGGCACGGTCGTCGGGCGCAGCGCGGTGCGCTGACCCGCCGCCGCCCGGTGCCGGGGGGACGGGGGTGTGTCAGCAGGCGTGCCGGTCGCGTCCGGGCGAGTAGAGGTGGCTGTCGCGGAACTGGTCGGCGCCGAGCGTGCGGCCGACCATGATGACGGCGGTACGGATCACGCCCGCAGCCTTCACCTGTTCCGCGATGCCGTCGAGAGGTCCGCGCAGGATGAGTTCGTCGGGGCGGGAGGCGAAGGCGACGACGGCGGTGGGGCAGTCGGCCCCGTAGTGCGGCAGCAGTTCCTCGACGACCCGGTCCACGTACCTGGCGGCGAGGTGCAGGACGATCAGGGCCCCGCTGCGGCCCAGCGTCGCGAGGTCCTCCCCCTCCGGCATCGCGGTCGCCCGGTGGGCAATCCGGGTGAGGATGACGGTCTGGCCGACCGTGGGGACGGTCAGCTCCCGCTTGAGTGCCGCAGCGGCCGCCGCGAACGCGGGTACGCCCGGGATCACCTCATAGGGCACGCCCGCCTCGTCGAGGCGCCGCATCTGCTCGTTGACCGCGCTGAACACCGAGGGATCGCCCGAGTGCAGCCGCGCCACGTCGTGACCGGCCTCGTGCGCACCGATCAGCTCGGCCGTGATCCGGTCGATGTCGAGCTGCGCGGTGTCCACCAGCCTGGCCTCCGGGGGGCACTCGGCGAGGAGTTCGGCGGGCACCAGGCTGCCCGCGTACAGGCACACCCCGCAGGCGGCGAGCGTCCGCGCGCCGCGCACGGTGATCAGGTCGGCCGCGCCCGGACCCGCGCCGATGAAGTACACGGTCATCTGTTGTCTCCTGAATGTTCTGTACGGGTGTGCGCCGCGGCTCGCGCGGTAGGACCGGCCGGGGGCTTGCGCACCGACCACTGGGTGACCGGCATCGCCTGCCGCCAGCCGGTGAAGCCGCCGACCGGCACGGCGTGCGCGACGGCGAGGCGGACCAGTTCGCCGCCATGCCGGCGGTACCACTCGGTGAGCAGCGCCTCCGACTCCAGCGTGACGGTGTTGGCGACCAGCCGGCCGCCGCCCGGCAGCGCTTCCCAGCAGGCGTCGAGCAGGCCGGGCACGGTCAGCCCGCCACCGATGAACACGGCGTCGGGCGAGGGCAGCCGGGCCAGGCTGTCCGGGGCGCTGCCGGTGATCACGCGCAGGGCGGGCACCCCGAGCCGTCCGGCGTTGCGCGCGATGCGCTCCGCCCGCACCGGGTCGCGCTCAACGCTGATCGCGCGGCACGAGGGGTGGACGCGCATCCACTCGATCGCCACGGACCCGGAGCCGCCGCCGACGTCCCAGAGCAGTTCGCCCGGTGCCGGTGCGAGCGCGCCGAGGGTCGCGGCCCGGATGTGGCGCTTGGTGAGCTGGCCGTCGTGCTCGTACGCGTCGTCGGGCAGGCCGGGTACGGCGCCCAGGTGCGGGGTGCCGGGGGCCCGGCGGCATTCGACGGCGATCACGTTCAGCGGGTCGCCCGGCGGGTGCGCCCAGCTGTCCGCGGTGCCTTCGGTACTCGCCTCGCGCTCGCCGCCGAGCTGTTCCAGGACGCGCAACGTGCTCGGCCCGAAGCCGTGTTCCCGCAGCAGCGCGGCGACCACGGCGGGGGTGCCCGCGTCCGCACTGAGGACCAGCAGCCGGCGTCCGTCGTACAGGGCGGCCGCGAGCCGGGCGGCGGGCCTGCCGACCAGCGTGACGACCTCGGTGTCCTCCAGGGGCCAGCAGAGCCGGGCGCAGGCGTAGGACACGGACGAGGGGTGCGGCAGAACCCGCAGCCCGTCGGCGCCGAGCACTTCGGTGAGGGCCCGGCCGATCCCGTAGAACATCGGGTCCCCGCTGGCCAGCACCGCGATCCTGCTCCCCGCGTGCGCGGCGAGCAGGCCGGGAACCGCGGGCCGCAGCGGCGAGGGCCAGGCCACGCGCCGTCCCGCGCACTGCGGCGGGAGCAGGCCGAGCTGACGCTCGCCGCCGATCAGGACCTCTGCGCCGATGAGCGCGGAGCGCGACGCGTCGGGCAGTCCGGACCATCCGTCGGCCCCGATCCCCACGACACTCACTGGCGGCGGAACGGGGGGTGCGGCGGGTTCGGGAGTCACGGACGATACCTCGGTGTTCGGGGGCTGGCGCACCCGAACTCTACTGTCCGGCCTTGTCAGGACACCGGCCAGGTAAGGGAGGAGACCGGACCGGGCGGGGCACGGTCTCCTCCTGCTCGACGGGATCGTGACCCGCAAAGATCACCCGTGGAGCGCCACGCACGCACGCAGCAGCGATTCCAGACGCAGCTGGTCGCCCGCGCGGTCGAAAGCCTGGAGGGCTTCGAGACAGGTCACAATCCAACGCGCCTCGTCCTCGGCAACCTCACCGTTGACCGCCACGGCGGTCAGAGCGCTCTCCCAGTCGAACGATCCGCCCTGGTACTCCTTTGCCAGGACTCGGTATCCGGTGGCGAGCAACGGGTCCGCGTACACCCCCGTGTCCGTGGCAAAGGCGTGGGCGCGGGCCCGGTCGGTACGCAGGCCGGCCAGGCGGCGCAGTGCCTCGTCGGGGTCGTCCAGCTCGCGGTACAGCCGGTGGGCATCGCCGACCAGGCTCGGCCAGCCGCCAGTCAGCTCGTGGAGTCGGTCCAGCTGGTCCTCGCGCTGGAAAACCTCGACGTGCTGCGCCCAGCCGCGCAGACTTCGACGGTCATGGCGACGCAGCACCACCGGTGCGGCCGACGTGGGTTCCGTGCCGGTCAGCAGGGAGCGCCAAAGGGCCAGTTGTGTGGTATCGGTGACGAGGACTACTGCGCGTGTGACCCCCGGGGTGAGTGGCAGCAGCGTCTCGCCGAGGCTGACGGCTTCCCGGCAGGTGTCGGGGCGCACAGGGTCCCGGTAGTTCACAAAGTCGCTGATGATGACGCGCCGTTCGCGGGGGCGTCCACCGATGAGCTCCTGCTTGTAAGCGCTCGGCTTGCCGATGGGAGGCAACGACCAGCCGGCGATGCCCGCAGTGAGAGTCCGCAGGGTGTGGGCGACGTCGCCGACACCGGTCGCGGGGCTACCGAGGACGATCCTCGTCTGGTTGGACCGCCTGCCCAGGAGGTCGTCCAGCTGGGTGTTGGTGAGCGGGGCGGGGCGGCCGTCGGACAGTTCGGGACGGCCTTCCTGCACGATGCTCTCCTGGAGCTTGCAGTCCTCCTCGGCCCTGAGCAGACGAGCTTCCACCTCGTGGGAAGTGCCGATCATGCGAAGTGCGTTGGGACCGCGCAGATGCCATCCCAGACCGTCGTGGTTGGGCGCGAGAACGCCGAGCCCGACCATTTCGGAGAGGTAGGCACGGAAACCCTCGGTGTCGAGCTGTTCGAACCCCTTGCGCCAGTACGTCTCGCACTCCTCGCGCAGTTCGGTGTCACTCAGCCTCACTTCCAGGCCGCGACGGCGGGCGTGGTACGCCAGCACGTTGGCGATCACGTCGTACCGGTGATCGAGGCTGAGGGTGTCCTTGAACGCCGCCGAGATGCTGTCTCTGAGTCCGGCGTCCGACTCCACGACCTCGATGTCGGCGAGTTCCACCGGGTACGGAGGACCCTCGGCGCCACGCCGAGCCCGCTTGCGGTGCATCAGCTCCACCAGCCGGTGACCGAACATCTGGAGAAGGAACGGCTGGTAGGAGCAGTAGCCGAGCACCCGGTTGACCAGGTCCATGTCCTGGAACTCGAATCCGAGGGCCCGCATGGGCTCGACCAGCAGTTCGGCCGCGAACTGGGGGGCGAGCGGGCCGATCACCTTCGGGGTCTGGGCGAGGTGACCGAACGGCCCGTTGCTCGCGAGCTTGGCGAACCGCTGTACCGAGTGCAGCCCGGCGAATACGACCTTCGCCCGGTCCTTGGTGTCGTCCCCGAGCCCCTTGAGCTTCTTGGTCTGATTGAAACGCGGCGCGTCCGCTTCGAAGAACTGGTCGCACTCGTCAAGCAGGATCAGGAGCCGACGACGCGAATCCGCATCCGTCCAAGCACGAATGCCCGCGCGCACACGTTCGGAAATGTCGCCGACGCCCTTGGCGGACCTGCGACCCTGCGGCGGGTCCAGCACCCGTGCCTCGGTCAGCTTCCGGTCCAGGACACTCCACAGCGCCTCCGGGCCGAGCGAACTGCCCTTGCCGATGTTCTCTTGGTCGAGGTTCACGTACACAGCCTGGTGGTAGCCAGGGCGCTGCTCGACGAATCTGTCCCCGGCATCGGCCAGCAGTGCCGACTTGCCGAGCCCCCGGCCACCGTAGATGACCTGGGTGCCGCGCGGGTCGATGATGCTCTTGCGTTCGGCGTCACGCCCGTAAAACATCTCGCCGCCGATCCGACCGCGCTTTTCCCTAATATACGGATTGACGCCAGAGAACGGCAGCAGCGTCTGTGTGGCAGTGCTCACCTGCCGGTCGCCCTGTGCCGCGAGATAGGCGAGGGCCGCGTCATCCACGACCAGGAGAGGCTGCAACCGGTCCGAGCCGACGGTCAGTTCCGCACGAGCCTCGGGACTGAGCGTGCCGAAGTAGGCGACAAGGAGGCCCGCACCGCTGGTGTCGCGTTCTGCCAGGCTCATGACCACCTTGGCGGGCGGGCGTCCCCAGACCATCAGCACCCGTAGCGTGCCGCCCTGCTCCCAGATCTGAGAGCCGAAAGCCGGTGCCTTCGCCCTGCCGTTGATCTCCACCTCGGTCGCCTCGAAGAAGCGGTACTCGCGTCGACGCAGGTTCGGCGCCCGCTCGTCAAGCGGCCTGGCGCTCTTGGCGTCGTAGCCGAGGAGTTTCAGGAGCGGGGGCAGTTGCCGCCGTCCCGATACCTCAAGTCGGTCCTTCGGCTCGGTCGTACCGAGTTCCCGCCACCCGTCGAGGGCGTCGGCCGCCAGAGCGGCCTCTTCTGTGGACAGGGCTCCGTAGTCAAGGACGGGAAGCGTCGGATGTTTGGCGCCGGCCCGGACCACATCCACCAGCTCACGGTCGATGCCGCGGGGCAGCCCGTCAGGTACTGCGGGAAAGAAGTCGGTCAAGTGGGGTTCGCTGCCCGCGAGCTCGGGGACGGGCTCACCGATCTCCAGGAAGTAGACGAGATCGGCTGCGGTGGCCAGGCCGCCGGTGTCCAGATGGCGCAGTACCTGAGCACGCCCGTCCGCGGTGAGGTCCAGGGCGTCGAGCCGGGCCCGGATCCGATTGGCCGCCTGCTGCCGAAATTCGGGCAGGTCACTCCGCACGGTGCCCAGGGCACGGCGTACGTCCCTCAGATCGGGCGTGCCAATCCCGTCGAGTCGGTCACGGGCGTCGGCCAGCAACTCCTGCAGGCGCAGGTCCTGATCGTCGGTCACGGCGCCGTCCGCCTGCGCTCGGTGCAACTCGGCGACCAGTTCGTCGTGTTCCTTACGCAGTTCCGTGCGCCGGACGGCCTCCCGCTCGTCGATCGCGGCCAGCCCGGGCGGAGTGAAGTCGCCCGCGGGCGCGGCGGGCAACAGCCCGAGGCCCGCCAGCTCGGCGATGGTGCGGGTCGCGCCGAAGGCATCGTGGGAGAGCCTCTCGTCCAGGGCCTCCTGCCAGGTCCGGTCGATTGCGAGGAGGAGACGATCCAGGGACGGCCGTTCGTCAGGCGCGTCGCAGACCTTCAGCAGCTCCGCGTCCAGCACCTTCTCGGGGCTGATCGAACCACCAGGACGAGTGTTCCTGGATTCACCGGCCAGCAGGGCGAACAACTCCTGCATCGAGGCGTGTGCCGCCCACGCGGTCGCAGCAGCGACCGCACCAGATCGCTGAGCCAGCTGTTCCAGCTCGGCAAGCAGCGCCTCCTCACCGTCCAGGAGTGACCGGCGCAGAGACGAGATCTCCTTGATCGCCCGGTTGCCGTCGGAGCGGTCGCCACGGCGGATGCCCTCGACCGCCAGACACCACTCCTTGGCCAGGCCGACAGCACGTTCCACGAGATGCACGAGATCGTGCCGTCCGGCGCCCTGGAGCTGTTTGCCGCTGGAACGGTGCCTGCCGTCCATCCGATCGATCTCGTTGTTGATCTCGGTCAGCTTCGACAGGCGTTCGACCTCTTCCCGAACCTGCGGCACCGCGTCACGCCGGTCACGGACCACGGTCGTCAGCAGCACTCCCAGCATTCCTCGGTCAGCGGCCAGCCAGCGCTTGGCAACCTCCGTCGCCCGCGCGAACCGCAACCTCGGCGGCACAAGCAACGCACGGCACTGCTCATCCAACTCCCGCAGCCGCGCCTCCGTCTCCGATACGTCGGCGATGACAACCAGCGGGGAGGCGATCATCAACACCCCGCTGAGGGCTCGGTCGGCGACGGCGGCCGCAGCCTCCGCGAGCCGGTCCGGCAGGCGAGGCACCAGCACCTTGAGCTGGGCACCCGCCAGGTGGTCGCCAGTGATCAGCGCCGTCCGCAGCAGGGCGGGGAGCAGTAAGAGTTCGCTGCCCTCCCCATCACGGCCCTCGTGTACGCCGTACTGCTGGAGCGCGCCTGTGGTGAGCCGGGCGGCCTGGCTGTCGCCGGAAGTGAGAAGCTCGGCGGCACCGGCCAGGCGGAGAGCCGCTACCTGCGGCTCGGGGTGGCAGGCGGCGCGTGCCACGTGGTGGGCGAGCCCGAAGCGGCGCTCGACCACGAGTCGCGCCAGAGCCTGCTCCGCGTCCGTCTCATCCCGGGCTCCGCTGTCCTCGGTCATCGACCTGACGGGGGCCACTGTGCGCACGGGCGTTTGCTGGTCGCGCGCTCCGGTGGGCGGGGGCACGGTTTCGAGACGCGGAGCGGTAGGCGGGGCCAGGTCTCTGTCGGTGCGCTTCTCACTCCGTGCGTCGCCGGCACCGGCCGCGCCCGGGGGCGGAGCGGCAGCAACAGAGGCCCACGACGCATGGGCGGGCTCCCGCATGAAGTCCTCAGCGATCCCGCCCGCCGACTTCGCGTCCTCCAGCTCGCTCGCCTGGACAGCTCCGGATGCCTCCGCTTCCGCACTGACGGGCCGGCCATCGGGCATCTGCGCTCCGACCGGTTCCTGCTCGGCATCCTCCGCCTGGTCCAGGGTCAGTTCAGGCGCCATGACCGCCGCCGTGGCGCAGGCGGGCAGCCACCGCACGACCTGCTCCTGCAAAGTCAGCCGCTCCGCTGCGGCGTCCTCCTGCCGCCCCAGCCGAATGAGCTTGGACAGGGCAGTGAGTGCCGCGGACTCCTCGCGTTGCGTCCGCTCCCATACCGGTGTGTCCAGCAGGCGGCGGGCCGCACCTCGCACAGCCTCAGCGGCAGAGGCAGCGGAGCTGCCCGGACGGCCGACGACGTCGAGCAGCCCGCGAAGCGACTCCCTTGTCCGCAGGTCCCGTTCGTGTGCCTCCCGGTGTGCGTCCGCGGCCTCTGTCATGTCCTGGAACCGCCGCGCCACGCCGTCGATCCCGGCCGCACGGAACGCCGCCTCGGCCCCGTCGAACAAGGCGCCCAGCACAGCCAGCGGTGCCAGGTCCTCGTTCTGCGGAGGGCGGCCGTCCGCGACCGAGCCCATCACCTTGTCCACGGCGTGCCTGGCCCGAGCGAGGGCCGACTCCAACTCCCTGCACACCGCGACCGGCTCCGTCGCTTCGTCGGGCCGCTCGGGGTCGGTCCGGTCAGCGTCGTCGGCCGCTTCGGACGCGTCGTTCGACACGGCCACGAGCGGCTCTTCTCCCCGCTCCTGCTCCATGCCGGACAAGAAGCCCGAGTACGTCACCGCGATCGACCGTGCCGTATCACCGACAGCGGCGAGCCGCGCCTTCTCGGTCTCATCGGCCGTCACCGCGAACCAGTTCTGGTCCGCGGCCCAGGAAAGGATGCAGGCATCCGCGACGGAGGCATTGCACCACGCGAACACCGCGGCACGTACGAGCGTCGCGCCCCACCGGGAATCGGGGTCGGCGGCGGACTCGTCGTCGGGTGCCGTTACGTACGAGTCCACTTGGTCGAACACGGTCCGCGTGAGCTCCCTGATCCCACACCTGCAGGCGCGCTGACGGGCGTCACGGCGCAGCCGGGCGAGAACGTCCTGGCACAACGCAGGGCCCGCCCGCCTGGGAGCCGCCATGCGGATTCCGAGGCTACCGAGCAGCCTCTGCCGGTTCTTGGGCGGCAGAGAGTTGAAGGCGAGCTCCACCATGTCCACCGTGAGGTCGTTCAGAGCGGCGGCGGCCGGAAGCTCCAAGGCGTTGAGAGCTTCAGCCAAGCCTGTCAGTGCCTCGCCCGAGGCACTTGGCGGGGACAGCGGCGGCCCCGTCACGACGTGGTAGCGGTCATGCATCTACGCGTACTCCGATTCATTTGCCGGGTTCTGCGGGATCGGCTCCCGCTGTGTGAGGAGAGCCTGGAAGGAGGGAACGGGCTGTAAGGAAGCGGTGGGGGCTTGAGGCGCGGATCAGCCGCCGCGAATGTGCTCGGTAACGAAGGTGTAGCCGTCGGGCAGTTCCCAGCCATCCGCCTTGCCGAGCCCGCGGCAGTGCTCCCGGAAGGCCTCTCGCTGGCCTTCGCTGGGCGAGCAACCCGGCCGCAGGCGCCGGAGGTGGCCGGAGACAAGCTGGGCCGCCGGCAAACCCTCACCGCTGACATCCGTGCCGCCCCACGGATGTATTACCCGGTGCGTGACCGGGTGGTAGCCGATGAGAGGAATGGCCGGCTCCCTGTCACGCGCCGGGAAGTGCGGCTGGCCCCACGTGTCCCGACTGCCTCGGTCCGGCTCCAGGATATGTTCGGCGAGCAGATCGGTGACCGCCGCTTCCAGTGCTGCGGACTGTGACCGGGCCGGCCGGCGCCCGTATACCGCGCTCGGCAGAATCGATCGGTCCATCAGGGCATGGCCGTCCACGGTAAGCAGCCCGCAACGGCGCACTGTGCGCATGACCAGCTGCCGGGGCCCGAGCCCGGCAGCGCTGTCTCCACGGTGGTCGCTGCCCGGGGCGTCCTCCCGGGTCAGCACGCGGGGGTCGTAGCAGTGCCCGGTCTCCCGGTCACCGACCCGTATCTGTTCTTTCAGCCGCATCGTGGTGAGACGGATCACGGTGGTGCCGTGGCACCTGCGCAGCTCGAACATCAGACCGGGGAAGAAGGTGTTGGGCCAGGTAATCCCGGTCAAACGGCCATGTTCGTCGCCGACTTCGGCGGTGACTTGCTGCACCGCTTCCTTTTCGTCAAGTGCCACACCGACATGGTCGATTTCGAGGCGGAGTCCTGGGCGCGTGCTGTGAGACAGACGAAGCTCTTCGACGACGTACGGATGCAGGGGGAACCAGCCGCCGATGAGATGGGCCAGCCGCAGGGGTGTCCGCCAGACGGTTTCCCGTGCGTCGTTGCGCAGGAGTTCGCCCGTGCCCAGGAAGACGTCGTCGGAGAGAGGTAGCTCGACCGGGTCCAGCGCAGCCTCCACCTCCGTCTGCGCGGGCAATGTGGACGTCCAGCCTCGTCCTGCCGGGGTCAGGGGATCTCCGGGTTCCTCCGCATGACCGGGATGATGGGATCGCCACACGCCTCCGCCTTCGAAGGCATCGTCGAGGGTGATCCGGCAGCCGCTCTCGAACAGGCCTCGGTCGCTGTCTCCCTGGACGACATCGGCGAGAGCCACGTTCGCCCGGCACACCGCAGCGGCGTAGCCCACTCCCCTGAGCAGTTCCGTCGCACCTGGAAACTCGCGAAGCCGCGGACCCACCGCCGTGTACACGGTGACCGGTGAGGTGAGGCCGTAGCGCCGCTTTCCTGAAGGAGCCGCATGCTCCACCGCTGCAGCGAGTGACCTGAGATCATCGCCGCCCAGCGGACCGGTATCTCGCCAGCATGCGGCCAGCGATGCCCGTGTCATGGCGTAGTTGCCCCATGTCCGCATCGCAGAAGCAGAGTTGAGGATGCCCCGCACTGTATCGAGCAGGCCGAGCAGTCCTGCCCGCAGATCGTCGTAGTGCGTGCCTCCCACCAGCGTGGCAAGGGACACGGGAACGAATGGGCTGAGCAGCTGCTTCCGTGCGGTCGTCAGGAGGTAGTCCGCATAGGCCGGTAGGTCATCGCGCCGGGCTGCTTCCGGGGACGGATAGCAGACGTCGACAACCACATGCCCGTCCTCGTTGATCCAGCGCCCGCGCGTGCGTAAGCGGTGGAGCTGGGACGGTGACAGGCTCAAGGCCGACCCGAAGGCGTTGAGATCCGGGACCAAGAGCTCCCGCCGTCGCGGCCCGGCGCCCTCCCCTGCCTTACCCGGCCCCTCCGCGCCAGCTGGCGCTCCCGACACCCAGGCCGGCACGTCACCTAGCGCGCCGACGTCCGGGTGGGCACCCTCTCGATGAACGATCTCGGCGTACAGCGGGTCCGATCCGGTGGCAACACACACCATCGCACCGACCGGGAGCACAGGAGCGCGTTCCCCGAACGAGATCACGGGGAAGTCGTCCAGACACAGCGGACTGCCGCCGTAGCCGTCACCGCCGAGGTCGTACCCGAAGTACACGGCGTTGAAGGCGACGGTGGTGTGCACCGGCGCCGGACGGGCCGCCACAACGGCTTCGAGATAGCACCGCAGCCGATCCCGCTCCTGGACGGGTACGGCTTCGTATCCCCTCGTCATGTCCGACGTCAGGAGGGCCCTGTCACCGTACGGATCAGGTACCCCCACCCTCTCGTATTCACCGACCGCTGCTGACACATACGGGTCCCCACCCATGACACCTCCGCCGCATTACAGGTCACCCCCGCCCGCCTGCGGTAATTCCCGCAAATTATGCCTGTGCTTGGGGATGCCGTGGCCCTTTTCATCACATTGCGATTGCCGACAGCGGCCGACGCAGGGCAGGCAGAAGCATTCGGTACGTGGTAGCCGGCGTCGCGCACCGTGGCTGTGCCCGGTACCCGTGTTTGAGTGCCAGTGGGCAGGCGGCCCCAGGTGGTGGCCCACCCCCACCCTCGACCAGCGAGGCAAACCGTGGGACTGTCCACGGCCTGTGTGCAGCGCCCTGTCTGCGCCAGGGGTCTCGTCCGCAGTCCGCCGAGTGGATCCGGGAGGAGCGCACACGCAACCGCTCAACAGCGCCGCTCCGGCTGGAAGAGTGGCCGGTCGTGATGATTCGCGTACTTCTCGCCGACGATCAGGACATGGTGCGCCGCGGCATGCGGCGCATCCTGGAGCACCAGCGGACCTGGAGGTGGTGGGTGAGGCGGCGGAAGGTGTCGCGGCCCTGGAAGCGGCCGACGCCCTGCGGCCCTTTTCCGGACTAAGGAATTGCAGGTCGACTGTGATGCTCCCCCCAGTGCCCTCTCGCGGGCAGGTGAACACGGAAGGGTAGGTTCTGGGCATGGTTGGTGACTGGCGGGTGGACCGGATCGGAAGTGCTCTTCGGGGCGAAAACCCTGTGGTGCTTAGGCGCTTGGACGCGGGATTCGCGGTGATCGGCGATGTGCAGTTCCTACCGGGCTACTCGGTCCTCTTGGCGGACGATCCCATGGTGGAGAGACTGTCGGACTTGCCTAAGGCCAAGCGGCTGGCCTTCCTGTCTGACATGGACCAGCTCGGAGAAGCAGTCGAGCGAGCGTGCAGTCGTACGGATCCGGCTTTCCGGCGGGTGAACCTGGAGATCCTGGGCAACACGGACGGGTTCTTGCATGTGCACGTATGGCCGCGCTTCGATTGGGAGCCAGCCCAGCTGGTGAGTATGCCGGTGTGGCTCTATCCCCGCGACAACTGGTCCGACAAGGAGTTCGCACTCGGTGCGCAGCACGACCCGCTGCGCAAGGCGATCGGTGATGAGCTGGACCGTCTGCGCTCGGCAAGCTGACGGCGAGGTCATGAGGCGGTCATCACCAGCACGCGGGGGAGGTGGGCGGGCATGTGCTCGACCTCGGTGTCCCGGCCAAAGTCGCGGATGCGCTGACCGATAATTTGAACCAGACCGCAGGCCCTGTGGCGGCCGCCGGCGCATCCGATGGCGATAGTGCGGACCCCTGCGGGGAACATCGCGTAGGACACGATGTTGTCGATCAGTTCGCGGGCCCCGAGAGTGTTCAGGACGACGTCCTGAACACGGGGGTGGAAGCCGTCGAGGTCGAGGATGTCCCGAGCGGCGGCCGGGTGGACGTCCTCGACGCGGTCAGCGGTCCGCGGGATCGGGGTGCCGTCCGGGCTGGCGGGGCGGTGAAGGTAGCCGAACGAAAACAGGCGTATCGGGTGCAAGGTCGGAGTCTCCTGTTCCTGGCGGCGGTGCTGAGTCTGCGATGAGGGGCATGCCGAGGTCGACCAGTTGGGGGCGGCCGCAGGTGCCGAGAGAGACCTTGCGGAGTTCGAAGTGCTGCTGGAAGCCGCGCCACTCTGCCGCGTCGGTTCGCGGTATTCCTCTTGCGGGCGCTCAGCTCGGCGTCGGTCGAGGAAGCTGCGGTAGGTCCGCACCAGATCGTCCTGGAAGACTGCGAGGTATGCCTGAGTGGTGGTCAGTGTCTTGTGACCAAGGATTCGGGCGGCGATATGGACGGGCAGGCCGCCGGTGACGGCCTCGGTCGCGAACATCCTCCGGAAGTCGTGGGGGGGTGTAGCGCAGTGGCTCCCCAGCCTGGTCGCGCAGCCCGGTGGCCTCCAGGGTCCGGTCCGGCGCACGCTTGATGCCGGCCTCGCTCATGACCTGCGGCTGCCAGTAGGGCCGCCGCTGGAACAGGTGCGGCAGTTGAGGGCCTGTGACGCGCTCGTGCCAGTCGTAGCGGGAGATCAGTGGGACCGCGCCGCCGTTGGAGTCGCGCAGGCGCTTGATGATCGTGGCGAGGAAGCTGGCGAGTTCGGGGCTGACCAGCAGCAACCGTTCTTCATTGCTCTCGGAGGGAACGACCTGAAGGAGCGGGACGACTTCGCCGGTGTCCAGGAGTTTGTAGGAGACCAGGGCGAGGTGGGTGAGCTCGGTCAGTTCCTCGGCCCGGACGCCAGTATGCCGCAGGGTCTCGATGATCGCCCAGGCCCAGAAGGCGTCGTCCTCCACGAGACTCTGGTTGATCCGGCGCGCTGCTGCCGATTCGCAGGCCCGCTCCTTCGACACGGCTGCCGCCAGCTACGCTGCGAACCGTCCTTCATACCCGTCCGAATTGCTCGACGCGGTCGAGGAACTCACCGGCTTCCCCTTGGAGGGCGCCCGAGTCGCCGACGTCGGGGCCGGCACCGGACTGGCAACGATGCTTCTCCAGTACCGCGGTGCGAACGTCATCGCTGTCGAGCCCGGCCCGCAGATGGCCTCGCAGTTCCGTCTCATCCTCCCCGAAGTCCCCCTCGTGATCGGGGACGGCAACAACCTGCCGCTGGCCTCCGCCTCCATCGACGTCCTCACATATGCCCAGGCCTGGCACTGGACCGACCAGCGCGAATCTGTCCCGGAAGCGCTCCGGGTCCTGCGCACCGGTGGTGCACTCGCCCTCTGGTGGAACGACTCGGACAGCACCGTTCCGTGGATCGCCGACCAGGACGCGCGCTTGCGCCGACTCTTCGGTGCCGACGACAGCCCTCATGACCCCATGGCCCGGTTCTGCGGACTACCGACCGAGCTCGGCTTCGTCCACCGGCACGTGCCATGGACACGGACCGTCCCTCTCGACATGCATCTCGCCAACCTCGCCAGCTACTCCGACTTTCTCGTTCTCGGCAAAGAAGCAACGACCACCTTCATGGCCAAAGAGCGTGACTTCCTGGCCAAGGTCTTCCCGAATGGGATGGTCGAGGAGCACTACGTGGTCAGCCTGGCTGTCGCGACCTGTTGACACAGCGATACGTCACGGCGCTCAAGCAGATCGGCAAACGCCGTCTCCGAAGGTAAACGCGTCGTCCGATGTGATGCCGCCTTGAGATCCAGCCACCTCATGTGCCGCATACGACCTGTCACATAACCTCGTGCGAGGAGACCTCACGTGAGGGCGCGGGTCTCTGCTTGGAGGAGACAAAGGTGACCAAAAACGGCGCGCGGTGGCTCGCGGGCGGGCTGATCGCGGTCTGCGTGCTGCTCATCGGCCCCAGCGCACCGAACAGTTTCTCCATCGCCAAGCCACTGCCGGCCGACGCCCCGGAGGAGGTCGTGCCGAACCGTGTCATGACGTGGAACATCTGCAATCCCTGCGGGAGCGGCCAGAACGCCGGACGGGCGGCAGAGATAGCGACCTACGCGCCCCAGGTGATCGGCCTGCAAGAGGCGTGTGTGGGGGATGTCGAGAGGATCCGGGATCACCTGCGGTATCTGTACGGGCTGGTCTATCACGTCGAGTACGGGTCGGTGCTGAAGAGCTGGAGCCGCTGCGGCGGAGTCCCATGGAGTCCGGGAGGCTTCGGGCAGGCGATCCTCTCGGCCGCCCCGATGACCGACCGGGTGACCGTGGAATATCCGGAGGGCGGTTCGGAGGACCGCGGGTACATGGCCGTCACCACCCTCGTGGACGGCCGGCCCGTCCGGGTCTTCAACACGCACCTGGCGGAGCGGCGTCAGGAGTCGTTCCGCGCGAAGCAGACCGCCGTACTGGCGAAGGCTGTCGCCCGGCACGACCGCACGATCGTTCTCGGCGACTTCAACGCGGTCCCGGACACCGCCGAACTCACCGGGATGTGGGGCCTGGCCACGGACGCGGACCGCGCGTGCGGCCCCTCTGCGGTCGGCACGTGCGAGCCGACCACCGACTGGCGCAGCAAGTTCGACTACATCTTCCTGCGCGGTTTCGCCCCGCTCAAACAGGATGTGCACCTCACCCCGTACTCGGACCACGATCTGGTGCAGGCCGATCTGAGACGGTCGTAGCGAGCCGCGCCACTGCCACCGACAGCGGGCAGGAACTCGACGAAAGGGTGACGGTGACGAGCCCGGTGCGACTCCGTGCGTCCTCTCGCGCGGCACGCGCGTCTACGGCACAGGACCGGCTGAGACACCGCCGAAACGGTCGAGCAGAGCCCGAGCCTCTGTGGTGCGGCGATGATCCGGGCCCAAGGCGGCCAGGCAGGCGTCGTGAGCGGATACGGCCCGCACGCGGGCCTCAGCATCGCGGCCCAGTCCCAGGAGGGCGGTAGCCGCGACAAGCTCCACGGAGCCGGCGTCCTGACCCCGCCCCTCCGGCGGCAGACCGCGTTCCAGAGCCTCGGCACCCGCGGCCTCGGCGAGAGCCTCCTCGTAGCGGGCCTGCCCGTTGAGGCTGCGGACCAGGCCGAGTTGCAGGACCAGGGACATCCGGTCCGGTTCACGATGCGCGGCCAGGGCGGTGCGGACCCGCGCCTCGGCCTCCACGTGGCGCCCTTGCCCATTGAGCGCGAAGACCTCACCGTTACTGGCTGCCGCCGCCACGGTCCGCAGCTCCGGGTCCGTGCCGCGCATCGCGGCCCGGACAACGGCCGCGCACTCCGCCTCGCACTCCGCGTACCGACCGAGTGAGGCCAGCTGCTGGGCGCGGTCGGAACGCACCTTCAGGGTCTGCCAGTGGCCGTCCCCGAAGATCCTTCCGAAGACCGGCAGGGCCTCTTCGTGTGCGGCGAGAGCCGCGGCATGGCGGCCCTGGGCACCGATCGCGATCGCCGTCACGGTCAGCGCCAACGGCAGCTCCGTATCGTCGCCCGGCCGCGACCGGACCACGGCCCTCGCCTCGGCCTCCGCCTCGGCGAAACGCCCGGCCTGGTGCAGAGCCACGGCCCGGGACACGGAGGGCGTATGCGTACGTCTGCCGCGCGATCGGAAGAATTGCATGCCCGGAGCATAGGAGAACGCATGAGCGAACAGTGTCTGTGTCGGAGATCTCCGGGCCACCCGATCCGGAGCCTCCCCTGTCAGCTTGCCTCGGCAACGCCCGGCTGAGGCGACCTCGGCGTCCCGGCGCCCCCGTGGGGCACGGCGGTGATGATGGTGTCGAGGAGCGCGTGGGACGCCTGTAGATCCTCGATGGCGCGGGTGATTCGCTCGCCCTCCCGGCGCAGTTGGGCGAGCAGGTCCGGGCAGGTGGGCACGAGGCGCTCGTCGTCCGCCCGGATGCACGGCAGAACCTGAGCGATCAGCGCGGTCGAAAGGCCTGCCGCCAGCAGACAGCGAATGCGGCGCACCGTCTCGACGTCCGACTCGCTGTAGACGCGGTATCCGCTCGGCAACCGCTCGGGGGTCAGCAGCCCTTGCTGCTCGTAGTAGCGCAGCAGCCGCTCATGGACCCCGGTGCGCCGCACCATCGCGTTCATGCGCATACCGCCGGCCCCATTTCCCACTCCCCCTGCACACGGCACGACTTGACTCTGACACCGATGTCGGAGTTTAGCGTCGGCTGCATGACCACTGATCACGCGTTTCCCTTCCCTCACCTCGATGTCCTCGTGCGGGGGCGCGGTCCCGCGCTCCTGCTGGCGCACGGCGCGGGAGGCGGCGTCGAGGGAAACTTCGGCCTCGTCCTCGACGACCTGGCCCGGGACCACACCCTCGTCGGCCCGCACTACCCGGGAGCGGGCGGCTCCCCCGCCGCCGTCGAACCCTTGGACCTGGACGACCTCGCCGACCGCCTGGTCGCAGCCGCCGTCGCGGCCGGCCAAGAATCGTTCGCCGTCCTCGGGGAGTCCCTCGGCAGCGCGGTGGCCGTCCGGATCGCCACCCGGCACCCCGGCCGCGTCCGGGCCCTCGTCCTCACAGCCGGCTTCGCCGTCGCCGACCCCGTCCTGGCGCTCGCCGCCCGGCTGATCAAGTCCCTGTCAGCCAACGGCCAGTGGGAGGACGTGGCACGGCTCGCCCTCATATCCTGCATGTCACCGTCGGACCTGGCGGACCTCGAACCGGCCGACCTGGACGAACCGGTCGCCCAGACCCTGACCGCGATGCCGCCGGGCATGCTGGACCACTTCGACCTGGTGTCCCGCGTGGACGTCCGGGCCGACCTGGCGAAGGTGTCCGCCCCCACCCTGGTGGTGGCGCCGACCGGCGACCGGCTGGTGCTGCCGGAGAGCTCGTACCGCCTGGCGGGCGGGATCCCGGGCGCCCGGCTGATCGAACTGCCCGGCGCAGCGCACCTCCTCAACCCGGCAGACCGGGCGACCTGGCTCCACCACGTCCGCGATTTCCTCGCCACCCTCCCCGCTACCCACACCGCCGCGTCAGCGTGAGCGCCCCCTACTGCTGTGACCGGGGACATTGCCGGATTGCGCCGGTGGCGGGCCGGTTGAAAGGACGGTGTACTCCCAACCTGGCTGTCAACGCGCCGGGTCCTGGACGAGGTCTTCGAGATCTGCGCCGGTGAGCAAGCAGTCCCCCCCCTCCATGCTGCGGACGCGGACGACGGATCACCCGCAAAGACAGCTTGTTGGAGGCGAATGGACCGGCTCAGTGTGCACAGGGGGCGCGCGCGGGGCACGGACAGCGCGTTCCGTGACCGCTGGGAAAACAGGGTCGGATGCTGTTGGGAAGAGACCACCTAAGCCGATGTGAACCCTGCCCGCCGCCCCCAACGGAAGGCGCTCTCGGGACGCCATTCCCGGACCGGTCGGACCGGCTACCTCATCTCGCGGAGGCGTACGAAGCAAACCCTGGACGAACGGGTTGCACAGGAACGGGATCAGTCCGCCCGGCGGGCTGCCGGGAGCCGGCACTGCCCACGGAACCTTCAGAGGTCCGGACGGATCTTGCCACCGACGTGCGCGATTCGGAGCTTGCCGCCTTCTCCGACGGGGCGGAAGTGGATGCGGCCGGCGCCCGGAGTGAAGCGGGCGTGGAGGTGGAACGTCTCCGATCGCCCGTCCAGGTCTTCGAACCGACATACGCGCTTGCGCGTCTCGCCCTCCGGAGTCACCTTGCTCCGCCATTCCGGCTCATGCGTCGCGGCAGGGTCCCATGCGGCGGCTGCGGCATCCAACCGCTCCAGGCAACGTCGCACGGGCACAACCCAGCGCGGGTCGAGGTTGCTGAACTGAGCCTCGGTGCGGGGCAGGAACTGGAGGCTCGGATAGAGGTCAGCCCTGCGTTCCCAGATCTGACGACCAGTCACTGCCCGGGCCAGGCTCGACCCCCGGATCCAGCCGAGGTGTTCCTCGACGTGCGGCAGGGCCGAGATATGCCGTACGCCGACAGTGTCGTGCTCGAACTCCAAGGAACCGTCGTCACGTTCGACGAGTTCGCTGCGTTCGATACTGACCGTCGACGTCTGCCACTCACGGGAGACCGGAAGACTGACCGCGACACCATCCATGAAGTGCGCGGCACCCAGGGCCTGGGCTTCTTCTCCCTCGTGGCGGTAGTCGAGATGTCCGTCCGCATCCGGTTCCGGAAAGACACTGCGGACCGGGGACCTGTTTCGCAGACCGAGGAGACGCTGCCAGCGGACATGATTCTTCGGGCTGGCCCCGATCCACTTGCCGACCGGATAGCCCTCGGCGATTTCCAGTGACTTGAGCGCGACCTCGCTGACCAGAGAAGTCTCACCCGGGTCCTCCTTGGCGACGGCGCGCACGGCGTCGACCAGGTCGGCCATCGCCGCACCGGCGCGGTCCGGGTCACAGGCAACGCCGCAGGACTTCTCGTTCAGGAACAACAAAGGCATACTTCCCCCTCAACCGTTGGCTGTTCTTCGTCAGTCCAGCAACTGATCCAGTGAGTTCTCCCACTCGTCGAAGAACCCTTCGGGCCACTGGGCCAGCATGCCGTCCTCGTCGACCCGGGGGCTGATGACCTCGGCCCCCGAGCCGTTGCCCTGGAAGAAGTGGATGAGCGCCTCCTCCGGCCGCAGGTCTCCCCGTTTGACGGCAAGGCGGACTCCGTTGAGGACGTGGTCGCTGTGGGTCTCGACGATCATTTGCGCCCCGGTAGCAGCGGCCGCCGAAATCAGTGCCGCCATCCTGCTCTGCCCTTTGGGGTGGAGATGGGCCTCGGGATTTTCCAGCAGGATCAGGCTCTCCGGAGTGGCTGTGAGACAGGCGACCACGATCGGCAGCGCGTAGGTGAGGCCGAAGCCGACATTGGTGGGGCGGCGGCGCCGGGTGGCGTTGATTCCGGCGGTGCCACCGAAGCCGTAGGAGAGACGGACGAAGTCGGTGCCCTCGATCGCGGAAGCCTGGAGGTTCACACCGGGGCAGAGTTCCTGCATCCAGGCAACCGTTTGATCGAGGAGCTGAGGCGAGGCCGCACCCGGATGGCGCAATGGCCCTTCGGGGACCTCTCTCTCGGTGAAGTGGCGCAGGTAGTTGACCGTGTGTTCGCCCCGGACACCGAGGAACCCGCGGTCGATGGCTACCTGACGTGATCGCGGGTAGGTGACGGCCGGCGTGATGCGATCGGCGTGCAGGTACTGGAACGGCGTGTCGAGCAAATGGGGGAGCTCCGGCGAAACCCTCACCTCCATCACGTCTTCGTCGGGCTGCTCCGCGTCGTACAACGCGGCGACCCGGACCGCGTCACCCATCTCGACAACGAGACCTACCACAGGCGCCTGGGTGGCCAGCAGGTCGTCGGCAGGACCGAAGTCGTCGTGCAGGACGTCGCGTGCGGTTCCGAGCTCCACCAGCTCGCCGTTGAGCAGCAGCCCCCCTCGGGGGGCCGTCGCCCGATCGGGCCCGAACGACTGGCGAAGCAGGGCGAGGGACTGGACGACACTGCTCTTGCCGGAGGAGTTCAGTCCGGTGAGCAGGGTCAAGGGACCCATGGGGAGTTCAAGGCGGCGGAACGCCTTGAAGTTGACCAGGGTGAGCCGAGTGATCACTGTCAGGCATCTCCGTGTTCAAGGAGGTCTTCGAAGAGTTCCTGTACGGCTTCGAACCGCTTTCGTACCTTCCTGGGGTCTCCGGTGGCCACGGAGATCGAGCGTTCGAACTCGGTGTCCTCCATCAGGTCCGCAAAGGCGTCCAGCACGCTCAGCCGCCTCAGCACATCGTGCTGGGGCGGGGCGAGCCCGGCCAGATTCACCGCGATGGTCTCGAACAGGGCCTTGTTGATGGGGGACTTGCGTTGCTGCCCCGCCCGGTACTTGCGGAAGGCGTGAACGCCGAAGATCGCCTGGGCTGCGTCCATGGCGTGGCTGAACTCGTTCCGCAGCTGCGCCTCTTCCGCGGGTACGAAGCGGTTGATGCGGTGCATGGCCTGGCCCAGGAACCCGTCGAAGTCGCCGTTCTGGTATCCATCCGGAGGTGTGAGCCGGAAGGCAAGGAAGCGAAGGACCATCTCGCGGTCGGCCATGCGGTCCCCGACCACGCTGTAACCGGTGGCACTGCGGAACTCCTCGGACGCCGCGAGTTCCGCGAGGAAGGTTCTGGAGCGGCCCGGGATGAGCGCGTGCCGGATCTCCTGACGGGTGAGCGGTTCACCGCCGGTGTTGATACGGGCGAAGACGTTGAACATGACCGGCTCGGGGGTGCCGCGCCTGATGACGTGGACGACGACCTCGGTCTCGCGCAGCCGGATCTGAAGCTTGCCAGAGAGGTTGTGGAAGCCCGCTCCCGCAAAATTACGCAGGTACTCCAGCCCCTTCAGCGTCAACGGTGCCGCGTTTACCGTCTCGGCGTCGAAGAAGCGAGCGATGGAGGTGAGGCGTTGAATGCCGTCCACGATGGCCCAGCTGCCGTCCTTCTGCTCGGCGGCGTAGAAGGACGGGATGGGAATGCGCAGAAGCAGCGACTCGATCAAGCGGCTCTGCTTCTCATCGGTCCAGATCCCGGCCCGGCGCTGGAAGTCGGGAGCGAGGTCGATCATCTCGTTGCGGAGCCGAGAGATCAGCAGGTCGACTGTGGTCGTGCGGGTCTCGATGTCGATGTGTTCGGGGTCAAAAGGCGAAGTGATCTCGTCGACACCGCCCTCGGTGGCCTCCCGCTCGACGTCTGTGGGCTGCCCGTCGGAGGCGGTCTCCCTGCCGAACAGCTCGTCCAGGGTAGGGAGCTCCCCCGGCACCTCCTGGTAACGCTCGTAGACCGACCGCTGGTCCCGCGTGCGCCTCTGGCTACTGTCCTCCAGCGCGGCCATGTCGTCCGTCGCCCTCGCCCTCGTGTTGTGCCGGGTCACTCTGTCCGTCCGTTCTGGCTCCTCACCCTACCGGCCGTGATCCGGCGCTAGCGGCTTTCGTGCGCACGGCGAATCCGGCGGCCGAGCGGGTTCACTTACTACCTCGGCAGATACGGACTCGCCTTCCCGTGCCAGCTGATGCGCAGGGTGTCGCGGGCTCGGGTGGCGGCCACGAAGAGCAGGGAGCGCGCCTTCAGTTCCTCGCGGGCAAGACGCTTCGGATCGGTATCGCGGTAGCGCTGGACGAGGGAGGCGCGGGGGATGACGCCGTCCCGCGCACCGATGATGGCGAGTTTCTGGTATTCGAGGCCCTTGAAGCGATGCATGGTGCCCACGTGGATGTCGCCGTCGCCCTTGACACCGTCTTTGGTGAGTTCGGCGACGGTGAGGCCGGCCTCGGTCGCCAGGTAGTACATGACCTGGTTGGCGGCCTCGCGGTCGGCGACACAAACGGCGATGGTGCCGCGCGGGTCGCGAGGTCTGCCGCCGGCTCCGCCGGTGGCGTGTTCTTCTCGCCAGGTCTTGAGCGCGGCAGCGAGCTGGACGAGTTCGTCGTCCCAGGAATCGCAGGGAACGAGGTCCGGGGCCGGGCCGCGGAGGACCGAGCGGTAGCCGTCGAGGTTGTCCGTGCCGTCGTCGAGGTCATCAAAGGTGATCTGGGCGCTCTTGGGGTTCACCATTTCCATGGCGCGGTTCAGGATCTCGCGGGTGGTGCGGTAGCTGAGGGTGAGACGGGCGGCGCGGCCGCGGATGTGGACTCCGACGGTGCCCAGGGTGACTTGCTGGTCGTAGATGCGCTGGTGGGTGTCGCCGGCGATGAACATGTCGTCCTCGCCGGAGGTGACCATGGCGCGGAGCATCTTCCAGTGGGCGGGACGGAGATCCTGCGCCTCGTCGACGACGACGTGCTGGTAGCGGTGACCGAGGTAGTACATGCCGGAGCTGTCGTCACGGTGGATGAGATCCCTCCCACCGATCTCGTCCTTGTGCTCCTGACGGTCCTTGATCCTGGAAGCGCGCTGCATCTCGAAGCGGGCGGCGCGTTCGGCGGCCTGGCCCCAGGTTTCGCGGCTGTCCTTGTCGAGGCGTGTGGTGAACTGCTCCAGGATCTTCCAGATCCGGGCGCGGTCGGGACGGCTCACGGAGTGGCCGCGTCCCGCTCGACGGGCATCGAAGTACGCCTTGCGGGTACCGAGGGACTGGCCGAGAATCACCTGCTCCCATTCTTCGTACAGGAATTCCGCGTCCCAGCGCTTCTCGTCGAGTTCGACGAGGATCTGGCGGAGGGTGTTCAGGGCCACGCTGTCGGAGATGCGCTGCTTCCCTGCGCCGGAAAGCGTGTTCTCGCTGAGGACGCGGGCGGCGAGTTGGTCGATGTGCGTGATGTCGACGCGGGCGAGTTGCTCGGGTTCGAGGAGTGAGGCAAGGCGGGCGCGCAGGTCGGTGGTGAGGTTTTTGGTGAAGGTGGTGAGCAGGATCGGCTTGTTGTGGCCGTGGGGCAGCCTCTCGGCCAAGTGCTTGACCCGGTGCAGGGCGACGATTGTCTTGCCGGTGCCGGGCCCGCCGGAGACACGGAAGGGGCCGCTGTAGCGGCGGTCGACGAGCTTGGCCTGGGCGGGGTGGAGAAAGACCTTCCAGGCACGGAAGTCACCCTCTTCGAGGATGTCTTCGAGGGCCTCGTCGATGGTGGTGACGGTGGTACGGGCGAGCGCCGCGTCCAGGTCCTGCCGCTCGGACTCGTCGAGTTCGACCTCTACGGGTGCGGTGATCTCCTTGCGGACCTCGTCGAGGGTAAGACCGGCCGCGAGACCGTACAGGATGTCCTTGGTGAGGAGCGGGGCGCCGGAGACGAGGGCGTCGAGCTCCTCGCTCCCGGTGACCGCGAGGGCGAGGCCGATGAGTTGTTCGGCGACGCCGAGCTTACGGAGGTCGTCCGGGGCGAGGCCGGCCAGGAGCGGCTCGGCCTCCGGCACCTCGATTGTGATGGCCGCCGGTTCTGCCGTGGCCGGTACAGGAGCAGGCGTCTCCGGCTCGTCTCCGGCCTCGGGTTGCTCAGCCGGGGTGAGCGTCATTCCGGCCCGCTGGAGGACGCTCCGGCCGACCACCGAGAGGTCGACGAACTCGATCTCTCCCGTGATGCGGTTGATCGCGACGGAGAGTTCTTCGTAGACGTGCTTGCGGTGTCGTACGGCGACGACGAGCCACTTCTCATGGCCGTCGCCGTCGATGCCGATCTTGGCGAGGAGCGCCCGGTAGGACTGGTCGATCTTCGCCCGGTAGACGCGGCCGTCGCCCTTGAGCGGCTTGAGGTCGAGGCCGGGGTGATCGGGGTTCTGCCGGAAGCGGTGGGAGAAGTCGTAGAACTTGCCCTTGACCGAGCGATCGAGCTTGTACAGCTCCTGTTCGGCCTTCTCGTACAGGCTGAGCCGTGCGGTCATCGGCGGGTCGGGCCTTCCGTGTCGGGGAGCAGGGTGAGCAGAGTGTCGAGGTGGTCGAGCCAGTCGGCGGCCGTGCGTACGGTCCAGCCGTCACCGGTGTACGCGTCGTCCCGCTTGCGGCGTTCCTCGCCGTCGTGGCCGTCGGTGTCCACGACCACCGCGATCTTGATGCCATGGCCGGACCAGGCGAAGTCGGCCTGCCAGCCGCGCTCCCCCAGTTCGTAGCCGAACACCGGGGCCTTCTTGCCTCGTGCGGCGAGCTTCCTGGCAAGCCGGGTGAGGTCGGAGTCGGGCTCGTCCTCTTCGAGGAGTTCGAGGATGTCCTCGTCCCAGGCCGCGTCCCGGAGCAGGTCTTCGAGTGTCTGCTCGGCAACAGAGGATCCTGGGGGCGAGGTGGCCGGGAGGCGGTCAGCCCCTGTCGTCAGCCCCGTGGTCTCCGCCGGAGCTGTCGGACCGCTCTCCGCCCGGTCTGCCGTAGCCGGCTCGGGGTGCAGCCGGGTGATGAGCGTCTCCAGTTCGCCGACGCCGCCTCCGACGCGGAGGATGTCCACGGGGAAGTCGGCGGCCAGGCTGGTGGCGAGCTGTACGCCGTCGCCGCCGGTGAAGGCGAGGAACTGGAGGAGGTTGGACCAGTAGAGCCAGGACCGCCAGCGGAGTTTGTGTTCGGCGGTGCCGAGCTGGTCGCCGTCGTGGTCGTCGAGTACGGCGATGGCACCCCAGCCGACTCCGGCGGTTCCGTCCGGTCCGCCGGAGGGGTCGACGGTGTAGAGCAGCTGCAGGCCATGCTCATCCGTGGCGTGGAGGACGAGGATTTCCCCGCTCTCGGCGACGGGTTCGACGTTGTCCGCCGGGCTCCCGCCCCTCGCGAGGGAACGGAGTGCGCCGCGCAGCGTTGCGCGGGCCTGCGCGCGGTCGACGTTCTGCGCCAGGGGTTCGGGGGCGCTGAGGAGTCCGCCGACCAGAGCCTCGGCCAGCCGCCCCCACCGGGTGCGGGACGGGTCGCGGAGGTAGCCGAGGAGAGTGTCGATGGGATTGCCGAAGACGGCCCCGGCGAGTTCGGCGCGTTCACCCCCGAGCTCCTCGTACCAGTCCTTGGCGGCGTCCTGACCGCTGCGCCGGTAGGGCGGCCATACCGGACGGGCCTTGGCGCGTTCGCCCGTCTCGAAGAGCTCGATGTCGTCCCAGGTGATCTGGAAGACGAGAGCTCCGCCGGCCCGCAGTTCGTCCCGCTTCCTGCAGTCGGGCGCGATGCGGTTGTGCGCACGGGTGGCGTGGTAGCGGTGGCCGTCGAGGAAGACGTGCACCTTCTGGGAGGTGCCGTTGGTCTTTTCGAAGGTGAAGTCCGTGCGGGTGAAATCCTCGTCCCGCTGGGCGGTCAGCCGCCACGCGGTGGATCCGGCGAAGCGCAGGTTGCCGCTGTGTGTGCCGCTCTCCTCCAGGGAGGCGTCGTCCTGGCTGTTGCTCCAGGTGCGGAGGGCGGTGAGGAAGCGGGCCTCCAGATCGGACTCGACCTGCTTGTCCAGACCGATCGCCTCGGTCGTGGGGACGTCCGCGACCTGCCAGTGGTCGATGGGCTTCCCCTCGTCGTCGGTCAGCGGGCGGCCGTTCTCGTCGACGGGGCCGAGGAGGCTGTTGATGATCTCCAGGGCCTCGCGGCGCGAGACCTCGTCCTGGTGGCGTTCCTCGGCGTAGCGGTGGAGGCAGCGGTGGCAGGCGCGGCGCCCCTCGTCCTTGCAGGGGCAGTTGAGCAGCACGTCGCGCGCTTCGGCGAGGGTGTCGCGGAAGGCGGTGGGGCGGGTGAGCCGGTCGAGGTAGCCGGTGCCGCCGGGGAGGCGGTCGTACAGGACGAGGAAGTGCCGTTTCTCGCCGGTGGCCTTGTCGGGCATCCTGGCGAGGGTGGTGTCCAGGTGGGCGGGGTCACCGCCGAAGTGCCGGTCGACACCGAGGCGCAGCGCGGCCCGGAAGGAGTGGACCTTCTCGTCGACGAGCACGGTCGCGGCCGGGAGCAGGATGCGCAGGGCCTCCGTGGTGAGCTGGTGGGCGAGGAGCACTGGTTCCTGCTTCGGGGCGTCCGGCCCCTTCTTGCCCCGGCGCAGCGGGCACCAGGGCTGATGGTGCTTGACGGCCGGGTTGTGCACGGCGGAGGTGTCGAGGGCGTCGGTGTCGTGGTCGAAGACGGGTTTGCCGTCGGCGGTGGCCGCTCCGCAGGCGGTGCAGACGTGGAAGGGCGCCAGTCGGATGTCGTGTCCGGCGAGCTCGTCCTCGGCGCGTGCGTCGAACCGGAGCGGGCCGACGTTGATCTTCCGGATGACGGCCTTACGGGAGTAGTCGACGCCGAAGGTCTCCCGGGTGTGCCGCCAGGACGCCCCGGCCTCGATGTGCTCGGCCGGGATGTCGACCGCGTCGACGACGGTGTAGAAGCGCTGTTCGCGATCGTCCCTGTCGTCGCCGATCCGGGCGTCGTCGCGCTTGTCGCGGGAGGTGACGACGGTGGGTTCGATCACCTGGTGAAGGCAGGACCCGTCGTCGGCGATGCCGGTGCTGTGGCAGCGCGGGCACGGGGTGCGGTCGTCGGCGGCGTTCTCGGTGCGGACGTAGCCGCAATCCCTGCAGAAGCGCCAGGGCGTCCAGTCGGGCCGGGTGGAGCTGCCGATCTCGATGCCGGTGATCTGGTGCTTGTAGCCGTTGACGTAGAACGTGTTGCCGGGCGCGAGTTCGGACAGCGCGTAGCGGCGGGGCCGGTCGTAGGGGCGCATCTTGGAGTCGAAGCGTTCCCGGCCGGTCTTCGGGTCGGTGCCGTCGGGCCAGTAAAGGGTGGCGTTGAGGGTGGTGACGGAGTCGATGAGCGCGTAGTTCGGCAGCAGCCCGAGGTCGCAGAGGGCCTGCTGCGCGGTGGTGAGGCCGCGTTTCATCAGACGCTTGCCGACGGCGCGGTGTTCCGCTTCGAGTTCGACCTTGCGGATGCGCTGCTCGTCGTCGTTCTCATGGAGTTCGTGGACGGCCTCGTCGATGAACTTCAGCCTGCGCCGGAGTTCGTCCTCGCCGCGCTTCCACTGCCGTCCGGCTTCCTCGACGGCGCCGCGCAGCCCGCGTCCGGCGTAGGCACGCAGGTCGTCGGCGGCCTTGGGGCTGACTCCTGTGGGGAAGAGGCCGAGGAACGTCTCGACGAGTTCGTCGGCACCGCTGAGCGCGGCCTCCACGAGGTCGGCGAGGTATCCGGAGGGGCCGAACAGTGCGGGCGCGTCGTGCGGAATCGCCGCGAGCGGCCGTCCGTCGGCCCGCTCCAGTCGGCCCCGCGCGGCGAGGTCGAGGAGGTGGGCGAGGTACTGGCGCCGCAGGATCTCGATGGCCGACAGGTGGCTGCCCGGCGGCACGATCTGCCCGGCGATCATCTCGCGGGGCTGGTCGAGGTAGTACAGGTCCCGGCGGCTGCGGTCGGGGATGGTGAGGAGGAAGGCGTTGCCGGTGCGCCGGCCGGCGCGACCGACCTGCTGGGCGTAATTGGCGGCGCGGCGGGGCAGCGCGGCGAGCACGACGGCCGACAGGTCGCCGATGTCGATGCCCATCTCCAGGGTGGGGGTGCAGGAGAGCACGTTGGGGTCCTTGAACCCGCTGCCGTCACGGAACGCCGCTTCCACCCGCTCGCGCTCCGGGCGGGTGAGCATGCCGGTGTGCTCGGCGGTGATGACCTGGTACGTGCCGGCCTTGCGGTAGAGCCTGCGGTAGTAGTCCTCGCGGTAGTCGCGGTCGCGCTGGTGCCGGCCGAGTCCTTCCGGACGGGTTCCGGCGACGAGGCGGCCCGTGCGGCAGCGGTAGGCGGGGCACTTCTGGCCGTCCCACTGGGGCAGCAGGCCCGGGTGGACGGTCTGTTCCCAGAAGCAGGAGGGGCAGCGGACGAACGCCTCGTTGACCTCGCCGTCCTTCAGGAGCTGTACGTCGACGGCGCCCGGCTTGAGCCCGTAGATCCGCAGACTGCTGTCCTCCGGCGTGCGTACGGCGAGCAGTCCGGCTGCGACGAGTTCGGGCAGCAGCCGGGACCAGAATTCGGCGGCCTGCTCGCGCGGCAGCCCGAGGCTGCGCTGCGCCCAGCGCTCGGGCCAGGAGAGCCGTCCGGTGGCGAAGTCGAACTCGCTCTTGGTCTTCGGCGCGTTCAGCAGGAACACGGGTGCGGCGATGCCCTTGGGGAAGGCCCGCATGCCGGCGGGCCGTTTGCCCCAGATGTAGTAACGGCTGGTGCCTGCTTCCCTCAGGTATCCGTCCAGCCAGCGGTGGCCGATGGCGCCCCGGGTCCGCAGCCGTTCCAGGAAGATCCGCAGGAAGCCGAGGTACCGCGCGTCGTCCAGGGCGTCGGGGACGGGCAGGTGGCCGCCCTTTCCGTACGGCGCGGTGTGCGCGGTACGTACGAGCTCGACGGCGGCGACCGGATCGGCTATACGCACCTGGGCGGCGGCGGTCCGGGTGAGTTCCAGGGTGCGGCCGTTGCGGGACCGGAACCCGAACTCCATCAGCGCCTCGAACGCGAACCGCTCCCCGATCAGCTCCCAGGTCTTGTGGTCACCGCCCCGGCCTTCGCCGGACAGCAGCCGCTTCACGCCCTTGAAGTCGTGCAGGTCGGTGGGGACGACGGCGGCGAGCGTCGTACGGTCGGTGGTCGCGTCGACCACGTCGGCGATCAGGTCGTTCAGCGCGGTCGGCCTGTCCTCGGACAGGTGGCTCTTGAACAGGGCGCGCAGCGAGAAGGTGTACGAACGGCTCGCCACGAATCCCGCCCGGTGCGCGGCGTCCTGCACCGAGTCGTTGAACATCAGGGTCTTCGTCTCACCCTGCTCCTCGTCGAGCTCCCCGCCGGTGAACAGCTGGGTGACGGAGGCGGCGGCGAGGGCGGCGGCGCCGGTACCGAGGAAGCGGATCGTGTTGCGCGAGCCACAGGCCGGGCACCAGTCGTCCTCGGCGGCCCTGGTCGCGGTCTCCCCCAGGAACACCAGGACGAACGCGGAGTCGGATCCGGCGAGACGGGGGCTGCCCGTCTCGGGGTCGTAGTCCGCCACCGGGTCCGGCAGCCGCAGCCTGCGCTTGGGTCCGTCCAGGACACGGAGCTGTCCGGCCCCGGACACGCTGAGCGCGTTCGCGTCGGCCCGCCCGGCGGAGCGGCCCGCGCCCTCCATGGGCGCGGCCCCGGATCCCTCCTTCGCCTCCCCCTCGGTGGCGGCGATCAGATTACGGACCCGCATCTTGTCCTGGCTGACCGAGGCCCGCCGGATCTTGTGCGTGTCGACCTCGACGTCCAGGTCGTCGGACTCCGGGGTGAAGACCGCCCAGCCGGAACGGCCGCAGTCACGGCAGTACACCGCGGGCAGGAACAGGTTCGCGGTCTGCCCGGCGGTCGCCGTGGTCACCGGCGCGGTGTGCACCGCTCCGCCCTCGGAGGTCTCCGGTGTGCCGGCCGCGTCCCACTGGAACTCGGCCTTCGGCCACGGCAGCACGCCCCGTACGAGGCGGGACACCGACCGGGCCCACTGGTGCACCTCGACCTGTACGAAGGGGCGCGGCTTCTCAGGCGTGGACGCCGGGTCACGGGCCACCGAGAGCAGGGCGACGAAGCGGGCGAGCGCCTTCGCGGCCACCTCGGGACGCAGTGTGATGGTCCGGCCCCAGGACTGCGCGCCACTGCGCCACATCAGGTCGAGGACCTCGGGCACGGGACGCACCTGCCCGTCCAGGGCGTGCAGAACGGCCGAGGTCAGCGGGTGCCGCTTCAGGATCCGGCCGAGCGCGTGCGGGTCGGTGTCCCGGCTGCCGGTGACGGCCTCGGCGAGCGCGGCGAACTCCTCCTCGCCGAGCGTGGGGTCGGGCAGCGCCGCCAGCTCGTCGGGCGTCGGTGTGGGGACGAGGGGGTCGTAATCGGCACGCGGCACGAACTCGTCGACGGTCAGCCGCTGTTCCCCGATGATCGAGTCGGCGAGGAACTCGGTGCCGAACACCTCGGTCGCCACGTCGAGCAGCTGCCGCACGCCGTCGGCGTCCGTCCCTGACGCGAGGGTCGCGGAGGTGGCGACCGGGCAGATACGCCCGAGCGGGCGCCCCTTCTCCGAGGCCCCGACGGCGGAGGCGAGCCGGCGCAGCAGCATCGCCACGTCGGTGCCCTGCGCGCCGTCGTACGTGTGGAACTCGTCGACCACCACATAGCGGATGTCGGTGTCCGCCCACAGCGATGCGTCGGCGGCGCGCTGGAGCAGCAGGTCCAGCATCTTGTAGTTGGTGATCAGGATGTCCGGCGGCGTCACCTGCATGTCGGACCGGTCGGTGAACACCCGCCCGTACCGGGTGGACGCCCGGTCACCGATGTACAACCCGGCCCGCACCTTGCTCAGTTCGGGGTGCTCGCTGAGCAGCCCGTTGATGCGCTGCGCCTGGTCGGTGGCGAGCGCGTTCATGGGGTACAGGAACACGGCCTTCACCCCGCCGCGCCCTGCTGCCCGCTCGCGCGCGCAGTGGTCGAGCACGGGGTAGAGGAACGACTCCGTCTTGCCGGACCCGGTACCGGTGGTGACGAGCGTCGGCCGGGGCGTACGGCCGCCGGCGGAAGACAGCCGCTCGAAGGCGACAGCTTGATGCGCGTACGGCTTCCAGCCGTCGGTACGCCGCCAGTCCAGGTACTCCTCCCAGGACGGGTCCGCATCGACGAACGGGGTACGCAGCCGGAGGAAAGGCCCCCGGAACATGCCGGAGTTGTCGTCCCCCAGGAACCGGTGCAGCGCCTGCCGCGCGCCTTCGTCGGTGAGCGCGTAGGTGGTGGACAGGTACTGGAGCAGGCTCTCCTTGAGCCCTTCCGCTTCGAGCGTCGGCCTCACGGCTTGGGCACCTCCTGCTTGACCGGGCCCCATTCGCCGGCGGCCACGGCGGCGTCGAGGCGCTTCTGGAAGTAGGCGTGCGCCTCACGCATCTCAGTCTCGCGGTCGGCCTTGTAGAAGGGGGCGGTGTAGCCGTCGGGGACGGGAGAGGCCTCCGGGTTGCTCAAATGGTGCTCCAGCTGTTCAAACACTTTCTTGCGCCCTGACCGCGCCTGCATAAATCCATACACCTCGAAGCGACTCGTAATTCGACGACCCTTTGCATCGAAATACATATCGTCTTCGTAATCGCTCATTGTCCCATAGCGTGACCCGTACGCGGAAAGTAGCCCGTCCGCCGAAATGCCGAGCCAAACGGCCACCAGCGCATCAATCTCTACCAATCCCGCCCGGCGAGCATATTCAGACCGCAGGGGTGTCTCCACGCTCCAACCCGCCCCTACACTCCCGAGGAGGGGAATCAAAGGCCAACGAAATGCCCACCTCTCCCTTTCGCTCCACCGGGGATCGAAAATTTCACCCCAGAGGGCAGCATAAGCTGACGTCAGACAGTTGAGGCGCAGAGTTCTCAGAAGTAGCGCAGAGGCCAATGGGTGATGCGGTTCCGCGAATGGCATGGACTTGGCATCCGCCACGTCCAGATGCGCTCGTCCAGTTGCCCTAAGATAGTAATCCAACACCAAACTGGCCCAGAAACCAGATTGTAGCGCCGTAAGCCTATTGTCCTCCAACGCCACACTCCGAACCGCATGAACATGCGTCGGCCCTGGGGGAATTAGAGCAGCAAATAGACTACGCTCCCCATTGTCTGGAATCATTTCACGCCACGCGAGACGATAGCATTCACTAAATGGGCGCTTCGCCAATTCGCACAACAATTCCGCGTACCGCTCAGATTCGAGACCCTCGATACCTCCCTCATGTTTCCCGACGAATGATGCGAGCATTGGATTCCCGATGTACCGCGCAGCAACTTCTTGTCGCCCCAGGGATTCAAGCTCTCGAAAAATTGAGCGATCAACCCTTCGCCTCTGAGCTGCCACGAATTCTTCCCGGGTTGTCGCGCCACGCACGTATACAGTGGCTGGCACCGAGTCAGCCTGCAGATCCAGGAGATTCCACGGCTGATCGTTATTCTTCATGTGTGGGGGCTGCTTAGCAATTGGTGTCGCAACACCAATCTGCGGGCCCTTCAGGATTACTTCTCGCCAGTCCTCCGGGGAGGATGTATCTTCTCGAATGACCCCGGATCGCTCTGCCGTTGTTTCATTAAATCCGCCATCAATTTCCTGAACGCCCAAGCGTCGTTCAGTTAGAGCCAATGCCAGTAGCGCCGCATTCTCCGCCGACGAAACAGGGTACCGTAGAGGGGTGCGCTGAATTGCTTCACCTTCACTACCCGAGAGAGAATTCCACACGGCCAGCAGGCTCGCATTGACATGGACGATTCGCTTACGATGTGGCCGAGTGTCCCACTTCCCGCGATATTTGATCCCTGGAGTCTCACCCGTGCCATCATGCAAGAAGGACTCAAGGAGCGTGGACGCCGCATACAGGTGACTTATATGCGAGAAATCAATTTCACCAGCCTTAGCATCGTAAATATGAACCCCAAACTCAAGCGTTCGACTGGCCTCAAATGCCCAGTTCTTGCCATTGATGAAACTTCCGTGCACCTTAAGGCGCCGATAGGCCGCTTCACGGAGTGGACCGCTACTCGACCCCTCGAAATGAGTGTCCGGATGAATCAGTCCAACGATGCCACCGGACGAGGCGTGATGCCAGGTTTGACAAATGAAACCACGGTAAAAATCGGGGCGACTTCCAAAAATTAGAGGATAAACCTGAGGCGCCTTTAGATAATTAGAAGTGGAAGTAACGCTTTCCACCTCCCTGTTGATGTAGGCGCGGAAGTAAGGCTTTGAAATCGCTCGCTCACGGCGTGAATCACGCTCACCTTCGGTTTGCGTCTCAGCGAAAGTAAACCAAGGATCCGACTCCGCGAGAACAGAACCCTCCTTCCAATCCGGCCGCACCCAAGGCGGGTTCCCCACCTGAAGGTCGAACCCCCCGCCCTCCGCAAAGGCCAGCCCGAAGTCCAACTCCCAGTGCAAGAACCCCTGCTCCTCGGCGATGTCCGTAACACCCCGCATCCAGGGGAACCGCTCCTCCGGATGCTTGAGGTCCATCCCCAGCAGGTACGGAAGGCTCAGCTCAAAGTCCTTGAGCGCATCGAGGTGGGCGAAATCCGTGAGCAGGTCGTTCTCGTCGATGTCGACCGTACCGAGCATCGCTTCCAGGAAGTCGATCCAGTCGTCCAGGTCCACCAGCGGAATGACGTCCCGCCAGTCGCGCGGAGCCCGCTTCGCCGCCGTCTTCCTCGGCTTCGCCGGTACGCGCTTAGTCGCCCGCGCTTCGCCGTCGGCGTCCGCGAAGAGCAGCGATTCCTGAACGCCGGATTCGGTCGCGAACAGCGACGTCTGCTCGGTGAAACGCGCCACCGGAACAACGTCCAGGCGCGTCGGCTCATCCACCGCACCGGCCTCAGGCCGCTCCCCCGCCGCCGGCTCCTCATCGCCGACCACCGACCCGGCGGCCCCGAACATCTCCCCCAGAAGCTCAGCAGCGTTCACCGCCTCCTTCGGGTCATACTCCGACGCACTGCCGTCCAGCAGCGCGGCCTCACCCGTCGGCCAAAACCACAGCGCGCACCAGGCGTCCATGACCTGCTTCAGCCGCCAGTACGGCGACCCGACGGCCTTGAAGAGCTCGGCGTACACCTTCTCCTTCGACAGCCGGGCGCCGCTCTCCCCCTCCACGCCGCCCACAGCCTGACGCAAGAACGAGAACTCCTCGTCCTTCTCCGGGTCCGCCTCCCACACGTCGACGGTCCGCGCGATCTCCCGCTCCGACAGCTCCATCCGCTTGACGACGAGCGACCACAGGAACTCCGCCCGCCGCGCCGCGTCCCGAAGCCGGGTGTACTGGGAGGTCGCCTCGCGCCCCGCCTTCCCCACGAGGATCGGCTCGCCCGTCTTGACGTTCAGCCGCCGCTTCGGCTTCTGGAGGATGCCCTTCTTCCACGCCTTGAGCTGGTCGACACCGCCCCCCGCCAACTGCCCCAGCAGCTTCTTCGCGTCGCCGCTCGCACCCGTCACCGCCGCCCAACCAGGCGTGGGCAGCAGGAACTGGTGCACCGCCCCGTCCGGCAACGGCTGCCACTCCCCGCCCGCCTCGTTGTTCCGGAAGGGCAGCGGGGTCGGCGCCTGGGTGTCCTTCGCGTTAAGCCACAGCGCTTTACCCTTCCACGGCGCCACGTCCCCCGCCGCGTACACCGAACGCCGCCCCCCGATCAGCGAGTTGCCCCGCCGCAGGTGGAGCCCGAACCACGGCGCCCGCATCCCCGGGTGCATGGTGTTGAGCCACAACGACACCTCGGCGAGCTCGACGCCCGTCGAGTTGAGGTCCACGCCGTACGCGTTGTGCAGCGCAATGTACGCCTTGACCTTCTGCTTCTCCGTGAGCGCCTCGGACGTCGGGATCGACGTGCCCAACTCGTCCTGCCGTCGCCGCAGATACTCCTCGGCGACCTGGTTGATCGCCTCGTTGAGGAACGCCCCTGAACCGAGCGCCGGCTCGCAGATGCGGTACTTCAGCAGCTCCGAGGCCCGCGTCTTGATGACGTTTCCCTCGGCGTCCTTCTCCTGGTCCAGGCGGTGCTTGAGCGCCAGCTCGACGGTGACCTGGGTCAGCGACTCAGGGGTGTAGTACGACGCCGAGGTCTCCCGGTCGCGGCCGGCGAGACGGTAGACGAACGTCCCCGCCGGGTACTTCTTCGGCCCGCGCAGACCCTTCTCCTCCCGGTCCCGCTCGTCGTACTCGACCCGGGTGTTCTCCGGGTACTCCTTGAGCCGGTGCGAGGGGACCAGCCAGGAGCCCTTCTCCGGGTCACCGCCCTTGGCGACCTCGCTCAGTTCCTCCTCGGCGATGATGCCGGTGTACGACATCAGACCCTCGTAGACCGCACCCAGCTGGTTGATACCGAGGTTGCGGTACGAGATGAAGCCGCCGCGTTCGCCGCGTCGTTTGGCCTTCTTCATGGTGAGCAGGCGCAGCACCTCGTGCAGGGCGTGGTTGCGCAGGCGCAGGTCGAGCCAGGCCGGGCCCTCGGGGCCCTCCTCGTCGCGGCGCGGGTCGCGGGTGCCGAGGCCGACGAGCCTCACCGATGCCGGTTCGAAGAGTTCGCTGCGCAGGGGTTCGAAGCGCAGGCCACGGCCCTCGCTGCGCTGCCTGGCCTTCTTCTTGCGGGTCTCCGCGTCGTCGTCGGGACGCTCGTCCCAGGGCTCGGTGCCGTACTGCCGGTGGCCGTAGTTGACCTTGTTGAACAGGAGGTCGAGGGAGGCGTGCAGGTGGAATCCCTGGCGAGCCGTCTCGTCCGTCAGCTGCGCGTCCCGCTCGACGAGATCGCGGAGGCGGGCCACCGAGTAACCGGCCTCGTAGGTCCCGTCGTCGGCCGGGAGGATGCCCAGTTCGGGGCGGGCCTCGGCGTACAGGAGGAACAGGACCCGGTAGAGGTAGCGCAGTGCCTCGCGGGTGAGCTGCCGCGCGAAGGGGTCCCCGGGCGTTTCGAGGTCGCGCGGTTCGAGACCCGTCTCCTCCAGGCGGGCCAGGACCTCGTTGGCGATGATCTCAACGGACTTCTGGAGGCCCTGGCGCAGCTCGCCGGAGACGCCGACCGCGTTGTCGCGGGACGCCTTGACGAGGGCGTCGATGGCGGGGCCCTTGCCGTCCTCGGCCGGAGCGAGTGCGTCGTGGCTGAACAGGCCCGCGATGGTGGCGAGTTCGCCGGACTGCCTGCGGTCGTAGCGCTCCAGGGCGGAGTCGAGATTGGCGGCCAGGTAGCGGCCCTCGCCCCACGCCTGCCGGTCGGCGAGGACGATCACGCCGCCGCAGAGCAGCAGGACGAAGCGCGGGGCACTGCCGCCCTCGCCGCCCAGCTCGCTCTGGAACAGCCAGGTGGCGAGTGCGTACCCCGACTCGTAGGTCTCGCCGCTGCCGACCGTCCGCACCAGGTGCAGCAGACGGCCGTAGGAGTCGGCGTCCAGGGCCGTGTCATTGCTCGCGGACCAGCCGCAGTCGACGGCGACGATGCCGTCGCCGTGCCAGGCGACAGGGACAGTGTGGTCACGTCCGGCCCGGTGGACGGTCAGCTCACGCTGACCGGAGTCGGCACCCGCCTGTACGTACCCGAGGGCGGCGAGAACCTTGCGGTGCCAGTCCTCGACGCGTTCGCTCCACTCCTCGTCCTGGTAGGTGTGGAAGAACTTCTCGTACCCCACTGAGTCGGGGCGCTCGTCCTCCTCGGTGTCCGCCTTGGCCTGCTCGGCAAAGAACCCGCGGTACTTCTCGTCGAGGTAGACGGACCGCAGGCCGCGTAGGGCGACGCGCGGCGTGACGCGGTCGTCGTTCTCGTCGGACTCACGGTCCGCCCAGGCCGCGAAGACGCCCTTCTTCAGGCCGTCGGCGAGCTGCTCGGCGAAGTAGTGCGCAGACAGGTACTCGCCGCGGTTGGAGAAGGAATCGAAGTCGGTACTCATCGGGCGGTCGTCTCTCCGGCGTCGGGCGTGGCGGTCTCAGCGGGTACGGCGGTGGGCCGCGATGCCGACGTGGCGGCAAGGGGTTCGAGGACGGCGAGGAGCCGCAGCAGCGGGGCGCCGGACGTCCGCAGCGACCGGACCAGCGTCTTGCGCCTGCTCGCCGTGAGGTCGACGTCCTGTTTGACCTTGGACGACCGGCGGGCTGCCGGCGTGAACAGCGCCGTCTGCTGCCACTCCGTGACGCGCTTCTCGTACGGGGCGAGGACGGCGTCGATCTCCCGCGCGTACGCGCCCTCGCGGTCGGTCAGGAAGCGCCGGGCCTCGGCGACCGCGTCCGGCACGCGTGACTGGAGGAGTCCGAGGTTCACCGGGGTGGCACGGCCCGGCATGCTGGGGCCGACCCGGCAGGCAGCGAGGAAGGCGTCATCGATCCGGTGGACGCGGGGGGCGTGCGGGAGACCGGTGACGGCCATCCACTCCACGACGGTGGGACGCCCGGCCTTGTTCGAGTAGATGCCCTGGAGCAGATAGACGGGGCCGTCGAGTGCGGCGGCCAGCTCCGGATCGATATCGGCCGCCTTGTCGTGGTCGGGATCGAAGGCGAGCACGAACGCCTCGTCGTGGCGGAGCGCCGCGAGCGCCTTGTCGGTGACCCAGTCCAGGACGGGGTGCACGTCGGAGACGTAACTGACGTTGGGCCACTGGCTGGCTGAGTCCTCCCGGGCCACCTTGAGCCGCTTGGCGGCAAGGCCCTTGTCGAAGGTGAGGCGGATGCGGCCTTCCTTGTTCGCCGTGGGAAGGATCTGCTGCTCGGTGAGATACGACTTGGGCAGGGCCTTCAGCCGATGGAGGAGATCCGACGGCGGCTCGAAGGCGATCGTGCCGTCCTTCTCACGCCGCAGCTTGAGCGCGATGTCCGGGCTGATGGGGTGACAGACCTGGCGGAGGGCCTCGTCGAAGTAGCCGGAGGTCGCGTCGGTACCGCCGCCCGTGCCGAACAGGCTGGGCACGGTGGCGCGCGGCACGTCGTCCGTCTTCTTCTTCGCTCCGATGTTGCCCATCAGACGACCGAGCACGGCCTTGACGCCACCGCCCGTCGAGGACTGCTTGATCGACTCCTCGACGGTGCGACCGGCGATGAGGTCGCGGGTCAGCCGGTCGTCCTCCTCCTTCGCCCGGTAGATACCGGTGACCGCCTCCGCGGTGCCCTCGATGCGGTGGGCCTCCTCCTCGCGGGCGAGGAGCTTGGCGCCGACCAGGCGGTCGTCCAGCGGCAGCGGTTCACCGGTCTCGTCGTCGGTGCGCCACTCCACGTCACTGGTGAGCACCAGGGCCCGGAATTGAGGCTTCTTCTCCTGCCCGTACCGGTCGATGCGGCCGTTGCGCTGCTCGATACGGATCAGCGACCAGGGAAGGTCGTAGTGGATCAGCTGGTGGCACTGCTGGTGCAGGTTGACACCTTCGGAGGCGACATCGCCGGTGAACAGGAGCCGTACGGGTGTCGTGCGCAGGCCGAAGTCCTCGACGATGCGCTTCTGTTCATCCTCACCCGTCGCGTCGCCGTGCATGACCTCGACGACCCCGCCGTACGCCTTCCACGGCTTGGCCTTCTTCTCGCCCTCCTCCAGCTGCTTCGCCGGGCGGAAGCCGAGGCGGGCGGGGACGGTCTCGGCCAGCCACTTCAGGGTGGGGACGCGCTCGGAGAAGACCACGACACGGGTGTCGGAGCCGGGGCCGACACCGATCTCCTTGAGCGCCTCGACCAGGGCGTCAAGCTTGGACGAGTCGTCGCTGCCGAGATCGCCCGCGAGGCGGGTGAGGTCGACGATCGCCGTGTGCTCGATCTTCCGCGCTGCCTCCAGCTTGACCGGGTCCTGCCCCTTGCGGGCTTTCAGAGGCTTGGCAAGGGTCTTGGTCCGGGTCTCGATCGAGGACTGGAGTGCCCGGTGGGAGGAAAGGAACGCCTTCAGCAGGTTGTAGGCGATCATCGGGTCCACGCACACGGAGGAGGCCGCCCGGTCGCGCGGAATCCAGCGCGCGGCCAGCTCCTCCAGGACGGCCGTCTCCTTCGCGGTGGCCTTGGCGATCACCGGCTGGGACGGGCCGCGGTCCGCCCAGACGCCCTTGAGGGAATCGCGTACCTCGGGGTCGGTCTTGGTGCGCCGGATGTAGAGGTGCCCCAGGTCCTTCACGTCGTAAGCGGAGTGGTCCGCGATCGCCGCCTCGTCCAGCATGCCGATCAGCTCGGCGAAGGACTCCCCTTCACCGTTGTGCGGGGTGGCGGAGGCGAGGACGAGGGCGTCGGTCCGGCGGGCCAGGAGCCGGGCGAGGGCGTTGTTCTTCGTTCCCTTGTTGACCAGGTTGTGGGACTCGTCGATGACGACGGCGTCCCATTCGGTGTTTTCCAGGTGGTGGGCGTAGACGTCGCTCTTGAGCGTGTCCACGGAGATGATCGCCCGCTTGAAGTAGGCGAACGGGTTCCGGCCGGCCGGGATGTCCTGCTGGATCCGCTGGATACCGGTGGAGTCGAGGCGGACGAGCGGAATCGAGAAGCGGGTCCACAGCTCGCGCTGGAACTGCTCCAGGACATGCGCCGGGGTCACCACGAGGATGCGCTCGCCGCGGCCCCGGCGGATCAGCTCGGCGAGGATGATGCCGATCTCCAGGGTCTTGCCGAGGCCCACCACGTCCGCGACGAGAACGCGGGGCTGGGGGTTCTCCATGGACAGGGCCAGCTGAGCGGGGCGGAGCTGGTGCGTCTGCTGATCCATGAGGAAGTTGTCGGCCAGTGCGAGCCCCTGCTCGGTCTGCGACAGCGCGGTCTTGCGGATGACGGCCTCCAGGTAGAGGCGCGCCTTGCGGTGGTTCGGGGAGGAGTCGGGGACGAGACGCGTCCGGTCCGGGTCGAGCGGCTCGATGTGGTCGAGCTTCTCGTAGAAGACGGCGTCCGTGCCGCGCACGAGGGAGGAGACGCCGGTGACCTCGACCATCCAGCCGTCGTGCGGTGTGTCGGCGACCTTCTTCACCAGCCACTGCTCGTCGCGCACCAGGACCTGGGAGCCGGGGGCGAACCTGGGGCGGTGCGAACGCGGCGCGGAACCGGCCGGGGTGTCCGCGTGAGCATCCCCTGCGGCCTGCTCGCGGTACGCCGAGTCGAAGGTCCCCTGCTCCGTGGCCGCGTCACCGACCGCCGCCGAACCGCTCACGAACCGCTCCGCTTCCTCATCGTCCCTGATGTCCCGCATACCGCTCCCCACCGCTTCTTTCACATAGTTCTCGCGTGCCACGGGCGGCGGCGCAGCGGTGCCGGGCCTCCCGCCCACTTCCCCCTAGCAATGCGGGCGCACACCGGTGCCGACCGCTCGGACCCGTTACAGGGCCGCTTGCATCGCGTATCTGGCCCTCAGTTCCTCGGCCACCTTCTGCGAGGCCGGCTTCCGGCCGGGTCTGCGGCGGGGCTCGGGGGGCGTCCGATCCGTGGGGCGGGGCGTCTGCTCACCGGCTCGGACCTTGGCCGGCGGCGCAACGGGAAGCCCGGCATCGCCATCCGCCGAGGCCGGAGACGCCGGCTGCTCCTCGTCGTCAGGTGGATCGCTTCGGTCAGGGCGGTCCAGCGGGCTGTCCAGACCCTCCTCGTCCACGACCGGGGTGTGCACGTCGAGCACGTCGACGCACTGCGTGGTGATGCGCTCCCACACGGCCGGCGAAGGACCCGGCCAACTCTCTCCGGCCTTCCCGGGGCGGGCCGAGACGTCGATCAGCGCATACCGCGCCTCGACCGGCGTGAACCCTGAGCCCTTGATCAGCTCCACGCACTGGGCGGTGACTTCGGTGAGGCTGGGCCGGTCCTCCGGAGCATGGGCGAACATGCCTGCGACCAGTGGGACGAGCACCCCCGGCAGCCCGGAGAGGTCCGGCGGGTGAGTCTCGTCGGTCACCTTGGCGACGATCGCGGGCCAGCCGTTGCCCTCGTACGGGTAGCGGCCGGTCGCCGCGTACAACAGAACCGTGCCCAGGCCGTACACGTCGGCCGGAGCCTGCACCCGGGAGCGGCCGAGCGCCTGCTCGGGCGGCATACAGCGCACCGTGCCGACGATCATGCCTTCCTGGGTGAGCGTGTTCTTGCCCGCGTCCATGAAAGCCCCGAGACCGAAGTCGATCAGGATGGGGCCGTACTCGCCGAGCATGACGTTCTGCGGCTTGAGGTCGCGGTGCAGCAGGTCGACGGCGTGTACCGCCTCCAAGCCCTCGGCCAGCAGCGCGCCCAGACTGGCCACGAGCGCGACCGACAGGGTTCCGGCGCTCTCCACCTGTTCCTGGACGGTACGGCCGGGCACATACTCGACGGCCATCCATGGCCGGTCGGCGTACGGATCGGCGTCGAGGAAACGGGCCACCCGGTTGGTCCCGACGACCGTCCGGGCAATCAGTGCCTCTTTCTCGAAGCGCGCTCGGGTCGCCTGGTCGAGCCTGTCGTTCCTGATCACCTTCACGGCGACCGGGTCACCGCCCGGCGAGTAGGCCAGGTACACCTGCCCCATGCCCCCCGCGCCCAGTTCCCGCTCGACCGTGTACCGGCCGATTTGCGTGGGCACCTCAGTCATGTTTTCTGCGTCACCCTCTCGCGCCGCTCTCGTGGGGGCGCGTCACGCCTTCACAGAAGGTTCACTCTAACGCTCCGGATAGGGGACCGTCAGGGGCTTGTGTCGCTTGACATGCGCGAATACGGGGAGCGGGCCGAAACTCGACCCGTCGGCCCCGCGAGGAGGGCATTCGCGCTGGAATGCCGACGGCCCCGTCGGCGGGTCACCAGTCAACGGGGCCGTCTCGCGCGGTGGGCGGCTCAGGCGCCCACGGAGCCGTCCTTCACTGCGGACACGAAGGACGACCAGTCGGTCGCGGTGAAGGTGAGGGCGGGGCCGTGCAGGTTCTTGCTGTCTCGCACGGGGACAACGGCTCTGAAGTCATCAGCGATCTCGAGGCAGGCGCCACCATCCTGGTTGCTATAGCTGCTCTTGCGCCAGGTCGCGGCGCTCAGGTCGATGGATCGCACGACAGTTCCTCCAACATGCGCAGGACGAATTTCTGAGACTCGGCTGGGGAGAGCGCCAGGTCACGCGTCGCATCGTACGCACGTTGCATGCGCTCCACCGCAACGCTTTCCTCGTGGAGTTCCCCTCCGTACCCATGTTCCGTGTACGCCACAGTTCGACTGTCCGGCAGTCGAAGAAACCAGACGTCAGTACTCGACAACCCATGCAACCCGGCACTTTGCGGGAGCACTTGAAGCGTCAGGTTCGGCCGCTCTGCCATCTCGGACAGATACTCGAGCTGGTCTCGCCACTCCTCCGTACTTCGCAATGCCGTCCGAAGAGCCGCCTCCGACAGGATCGTCCGGAACGGCGGCGCGCCTTCTCCCTCCAGCAGGTTCCGCCGTCCCATCCGCGCCTCCACCTGCTGCGTCAGCCGTACCCCGCTGAACCCGCCGGACGCCAGCAGCTCCCGCGCGTACCCCGGCGTCTGCAACAGCCCCGGCAACACGCTCACCGCGAAGTGCCACAAGCTCGTAGCCTCCGCCTCCAGCGCCATGTACCGCTGGTACCGCTCCTTGAACTGCGACTGATCACTGATCGCCAGCTCCCACAGGGCCAGCAGCAGCCCCGGCGTCCCGTAGTAGTGGTCCAGCGCCTGCACCACCTCCGGGCCGCCGACCGTCTCGCCCTTCTCCATTTTCCCGAACAACGACCAGTCCCAGCCCAGCCGTTCGCCGAGCTGCCGCAGACTGTCGCCGCGCGCGGTACGCAGGCGCCGCAGCTCCTCCGCGAACCGTGCCCGTGGTTCCCTGCTGCGGCTTGTGACCGCCCGCCTCGTCGGCATCGCGCCCTCCGTGGAACGTGTGGAACGTGGCTCACCGGCCGGGGAAGCACCCCGCGCTCCCGGTGTGTCACACCCCTGACCGGGCCATTCTCGTATCGAGCCCCTCACGCACCGTAATACCAGGGTGCGTGGCCAGGCAGAGGAATCCACGAAAGAACAACCGAAGGAAGAGCCCCCATGACGCCGCTCTCGCCGCAGCCGTCCCTCCCCCGCAAGACGCCCCGGGCCAACGCCTCCGTCCCCCACGCCGGCGACGCGGCAACGGCCAAGATCCAGGAGGCCGTCGATGCCCGCGACGTCCTCGCCGCCGCGCTGAGTGGAGCCGGTGTCCAGCTGCCCGCCATGGATGTACGCACCCCCTGGCGGGATGTGGAAGGCGCTGGCAGCGCCCGGCCGGCCGGTTACGCACTCGTCCACCTCGGCGTCTGCTCCGCCCCCGTGGCACACGCCCTCGCCGCGGTGATCAGGAACGGAACGACCAGGTGACCGACGACGGCGTCCCTAGCGTCGGGACAGCCGTGCATGACATCGGGAGCGGCCGGGTGGGCCTGGTGATGGGCCACGAGGGTCCCTGCCTACAGCTCCGCCCGCTCGGCGGCGGCCGCGAGTGGGACGCGGACCCGGCCCGCCTGCGGCCGCTCGGCCCCGCCGAGTTGCTGAGCGCCCGCGTCGCCGAGGCCAACGCCCGCAGCCGTACCGGCCTCGGTGTCGGCGGCATACGGGGATCCTCACAGACCGGCCGGGCTGAAGAAGACGCCCCATGACGCAGGGTGCATGCATAACCGGTGCGCGCCTACCGCGTCGCAGCACGGTCGGGAGCCGTGGCTCATCTCACCCGAGGTCGGACAGCAGATCCCCCAACACCGCCTCCTCCTCCACCCGCACCCCCGCCTCCTGCAACGCGTCCGGCAAATCCGGGTCCCACGTGGCTTCGGCCCGCACCCCCGTGAGGGGCGGGCCGGATGGCAGGCTGCACACGGCGGCGCGGTAGTCCGCCACGGTGTAGCGCCACGGGGTCCAGGGGACCCTTCGCAGCAGGGCGGCGGCGATCCGCAGGCCGCCCCAGTCGAAGTCGCCGTGGTAGCGGAAGCGACTGCCGTGCGTGTGGAGATGACTCAGGAGGGCGAGGGCGGCGGCGGACGGCTGGCCCTGGAGGCAGACCAGCGGCGCGCACTGGGTGCCGTACCTGTCGGCGGCTGCGGCGAGCACCGCCGGGTTCTCGCAGATCCGGACCGTCGGCGGCGCCGAGCGGGGCGGGTGCCGGATCAGCTGCCGCAGGGTGAGCACGGCGGGCTCGCCCGCGTCGGCCATCCAGTCCAGGGCGGGAGTCCCCCGCAGATTCAGGGCGAGCACCGTCGAGGACAGCTCGTCGCGCAGCAGTCCCGCCGACGCCCACGCCTCGCGCCGCCCCTGCGCGCCACCCGTGTCGGGGACCCCGGTCAGCGCCCGGACGCCGGAGAGGGTGAGGGTGCAGAGCGGGGTCCCGTCGTCCAGGGCGTGGGCGCTGCCCAGGAGCCGGGAGGCGAACGCGGGGAGCGACACCGCCGGCTCCACCGGAAGGGCTCTCACGACAGTGGCCACTTGACCGAGCAGGTCGGCAGCTGCGGTGGGGGTACCGGCGAGGCGTCGTACGAGGCCGTCGTTCCGGAGCCGTTCGGCCCAGGGCCGTAGGGCGGGGACCTCGTGGGCCAGGGCGCCGAGCGGGGCGTACGCCTGCGCCCAGGCCCGCTGCTCCTCAGCGCGCGCCTCGCCGAGGAGGGTGACCGGCCCGGTGAGCGCCACCACGGCCACGGCCAGTCCTGCCGGGCTGATGCCTGAACGGCGCAGCAGGTCGTCCACCGCTTCGAGGCGCACGGACAAGGACCGCCCGCCGCCCGGTGCACGACCCAACAACCTTTCCGCCGACATCCGTTGGTCGGCCGTGGGCGCGCTCAGCGATACCGGTCCGGTGAGCGGTCGCCCGCGCTCCAGACGCCGGCGCGCACGGTCGACCAGCCAGCTGAGGCCGGGTGCGCCGAGGAATCTGCGCAGCCGTACGTCGTCCACGGGGGTCACTTCCACAGCGGCTCCGCCGCTTCGGCCCCGGGCTGCGCGGGAACGGCGTGCCCGGGCCCCACCGGATCCTGGCCTCGTCGCCTTCGCGTGCCGTCCCACTCCCACCGGGTGACGAGCACCGCCGCGACCTCGTCGATCCGCGACAGCTGGGCGATGGCGATGCCGGGCACCTGCGGGTAACAGGCCCACTCGCGCTCGCTCGTCATCACGACGTCGAGATCGAAGGCGTGCAGCAGGCCCAGACACTTGGCGCGGGAGTCGTCGTCCACCCCGGCGAACGCCTCGTCCAGGGTGACCAGGCGCGGTGCGTACGGGCTGCCCGCACTCGCGTAGTGGGAGGACGCGGCGGCGAACAGTGGCACCGACACGGCGAGCACCCGCTCGCCGCCGGAGGCGGGTCCCGTGGCCGGGATCCAGCGGCCCTGCTGGTGCCGCTCGACCCCGAACTCGTGCCAGGTCCGGTAGTCGAGTGCAGCGGTGAGGTGATCCAGCCAGCTGCCCGAGGCGTCGTCGGTGTGCTGGCGGGCGATCTGCTCCTGGAGGAACTCGCCCACGGCCGCGCGGTCCTCGGCGGACCATACGTCGGCCGACCGGCGCAGCCGCTCCCTGGCCGGGGCGAGCCCGGCGGGAGCCTTGCGGGATGCCCGCCACACCAGCCGCAGCCGCATGCCGGTGGAGGTCGGCCGCTCCTCCAGTTCGACGTTCATGTCCCGTACCTGCCGCTCGGCCGCACCGATCAGCTCCTGGAGCGTCCCCGCGACCTCCGTGACGAGATGGGTCTCCAGGATCTCCCGCTCCCGTGCGGACAGGATGCGGGACAGCTCGCCGACCTCGACCGCCAGGGCCGCTGCCAGGTCCGGTACGGCCCGTTCGCGGCCCTGATACGTGATGTCGACGACCATGCCGTCCTCCACCATCCGGGCGGACGCCCGGTGTCCGTGCCGGGACAGAGTGTCCTGGAGGGTCTTGAACTCCTCGCTGAGCCGGCGCTGCACCCGTTCCCAGGCGCTGTCGGAGTCATCGGTGGAGGACAGTTCCGCGTCGATGGCGCGGGCCAGCGTGATCGCGGGGGTCGCGGCCCATGCTCCGGCTTCCACGGCGGGCACCTCAATGTCGGGCACCGCCACGGCCATCAGTCCGGTGGCGGTGAACCGCTGGAGTGCGGCAATCGCCTCCGTACGCGCCTCGGCCGCCTCCGCCAGCCCCTCGTGCAACTGCTCGATGCGGCCTTCGGCCCTGCTCGCGGCCCGGTCGGCCTCGGCGTGACGCCGGTGAGCGGCCTGCTGCTCGCTCTCGCAGGTGCGCGACGCCTCCGCGGTCCGCGCCAGCAGGCGCTGAAGCTCGTCGACGGCGGCGCCCACCGTCGAACGCAAGGTGCTGAGGCGTTCGTCGGCCGCCGCCGCCTCGTTCTCCGCATCCTTCGCGCGCTCCGCGAGCTCCGCGACACGCTCGGCGGCCTGCTCTGCCTCGGTACGCTCGTCGGCGACCTGGCCGCCGGCCTCACCGCGTTCGCGCAGGGCGGGCCAGAGGGCTGCCAGCACCTCGGCGAGGGCGCCGAGTGCGTCACGTACCGTCGTCAGTCCATCCTCGTCGGACGGCATCCTCAAGTCCACGGCGGTCCAAGCGAGTTCCTCCGCCGCCGCCTCGCTCCGGCCGGTCGCCTCCAGAAGGGCGGCTGCTCGCTCCTCCTGCCGTTCGCCGGTTCGGCGCAGGGATTCCGCGGCGGCGGCAACGCGGGCGTGCGCGCGGGTGAGGGCGGTCTCGTCCGGTACGTCCGCCACCTCCGCGTCCAGCACCTCGCGGCGGGCGGCCAACGCACCCAGCAGTTCCACAAGAATCGTCAACTCTCCCTGCAATACGTCGATTTCACCGGTGATCGTTTCGATACGGGCCCGCCTGGCAGCTTCCCGCGCACCCTCGCCGATGTACGCGGCGGTGGCCTTGGCCCATCGGCCGGTCAGCGCGCCGACCCGGAAGCGGCCGTCGACCGCGACCCACGTTCCGGCTTCGCCCGCCGGCCCGGCGCCACCTTGCTCGGCACCCACTGCACCGGCGCCGATCGCGGCAAGCACCCGGGCCACGGTCGCTTCGCCCACGGCGGCGGCCCCCGCGTCCCCGAGGTCCACGGCCGGCCGCAGTAGGTGCGCGAGCGACGCGCCCCGCACCGGAGCCCCTGCCGGGGCGAGCAGCACCTCGTGGCTGTCCGCCGTGAGAACCGTGCCGCTGGGCAGCACCCAGGCGTCGAGCATCCCGGACGCCTCCAAGGCGGCTTCAAGACCGGCCTGTTCCGCTGCGGAGAGCCCGTTCTCGAAGTCCACCAGCCGCCACAGCGGGGCACCCGTCAGACGCTCACGCAGGCCGGGGGTGCGGGTGTGCGGCGGTTGCGGCGGACGTCGCCCGCCGGCCTCCAGCTCGGCGAGTTCCTGCCGCAGCCCGTCGGCCTGCCCGGTGAGTTCGGCACGGCGCCGGCCGGCGGCGGCAGCCTGCTCGGCCAGCCGTGCGGATGCGGCGCTGTGGGCGCGCGCGGCCTCGGCCCGTGCCGGGTACGGGCTGTGGAGGCGGCCCACCCATTCCTGGAGTTCGTCCAGCAGACCGGGCTCGTCCGCGTAGGCGAGCTCGGTCCAGCTACGGGCACGGGTGCGGACCTCGTCCAGCAGCGCCCGGCCCGCACGCACCGCGTCCTCCTCTGCCTGACCGAGCTCTTCAGCGGCCGCGGACCGGTCCGCGTCGGCTTCGTCCAGCCGGACGGCGTGCGTGCGCCGTTCCTCCGAGGTGCGCGCTGCGGTGCGGGCGAGGTCCGTCACATGGGCGAGCGCGCGGCGGCCCCGTTCCACGGACTCCTCGACGGCGCCGCGCAGTTCACTCGGGGCGCGACCGTCGTCCGGCAGGTTGGGCGCCGGGAGGGCGACCCGGGCGGTCGCCGCGGCCTCCGCAGCCTGCCGGTAGGTGTTCTGCGCGTGCCGGTCGGCCGCCCGCAGCCGGTTCTCGGCGGTGCCGAGCCGCTGCACGCCCTTGTCGTGCAGCCGCGCCGCCTGATCCCGGTCGCTGTCCGCGCGCTCGGCCGCACGCGCCGTGCGCTCCACCTCGTGGTGCGCCTGCTCCAGATTTCTGGCGCTGCGCATCTCGGGGCTCTCCCGCAGGGCCGCGTCCTGGGCGCGGAGCCGGTTCTGCTGCTCCTCCAGCGTCGCGATGAGCCCGGCTGCAGCCTTTCGTTCCCCCTCGGCCCCAGCCTGCTGCGCCTGTGCCTCGGCGAGGTCGCGTTGGCGTTGCTCGTAGCGGGAGTGCTCGGCGCGTGGCAGCCGGGCGCGGCGGCGGGTGGCGACGCGTGCGTAGCGCCGGTAGTGCTCCAGGAAGCCGGCGGCGGCGCGCTCCGCGGCGGAGGCCGCCGCCAGTTCGGACTTCTCCTCGTCGAGTGACCGGAACGCCTCGGCCACGTCGGCGATCACGGCCTGGTCCACCGGTGGCAGCGCCTCGGTGAGGGCGCGGGACAGGGCTGCCTCGTTGGGGCGCTTGGACAGCTGGGGCTGGCGCAGCTGGACGAGCAGGTCTACCAGGGCGCCGTACCGCTGCTCGCCGAGCCCGAAGAGGGCCTCGTCCACGGCTCTGCGGTAGGTCTTGGCCTGGTCGTACACCATGCCGTGACCGGAGACGGCTTCGACGAGACGGTCCCGGGTCAGGGCCGTTCCGGTGGCGTCGACCAGGCTGAGGAAGCCCTCCACGGGTGTGCCGGGTCCGTGCTGGACGCGCAGGTCGGTGACCGCGTACCAGTGCCGGGCGATCCCGCGTCCGCTCACCGCCTTCAGCCCGCAGAGCAGCGTACGGAAGTGGCTCTCCCCGGTGCTCGCGTCGAGTCTGCCGAACTCGATCCAGGTGTAGCCGAGGCGCTCCGTGTGCGGGTGCTCGCCGCCGAGGAGGAGGTTCCACTCCATCCGCTTCCCGGGGTCCCCGTCCGGCTCCACCCTTCGCGGGCTCAGGTCGCCGTCGAGCAGGAAGGGCAGGGTGAGCGCGAGCACCTTGGACTTGCCGGTGCCGTTGTTGCCGCGCAGCAGCAGTCGCCCGTCGCGGAAGTGGAACTCCTCCACGTCGTAGTGGAAGAGGTCGACGAGCCCGATGCGCAGGGGCTGCCAGCGGGTGCGGAGGGGTTCGGGGAGCGGGGTGGTCACGCCTGACCGGCCTTTCGCTGTGCCGGCGTGCGCGCGCTGCCGGGTGTGCCTGCGGGTGGTGTTCCTGGTTCGAGGACGACGGGTTCACCGACCGCGTATCGGGCCAGCGCGGGGCGGGGTTCGGCTCCGTCGGCGGTCCGGGAGACCAGGCCGAGGGCGGCGAGCCGGGCGACGGCCTGCTCGACGAGCTCGGCCTCCATGCCTGGTTCCCGCGCGGCCTTGGACCAGAACGTGCCGTGTACGAGGGCGAGTTCCCGCACCCGCTGGGCGAGCTGGAGGGTGGTGACGGGCCCGGCCGCCCGCGCCAGGTACTCAGCGAGCAGCAGGGTGATGTGGCCATGGGTGCCCTGCTCGGGCATCCGTACGTCGGTGAGGTCGTCGTCGGGGTCGACCATGGCGATGCCTTCGGCGCGGATCTCCGGGATCAGACCGGTCAGCTCGGCGACCCGGGCCGTGAGGAACCCCCGCTGCCTCGTGAGGTAGCCGAGTTCGGCGTCGCTCAGCTCGTCATAGTAGAGGACCGGGTCGTCCAGGAGTCGGCGAGTGAGTGCGTGCCGCATTGCGCGGAAGCGGAGTTCCTCGCTGTCGAGGGCGGTTTCGGCGACAAGCTGTGCCAGCCGGTCGGCGGTGGCCTCGGCCTGCACGGTGGAGGGGCCACGACGTGTCGCGAGGAGCCCCGCCAGTACCCGGCGTTCGACGTCGTAGAGCACGTCGCCCGCCCCGTTCACGTACGCGTCCTCGTCCCCGGCGACCCGGCGCAGCACGCCCAGACTGAGCAGGAGCCGCACGACGGCCGCGAGGTCGAGGCGCTCGTCGCGGCGGTCGAGGGTGAAGTGGATGCCCGACGCGACCAGCCCGGGGTCGGTGGCGTCGAGGACGACCTGGTCGGCGAGACGGCCGAGCGCGATCTGGGACTCGCCGCGCTCCAGGGCTGCCAGGGCCAGGCAGAGCAGGACGTAGCGGCGGCGGGTGAACGGGGTGGCGGCGCGGGTCACCTCGCGTGCGGGGTGTGTGGCGTCGTGGAGCACGCCGGGGATCTTGCGCAGCCGGGCCGTCCCGGCGTCCACGTGGAGTGGCCAGCCGGTGTTGCGGTCGAACCACTCGCGCAGTTCGGCGGCGTGCCGCCGCACGAGCCGGAACTCGTCCGCGTGCTTGCCGTGGGAGAGCAGGAGCGGCTGTTTGAGCAGGGCGCGGGCGGCCTTGCGGAGCTCTGCGGCGTGCTGTCCTTCGAGCACTTCGGCCGGGGCCGGTGGCGTGGTCATCGTCCGCTTCCTCCGTGCAACGACCTGTCGGCGTCGGTCAGATCGACGATCTCGATGAGGTGATCGGGCCCGTGGAACGTGCCCGACGGTGTATGGATCTCCGCCGCCGGTCCGTCGGCCAGGGCGCTGAGCCTGATCTCCATCGCACCGTCGTTGCTGGTGGCCACGGTGTGCCGCATGCCGGGGCGCCAGGTGGCCAGTGCGTCGCCGAGCAGTTGGAGGAAGAGGCCGAAGGAGACCGGGTCGAGCTCGCCGAGTTCGGACAGTCTGACCGCTCCGTCGGTGACGAGGCGGTCCCGGGCAGCGGCGGTCTCGGCCACCTGCTTGGCCGCCACCTCGGCGAGGTGACGACGACGCTCCTGACGGTCCTCGACCTTGCGGGGCTTGCCCCGCCGCTCGTAACTGCCGGTACGGCGCAGCTGGGGGCTGATCCGCAGCGGCTCCGCGGCAGCCCAGGGGGTTGCGGCGGGCACCGGTGCGGCAAGCCGGGCGGCCAGGGTGTCCGCGTCGGCCGTGAGGTGCCGGGCGGGGTGGAGTCCGAAGGCCGCCCGCCACAGCTGGTGCCGCGAGGCGTCGTCGGGGGCCTCGGCGAACCAGCGGGCGAGGGTGCGGAAATCGGCGGACCGGTCCGACCGGCCGGCCCGGCGCTCCCCCAGCACCCGGACGACGGCCAGCATCTGCGGAATGGCCCCCAGCGCGCGGCCACGCAGCAGGCGGGCCTGCGACTCGCGCCCGTCCCGGCTGAGGAACCACGCGGTGAGCCCGTCCCAGCGCCCGGCCCAGTGGGCGTATGCCTTCTGCGCGGCGGGCGCCGCGTCCTCGGGCGCGGCGTCGGCCGCCTCCCGTCCCGCGGCGGCCCTGAGCAGGGCCTGGATCCGGCCCGAGTCCTCCAGCTCCAGGATGAGCTGGGCGATGCGTCCGCCCAGGGTGATCAGGTCCTGGATGAAACGCTCCAGATACTGGATGAGGCGGTCCTTGTACGCAAGGAAGACCGCTTCCTCCACCTCGTGCAGGTCGATGGTGCGCTGCAACGAACTCATGAACGCGCGCGCGTTGTCGGCGAGAGCGGCGAACCGGCTCGCGAGCGCGTCGAACGCGAGGTACGTCTTGCCCGGGTCGGGCTGCTCGTCGGCGGTGAGGACGAGAAGGGCGCGCAGCTGCGTGACGATGTCGTGCAGAGCGATGACCTGAAGGGCGCCCCGCCGCCCGAGCGCCTCGTCGTAGGCGGCCAGGGCTTCCTCGGCTGCCTCCCCGGCCCGGGTCAGCTGGTAGATGAAGCGCTTGCGGTAGAAGTCCTCGACGGCGCTGACCCGTCCGGTGTCGGGGTCGGCCCGTAGATTCCCCCACTCGACCAGCTTGTCCAGTGCTTTGACGACGCCGTCCAGCTCGCCGGGCCGCACCTCCCCGGGCAGCGCGGCGTACACGTCCTCGGGACGCAGATGCACGGCGAAGCGTTCCTTGGCCGTGACGAACGCCCGCATCACCTGCCGGTAGAGGACGGTGTTCTGCACGGTGAGGTGGGCGAAGGGGCTGAACCCGTCCGGCCCGGAGCCTGGAGCGGTGGTGCTGGTCATCACTGGCCATTGTGCCGTGACGGCAACGCTCCCGGACGGAAACCAGAGTGATTGTCTGGTTGACGCCGGTATGCGGGGCGCCCTGACCGCTTCCAGGCCCGAGGTCATTCCCCAGGGGCCGGAGGGCCAGCCATAAGGACGCTCATCCCCAGTGTTCCTCCTTGTAGCGCAGGAGGTCATCACCGTGGAGTTGCTTCGTGGCATTGCCGACCCGGACCCAGAAGTCGGTGGCGCCGTTGCCGCCCTTGGCGGGTTTGGCGAACACCGGCATGCCTGCCGCGGCAACACTGATCTGACAGACGACGTTGCCGGCGATTTCGGGGAAGCCTACGCGGACGGTGGTGGCAGTCGGGGTCGACAAGCTGCTGTCGATGAGCTGGCGCACGAAGAGCTCGTATCCGTCGACGCTGGCCTGCGACTCCAGAGTGGTGAGGTCGTTCTCGATGCCGAGGACGGTCCCGTCGTCGGCGACGCCGATATACAGGTTTCCGCCCTCGCCGTTCAGGAAGCCGCAGACGGCCTTGACGATGTTGTGCCGCAGAGACTTGTCGGCCTGCCGGGTGTGCACGTTCCAGCGGGCGCTGGCCTTGAACTCGGTACCCTGGGATTCGCCGGCGGCGATCATGTCGGCCGGGGTGGTCGGGACGTACGCAGGGCGTTCCCCTCTGAGGGTTTCGAACGCTTCCCGCACAACCTTGGCGATCAGCTGACGCCGCCGTTCCAGGAAGGTGAAATAGTCGAGCTGTTCCCAGCCGACCGGGAGCGCGTGCCACCGCACCTGCCGCTCGAGCACCTTCGGGTCCATGGCGTCGGTGACTCTCGGCCAGTAGTCATGTGGTGCGTCGCTGTTGAACAGCGCGTCCGCCGGCCACATCACATACGCCATGTTCGCGATGGCATTGACTTGGCGTCGGTCGGTAATACCCATTCCGGCGAGCACCTTGCCGTGGAACAGGTTGTCCCGGCCGACGGCCTTGACGGGTTTGACTGAGGGGTCCAGCAGATCACGGATCCGTTGGTCGCCGAGGAGCATTTCGGCGTCGAGGATGTCGAGCGCAGCCTGGTAGGCGAACAGCACCGGTGAGCGCGACGAGGACGTGTCCAACCGGTTCGGCAGGGAGATGTCCCAGTAGTCGCCGGTGAAGTTCGCTGCGATGATCCGGTCGAGTTCCGCGGCGAAGGCTCGGCCATCACCTGGCGGCAGACTACCGATGCGCCCCAGGTCGGACTCCATCTGCGACTCCGGCGAGTTGGAGTACCGGCCGGTGGTGTGCGCCATGAAGAACCACCGTCCGATCAAGGGACGGAGTTCATCGGCCGTCAGCCCGAAATCGTGGCGTCCAATCAGCCAGATTGTGTAGCTGTACAGCAGGGCGTTGTCCGAGGTGATCATCTTGCGGCTGCGGAAGCCGGCCAACCTGACGCACTGGAAGAACTCGTGCCAGCTGGTCAGGTCCAGGACCTTCGTGTGTGCTTGGGCGAGCCGATCGAACTGCTCCTGCCGTCGCGCGGCGGTGATCTTTCCGGTTCCAAGGTCCTTTCCCCGCAGGACGCTGTAGACGTGCTGCAACCGAGCCCGCCGGAAGGCGAAAGCGACGGCTACGCGCAGCAGTTGGTCCGGACTCGGGTCCAGAAAGGCGTTCCGAGGGCTCGGATCGGGGAGCCCTGAGATCACCGCGCCGCGGCTGAATTCTTCGAGCTGACGGCGCCCCTCCTCCCAATGCACTGACATCAGGGTGAGGATGAAGTCGGACTGATTGAGCTTCACGCCTTCGGAGTTGATGCGCACGAAGATGTCGGCGACCTGCTCCTCGTCAGCCGAAGCACCCAGCTCCACAACCTGGAAGAGAAAATCGTGCAGGTCCCGGACACCATCTATGCGTTCTTCGAGCTCATCTTTGGCAGCGTCCGACAACGGCTGTCCGCCGGCCTCTTCGAGCCGTTGGAAGAAGCGACGGACGGTGGGCTTGTATCCACCTTGGGCCCAGAGCGCAGTGATGTCCGGAATGAAGTGGGCATCACGCTCGATCGCCGCATCAGTGACCTCGAATGTCTGGTCCTCCGGGTGGAACGCGATGCGAACGTTGATCGCGTCGAATGACTTGGTGACGATCTTGCGCCCGGTGAGGACAGCGAACAGAGCGGTAAGCCGCTGCTGCCCGTCGACGACCAACAGCTGGGGTGCTCGATCACTCGCTTCCGTTCCGATCTGCCGCGTCCCCACCTCAGCGCCGGTCTCCCAGAACATCAGGGTGCCGATCGGGTAGCCCCGATACATCGAGTCGAAGAGATCGCGGGTCTTCGCCGCGGACCAGACGAACGGGCGTTGAATGTCGGGGAGTCCGATGCGGCCGCCTTCGATGTTCTCGATCAGGTGCCGGAGCGTGTAACCGGTGTCGCGATACAGAGTGGATGGCACAGCCGAGGGCTCCAAACGTCCGAGGGCAACTGGTCGGTGGAAGTATCAAGAGCGTGGGAACAGCATCAGGTTTCTACCACGTGGACACACCGCCCCACAGGACCAATGGAGCTGGCCACAAGGAGGAAAGCACGGCGGCGTGGCCCAACTAAGGGTTGTCCCGCCCAAGTCCGTGGTGCCCCGGGCCAGTTTTCGGGGCCGCCCATCCGGTCAAGCGAATGCCACACCTGCTGGCCCGAACGGGCCGGATGAACGCACGACCCCGGATCGGCGCCACGCTCTGCCGCTTGGACTGGCTCGCACTGGGCTCAAGGAAGCATGGGACTTGTACAGGCAGCTCGCGCCGCCGCCGGGTTCCTTGCCCTCCTTACCGAGGGCCCGGCCCGCACAGCCCCAGCCGGAGAGGTCCGTGGGGTTGAGACCCGATTCGAGCGTCAAGAATCTCCGAACGGGACTTGAAGACGTCGCCGACGCGAGCGACTCCCTGATGAATTCGCAGTTCAGGAGGCTTCGCGGGTCAAGCCGGGCACTCGACCCGCGCCACGGAGGGAAATAGGTCGACTATCTCACCCAAATCACAAAACCGCAGCTCAGTCGTCCTTCTTCACCGGCTCCAGAACCGCCACGCACTCCACATGATGCGTCATCGGAAACAGGTCGAACGCCCGCAGCGTCCGCACCCTGTAGCCGCCCTCCGCGAAGTACGCCAGGTCCCGCGCCAGCGCCGCCGGGTCGCACGCGACGTAGGCGATGCGGCGCGCGCCCAGGGCCGAGAGGCGCTTGACGACCTGCTTGCCGGCGCCCGCGCGGGGCGGGTCGAGGACGATGAGGTCGGCCTCGGTGATGCCGGTGCGGGGCAGGATCTGGTCGACCTTGCCGTGCTCGATGCGGACCCGCTCCAGGTCCTTGAGGTTGTGGCGGGCGTCCTCCACCGCGCGCTTGCCGGACTCGATGCCGAGGACCGCGCCCTTGTCGCCGAGGCGTTCCGCGAGGGAGCCGGCGAAGAGGCCGACGCCGCAGTACAGGTCGAGGGCCATTTCGCCCTTGCGCGGCATGAGGCCCTGCATGACGGCCTTCACCAGGGTGTACGCGGCCTGCGGGTGGACCTGCCAGAAGCCGCCGGAGCCCACGCGGTAGGTGCGGTCGTCGGCGCGTTCGCGGACGAAGCCACGGCCGTGGACGCGGTGGACGCCGCCGTCGTGCTCGTCGACGCGCAGGACCGAGACGGGCTTGTCGAGCTCGACCAGCGGGAGGCGGCCGCCGGTGCGGGGGGTCAGGATGACCTGGCGGTCGTTGGAGCCGGTGGCGGCGATGGCCTCCACCGTGGCCATCTGGGGCCAGTCCTGCTTCTCGATGCCGAGCTCGGAGACGCCGGGGGCGGCGATCAGGCACTGGTCGATGATCTCGATCTCGTGCGAGCGGTGCTTGCGCAGGCCGACCCGGCCGTCCTCGTCGATGGCGTACTGGACGCGGGTGCGCCAGGCCGGGACCTCGCCCGGCGGGAGCTTGTCGCCCTCGGCCGGCATGACGGTGCCGTCCCAGCCGGCCTCCTCCGGGGTGAGGCCCGCGAGGTGCTGGAGCTGTTCGGCGATCACTTCGCCCTTGAGCCGTCGCTGGGCGCCGGGCTTGGCGTGCTGCCAGTCGCAGCCGCCGCACTTGCCGGGGCCCGCGAACGGGCAGGGGGCCTTCACCCGGTCCTTGGACGCCTCGATGATCTGTACCGCGTCGGCGCGCAGGAAGCGGGACTCGGCCGTTCCGTCGGTCACCTTGGCGATGACCTTCTCGCCGGGGAGCGTGTGGCGGACGAACAGGACCTGGCCCTCGGCCGTACGGGCGATGCAGTGGCCGCCGTGGGCGACCGGGCCGACCTCGACCTCGTACTCCCGCCCCACGAGCGATTCCACGGTCGGGGCTTCGCCCGTCTGCGGCGAAGTGGATTCGTTCTGCATGAGGGGAGGGCTCCAGAGATCAAGGGGTACAGGCGAACGGCGAACGGCAAGCGGCCGGACAACAACCTACGAGTCTACGTGGGTGTCGTACGGCCGCTTACCAGGAAGAGCGGGTCACAGCGGGTTACCAGGATGACCGGGTCAGCAGGAAGAGCGGGCAGGGCTCGTCAGCTCTTGTGCGTGTGCTCCTTGGACCTGCGTTCCACCGGGCCCCGGCGCACCGAGCCCGGGGCGGTCCAGTTCGCGCGCCTGCGGGCGCGCTTCTTGGCCGCTTCGGAGGATTCCAGCTGGTACGGGACGGAGGTGACCATCACGCCCGGGGTGAAGAGCAGCCGGCCCTTGAGCCGCAGCGCGCTCTGGTTGTGCAGCAGGTGCTCGTACCAGTGGCCGACGACGTACTCGGGGATGTAGACGCTCACGACGTCGCGCGGGCTCTCCCGGCGCAGGCCCTTGACGTACTCGATGACCGGGCGGGTCACCTCGCGGTACGGGGAGTCCAGGATCTTCAGCGGTACGTTGATGCCGCGCCGCTCCCAGTCCTCCCTGAGGACCTTCGTCTCGGCCGGGTCGACGCTGATGGAGAGCGCCTCCAGGTGGTCTGTGCGGATCAGCTTCGCGTAGGCGAGCGCGCGCAGGGTGGGGCGGTGGAGCTTGGAAACCAGGACGATCGCGTGGACCCGGGAGGGCCTGACGCTCTCGTGGGACGGGGCCTCGTCGGCGGCGATCTCCGCGGCGACCCGGTCGTAGTGCTTACGGATCGCGGTCATCGTGCCGTAGAAGATCACCATGCCGAGCAGCGCCACCCAGGCGCCGTGGGTGAACTTGGTGGCGAGGACGACGACGAGCACCAGGCCGGTGAAGAAGGCGCCGAAGGTGTTGATCGCGCGGGAGCGGATCATGTGGCGGCGCTTGAGCGGGTCCCGCTCGGCGCGCAGGTGGCGGTTCCAGTGCCGCACCATGCCGGTCTGGCTGAGGGTGAAGGAGACGAACACGCCGACGATGTAGAGCTGGATCAGCCGGGTCGAGTCGGCCCCGTAGATCACGACCAGCAGGATCGCCGCACCGGCCAGCAGCACGATGCCGTTGGAGAAGGCGAGCCGGTCGCCGCGGGTGTGCAGCTGGCGGGGCAGGTAGCTGTCCTGGGCCAGGATCGAGCCGAGCAGCGGGAAGCCGTTGTACGCGGTGTTCGCGGCCAGGAAGAGGACGAGCGCGGTGGCCGCGGCGAGGATGACGAAGAAGAACGTTCCGTCACCGAACACGGCGGCCGCGACCTGGGAGATCACCGGGTCCTGGACGAAGCTCGAACCGACCGGGGAGCCGTTGCTGATCAGGTCCTTCGCCGGGTTCTCGGCCATCTTCACGTCGGTGGCCATAGCCAGCCCGATGATGCCGCAGAACATGGTGACGGCCAGCAGGCCCATCGCCGCGAGGGTGGTGGCGGCGTTCTTGCTCTTGGGCTTGCGGAACGCGGGGACACCGTTGCTGATCGCCTCGACGCCGGTGAGGGCGGCGCAGCCGGAGGAGAAGGCGCGCAGCAGGAGGAAGACGAGGGCGAAGCCCGCCAGGCCCTGGTGTTCGGCCCTGATCGTGTAGCCGGAGGTCGGGGCGTGCATGGTGTCGCCCAGCACCAGTCCGCGGAAGGCGCCCCAGATGATCATGATGAAGACGCCGGCCACGAAGAGGTACGTGGGGATGGCGAAGAGCTTCCCGGACTCCTTCACGCCGCGCAGGTTCATCACCGTGAGCAGCACGATGGCCACGACCGCGCTGACGGTCTTGTGCTCGACGACGAACGGGATCGCGGAGCCGAGGTTCTCCACCCCGGAGGCGATCGACACGGCGACGGTGAGGACGTAGTCGACCAGCAGGGCGCTGGCCACGGTCAGTCCGGCCTTCGGGCCGAGGTTGGTGGTCGCGACCTCGTAGTCGCCGCCCCCGCTCGGGTACGCGTGCACGTTCTGCCGGTACGAGGCGACGACGGTGAACATCAGGACCACGACGGCGACCGCGATCCACGGGCTGAAGTGGTACGCCGACACGCCTGCGATGGACAGCACCAGGAGGACTTCTCCGGGTGCGTACGCCACCGAGGACAGCGGATCGGACGCGAAGACGGGCAGGGCGATGCGTTTGGGGAGGAGCGTCTCCCCCAGCTTGTCGCTGCGCAGGGCCCGTCCGATCAGGATCCGTTTGGGCACGTCGGTCAGTTTGGACACGCTGTGGATCGTAAGGGTTTCGTATGGGGCCCGCCCACGCACCACCCCCGTATCACTTGAATCTCCTGCACTCGGACGGAAAAGCCACGAAATCCTTAACGCGATCCTTGCGCCGAAGGCGCTCCGAGACGCTCCGACGCACTCCGAAATCGCGCCGGAACAGTTCGGGAGCCGCCCCTTTGCCATCGTGGCCCCGGGGAAAGGAGACTCGAATGAGGCAACGCGTCCGGCGCCGCATAAGCTCATCCTGGGCAACGGGACGAACCGTTGCCCCATTGTTTGCCCGGCCAGCCGAGGAAAGAGTGTGAGCAGGGTGTTTTCGCAGGTCAGCCGGACGATCAGGACTGCGAGGTAGGCGCAAGGTGCACATCGTCATCATGGGCTGCGGGCGAGTAGGAGCCGCTCTCGCGCAGACCCTGGAGCAGCAGGGTCACACGGTCGCCGTCATCGACCAGGACCCCACCGCGTTCCGGCGTCTCGGCTCCGGATTCGGCGGCCGCCGGGTCAGCGGCGTCGGTTTCGACCAGGACACCCTCCGCGAGGCGGGGATCGAAGACGCCGGCGCGTTCGCGGCGGTCAGCAGCGGCGACAACTCCAACATCATCGCGGCCCGGGTGGCACGCGAGATGTTCGGCATCGAGAACGTCGCGGCCAGGATCTACGACCCCCGGCGCGCCGAGGTCTACCAGCGGCTCGGCATCCCCACGGTCGCCACCGTGCGCTGGACCGCGGACCAGATGCTGCGGCGGCTGCTGCCCTCGGGCGCCGAGCCGCTGTGGCGGGATCCCAGTGGCGGTGTGCAGCTCGCGGAGGTGCACACCACGCCGTCCTGGATCGGCCACAAGATCAGCACGCTGCAGGAGGAGACGGGCGTCCGCGTGGCGTTCCTCACCCGACTGGGCGAAGCCATACTGCCGTCGTCGCAGACGGTGCTGCAGGAGGGCGATCTGGTCCACGTGATGATGCGTACGGACGAGATCGCGAAGGTCGAGGCGGCCTTCGCCGAGGGCCCTGAGGAGGGCGGTCACTGATGCGTGTCGCGATTGCCGGGGCCGGTGCGGTGGGCCGTTCCATCGCGGCCGAGCTGCTGGAGAACGGTCACGAGGTGCTGCTCGTCGACAAGGCGCCGACCGCCATCTCGGTGGAGCGGGTGCCGATGGCCGAGTGGCTGCTGGCGGACGCCTGTGAGATCACCTCGCTGGACGAGGCGGCTCTGCAGCGCTGCAACGTCGTGATCGCAGCGACCGGCGACGACAAGGTGAACCTGGTCGTCTCGCTGCTCGCCAAGACGGAGTACGGCGTGCCGAGGGTCGTCGCCCGGGTGAACAACCCGAAGAACGAGTGGCTGTTCAACGAGTCCTGGGGCGTCGATGTGGCGGTCTCCACCCCGAGGCTGATGTCGGCCCTGGTCGAGGAGGCGGTGAGCGTCGGTGATCTGGTCCGGCTGCTGCGCTTCAGCCACGGCGACGCCAACCTGGTCGAACTGACGCTGCCCCCGGAATCGGCGCTGGCCGGTACCCAGGTCGGGGATGTGGCATGGCCGGAGGACACCTCGCTGGTCACGATCATCCGTGGCCAGCGGGTTCTGACGCCGAGCACGGAGGAGACCCTGGAGGCCGGTGACGAGCTGCTGTTCGTCGCGGCCCAGGCGCGCGAGGAACAGCTGGAGGACCTGCTGTCGGTGCGCCAGGGGGACTCGGAGAGCTGAGCGGATATGCGGAGGGGCCCGGTGCCGCCAGTGGCGGTACCGGGCCCCCTTCCGTGTTGTCCCCGCTCAGAATTCCCGACCGCGGGCCGCTTCGGCGGCGGCCGCCGCACGGTCCTGCTCGGCCTTGCGGTCCTTCTCCGCCTGCTCCTCCGCCTCCATCTCGGCGAAGACGTCGATGGGCGGCGGTGCCTTGGCGAGGAAGACCCAGGTGAGGTAGACCGCGAGCAGGAACGGCGGGATCTTCAGTGCCACCAGGACCCAGCCGAACTGGGTGGTGTCACCCCACCAGTACAGCGGGAAGAGGATCGCGCACTTGGCGAGCAGGATCAGTCCCCAGGCGTAGCTGGCCTTGGCGTAGGCCTTCTTGCGGCCGGGGTTCCTGGTGCGCCAGGAGAGGTTCTCCTTGAAGACCGGGCCCAGGATCAGGCCGATCAGCGGCAGTCCCGCCACCGTGGTGACCAGGTAGGCGAGGGCCAGTCCGAGCGTGTAGATCATGCCCGGGAGGTAGAAGTCCTTGGCGTTGCCGGTCATCTTCGCGAAGACGACACCGAAGGCCACACCGAAGACCCCGCTGAAGGCGTGCTTGACGGTGTCCCTGCGGATGAGCCGGACGGCCACGAGCACCAGCGACACCGCCACGGCCGCGATGGCCGAGTAGGTGAGGTTCTTGTCGATGGTGAAGATCGTGACGAAGAGCAGTCCCGGCAGGACTGTCTCCACCATGCCCCGGATGCCGCCGAAGGCCTCGAAGAGCGCGGCCTCTGTGACCGCCTTCGCGTCGGCCTCCTGCTGATCGGTGCGGGTGGTGGGGTCCGTGTCGGACGTCGGCTTGTCAAGAGACGTCACCGGCTACTCCTTGCCGAGCGGTCGGAGTTCGTATTTGGGGTTGAACAGCACCCGGCGCCCGTGGCTCATGGAGATCCGGCCCGAGGCGATGAGCTTGCGGCCCGGCTCGATGCCCACGATGGAGCGGCGGCCGAGCCAGACCACGTCCAGCGGCGCGGTGCCGTCGAAGAGCTCCGCCTCCAGGGCGGGCACTCCGGCACGCGGTCGCAGGGTGACCGTCCGCAAGGTACCAGTGACCTTGACGATCTGGCGGTCGCTGCACTCGGAGATCCGGGTGCATCCCGAGGCGTGCGAGTCCTCCGCCAGCTCCTCGCGCTCCAGGTCCTCCTGGGAGCTGGAGAGCCGGTCGAGCATCCGGCGGAAGCGCCCGGACGGCCGCTCGGCCTTCCCGGCCTTCTCGAATCGAGGGACAGCACTCATAACCGAAGCGTACCGGTCCCCGGAGGTCGTGGCGGGTGGCCGCCGTCTCACTCGAACGGGTTATGGGGAGAAGCGGGCGGCTGACGTCAGGCCCGCTCGAAGCGGTAGCCCATCCCCGGTTCGGTGACGAAGTGCCGGGGATGGGCGGGGTCGGCCTCCAGCTTGCGCCGCAGCTGCGCCATGTAGACCCGCAGGTAGTTGGTCTCGGTGCCGTAGGACGGTCCCCAGACCTCCTGGAGCAGCTGCTTCTGGCTGACCAGCCGGCCGCTGTTGCGGACCAGTACCTCCAGCAGGTGCCACTCGGTGGGGGTGAGCCGTACGTCCCGGCCCTCGCGCTGGACCTTCTTGGCGGCCAGGTCGACGGTGAAGCCCGTGGTCTCGACGATCACGGTCTGGTCGCCGCCATCCTGTCCGACGGGCTCGGCGCGGCGTACGGAGGCGCGCAGCCGGGCCAGCAGCTCGTCCATGCCGAACGGCTTGGTGACGTAGTCGTCGGCCCCCGCGTCCAGCGCCTCGACCTTCTCGTCGGAGGTGTGGCGGGCCGAGAGCACCAGGATCGGCACCCGGGTCCAGCCGCGCAGCCCCCTGATGACCTCGACGCCGTCCATGTCGGGCAGCCCGAGGTCCAGCACCACGACGTCGGGGTGGCGGGCGGCGGCGAGCTGGAGGGCGGTCGCTCCGTCGGGCGCGGCGTCCACCTCGTACTTGCGCGCCTTCAGGTTGATCACGAGGGCGCGTACGATCTGCGGCTCGTCGTCGACCACAAGCACCCGGGTCATCTCGGTCCTGCCTCTCTGCTGTGCGGCTGTCTGCTGTACGGCCGTCTGCTGCTGTACGTGGATCATGAGGTGACCCGCGCGGGCAGGTCGGGGGCGACCGGGAGGTGTCCCGAGGCCGCGCTGAGGGTCAGGACCATGGTGAGGCCGCCGCCGGGGGTGTCCTCGGCGTCCAGCGTGCCCCCCATGGACTCCACGAAGCCGCGGGCCACGGCGAGGCCCAGACCGACGCCGGCGCCGCGCGGGGCGTCGCCGTAGCGCTGGAAGGGTTCGAAGATGCGTTCCTTGCCGTCGTCGGGGACGCCACGGCCTCGGTCGGCCACCCGTAGCTCGACGCGGGCGCCGAGCGCGCTGGCGGCCACCGTGACGCGGTCGCCGTCCGGGCTGTACTTGACGGCGTTCTCGACGATGTTGGCGACGGCCCGCTCCAGCAGCCCGGGGTCGACGGCGACCATCGGCAGCGTCTCGGGGATGTCCAGCTCGACGCTGTCCTCCGGGACGCCGCCCAAGGCCATCGGTACGACCTCGTCGAGGTCGATCTCGCGGATCAGCGGAGTGACGGTGCCGGTCTGCAGCCGGGACATGTCGAGGAGGTTGCCCACCAGGTGGTCGAGGCGGTCGGCGCCGTCCTCAATGCCTTCCAGGAGCTCGGCCTCGTCGTCCTCGGACCAGGCGACGTCGTCGGAGCGCAGGGAGCTGACAGCGGCCTTGATGGCGGCGAGCGGGGTGCGCAGGTCGTGGCTGACGGCGGCCAGCAGGGCGGTCCTGATCCGGTTGCCCTCCGCGAGCCGGCGGGCCTCCTCCGCCTCGCCGACGAGCCGCTGGCGGTCCAGGACCACGGCGGCCTGGGCGGCGAAGGCGCCGAGCACCCGGCGGTCCTCCGCGGGCAGCACCCGGCCGGAGAGCGCGAGGGCCATGTGGTCGCCGACGGGCATGTCCACATCGGCCTCCTCCGGCCGGGCGACCGGGCCGGGGCCGACGCTCCCGGCGCAGGTCCAGGGATCGACGTCGCTCTGCCGCTCCAGCAGGGCGACGGACTCCATGCCGAAGGTCTCGCGGACCCGGTCGAGCAGCGCCGCCAGGGTCGTCTCGCCGCGCAGCACGCTGCCGGCCAGGAAGGACAGGATCTCGGACTCGGCGCGCAGTCTGGCGGCCTGGTGGGTGCGGCGGGCCGCCAGGTCGACGACGGAGGCCACCGCGACGGCCACCGCGAAGAAGATCACGATGGCGACGAAGTTCTCGGGGTCCTGGACGGTCAGGGTGTGGGTGGGCGGGGTGAACCAGTAGTTCAGCAGCATCGACCCCACGGCGGCAGAGGCGAGGGCGGGCAGCAGACCGCCGAGCAGGGCGGCGGCGACGGTCATGAAGAGGAAGAGCAGGACGTCGTTGGCGAGCCCCGGACCGTTCTCCAGGCCCTTGAGGAGCAGCGCGAGGAGGACCGGGCCGCCCACGCCGACGAGCCAGCCCCAGATGATCCGGGCCCGGCCGAGCCGGGCGCCCCGGGCGATGGGCAGGCCCCGGCCCTTGGCGACCTCGTCGTGGGTGACGATGTGGACGTCGAGGTCGGTGCCGGACTCGCGGGCGACGGTGGCGCCGACGCCGGGGCCGTAGATGTACTGCCAGGCCTTGCGGCGGCTGGAGCCGAGGACGATCTGGGTGGCGTTGACGCCCCGGGCGAATTCGAGGAGGGCCGAGGGTATGTCGTCGCCGATGACGTGGTGGAAGGTGCCGCCCAGGTCCTCGACGAGCGTGCGCTGGACGGTGAGCTCCTTGGGCGAGGCCGAGGTCAGTCCGTCGCTGCGGGCGATGTAGACGGCGAGGATCTCGCTGCCGGAGCCCTTGGCCGCCATCCGGGAGGCGCGGCGGATGAGGGTGCGGCCCTCGGGGCCTCCGGTGAGTCCGACGACTATGCGTTCGCGGGCCTGCCAGGTGGTGCGGATGTTGTGCTCGCCCCGGTACTGCTGGAGGTATTCGTCGACCCGGTCGGCCACCCAGAGGAGGGCCAGCTCGCGCAGGGCGGTGAGGTTGCCGGGGCGGAAGTAGTTGGAGAGCGAGGCGTCGATCCGGTCCGGCTTGTAGATGTTGCCGTGGGCCATCCGCCTGCGGAGCGCCTGGGGCGACATGTCGACGAGTTCGAGCTGGTCGGCGCGGCGGACCACCTCGTCGGGCACGGTCTCGCGCTGGCGCACGCCGGTTATCGACTCGACGACGTCGCCGAGGGACTCCAGGTGCTGGATGTTGACGGTGGAGACCACGTCGATGCCGGCCTGGAGGAGTTCCTCGACGTCCTGCCAGCGCTTGGCGTTGCGGGAGCCGGGCACGTTGGTGTGCGCCAGTTCGTCCACCAGGGCGACGGCGGGTGCGCGCTCCAGGACCGCGTCGACGTCCATCTCGGTGAAGACCGCGGAGCGGTACTCGATCTCGCGGCGCCCGGTCTGTTCGAGGCCGTGCAGCATGACCTCGGTGCGCGGGCGGTCGTGGTGCTCGACGAAGCCGACGACGCAGTCCGTGCCCCGCTCCACCCGGCGGTGCGCCTCGGAGAGCATGGCGTACGTCTTGCCGACGCCCGGTGCCGCACCGAGGTAGATCCGAAGTTTGCCGCGCGCCATGGCCCCATCGTCTTCCCGAAACCGGCTGCGGCCGATGCGGCAGCCACTGTCGAAGCTACCCCGTGAATTTCTGGCATATCGGGCGGGGGGTGCTGGAGCTGACCGTATTGACGTAATTCTGATGCCCGGCCGGGCTGTTTTTCACAGGCCCTACGCGTGTTCGACGATGTGCCCGTCGCTGAGCTCCAGGACCCGGTCCGCGAGGCCGAGCAGCTGGGCGTCGTGGGTGGCGACGAGCGCGGTGACGCCCTCGCTGTGCACGACCGCGCGCAGCAGTTCCATCACCGCGAGGCCGGTCTCCGCGTCGAGCTGTCCGGTGGGCTCGTCCGCGATCAGCAGGGCGGGCCGGTTGGCGAGCGCGCGGGCTATCGCCACCCGCTGCTGCTGGCCGCCGGAGAGCTCGCCGGGGCGCTGGGCGGCGTGGTCCGCGAGGCCCACCAGGGAGAGCAGCAGCGACACCCGCTCCTCGCGCTCGCGCGGCTCTGCCTTGCGCAGCCGCATGGGTACGCCGACGTTCTCCGCCGCCGTCAGGATGGGGATCAGGCCGAAGGACTGGAAGATGAAGCCGATCCGGTCGCGGCGCAGTTCCAGCAGCCCGTTCTCACCGAGCGTGGAGAGGTCGGTGCCGTCCACCGTGATCCGGCCGCTGTCGGGGCTGTCGAGTCCCCCGACGAGGTTCAGCAGGGTGGTCTTTCCGGAGCCCGAGCGCCCCTTGAGCGCGACGAGCTCACCGCGCGGTACCTCGAAGGAGACCCCGCGCAGCGCGTGCGTGGCGGCGGCACCGGAGCCGTACGAGCGGTGCAGGTCCTCGACCCGGACCATGGGCCGCTCCGTGACGGCCGTGCCGCTCTTGACGCCGTTGCCGGCCGCGTCGGTGCTCTCGGTCATGTCGCTCCCCGTACGTACTCGGTCCTGTCGGCCGCCAGTATGTGCGGGAGGCCCGGCGACGGGCAATGCCCGGGTCCGGCCGCGGCGGCCGGACCCGGGCACCGTGGCCGGTCAGCGCCCGGCCTCGGCGTTCACCAGCTGCTTGAGGGCGATGTTCAGCCGGAGCACGTTGACCCTCGGTTCACCCGCGAAGCCCAGGATCCGGCCGTCGGTGTGCCGCTCCACCAGCTCCGCCACCCGCGCCGTGTCCAGGTGGTTGCGCTCGGCGACCCGGCGGACCTGGAGCCGGGCGTACGCCGGGGAGATGTCCGGGTCGAGGCCCGAGCCGGAGGAGGTGACGGCGTCGGGCGGCACCTGCGCGGGGCTGACGGGGTGGCCGGGGACGGAGTTGTCCTTCACGGCTGCGGCCTTGGCGGCGGTGACCCAGTCGATCAGCTCCTTGTTGTCCCCTGAGCGGTTGGTCGCGCCGGAGACCAGCAGCGAGTACCGCGTGTTGACGCTGTTGGTGCCGAGCCCGTTGGAGGGGCGCGGCTGGAACCATTTGAGGTCGGGGGCCGGGGTCTCCTGGCCCTTCTTGAGCGGCAGGTCGTAGCGCTGCCCGATGAGTCCGGAGCCGACGACCTCGCCGTTCTCGGTGATCTCGGAGCCGCCCGCCCGGCCGGGCATCAGTCCCTGGGCGACCCCGGTGACGGCGAGCGGGTAGAGGACGCCGCAGACCGCGGTGAGGACGAGCAGGGCGCGCAGGGCGGGCCCGAGCGGCCGGACGGAGTTCGCGAATGAGTTGTTCATGGCAGGTCAGCCGATTCCGGGGATGAGGGAGATGATCAGGTCGATGATCTTGATGCCGACGAACGGGGCGACCAGTCCGCCGAGCCCGTAGATCCCGAGGTTGCGCCGGAGCATCGAGTCGGCGCCGGCCGGCCGGTAGCGCACGCCCTTAAGCGCGAGCGGTACCAGCGCGACGATGATCAGCGCGTTGAAGATCACGGCGGACAGGATCGCGGACCGGGGCGAGGACAGATCCATGATGTTGAGCCTGTCCAGACCCGGATAGACGGCGGCGAACATCGCGGGGATGATCGCGAAGTACTTCGCGACGTCGTTGGCGATGGAGAACGTGGTCAGCGCGCCGCGGGTGATCAGCAGCTGTTTGCCGATCTCGACGATCTCGATCAGCTTCGTCGGGTCGGAGTCCAGGTCCACCATGTTCCCGGCCTCCTTGGCGGCCGAGGTCCCGGTGTTCATGGCGACGCCGACGTCGGCCTGGGCGAGCGCCGGGGCGTCGTTCGTACCGTCGCCGGTCATCGCGACGAGCCTGCCGCCGGCCTGTTCCCGCTTGATGAGGGCCATCTTGTCCTCGGGGGTGGCCTCTGCGAGGAAGTCGTCGACGCCCGCCTCTTCGGCGATGGCCTTCGCGGTCAGCGGGTTGTCCCCGGTGATCATGACCGTACGGATGCCCATCCGGCGCAGTTCACCGAACCGCTCGCGCATGCCCTCCTTGACGACGTCCTTGAGGTGGATGACGCCCAGGACCCGGGCGCCCTCCCCGTCGTCGGCCGCGACCGGCAGCGGCGTGCCGCCCTCGCGGGAGATCCGCTCCGTGAGCGCGGCGACGTCCGGGTGAACCGTGCCGCCCCGCTCCCGGACCCACGCGGTGACCGAGCCGGTGGCGCCCTTGCGGATCCGGCGTCCGTCGAGGTCCACCCCGGACATCCGGGTCCGGGCGGTGAAGCCCACCCACTCCGCGCGGGACAGCTGCCCCTGATGCCGCTCGCGGAGCCCGTACGCCTCCTTGGCCAGGACGACGACGGAGCGGCCCTCCGGCGTCTCGTCGGCCAGCGAGGAGAGCTGGGCGGCGTCCGCCAGCTCGGCCTCCGTCACGCCCCCGACCGGGAGGAACGCGGCGGCCTGCCGGTTGCCGAGGGTGATCGTGCCGGTCTTGTCGAGCAGCAGGGTCGACACGTCGCCCGCCGCCTCGACGGCGCGGCCCGACATGGCGAGCACGTTGCGCTGCACCAGCCGGTCCATGCCCGCGATGCCGATCGCGGAGAGCAGCGCGCCGATGGTGGTCGGGATCAGGCAGACCAGCAGTGCGGCCAGCACGGTCATGGACTGCTCGCCGCCCGCGTAGCCGGCGAACGGCTGGAGGGTGACCACGGCCAGCAGGAAGACGATGGTCAGCGAGGCGAGCAGGATGTTCAGCGCGATCTCGTTGGGCGTCTTCTGCCGGGCGGCGCCCTCGACGAGGGCGATCATCCGGTCGATGAACGTCTCGCCGGGCTTCGTGGTGATCTTGATGACGACGCGGTCGGAGAGCACCTTCGTACCGCCGGTGACGGCGCTGCGGTCGCCGCCGGACTCCCGGATGACCGGTGCGGATTCGCCGGTGATCGCGGATTCGTCGACGCTGGCCACGCCCTCGACGACGTCCCCGTCGCCCGGGATGATGTCGCCGACCTCGCAGACCACCAGGTCACCGACGCTCAGCTCGGTGCCCGCCGTCCGCTCCTCGCCGCCGCCCGTCAGACGGCGGGCGACGGTGCCCGTCCTGGCCCGGCGCAGGGTGTCCGCCTGGGCCTTGCCCCGGCCCTCCGCGACCGCCTCCGCCAGGTTGGCGAAGACCGTGGTCAGCCAGAGCCAGGCGGTGATCGCCCAGCCGAACCAGTCGGCCGGGTCCAGCGCCGCCAGCACCGTGGTGAGCACGGAGCCGGTCAGCACCACGAACATCACCGGCGACTTGATCATCACCCGGGGATCGAGTTTGCGAACCGCGTCGGGGAACGCGGCGATCAGCATGCCGGGGTCGAACGTGCCGGCTCCGACGCGCCCTGACGGGTTGTCCCGGTGCGGTGCTCGGGCCGGTGTGACGGTGGACATCGTGTCCTTCTGATTCTTACGGAGGGTCATGTTCGTACGGAGGGTCATGACGCCAGCCCCTCGGCCAGTGGGCCCAGAGCCAGGGCCGGGAAGTAGGTCAGACCGGCGACGATCATGACGGTGGCGACGAGCAGTCCGCTGAAGAGCGGCCGGTGCGTGCCGAGGGTGCCGGCGGTCACCGGCACGGGCCGCTGCTCCGCGAACGAGCCCGCCAGCGCGAGGACGAACACCATCGGCAGGAACCGGCCCAGCAGCATCGCCAGTCCGATCGTGGTGTTGAACCACGGGGTGTCCACGGCCAGTCCGGCGAACGCCGAACCGTTGTTGTTGGCGCCGGAGGTGTAGGCGTAGAGGATCTCGGAGAAGCCGTGCGCGCCCGTGTTGGTCATCGAGTCGCGCGGGGTGGGCAGGGCCATCGCGACGGCGGTGAAGCCGAGCACCAGGGCCGGGGTGATCAGGATGTAGCAGGCCGCGAGCTTGATCTCGCGGGTGCCGATCTTCTTGCCGAGGTACTCGGGCGTGCGGCCGACCATCAGTCCGGCGATGAACACCGCGATGACCGCCATGATCAGCATCCCGTAGAGGCCGGAGCCGGTGCCTCCGGGGGCGATCTCGCCGAGCTGCATGCCGAGCATCGTGATGCCGCCGCCGAAGCCGGTGAACGAGGAGTGGAAGGAGTTCACCGCGCCGGTCGAGGTGAGCGTGGTGGCCACCGCGAAGAGGGAGGAGCCGCCGACGCCGAAACGGTTCTCCTTGCCCTCCATGGCACCGCCCGCGATCTCGAACGCGGGCCCGTGGTGGGCGAATTCGGTCCACATCATCAGCGCGGTGAAGCCGAGCCAGATGACGCCCATGGTGGCGAGGATCGCGTAGCCCTGCTTGAGCGAGCCGGTCATCCGGCCGAACGTGCGGGTCAGCGCGAACGGGATCAGGAGGATCAGGAAGATCTCGAAGAGGTTGGAGAGCCCGTTCGGATTCTCGAAGGGGTGGGCCGAGTTGGCGTTGAAGTAGCCGCCGCCGTTGGTGCCCAGCTCCTTGATGGCCTCCTGGGAGGCGACCGCACCGCCGTTCCACTGCTGCGAACCGCCCATGAACTGCCCGACCTCATGGATGCCGGAGAAGTTCTGGATCGCCCCGCAGGCGACCAGCACGAGCGCGCCGATCACCGAGACCGGCAGCAGGATCCGTACGGTGCCGCGCACCAGGTCGGACCAGAAGTTGCCGAGTTCACCGGTACGGGTGGCGGCGAGACCCCGTACGAGTGCCACCGCGACGGCGATGCCGACGGCGGCGGAGACGAAGTTCTGCACCGCGAGGCCGCCGGTCTGCACGACGTGGCCCATGGCCTGTTCGCCGGAGTACGACTGCCAGTTGGTGTTGGCGACGAAGGACGCCGCCGTGTTGAACGCCTGGTCGGGGTCGATCGAGACGAAGCCGAGCGAGCCGGGCAGCGAGCCCTGGAGCCGCTGCATCAGGTAGAGGAAGAGGACGCTCACGACGGAGAAGGCCAGGACACCGCGGAGATAGGCGGGCCAGCGCATCTGCGTGTTCGGATCGGCGCCGATGGCCTTGTATATCCACTTCTCGGCCCGCAGATGCCGGGGCGAGGTGTAGACACGGGCCATGTGGTCACCGAGCGGGCGGTACGCCAGACCCAGCGCCACGACGAGCGCGAGCAGCTGGAGCACACCTGCGAGGACGGGGCTCATATCGGGCTCAGAACCTCTCCGGGTACAGGAGGGCGAGGACGAGATAGCCCAGCAGGGCGACGGCCACGACGAGGCCCACCACGTTTTCCGCGGTCACAGCTTCGTCACCCCCTTGGCGATGAGTGCCACCAGCGCGAAGACCGCGATCGTGGTGACGACGAAGGCCAGATCGGCCATCGGGTGCTCCTGGATGAGGTGCGGATTTCTCGGACCTCATGAGCAAACCCGCCGCAGACACCGCTTTGACCTGCGTTGATGCCTTCCATACGGAGAGGGGCCGGTCCTTGACGGCGCCTGTACGTGCCCGATACGCGCCCCATACGACACCTGCCGCCCGGCCCGGCGGCAGCCGGGAACGCGGAAAGCCGGTGGGCCGTGTCCCTGTGCGGGGACACGGCCCACCGGCCGGTGCTGCTTAAGGGCGCGGGGTCAGCGCACCTCGGTGATCTCGGGACCGCGCTGGAGGCCCGCCATGCCGCCGGAGAACTTCGAGCTCTCCTGCTCCTCCTGCTGAACGCCCTCGGGCACCATCTGGGCGTCGTTGGGAAGCTTCAGGACGATCGGGTCGCGCGGGGCCATCGGGCCGTCGCCGCGGACCACCACGGTGTCCCGGAAGACCGTCTCCAGCAGACCGGCGGCCTCCGGCTGCACGGCGCCCTGACCGGAGATCACGCCGCGCAGGAACCAGCGCGGGCCGTCGATGCCGACGAAGCGGACCAGCTGCACGCCGTTCGCCCCGTCGGGAAGCTGTACGGGGACCTGCGCGCGCAGCTCCCAGCCCAGCGGGCCCTCGACCTCGTCAATGATCCCGCCCTGCTGGGTGATGCCGGAGGCGATCTCGTCGCGGACCTCGCCCCAGATGCCCTCCTTCTTGGGGGCGGCGAAGGCCTGCAGCTGGATCGCGCTGTCACGGAGCACGACGGTGGCGGCGACGATCGCGTCTCCGGCCACCTCCACGCGCAGCTCCATGCCCTCGACACCGGGCACGAAGATGCCGCCCAGGTCCACCCGGCCCTCGCCGGGCTGGGAGACCTCTTCGATGTCCCACGGGCCGTCCGGCCGGGGCGCCGGCGGAAGGTTCATCCGGCGCGACCCGCCCTCGGCGGCATCGGCGTCATCGAGCCCGTCGACGACCTGCTCGGCCTCGCGCGCTTCGTCCGCCTTGTCCTCGGCGGAACCACTGTCCTTGCGACGTCCGAACACGTCACTGTCCTTCCCGGTCGGAATCGACCGAAGCGTAGCTGTTCCCGTCCTGGGGAAGCTCGCCCCGGACGCCATCAACATCAACGGCGGCATGACCGCCGGTGGACCCGAAGCCCCCTTCGGCCCGCGCCGAACCGGGAAGCTCCGACACCTCGTGGAAGCGCACCTTCTCGACCTGCTGCACGACCAGTTGGGCAATCCGGTCGAACCGTTCGAACCGCACGGACTCGCGCGGGTCGAGATTGATGACGATCACCTTGATCTCTCCACGGTACCCGGCATCAACCGTCCCCGGGGCATTCACCAGTGCGACTCCACAGCGCGCGGCGATACCGGACCGGGGGTGCACGAACGCGGCGTACCCGTCGGGCAGTGCGATCGAAACCCCGGTGGGCAGCACGGCCCGCTCGCCGGGCGCGAGCTCGGCGGCCTGCGTGGTCACCAGGTCGGCTCCGGCGTCGCCGGGGTGGCCGTAGGACGGAATCGGCACGTCCGGCTCCGTCCGGCGGATCAGCACGTCCACGGGGTGTCGCATCAGGGGTTCACCTCGAAGGCGCGGGCGCGCTTGACCTGGTCCGGGTCGGCCATCGCGGCCTGGATCTCGGCGGGGCGGCCGTTGTCGATGAAGTGGTCGACCTTGACCTCGATGAAGAGGGCCTCCGCGCGGACCGCCACGGGCCCGTCCGGGCCGCCGATCCGGCCGGTGGCCCTGGAGTAGATCTTGCGGCCGTGCACGGCGGTGATCTCGGCGTCGAGGAACAGCACGGTGTCGACGGGGACGGGGCGGACGAAGTCGGTCTCCAGCCGTCCGGTCACCGCGATCACCCGCAGCAGCCAGTTCAGCGAGCCGAGCGTCTCGTCGAGCGCGGTGGCCAGTACCCCGCCGTGCGCCAGGCCGGGGGCGCCCTGGTGGGCCGCCTGCACGGTGAACTCGGCGGTGACCCCGACGCCCTCGCCGGCCCTCGCCTGAAGGTGCAGCCCGTGCGGCTGTCCCCCGCCGCAGCCGAAACAGTGTTCGTAGTGCGCGCCGAGGAGCTCGCCGGGGGCCGGCGCGTCGGGATGCCGGACCGGTTTCACCGCGTCGGCCGGGGGCTTCAGAGCCGCAGATGTTCCACTCACAGCCGCAGACCTTACCCGCGCGGCTACCCGCAGGTCGCGCCGTGCCAAGCTTGGGCTCATGCAGCCTTCCGCCCCGCCCTTCGACGAACGCCTCACCGCACCCCGTTCCTGGTGGGTGATCTGCTTCCTCTTCGGCATCGCCTGCGCGCTGATGCTGCTGCCCCTGGGCACCCTGCCGCTGCTCGCCGGCCTGGTGGGCGGCACGGTCGCGTCGGCGGTGGTGGTGAGCTCGTACGGCTCCATCCGGATCCGGGTGGTGGGCGACGCCCTGGTGGCGGGGGACGCGCGGATCCCGGTCGCGGCGCTCGGTGAGGCCGAGGTGCTGGACGCCGAGGAGGCGCGCGCCTGGCGCTCGTACAAGGCGGACACCCGGGCCTTCATGCTGCTGCGCAGCTACATCCCGACGGCCGTGCGGGTGAAGGTCACCGATCCCGAGGACCCGACCCCGTACGTCTATCTGTCGACGCGCGAGCCGAAGGCACTGGTGGCGGCGCTGAAGGCGGCGGTACGGGCCTGAGGCCTGCGGCTAGGGCCTCTCGTCCGGGGGCCGGTCCGCCGGGGCCTCGGGAGGTTCGTACGGGAGCGCGGGCCGTTCCAGCGGCGGCAGCTCGGGGAGCCGGTCCCAGGGGATCTGCCGCTCGCGCAGATCCTTCCTGACCCGTTCGGCGAGCCTTCTGGTCTCACGGCGGTTCATTATCGCGCCGACCGTGGCGCCGATCATGAACGGCATCAGGTTCGGCAGATCGCGCGCGGTGCGCTTCATGATCTGCTGGCGCAGTTCGCGCTTCATCTGGCCGCCGAGTGCCGCGTTGACGGTCACCGGACGGGTGACGTCGATACCGCGTTCCTCGGTCCAGGAAGTCAGGTAGGCGGTGGAGCGCTGGGTGATGCCGCCCGGCGGGCGGAGTCCGTACACCTCGTGGAGCTCGGCGACGAGCTTCATCTCGATCGCGGCCACGCCGGTGATCTCCGTGGCCAGCTCGGCGAGCATGGCGGGTGGTACGGGCATCATGGCCGCCGCGCCGATTCCGGCGCCGACGGTGGCGGTGGCCTTGCCCGCGCCCGCGATGAGCCGGTCGGCCAGCTCCTCGGGCCCCAGGTCGGGAAACTGCTTGCGCAGGGTGGCGAGATCGCGCACAGGGACGCGGGGAGCGATATCGATGATCAGGTCCGCGATATGACCGATCGCTGCCCTGGCGCTCTCCCCGCCCTTGCGTACGCCCCGTTTCACTGAATTCAGACGGCCTGCCCCGGTCACGGGCTCCGTCCTGTCGACCTGTTCGGCCCTGTCGGCCGTGTCGACTTCCGCAGCCGCTTCGGCTGCGCCGGCTGCTTCGAGCGAGGCCGGCCGGCCCCGCTCCTCTTCCTGTCCGCCCGGCGAGGGTGGCAGGGCGGACGGCTCGGCAGGCGCTGCTAGGCCTTCTGCCGGGCCGGTACCGCCCTCATGCGCCGCCGGCTCATTACTGCGCCGGTGACGCCGCTTCCGGAACGGCGTGTCCCCTGCCACGGCCGACCGGACCTCAGTCGCAGTCGCGGCAGATCGGCTGGCCGTTCTTCTCACGGGCCAGCTGACTGCGGTGGTGCACGAGGAAACAGCTCATGCACGTGAATTCGTCGGCCTGCTTGGGCAGGACCCTTACGGCCAGCTCTTCGTTGGACAGGTCTGCGCCGGGCAGCTCCAGTCCTTCGGCCGCGTCGAACTCGTCGACATCGACGGCCGAGGCCGTCTTGTCGCTCCGACGAGCCTTGAGCTCTTCAAGGCTGTCCTGATCGACGTCGTCGTCGGTCTTTCGTGGGGTGTCGTAATCCGTTGCCATGTCGCTCTCCCCCTCTGGGTGTCTGCGGTGTCTCAGCGCACGTAACGCGTGAGAGGCCGGACTTGTGCCCGACCCGAGGCGGAGATTTTGCCTCACATCAAGGTCTGTTACTCAATCGACACCCAAAAGGACCGCCTTATGGCGATCGGCTTGGGTGGCGATGGGGACCGTACACGGTCCCGGCGGCGCCGTTGACCGGTGCCACCCCGTGTACTTCCCGTGATAATGACCCCCGAAAACCCCGACTTTTGGCGGATTTCCGGTGGGGGCCCTGATCACGGAGCGTGGACGGCCGGAAATTCGCTCTTGTGATCGATCACACACGGTCCGTCCGGGATCGGGTCCCGAAAATTCCGCTCAAAGCGAACAAAATAATCCTCGTGCGAATCGCTCCGTCCTGCCTGTCAGACAGGCAGTGAGACGCGCATCACAAGACCACCACCCTCGCGGGGCTCCGCGATGATACGGCCTCCGTGAGCCCGCGCGACGGACCGCGCGATCGACAGGCCCAGCCCCACCCCCTTGTCGCTGCCCGTCCGCTCGGTGCGCAGCCGTCTGAAGGGCTCGAAGAGGTTGTCGATCTCGTACGCCGGGACCACAGGGCCGGTGTTCGAGACGACGAGCACGGCCTGGCCCGGCAGGAGCTCGGTGGTGACCTCGACCCAGCCGCTGTCCGGGACGTTGTAGCGCACCGCGTTCTGCACCAGGTTCAGCGCGATCCGCTCCAGCAGCACGCCGTTGCCCTGGACCACTGCCGGGCCCAGCTCACCGCGCATCTCCACGCTCTTGGCCTCGGCCTCCGCCCGGGTCTGGTCGAGGGCGCGCGAGGCGACCTCCGCGAGGTCGACGGGTTTGCGCTCGACGATCTGGTTGTCGCTGCGGGCCAGCAGCAGCAGGCCCTCGACCAGCTGCTCACTGCGCTCGTTGGTGGCCAGCAGCGTCTTGCCCAGCTGTTTGAGCTCCGGGGGCGCCTGCGGATCGGAGAGGTGCACCTCCAGCAGCGTGCGGTTGATCGCCAGGGGCGTGCGCAGTTCGTGCGACGCGTTCCCGACGAACCGCTGCTGCGCGGTGAAGGCCCGCTCCAGCCGGTCCAGCATGTCGTCGAAGGTGTCCGCGAGCTCCTTGAGCTCGTCGTCGGGGCCGTCCAGCTCGATGCGCCTGGACAGGTCCGTGCCGGCCACCCGGCGGGCGATGCGGGTGATCCGGCCCAGCGGCGAGAGCACCCGTCCCGCCATCGCGTATCCGAACGCGAAGGCGATGATGCTCAGGCCCACGAGGGCCAGCAGCGACCGGTTGAGGAGTGTGTCGAGCGCCTGCTGGCGCTGGTGGTTCACGCAGGAGTTCATCGCCGCGTTGACGGAGCTCGGTGAGCTCCCCTCCCCCAGCAGGTTGCAGATCTTGCTGGACACATGACCGTCGACGATCTGGAACGGCAGCTCGCTCCCCACGTGCAGGGCCTGCGCGGCGAGCATGTAGATGATCGAGAGCAGCAGGATGCCGGCGATCAGGAACATGCCGCCGTACAGCAGGGTGAGGCGTATCCGGATGGTCGGGCGCAGCCAGGGGTACGGGGGCTCCTGCTGCTTGGGCTCCCAGGTGGGCTTGGGGGGCGCCGTCGGTGGCGGCTGGACCGTGGGCACCGCCGTCAGATCCGGTAGCCGGAGCCGGGCACGGTGACGATCACGGGGGGCTCACCGAGTTTGCGCCGCAGGGTCATGACGGTCACCCGGACGACGTTGGTGAACGGGTCGGTGTTCTCGTCCCAGGCCTTCTCCAGGAGCTGCTCGGCCGAGACCACGGCGCCCTCGCTGCGCATCAGGACCTCCAGCACCGCGAACTCCTTGGGCGCGAGCTGGACCTCCTGCTCGCCCCGGAAGACCTCGCGGCGGTTCGGGTCGAGCTTGATCCCGGCGCGTTCCAGGACGGGGGGCAGCGCGACCGTCGTACGGCGGCCGAGGGCGCGTACCCGTGCGGTCAGCTCGGTGAAGGCGAAGGGTTTGGGCAGATAGTCGTCGGCGCCGAGCTCCAGGCCCTCCACCCGGTCGCTGACGTCCCCGGAGGCGGTGAGCATGAGTACTCGGGTCGGCATGCCCAGCTCGACGATCCGGCGGCACACGTCGTCTCCGTGCACCAGGGGGAGGTCCCGGTCCAGCACCACGACGTCGTAGTCGTTGACCTCGATGCGCTCCAGGGCCGCCGCACCGTCGTACACGACATCGACGGCCATGGCCTCCCGGCGCAATCCGGTGGCCACCGCATCGGCGAGCAGCTGCTCGTCCTCCACGACGAGTACGCGCACGGCGCTTCCTTCCTTAGAACTTCCACGAACGTCCACAACAGAGCCGCACAGTGTCCGAAAGCGACCGGTGAAACGTTCGAGTCGGGCCGTCGGCCGGTGATCCGGGCCGCGTCCGGGCCCGGTCTGTGCGCCTCCATCCTGCCCGTAACGCGTATAAACCGGCGGTAAGACGGCGCGGCCCCACCTGCGGCTTCCCGGAAGGCGGTGGTTTTCCGGGCCAGTTGAGGTTTCTCAGAGGTACGGGCTGGGGAGGACGATTTCACACCCGCGATCACGTCTCGTATGTGGCGTACCACTGGCCCCTCCGTTCCGCCGGAGGCCGCGTGATCACCCGCCCTACCGCTTCGGCGGAGGGAAACCCGGGCACACCCCCGTGCCACCGACCCACGATGAGGGGGCGCCTCATGGACGCTTTCACCGCAGGTCTGCTGCAACGCATCCAGACCACCGAGTCCGACCTCACGAAAGCCCGCGAGACGGGCGACGACTTCCTCGCGGACGTCGAGCAGAGCGAGCTGGAGGATCTGCACCGTCTCGCCGCGGAGCACGGAGTCCACATCGGCGCCACAAGCGTCTGAGTCGTTACGAGAAGGCCCCGCGGTGCCGTATCGGCACCTGCGGGGCCTTCTCCGTTCCGATGCCGCCCACGGGCCGCACAGCGGTTTCCGGGCGGGGCGGGCGGCTCAGTCGTGCCAGGCGCCGAGCTCCTCCAGCAGGGACTGCAGCGGTTCGAAGACGCCGGGTGAGGCGGCCACCGTCAGACCGCCGTCGGTGACCGCCCCCGGCCGCCCTCCGGTCAACGCACCGGCCTCCCTGGCGATGAGGTCACCGGCCGCCAGGTCCCACGGGTGGAGGCCGCGCTCGTAGTAGCCGTCGAGGCGGCCCGCGGCGACGTCGCAGAGGTCGATCGCGGCGGACCCGCCACGCCGGATGTCCCGGAGACGCGGGATCAGCACCCGGACCACGTCGGCCTGGTGCGCGCGGACGTCGGCCACGTAGTTGAAGCCGGTCGACACGAGCGCCTGGTCGAGCGGCGGGGCGGGCCGGCAGCGCAGGGCGGCACCGTCCCCGTAGGCCCCGCCCTTCGCGTACGCGCCGCCGCCGAGCACCGCGTGGTAGGTCTCCCGGCGCATCGGGGCCTCCACCACGCCCACGACCCGCTCGCCGTCCCGTTCGGCGGCGATGGACACGGCCCAGGTGGGCAGCCCGTACAGGTAGTTCACGGTGCCGTCGAGCGGGTCGATCACCCAGCGGACGCCGCTGCTGCCCTCGGAGCTGGCGCCCTCCTCACCGAGGAAGCCGTCCTGGGGGCGGCGCTCCGACAGGAAGCCGGTGATCAGCTTCTCGGCGGCGATGTCCATCTCGGTGACGACGTCCACCGGGCTGGACTTGGTCGCGGCCACCCCCAGATCGGCGGGGCGTCCGTCGCGCAGCAGCGCGCCGGCCCGGCGGGCGGCGTCCAGGGCGAGGTCGAGCAGTTCGGACAGCAGTGGGTCGGTCACGGCGCTCCCGGAGGTCTGAGGGGTACGGATCGAATCGTTCTACGCGTAGGGGCTGTCGGCGCCCGCGGCAGCCGGTCTGGGCGCGCGGGCCGGGCAGCAGCCGGCCGGGCAGAGGTCGTGGCTCGGCCCGAGCGCCCCGAGGGCACACCGCCGCGGGTCCCGGCTCTGTTCGGTGGCGGCGCGCTCCAGCACGAGTTCGCGCACCGCGGCCGCGAACCGCGGGTCGGCGCCGACGGTCGCGGACCTGCGGACCGGCAGGCCCAGCTCGGCGGCCTTCTCCGTGGCCTCGGTGTCGAGGTCGTACAGGACCTCCATGTGGTCCGAGACGAAGCCGATCGGCGCCATCACCACGGCGGGAACGCCGTCGCTGTGCAGCAGCTCCAGGTGATCGCAGATATCGGGTTCGAGCCACGGGATGTGCGGGGCGCCGCTGCGCGACTGGTAGACGAGCTGCCAGGGGTACTCGACGCCGGTCCGCTCGCGGACGGCCTCGACGATCACCCGGGCCACGTCGAGATGCTCCGCGACGTACGCGCCGCCGTCGCCGTGCGTCTCCGGTGGTCCGGAGGAATCGGCGGCGGAGGTGGGGATGGAGTGCGTGGTGAAGGCGAGGTGCGCCCCGGTGCGGACGTTCTCGGGCAGCTCTGCCAGGGAGGCGATCACCCCGTCCACCATCGGCCCGACGAAGCCGGGGTGGTTGAAGTAGTGCCGCAGCTTGTCGACGCGCGGCACCGGCAGCCCCTCGGCCTCCAGGACGGCCAGCGACTCGGCGAGGTTCTCGCGGTACTGCCGGCAGCCGGAGTAGGAGGCGTAGGCGCTGGTCGCCAGGACGGCGATGCGGCGGCGTCCGTCCCGGACCATCTCGCGCAGGGTGTCGGTCAGGTACGGCGCCCAGTTGCGGTTGCCCCAGTAGACCGGCAGGTCGAGTCCGTGATCCGCGAAGTCCTTGCGCAGGGCGTCCAGCAGCGCCCTGTTCTGGCCGTTGATCGGGCTGACGCCGCCGAACAGGAAGTAGTGCTTGCCGACCTCCTTCAGCCGCTCCTCGGGGATACCCCGGCCGCGGGTCACGTTCGCCAGGAACGGAACCACGTCGTCGGGGCCTTCGGGACCCCCGAAGGAGAGCAGCAGCAGGGCGTCGTAGGGAGCGGGCTCACGCAGATCGGACATGGCATCGATCCTGCCACCCGCCCCCCGCGCGGCTCCCACCGACATCCGCACCGCCCGGCCGCGGCCCCGGCCGCCGGCCATCGGCGGTCACGGGCGAGGCCGTAAGCTGTGCAGGCCGTATTCACCCCTGACACCGCGTGTGACCGCACCACGCGTACCGGAGTACCCCGTGCCCAGTCCCTACCGCGCGATCTTCGCCGCCCCCGGCTCCAAGGGGTTCTCCTGCGCCGGCTTCCTCGGCCGGATGCCGCTGTCCATGATGGGCATCGGCGTGGTGACCATGGTTTCCCAGCTGACCGGCCGCTACGGGCTGGCGGGCGCGCTCTCCGCGACGCTGGCGATGGCCGCGGCCGTGGTGGGGCCGCAGATATCCAGGCTGGTCGACCGGCACGGGCAGCGCCGGGTGCTGCGCCCGGTGACGCTGGTCGCGCTGGCGTCGGTGGCCGGTCTGCTGGTCTGCGCGCAGCAGGGGCTGGCGGACTGGACCCTGTTCGTGTTCGCGGCCGGCGCCGGCTGCGTCCCCAGCGTCGGCTCGATGGTCAGGGCCCGCTGGGCGGAGATCTACCGGGGCTCGGCCCGGCAGCTGCACACCGCGTACTCGTGGGAGTCGATCGTCGACGAGGTGTGCTTCATCTTCGGGCCGATCATCTCGATCGGCCTGTCCACCGCGTGGTTCCCGGAGGCGGGTCCGCTGCTGGCCGCCGGCTTCCTGCTGGTCGGCGTCTTCTGGCTGACCGCGCAGCGGGACACAGAGCCGGTGCCGCATCCGCACGCACACCACACCAAGGGCTCCGCGCTGGCCTCCCGCGGCCTCCAGGTGCTCGTGGTGACCTTCGTGGCGACCGGGGCGATCTTCGGGGCGATCGACGTGGTCACGGTGGCCTTCGCGGAGGAGCGCGGCCACAAGGCGGCGGCGAGCCTCGTCCTGGCCGTGTACGCGCTCGGCTCCTGCCTCGCCGGGGCGGTGTTCGGCCTGCTGCACCTGAAGGGCAGGCCGTCCGGCCGGTGGCTGGTGGGAGTGTGTGCGATGGCCGTGAGTATGATCCCCCTCCAACTGGCCGGGAACCTGCCGTTCCTGGCCGTGGCGCTCTTTGTCGCGGGCCTCGCCATCGCACCGACGATGGTCACCACCATGGCTCTCGTCGAACAGCACGTACCGCGCACGAGACTGACCGAGGGCATGACCTGGACCAGCACCGGGCTCGCCGTAGGTGTGGCGCTCGGCTCCTCGGCCGCCGGCTGGGTGGTCGACGCGTCCGGGGCGAAGGCGGGGTACGCGGTGCCCGCGGTGGCGGGGGCGGTCGCGGCCGCGGTGGCGTTCCTGGGGTACCGCCGGCTCAGTGGGCCGGTTCCTACGGAAGGGCGCGGGGAAGATGACCGACACCTACGCACGGACGGCGACGAGCGCGTGGCGTAACTGGGCGGGGAACGTCACCGCCCGTCCGGTACGGACCGTGTCGCCCGCCTCCGTGGACGAGCTGGCCGAGGAGCTGCGCAGGGCCTCCGAGGACGGTCTGAAGGTGAAGCCGGTGGGCACCGGCCACTCCTTCACCGCGACCGCGGCCACCGACGGGCTGCTGATACGCCCCGAGCTGCTCACCGGCATCCGGGAGATCGACCGGGCGGCGATGACGGTGACCGTCGAGGCCGGTACCCCGCTGAAGCGCCTCAACACCGCGCTGGCCCGCGAGGGCCTCTCGCTCACCAACATGGGCGACATCATGGACCAGACGGTCGCCGGGGCCACCTCCACCGGCACCCATGGCACCGGGCGTGACTCGGCGTCGATATCGGCGCAGATCCGGGCCCTGGAGCTGGTCACGGCGGACGGCACGGTGCTGACCTGCTCGGCGACCGAGAACCCGGACATCTTCGCCGTCGCCCGGATCGGGCTCGGCGCCCTGGGCGTCATCACGGCGATCACCTTCGCCGTGGAGCCGGTCTTCCTGCTGACCGCCCGCGAGGAGCCGATGGCGTTCGACCGGGTCACGGCCGAATTCGATCAGATGGTGGCCGAGAACGAGCACTTCGAGTTCTACTGGTTCCCGCACACCGGCAACTGCAACACCAAGCGCAACAACCGCAGTGCGGGCCCCGCCGCTCCGCCCGGAAAGGTCAGCGGCTGGATCGAGGACGAGCTCCTCTCCAACGGGATCTTCCAGGCGGCCTGCGCCCTCGGCCGGGCGGTACCCGGCACGATCCCCTCGATCGCCAAGCTCTCCAGCCGCGCCCTGTCGGCCCGCACCTACACCGACATCCCGTACAAGGTCTTCACCAGCCCGCGCCGGGTGCGGTTCGTGGAGATGGAGTACGCCCTGCCGCGCGAGGCGGCCGTGGAGGCACTGCGCGAGGTCAAGGCGATGGTGGAACGTTCACCGCTGCGGATCAGTTTCCCGGTGGAGGTGCGCACCGCCCCCGCCGACGACATAGCGCTCTCCACGGCCTCGGGCCGGGAGAGCGCGTACATCGCCGTCCACCTCTACCGGGGCACGCCTTACCAGGCGTACTTCACGGCGGTGGAGCGGATCATGACCGCCCATGCGGGCCGCCCGCACTGGGGCAAGGTCAACACCCGTGACGCCGGCTACCTCGCCGGGGTGTACCCGCGCTTCGGCGAGTTCACCGCGGTCCGGGACCGGCTGGACCCGGACCGCCTGTTCGCCAACGACTACCTGCGCCGGGTCCTGGGCGACTGAGGGTCGCGCCGGGTCCGCTCACTCCCCGGTGTCCGTGCCGGCCGGCGGGTCCTGCTGCGCGGGGGCGCTGCCCGTGCCCGCCGGGTCCGGGGCGGTGCTGCTGCCGTCGCCGGTCTCCGACGGGGTGGGCGTGGGCGACAGCGCCGGGTCTGCCACGGAGTCCGACGGGGTGGGCGTGGGCGACGGGTCCGTCGTCGGGCTCTCGCCCCGGTCCGTTTCCGGGCTCCGGCTCTGTCCGCCCGGCTCCTGGCCGGTGCCGGGAGTGGAGCTGCCGCTCCGGTCCGGGGTGGGCCGGTCGTCCTGGCCGGGGTCGGTGCTGTGCGCCGGCGCCGGGTCCGCGGGCGCCGATCCGCGCTCGCCGCGTACGACGGAGCCCACGGTGGTTCCCTGACCGCCGCTCAGGTCGTTGCCCGAGACCAGCTCGAAGGTGGTGATCCCCGCCATCGAGACGGCGAACACCACGGCGGCGCCGAGCGCCGAGCGCTTCCAGCCGCGGATCCGGGTGCCGTGCGTGGTCGCCTCCGTGAACTCCTCGTCCCCGGAAGCCGTCGCGAGCGGCCGGGTTCCGTCGACCGCTCTGATCAGCTGGGTGCGTCCGGGGTCCTGCGACACCTTGCGCAGGACGGTGGTCGCGTCCGCGTCCTGGGGCGTGGTCGCCGCGTCCGGCCGGCGCAGGAGCCTCGTGGCGTCCATCGCGGGCGGCACCGCGGCGGCGTCGGGTGATCCGGCCGCCTCCCGCAGGGCGACACGCGTCTCGGGGGTCCCCCACGTGCCGTCCGGGTCACCGGCGTCACGCGTCTGGCGGGTGTGCACGGTCACTTCGCGGTCCGGGTGCTTCACCTGGACCGTGACCTCGCGGATCTGTTCACCCGTACGACGGAAGAAGTGCTGGAAGACCGAGCCCCCGCAGGTGGCCACGATGCTCATCACCCCGGCGCCGAGAATCGTTCCGTACACGCCCAGTTGTGAGGCCGCCACGGCCGCCGCCACCGCCGCGACCGCACTGCCCGCGACCTGGGGCAGGCTGAGATCGATCCGCCTTTCTCTGGGTTCTATGTCACTTTCCGGCTTCTGCACCATTTCCAGCCCTTGATTGACATCGCTCCCACCATGCAACAGAAGGGACATTTGAGCGAAGCCGATAGTTCCGTTTACGGTGATTCTGTGAAGCAGGACACGCGAGGGCAGCATCCCGTCTCCAGCGGGGCGGCTCAACTCCCGTACCTCGCGAGAACTTCAGCGGCGCGGCGGTCCACCCACATGGCCCGAATGGAGTACTGTGGCGAGCCCTGGGGCCGGACTCCCACGTGGAAGTCCGGAACCTTCGGGAGGGGGCCGAAGGAGGCACTCGATCCGGCGGCGCCGCGGCATCGCACGGGGGCCGGCTGCACAGAGTGACCAACTGATACTTTGTGTTGCGCAAGAGGTCACCGTGCCATACCGGCGATCAAGGGCTCACGCCCGACACGCCGGGCAACACGGCAATGTTGTGGCAGGCTGCACCCGGGCAGGTCACACTCGACTAGCGGAAGCAGCGACGCACGTGACGTCGGCAGGCACCACCCGGGAGGTCCCCATGCCCGAACTGCGTGTCGTGGCCGTCTCCAACGACGGCACACGACTGGTGCTCAAGGCTGCAGACAGCACGGAGTACACCCTCCCGATCGACGAGCGGCTGCGAGCCGCCGTGCGCAACGACCGGGCACGGCTCGGTCAGATCGAGATCGAGGTGGAGAGCCACCTCCGCCCCCGCGACATCCAGGCCCGGATAAGGGCCGGCGCGTCGGCGGAGGAAGTCGCCCAGTTCGCCGGGATCCCGGTCGACCGCGTCCGCCGCTTCGAGGGCCCCGTACTCGCGGAGCGCGCCTTCATGGCCGAGCGCGCCCGCAAGACGCCGGTGCGCCGCCCCGGCGAGAACACCGGACCCCAGCTCGGCGAGGCGGTGCAGGAGCGCCTCCTGCTGCGCGGCGCCGACAAGGAGACCGTCCAGTGGGACTCCTGGCGCCGCGACGACGGCACCTGGGAGGTCCTCCTGGTGTACCGGGTCGCCGGTGAGCCGCACTCCGCGAGCTGGACCTACGACGCCCCGCGGCGGCTGGTCGTGGCGGTGGACGACGAGGCGCGCTCGCTGATCGGTGAGACCGACGACGTCGCCGCGCCCGAACCGAGCTTCCCGTTCGTGCCCCGGATCGCCCGGCTGCCGCGCGACCGGCCGCTGGACCGCGCCCTGGACCGCCAGATCGAGCGTCCCGCGCCGCCTCCGCCGCCGGAGCCGGAGGAGCGCGTCGGCGGGGTCACCGCGAGCGAACGTGATTCGCTCACCAGCCTCCTGGAGGCCGTACCCAGCTTCCGGGGCGACATGGTCGTACCGGAGCGCCCCGCGCCGCCCGAGCCGCCGGCCATCGAACCGGCCGCGCAGGAGCCGGAGGCCGAGGAGCCGCCGGCCGCCTCCGCGGGCGCCGGTTCCGCCTACGCGGATGTGCTGATGCCCCGCGCGGTGGCCGGTCACCGCGACCGGCTGACCGGCACCACCGACCGGCAGGCCGAGGCGGACGGCGTCCGGCCGGGCCGCCGAGCCGCGGTGCCGAGCTGGGACGAGATCGTCTTCGGCACGCGCCGCAAGAAGCAGGACTGACCCGGGTGACCGAGGCGTGAAGGGGGCCCGTACGCGCTTGCGTACGGGCCCCTTCACGCCGCGTCGACGGAACCCCGCCTCCCGGTTACGGCCCGCCGTCCCGTTACCGGGGCTCGGGGCCCGTGGCGACCGGCCGGGTCTCATCGGCCGACCACTGGGACCAGGAGCCCGCGTAGAGGGCGGCGGTGAACCCGGCGACCTCCAGGGCCAGCACCTCGTGCGCGCCCGAGACGCCGGAGCCGCAGTAGACGCCGACGTCCACGGCGTCCCCGTCGGCGCCCAGTCCGGTGAAGCGTTCGGCCAGCGCCGCCGCGGGCAGGAAGCGCCCGTCCGCCCCGACGTTCTGCACCGTGGGGGCCGAGACCGCGCCGGGGATGTGCCCGCCCACCCGGTCGATCGGCTCCACATCGCCCCGGTAGCGCTCGGCGGCCCGCGCGTCGAGCAGCAGGCCGGAGCGCGCCAGGGCCGCCGCGCCGTCCGCGTCCAGCAGCGGCAGTGCCCCCGGCTCCGGAACGAAGTCGCCCTCGGCGGGGACCGGGGTCTCCTTGGACAGCTCGCCGGTCCAGGCCGCGAGACCGCCGTCCAGCACCCGGACGTCCCGGTGCCCCGTCCAGCGCAGCAGCCACCAGGCGCGGGCCGCCGCCCAGCCCTGGCCGCCGTCGTAGACGATCACCGAACTGTCCCGGTTGACCCCGGCGCGGCGCATCACGGCGCCGAATTCCGCCGGGTCCGGAAGCGGGTGGCGGCCCCCGTCGCCCGCGGGGCCGGCGAGTTCGCTGTCCAGGTCGACGTAGACCGCCCCGGGGATGTGCCCGGCCTCGTAGTCGGGCCGGCCGGGCGGGCCGCCCAGTTGCCAACGTACGTCCAGGAGCACCGGCGGCCGGGGCCCCGCCGACTCGCTCGCACATTCGGATGCGGAGATGATGGGCTTCATGGGAGCCATCCTCGCGCAGTGGCCTGCCCACCCGTAACAACGACGAAATGGTCGTACCGGCACAAAGCGGAACCTCGTCCGTCGAGATCACGGAAAGTGCGGCGCGGCCGGGGCGCATCGGGCGCCGGGTGGTGCAAGCATCTGCACGGGGCGTACACATCCCGTACCGCACGACGGCGCGCAGGCCCCGTTCCCCCGTACGGCCACCACGATGGTCCGAGGAGATAGTGACGATGACCGAGGCTGCCGCTCGGCGTACACCCGGAACACCTTGCTGGGTGAGCCTGATCGTGCACGGCCTGGACACGACCCAGAACTTCTACGCCGAACTGTTCGGCTGGGAGTTCGGACCGGGCCCGGAGCAGCTGGGCCCGTACGTCCGGGCCCTGATCGACGGCGAGGAGGTGGCCGGCATCGGGCAGCTCTCTCCCGACCGGCACCTGCCGATCGCCTGGACGACCTACCTGGCCACCGACGACGCCGATCTCACGGCGGAGGCGATCCGTGCCTGCGGCGGCACGGTAGGTGTCGGGCCGCTGGACGCGGGCGAGGCCGGCCGGATGGCCATCGCCTCCGACCCGGGCGGGGCCGTCTTCGGGATCTGGCAGGCGGGCCGCCATATCGGCAGCTCGCCGGCCGGAGCGCCCGGAATGCCTGTCTGGAACGAGCTGGTGACCCGGGAGACCGCGACGGTCGCCAAGTTCTACCAGGCGGTCTTCGGTTACGCGACGGAGGCCGTGGTCTCGGCCGACTTCGACTACCAGACCCTGCACCTGAACGGCCGCCCGGTGGCCTCGCTGCACGGGGTCGGCCACGGCCTGCCGAGGGACCGCGGCCCGCACTGGATGACGTACTTCGAGGTCGCGGACACCGACGAGGCCGCGCAGCACGTGGTGGAGCTCGGCGGGCACATCCTCCAGGCCCCCAGGGAGGGCGCTTCCGGCAGGGTGGCGCTGGTCGCCGATCCCGAGGGTGCGGCGTTCACGATCGTGCGGTCCGCGAAGCACTGAGACGGAGGCGCAGGGGCCGACGCCCGCGTCGGTCCCTCCGCTCCCGGACGGCGGGCGCTACCGCTGCGCCGCGAGCCAGTCGTACCAGTGGCTCAGGCCCTCGCCGGTGGTCGCGGAGAGCGTCAGCACGCGCACGTCCGGGTTGACCGAGCGCGCGTGTCGCGTGCACTGCTCGACGTCGAAGTCGACGTAGGGCAGCAGATCGGCCTTGTTGATCAGGATCAGGTCGGCGGCGGCGAACATGTACGGGTACTTCAGCGGCTTGTCCGTGCCCTCGGTGACCGAGATGATCACGGCCTTGGCGCGCTCGCCCAGGTCGAACAGGGCGGGGCAGACCAGGTTCCCGACGTTCTCCACCATGAGCAGCGAGCCCTGGGCCGGGGACAGTGCGGTCAGCGCGTCCCGCATCATCTCCGCGTCCAGGTGACAGCCCGCCCCGGTGTTCACCTGCACCACGGCGCAGCCGGTGCGGCCGATCCGGTCGGCGTCGAGCCGGGTCTCCTGATCGCCCTCGATGACGGCCACCGGGCGGCGGCCGGCGAGATCGGTGATGGTGCGTTCGAGCAGGGTGGTCTTGCCGGCGCCGGGTGAGCTCATCATGTTCACGGCCACGACACCGCGATCCGTCATCCATGTCCGGTTGCGCTCCGCGAGGAGGTCGTTCTTGGCCAGCACCCTCTGCTCGATGGTGACGGTCTGCACGGCGCCGTCCGGCTGAAGGCCCGCGTGTGAGTGCGGGTGCGGGTGCGGGTGCGGATGGCCGTGATCCGGTTCATCGTCCTCGCGCAGCATCGTGATCCGGGTCCCGCCGGACTCCTCGGAACAACCGCAGGTGCCACACATGGTTCAGCCCACTCTCATGGAAACGATCTGCAGTTCCTGTCCCGATGTGATCTCCACATCCGCGCTGCCGCAGGGACACAGCAGAATCAGGTCGGTCAGGGTGAATTCGACAGCGCAGGTACGGCAGCGGCCGGCTCCGGGCCGCTGCTCGATCTCCAGCTCGGCGCCCTCCGCGGCCGTTCCCTCGGTGACCAGGCCGAAGCAGAAGCGCATCGAGTCCGGCACCACGGCGGTGAGCACACCGACGCGGACCCGGACCGTGCGGACCGGACGCCCCTCGGCGCGCTCGCACACCGAGTCGACGACGCTCTGTGTGATGGCCAGCTCGTGCACCGGTGCCTCGTCCTTCCTGGGGTGGCTCCGACCGTAGGGCGGCGGCCGGCTGCCGCCCGGGTCCGACCGGACCGGTACCCGGCCGGATCACCCGACCGGTCCACGGGCCTGCGGTCATTCGGCCCCCGGGAATGGGGCGGCCCGGCAATTCCCCGTGTTGCCGGTCCGCCCGAATCGGGGCGTGATGGTAGCAATGTGCGCGTACCCATCCGTGGGGGCCGATGGTCCGGTGGGCCATCATCCTGAAAGGCGGCACCTCCATGCCGACAGAGGAAGCGGTAAAAGCGGAGGACACCCTGATCCACGTCCTGTGGATCAATGCGGGGCTGAGCTGTGACGGCGATTCCGTTTCGCTGACAGCGGCCACTCAGCCGAGCATCGAGGAGATCGCGCTCGGCGCCCTGCCCGGACTTCCGAAGATCGCCGTCCACTGGCCGCTCATCGATTTCGAGTGCGGCCCCAACGGCGGCGCCGATGACTTCCTCGAATGGTTCTTCAAGGCCGACCGGGGAGAACTCGAACCGTTCGTCCTGGTCGTCGAGGGGTCCATTCCGAACGAGCAGTTGCACGACGAGGGGTACTGGTGCGGATTCGGCAACGATCCCGCCACCGGTCAGCCGATGACCACCAGTGAGTGGCTCGACCGGCTGACCCCGAAGGCGACCGCGGTCGTCGCGGTCGGCACCTGTGCGACGTACGGCGGCATCCACGCCATGGCGGGCAACCCGACCGGTGCGATGGGGGTGCCCGACTACCTGGGCTGGGACTGGAAGTCCAAGGCCGGCATCCCGATCGTGTGCGTCCCCGGGTGTCCGATCCAGCCGGACAACCTGTCGGAGACGCTCACCTACCTGCTCTACATGGCCACGGAGCAGGCGCCGATGATCCCGCTGGACGACGCGCTGCGGCCGACGTGGCTGTTCGGCTCGACGGTGCACGAGGGCTGTGACCGGGCCGGGTACTACGAGCAGGCCGACTTCGCGACGGAGTACGGCTCGCCCAAGTGCATCGTCAAGCTCGGCTGCTGGGGCCCCACGGTCAAGTGCAACGTGCCCAAGCGCGGCTGGATGAACGGCATCGGCGGCTGCCCCAACGTCGGAGGCATCTGCATCGGCTGCACCATGCCGGGGTTCCCGGACAAGTTCATGCCGTTCATGGACGAGCCCCCGGGCGGAAAGCTCTCGACCAACTCGGTCGGGCTGTACGGGTCGACGATGCGGCGGCTGCGCCACATCACCACGCACACCCTGGACCGCGAACCGAAATGGCGTAAGCCGGGCAGGGAACTCACGACCGGCGCCACACGCACCTGGTAAGTGACCGCGCAAATCACGGCGACAAACAGAAAGATGAGGCGGCGCACATGACCGCGACGCAAGCCAAGGGTGCCCGGGGAGGCCAGGGAAAGAACGACCTGGTCGAAATGGCGTGGGACCCCATCACCCGGATCGTCGGCAGCCTGGGCATCTACACGAAGATCGACTTCAAGCAGAAAGTGGTCGCTGAGTGCCACAGCACCAGCTCCATCTTCCGCGGCTATTCGGTCTTCATGAAGGGCAAGGACCCGAGGGACGCGCATTTCATCACGAGCCGCATCTGCGGAATCTGCGGTGACAACCACGCCACGTGTTCCTGTTACGCGCAGAACATGGCGTACGGGGTGAAGCCGCCGCACCTCGGTGAATGGATCGTGAACCTCGGCGAGGCCGCGGAGTACATGTTCGACCACAACATCTTCCAGGAGAACCTGGTCGGGGTCGACTACTGCGAGAAGATGGTCGCGGAGACCAACCCCGGGGTGCTGGAGCAGGCCAACCGCACCGAGTCCCCGCACGCCGAGGCCCACGGGTACAGGACCATCGGTGACATCATGCGGTCGCTGAACCCGTTCACCGGCGAGTTCTACCGCGAGGCGCTCCAGGTCAGCCGGATGACCCGGGAGATGTTCTGCCTGATGGAGGGGCGGCACGTCCATCCCTCCACCCTGTATCCGGGCGGCGTCGGCACCGTGGCGACCATCCAGCTGATGACGGACTACATCACCCGGCTCCAGCGCTACGTCGAGTTCATGAAGAAGGTCGTGCCGATGCACGACGACCTCTTCGACTTCTTCTACGAGGCCCTGCCGGGGTACGAGCAGGTGGGCAACCGCCGCATCCTGCTGGGCTGCTGGGGCTCGTTCCAGGACCCGGAGCACTGCAACTTCGAGTACAAGGACATGACCGACTGGGGCCGGAAGATGTACGTCACCCCCGGTGTCGTCGTGGACGGCAAGCTGGTCACCACCGACCTGGTGAAGATCAACCTCGGCATCCGGATCCTGCTCGGCTCCTCGTACTACAACGACTGGGACGAGCAGGAGACGTTCGTGTCCCACGACCCGCTCGGCAATCCGGTCGACCGGCGCCACCCGTGGAACCAGCACACCAACCCGCAGCCCCAGAAGCGGGACCTGGACGACAAGTACAGCTGGGTCATGTCGCCGCGCTGGTTCGACGGCAAGGACTACTTGGCGCTCGACACGGGCGGCGGCCCGCTCGCCCGGCTGTGGACGACCGCGCTGGCCGGACTGGTCGACATCGGCTACATCCAGGCCACCGGCCACAGCGTCAAGATCAACCTCCCCAAGACCGCGCTCAAGGGCCCGGTGGAGCTGGAGTGGCACGTCCCGAAGTGGAGCAACACCATCGAGCGCAACCGGGCGCGCAGCTACTTCCAGGCGTACGCCGCCGCCTGCGCGCTGCACTTCGCGGAGAAGGCACTCGCGGAGATCAGGTCCGGGAACACCAAGACCTGGGAGAAGTTCGAGGTCCCGGAGGAGGGCGTGGGCTGCGGGTTCACCGAGGCGGTGCGCGGGGTCCTCTCGCACCACATGGTGATCCGGGACGGCAAGATCGCCAACTACCACCCGTACCCGCCGACCCCGTGGAACGCGAGCCCTCGCGACACGTACGGCACGCCGGGCCCGTACGAGGACGCCGTGCAGGGGCAGCCGATCTTCGAGGAGAACGACCGGGAGAACTTCAAGGGCATTGACATCATGCGCACGGTGCGCAGTTTCGACCCCTGTCTGCCGTGCGGCGTGCACATGTACCTCGGCGAGGGCAAGAAGCTGGAACTGCTGCACTCCCCCACCCAGTCCGCGGGCAGCGAGTGATGGCGCGGGAGGATCTCCCGCCGGAGCCCGACTGGCGGGCCACCGGCGACCGCATCGACACCCTGATCGCCGCCAGCGGCGCGGGCGGCGCGATCGCCCGCGAGCGCAGCGAGGAACTGGTCCGGCTGGTCGTCGACTTCTACGGTGCCGGCCTTGAGCGGCTGCTCGACCTCGTGCACGAGCAGGGCCGGCTGGACGACGACGTGCTGGCCGCGCTGGCCGGTGACGATCTGGTGGCCAGTGTCCTGCTGGTGCACGGGCTGCACCCGTACGGGGTGGAGACCCGGGTCGAGCAGGCGCTGGAGAGTGTGCGGCCGTATCTGGGTTCGCACGGCGGCGATGTGGAGCTGCTGGACGTCAGCGAGGAGGGCACGGTCCGGCTGCGGCTGCTGGGCAGTTGTGACGGCTGCCCGTCCTCCTCGGTCACGCTCAAACTGGCCGTGCAGGGAGCGGTGGAGGCGGCGGCTCCGGAGATCACCTCGATCGAGGTCGAGACCGCCGCGGAGGAGTCCGGGGCGGCGGGGCCGCTGGTGCCGGTGGACTCGCTGTTCGCCCGGCTGCACACCGATGCCGGCGCGGCCGCCGGGGACGGAGCGTCCTGGGAGGTCGTCCCCGAGCTGTCCGCGCTGGAGTCCGGCGCCGTGGCCCGGGTCGAGGTCGGCCGGATGCCGGTGGTGGTCTGCCGGGTGGGCACGGACCTCTTCGCCTTCGAGGACCGGTGCGCACGCTGCGAGCGGCCGTTCGAGGGTGCGGCGCTGGCGCGGCGCCTCGGCGGTGGCTCGGGGGACGCGATCCTGCGCTGCGCCGGCTGCCGGGCCCACTACGACGTGCGGCGGGCGGGTGTCTGCCTCGACGAGGACGGCGCCCATCTGGCCCCGTTGCCGCTGCTCGCGGAGGGCGGCGAGGTCTCCGTCTCGGTGCCCGTGACGGTGGCGCCGTGATCGCGGCAGGGCGTTCCGCGTCCCCGGCGTCCACGCTGCTGCGCCTCAGCCGCGACCGGCCGCCGCCGGCCACCGGGGAGCGCTGCGAGATGTGCGCGGAGCCGATCGGGGAAGAGCATCCCCATGTGGTGAACCTCGACAGCCGCGCCCTGATGTGCGGCTGCCGGGCCTGCTACCTGCTGTTCACCGACGAGGGGGCGCAGTTGCGCTACCGGGCGGTGCCCGAGCGCTATCTGCACTTCGCCGGGCTGACCGTGGACGGGCGGGCCTGGGACGAGTTGCAGATCCCGGTCGGGCTCGCCTTCCTGTTCCGCAACTCCGTGCAGGACCGGATGGTCGCGTTCTATCCGGGTCCGGCCGGGGCCACCGAGTCGGAACTGCCGCTGGACGCCTGGGAGGCCGTGGTCGAGGCAAGCCCGGTCCTGGCCGGTCTGCGGCCCGACGTGGAGGCGCTGCTGATCCGGCGCACGGCCGGCGGCGGCGGCTCGTGCCATCTGGTGCCGATCGACGCCTGTTACGAGCTGGTGGGGCAGTTGCGCACGCTGTGGCGCGGCTTCGACGGCGGTTCGGAGGCGCGCACCGCGATGGACGCCTTCTTCGCCCGGGTGGCGGACCGCAGCCGCCCCGCCGAGGGGGTCGGGGCGCCGTGAACGACTTCGCGTTCTCCGTACTCGACATCTTCGCCGAGCCGTACGCGGCCTCGCCGCAGCTGACGGCGAGGCTCCGGATCGAGGAGCGGACGGGCCGGCGCATCCACGCAGTGGCGCTGCACTGCCAGGTCCGGATCGAGCCGCAGCGGCGCCACTACGACGAGGCCGAACAGAGCGGTCTGCACGCCCTGTTCGGTGGCCGGGAGCGCTGGACGGACACCCTGAAGCCGTTCCAGTGGATGAGCTGCGACACCACGGTGCAGGGGTTCAGCGGGGCGACGGAGGTCGATCTCCCACTGCCCTGCACCTACGACTTCGACGTGATCGGCTCCCGCTATCTGCACGCCCTCGGTGAGGGTTCGGTCCCGCTCGCCCTGATGTTCTCCGGCACGGTCTTCACCCGTGGCAGCAAGGGCTTCGGGGTCGAGCAGGTGCCGTGGGACTGCGAGGCACGGTACGCCATGCCGGTCGAGGTGTGGCGGCGCATGGTGGCGGCACACTTCCCCAACACCGGGTGGATCAGGCTGGACCACGAGGTGCTGGCGCGCTTCGCGGACTTCCGGGCCCGGCGCGGGCTGATCAGCTGGGACGAGACGGTCCAGGCCCTCCTGGCCGGGCACGACGAGGTGGGTCCGGTGGGCGTCGAACCGGCACTTCCGGATGAGGTGGTCCCGCGATGAGCCTTGGCCAGGCGGGTTCGGAAGGGGTGGTCCCGCGATGAGCCGTGACCAGGCAGGGTCGGAAGGGGTGGTCCCGCGATGAGCCTTGGCCAGGCGGGTTCGGAAGGGGTGGTCCTGTGAGCCTTGACCAGGTGCGTTCGATCGCGGACGCCGTCCTGTACGAGGGATATCTGCTCTATCCGTACCGGGCGAGCTCGAACAAGAACCGCTCGCGCTGGCAGTTCGGGGTCCTCGGCCCGCCGAACGCCGAGGCGGCGAGCTTCGGTGAGCAGCCGGGGATGGAGACCCAGGTCCTGCTGGCACCGCACGACGGTCCGGCCGCGGTCACCGTCCACCTGCGCTTCCTCCAGCTCCAGGTCCGCGAGGTGTGGGCCCCGGACGCGGACGGGACGGAGCAGCCGGTCGACCGGCTGACCGTCGACGGGGTGGAGGTGCTGTCCTGGGACGAGGCGGTCGAGCGGGAGGTCGTGCTGGCCGCGCTGCCGCTGGGCGAGGCGGTGGACACCGTCCACGAGGTCCCCGGCGGTGAGGACAGGGAGCCGCTCACCGACGCGCTGGGCGCGGTGGTGGGCCGGATCGTGCGGCGGCGGCTGCCGCTGACGGTGGGTATCCGTACGGACAGCGTCGTGGACGAGGGGTACACCCGCCTCTCGGTGGCGGTGCGCAACGAGCACCCGGAACCGGCGGCCACCAAGGACGCCGCGATCCGGGCCTCGCTGATCGGCGCGCATCTGCTGCTGCGGGCGCACGACGCGGAGTTCGTCTCGCTGCTGGAGCCGCCCGCCGGGGCGGCGGCCGCGGCGGGACGCTGCCGGCAGAGCAGGTGCTGGCCGGTGCTCGCCGGTCCGAAGGGGACGACGGATGTCCTGCTCGGTGCGCCGATCATCCTGTACGACTACCCGGAGGTCGCCGAGCAGAGTCCCGGCGCCCTGTTCGACTCGACCGAGATCGACGAGATCCTGACCCTCCGGGTGATGACCATGACGGAGGCGGAGAAGGCGGAGGCGCGGGCCACCGATCCTCGGGCCCGCGAGATCATCGACCGCTGCGACGGCATGTCGCCCGCCGGGCTCCAGGAGCTGCACGGACTGCTGCGCGACCCGCACCTGCCGCAGCCCGCCGCCATGGGCGCCCCGGCCGATGTGCGGGACGTGGAGCCCGCCGCCTTCGACACCTCCGGCGCCCCGTGGTGGGACCCGGCGGCCGATGCCTCGGTGCGGCCGGGGAGCGACGCGGTGGTGATCGACGGGGTCCGGGTGGCCAAGGACAGCCTGGTCCGCGTCCATCCGTCCCGGCGGGCCGACGCGCAGGACCTGTTCTTCGCCGGCCAGGTGGCCCGGGTGACCGCGGTGCTCTCTGACGTGGACGGCGGCACGCACGTGGCCCTGGTCCTCGTCGACGACCCGGCCTCCGACCTGCACGACTGGTACGGCCGCTACTTCTACTTCGCACCTGACGAGCTGACCCCGCTGACCGTCGAGGAGACGGCTCGGCACCGAGAGGAGAACCGATCATGAAGACCCTGGGCATCATCACCACCGGTCTGGCTGCGGCCGTGGCACTGGTCGCCGTGGGCGTCGGCATCAAGTCGATCCCCGACATCCGCCGCTATCTGCGCGCCCGGGCGATGTGAGCCGCCGGCACCGATGACGACGACGAGCGAACCGGGCACGGCCACGCGGGTACTGGTGGCCGGCATCGGCAATCTGTTCCTCGGTGACGACGGCTTCGGCCCCGAGGCGGTCCGCCGGCTGTCCCGCGACGGCGGACTGCCGCCGGAGGTAAGGGTGGTGGACTACGGCATCCGGGGCATGCACCTCGCGTACGACCTGCTGGACGGGTACGACGTGCTGGTGCTGGTCGACGCGTACCCGGGTGGCGGCGCGCCCGGGGAGCTGACTGTGCTGCGCATCGGCGCCGACGACCTCGGTACGGGTGAATTCGACGCCCATGGGATGAATCCGGTCGCTGTCCTTGCAAACCTGGATCAATTGGGCGGTACTCTTCCGCTCACTTACCTCGTCGGCTGCACACCCGCCGGAGTCGAGGAGGGCATCGGGCTCAGCGAGGCCGTCGAGAACGCGCTGCCCGAGGCCGTCCACACCGTGCACACCCTGGTCCGGCAGCTCGTGCCGGACCGGCCGCCCGTACCGACCGCGTCCGTGAAAGGCGCCGAACCCCGGAGATCCTGATCATGTGCCTGGGCATTCCTGGTCGCGTCGTGGAGATCGTCGAGGGGTATGCGGGCCAGCTGGCTCTGGTCGATGTGGAGGGCGCCAGGCGCCGCGTCAACATCGGCATGCTGGACGAGGCACCCGGCTGCGACGACTGGGTGCTTCTGCACATGGGCTTCGCCGTCGAGCTGATCGACCGGGCGAAGGCCCGCGAGGCCCTGTCGGGCCTGGAGATGATGGGCCGGGGCCGGGCGGAGCGGGTCCGGCGCAGGTTCGAGGTGTGCGGGGTCGTGCAGGGGGTCGGCTTCCGGCCCTTCGTCTACGTCACCGCGTCCGAGCTGATGCTCACGGGCACGGTGACGAACACCGGGGACGGGGTGCTCGCCGAGGTCGAGGGCGACGCGGACGCGGTGGCGGAGTTCGGCCGCAGGCTCCGTAGCGACGCCCCGCCGCTCGCGGTCGTCGTGGACGTGCGCACCAGCGAACAGCCGGTCCGCGGCGGCACGGGGTTCACCATCGGGGAGTCCGGCGGGGGCGGCCGGTCCAGGACGCTCGTCTCGCCGGACACCGCGACCTGCCGGGACTGCCTGGACGAGCTGGCCGACCCGGCGAACAGGCGCTACCGCCACCCCTTCATCACCTGTACGCACTGCGGTCCCCGGTTCACGATCGTCACCGGCCTCCCGTACGACCGGGCCGCCACCACGATGGCGGACTTCGAGATGTGCGCGGCCTGCCGGGCGGAGTACGAGGACCCGGGTGACCGGCGCTTCCACGCCCAGCCGATCGCCTGCCCCGACTGCGGGCCCCGGCTCGAACTGGTCGGCGGCGACGGGGTGTCCCGCTGCCGCGACGAGAACGCGCTGCGGGCCGCCCGGGAGTTGCTCGCCGACGGCGGGATCATCGCGGTCAAGGGGCTCGGCGGCTACCACCTGGTGTGCGACGCGCGGAACGACGCGGCCGTGGCCGAACTGCGCCGGCGCAAGCGGCGCGGCGGCAAGCCGTTCGCGGTCATGGTGGCGGGGCTCGACGTGGCGCGGGAGCTGGTGACCGTGACGGCCGGGGACGAGGAGCTCCTGACCGGTGGCCGCCGGCCCATCGTCCTGCTCCCCCGGGTGGACCCGGGCAGGCCCGGGGTGTCCCCCGCGGTGGCGCCGGGGAGTCCCGACCTCGGGCTGCTGCTTCCGTACACGCCCCTGCACGTGCTGCTCCTCGGTATCGGGGACGACCGGCCGGGCCCGGACGCGCTGGTGATGACGTCGGCCAACCTGTCGGGTGAGCCGATCGTCACCGACGACGCGGAGGCGCTGGCCTCGCTGGCCCCGCTGGTCGACGGCTGGCTGCGGCACGACCGGCGCATCCAGGTGCCGTGCGACGACTCGGTCAGCCGCTGGGCGGCCGGTGCCGAGCTGCCGATCCGCCGGTCGCGCGGATACGCCCCGCTGCCGATCGCGCTGCCCTTCGACGTGGAGCCGACGCTCGCGGTGGGCGCCGACCTCAAGAACACCTGCGCGCTGGGCGAGGGCCGCTACGCCTGGCTGAGCCAGCACATCGGTGACATGGACGACCTGTCCACGGTGGAGGCGCTGACCAGGACGGAGAAGCACCTGGAGGACCTCACCGGGGTGGCGCCCGTCCGGCTGGTGGCCGACCGTCACCCGGGCTACCACTCCGCCGGATGGGCCCGCACGCACGCGGCCGGGCGGCCGGTGCGCACGGTCCAGCACCACCACGCGCACATCGCCTCCGTGATGGCCGAGCACGGTCTGGGCGCGGGCGAGCGCGTGATCGGCATCGCCTTCGACGGCACCGGCCACGGCGACGACGGGGCGGCCTGGGGCGGCGAGGTCCTGGTGGCGGACTACGCGTCCTTCCGCAGGGCCGCCCACCTGGGATACGTACCGCTGGCCGGGGGCGACGCGAGCGTGCTGCGCCCGTACCGGATGGCTCTCGCCCACCTGCACGCGGCCGGTGTCCCCTGGGACGCGGACCTGCCCTCGGTCGCCGCGTGCCCGGCCGCCGAACGCGAGCTGCTGGCACATCAGTTCGCCACCGGGTTCGGCTGCGTGCCCACGTCGGGCATGGGCCGGCTCTTCGACGCCGTCGCGTCACTGGCCGGTCTCCGCCACGAGGTGGCGTACGAGGCGGAGGCCGCCATGGAGCTGGAGGGGGCGGCGCGCGGTGGTCAGGGGCTCCCCGCGGCCGCCGCGGGCCGCTACCGCTTCGGGATCCGGCCCGGGGCGGGCGAAGGGCCCTCGATCGCGGATCCGGGCCCGGTCGTACGGGCCGTGGTGTCCGACGTACGGGCGGGCGTCCCCGCCGGGCTGATCGCCGCGCGCTTCCACGCCTCGGTCGCCGCACTGATCACCGGGCTCGCGGAGCTGTGCCGTACCCGCACCGGTCTCGGCACCGTGGCTCTGGGCGGCGGCGTCTTCCAGAACGCCGTACTCCTCGAAGCGGCACAACAGGGGCTGACGGAACGGGGTTTCACCGTCCTGCGGCCGAGGCTGCTGCCGCCGAACGACGGCGGCATCGCACTGGGCCAGCTGATGATCGCCGCAGCGGGCTGACCGCCCCGCACCTCTCGTACCCAAGGGATCCACAGAGAAGAGGAACCATGTGTCTGGCTGTTCCGGGGCGCGTCCTCAGTACCGCGGAAGTCGACGGCACCGTGATGGCGGAGGTCGACTTCGGCGGGGTCCGCAAGGAGGTGTGCCTCCAGTACATCCCCGATGTGACCGTCGGTGAATACGTCATCGTGCACGTCGGATTCGCCATTCAGCGCCTCGACGAGGCCTCCGCCCAGGACACCCTGGCCAACTTCGAACGGCTGGGCATCCTCGCCGAGGAGTTCGGGGACGGCTTCGAACTGGCGGCACAGCAGAGCACAGCATCCGAAGGAGCCGGCCGGTGAAGTACCTCGAAGAGTTCAGCGACCCCGATCTCGCGAAGCGGCTGGTCGACGAGATCCACGCGGCCACCACCCGCAAGTGGGCGATGATGGAGGTCTGCGGAGGCCAGACCCACTCGATCATCCGGCACGGGATCGACCAGCTCCTGCCCGAGGACGTGGAGATGATCCACGGTCCGGGTTGCCCCGTCTGCGTCACCCCGCTGGAGACCATCGACCGCGCACTGGCCATCGCCGCCCGCCCCGGCGTCATCTTCTGCTCGTTCGGCGACATGCTCCGGGTGCCCGGCAGCAGCCAGGACCTGTTCTCCGTCAAGAGCGCCGGCGGCGACGTACGGGTGGTGTACTCCCCCCTCGACGCGCTGAAGCTGGCCCGCGAGAACCCGGACCGTGAGGTCGTCTTCTTCGGGATCGGGTTCGAGACCACCGCCCCCGCCAACGCCATGACGGTGTACCAGGCCAAGCAGCTCGGGGTGCGGAACTTCTCGCTGCTGGTGTCCCACGTCCTGGTGCCGCCCGCCATCGCCGCGATCATGGAGTCTCCGACCTGCCGGGTGCAGGCCTTCCTGGCCGCCGGTCATGTGTGCAGTGTGATGGGGACAGCCGAGTACCCGCCGCTGGCGCAGAAGTACAAGGTGCCGATCGTGGTCACCGGCTTCGAGCCCCTGGACATCCTCGAAGGCGTCCGCCGGACCGTCCTCCAGCTCGAATCGGGCCGCCACGAGGTGGAGAACGCCTACCCCAGGGCCGTGCGCGACGAGGGCAACGCGCCCGCCATGAAGATGCTCGCGGACGTCTTCGAGGTGACGGACCGGACCTGGCGCGGCATCGGGGCGATCCCCCGCAGCGGCTGGCGGCTCTCCGAGAAGTACCGCGAGTTCGACGCGGAGCAGCGGTTCGACGTGACGGGCATCCGGACCGCCGAGTCGTCGCTCTGCCGCTCCGGCGAGGTCCTCCAGGGTCTGATCAAGCCGCACCTGTGCGAGGCGTTCGGCAAGGAGTGCACGCCGCGCAACCCGCTCGGCGCGACCATGGTGTCCTCTGAGGGCGCCTGCGCCGCGTACTACACCCACCGCCGCCTGGAACTGGTCGATGCGAAGTGACTGATGTGACTGACGCGGTGCGCGAAGTGACGGTGCCGGCCGACGACGTGCCCGATCTCGACTTCGAGGGGTGGTCCTGCCCCGTACCGCTGCGGGACGTCCCGAACGTCGTGATGGGCCACGGTGGTGGCGGTGCGATGTCCGGCGAGCTGATCGAGCATCTGTTCCTGCCCGCGTACGGGGCGGCGGCGGCCGCCGATCTCGGTGACTCGGCCGTACTGACGGTCGGCGGCACCCGGCTCGCCTTCTCGACGGACTCGTTCGTGGTGAAGCCGATGTTCTTCCCCGGCGGGTCCATCGGTGACCTGGCGGTGAACGGGACGGTGAACGACCTGGCGATGTCGGGTGCAACGCCGCTGTTCCTGTCGACCGCCTTCATCCTCGCGGAGGGCACGGAGCTGAGCGTCCTCGGCCGGATCGCGCAGGCCGTGGGCCGGGCTGCGGAGGACGCCGGCGTACGCCTGGTCACCGGTGACACCAAGGTCGTGGAGCGCGCCAGCGGTGACGGCGTCTACCTCAACACCTCGGGCATCGGCGTGGTGCCGGCCGGTGTCGACATCAGCCCGCGCCGGGCCCGCCCAGGCGACGCCGTGCTCGTCAGCGGTGACATCGGGGTGCACGGGGTGGCGGTGATGAGCTGCCGCGAGGGGCTGGAGTTCGGCACTACCGTCGAGAGCGACACGGCAGCGCTGCACGGGCTCGTCGCCGCCATGCTCGCCACCGGCAGCGACGTCCATGTGCTCCGGGACCCCACGCGCGGGGGTGTCTCCGCCTCGCTGAACGAGATCGCCCGCGCCTCGGAGGTGGGCATCGAGCTGGTGGAACGGCTGCTGCCGGTGCCGCCCACCGTGCGGGACGCGTGCAGTCTGCTCGGGCTCGACCCGCTCCAGGTGGCCAACGAGGGCAAGCTGATCGCCATCGTTCCCGCCGAGGACGCGGACCGGGTGCTGGCCGCGATGCGGGCCCACCCGCTGGGCCGGTCCGCATGTGCGATCGGCAGCTGCGTGCCGGATCACGCGGGGATGGTGGTCGCGCGGACGGGGCTGGGCGGGAGCCGGGTGATCGGTCTGCCGATCGGTGAACAGCTGCCGAGGATCTGCTGAGTGCGTGGCGAACGACTGGCGAGGATCTGCTGAGTGCGTGGCAACGGGCGAGGATCTGCTGAGTGAGTGCTGAGGGCGCGCTGTTGTTCGCGCGATACGCCTACCCGCCCAACGAGCTCGGCTACTGCGGCCCCGCCGACGCGGCGGCGCTGCTGCGCCGGGAGGAGACCGCCGGTATCGAGCGGCGGGCCCGGCAGTTCGAGGGGGCCTGGTGCTATCTGCAGTTCCTCGCGGAGACGGCCGGGCTCCCGGACCCGCTCGATGTGCGGGTGGTCGAGGCCTACTGGATCGGCAACGAGCTGCTGGAGCTGGCCGATCCGGCGGCCTTGGTCGAGCGGCTGACCGACCGGTTCCGCGGCCAGCTGGGCGGCACCTGGCGGGAGGCGGCGGGGCGCGCCCTGGCCCACCACAGCTTCCAGGTGTTCGAGGTCTACCCGTGGGCGCGGATGCTCCGGCCGGACGGGAATCCGACCGCGTTGTCCGTCCTGGACCGGTGCCGCGTCCGGACGGGCGTGGTGCTCACGGGCGGCACAGAGGTGGCGACCGTCCGGTCCCGTCCGCTGGTCTGGGACGGGACCGGAACCGCTGCCGGCGACTGGCAGGTGGAGACGGTGCGCCTCGCGGCCGGCGGGCGGACGCTGATCGACGGCGTCCGCCCCGGTGACCGGGTGGCGCTGCACTGGGACTGGGTGTGCGATGTGCTCACCGACGAACAGGCCCTGCGCATCGAGTCCTTCGAGGCGCGCACGTGTGGCGGGCTGGGCCTGCTCGTTCCGTAGACCCAGCCCTGCCCGTACCGGAGGCGGCGCCCCGGCCCCGGCCCCGGCCCCGGCTCAGAGCGAGTTGATCTCCTCGCCGGAGAGCACCCCGGCCCAGGTGCGCACCTCGTCGATGTCACCGTCGAGGTAGTGGGCCCCGACCCCGTCGGCCGCCGAGTCCCGGCCTGCCTGGAGGTAGCTCACGGCCTCCCAGACGTCGGCCGCCGCGTACGGCGCGCTGTCGGCAAGGGTGCCGTCGATCCAGAGCTGGACGTTGCCGGCCCGCTCGTCGTACTGCAGCAGCAGGGTCTGGATACCGCCCCGGGCGGGCGCGCCGATCTGAGTCGTGGTGGCGTCCGGCTCGTCGGCGTGGGCGAGGACGGCCTGCCAGCTCCGGTCCGCCGCCCGGTAGCGGAGGGTGAAGGCGTCCGCCTGCCGGCCGAGCTGCGAGAGTACGGCCATGTCGCGGTCGGGGGTGCCGCGCAGCCGGACCTTCGCGGAGACGGCCCAGCTCCTGGACGTGTTGAGCGGCGGGATGTCGCTTTCGAGATAGTCGCCGTCGCCGTCCAGCGAGACACTGCCGGTGTCCGCCAGCGCGTCATCGGTGGTGATGTGGGCGTCGCCGCCGAGCAGGAAGTCCGCGCGGTGGTCCACTTCGGGGATCATGGTCAGCCCGTCGCAGCAGAGCACGGTGGTCTCCATCGGCCAGTAGGCCCTGAGCCACGGCTTGCGGCGGCCGAGTTCGGCGAGCTCGACCGGATCGATGACGGAGTCCCACAGCCTGACGTCCGCCAGGTCTCCTTGCCACCTCTTCTTGGAGTAGTCGTTGCCGTCCCGCCCCATCACGAAGTTCCACAGGACGGTGTCCTCGGGCACCGCCGCGTCCTCGGTGGCCACTGGGGCGCCGTCCACATAGAGCCGCGCGGAGCCGGTGGCCGGGTCGTAGACCCCGGCGAGGTAGGCCCACTCGCCCGCCTGCGGGGTGCCTCCGGTGACCAGCGTCTCGCCGTCCGCCGACGGCAGCGTGAAGCTCCAGACCGGGTTCCCGGCGGCGTCGGTGGTCGTGCCGAGGGAGAAGTTGGCCGTACTCGCGATGCCGGTCTGGGTGATGGCCGTCGTGTCCCGACCGGTCTCCTCGGGGAGCACCCATACTCCGGCGGTGAAGGCGTGGGTGGTGTCCACGGCGATTCCGTCCGTGTTCAGGTAGCTGAAGTCGCCCCCGTCGAAGTTCGCGGCGCCCGGCATACTGCCGTCGGGCCCCTGGTCTCCGAACCGGACGCCGGGGCCGGGCAGTCCCCGGTAGGGACCCGCCCACGCGGCGGCCCGCTGGGAACGGTTGCGGTCGTCGAGCCGCCAGGCGGCCACCGGCCGGGTCTCCGTCGCGACCGCGGACCGTCCGTCGGCCGACGGACGGAGCGTCAGGTGGTTGTCGGCGGCCGAAGCCGAGGGTGCCGCGGTGACGGTCGCCGCCAGCAGTGCGGCGACCAGGGCGGTACGAGCCACGAATCGGACGTGCAAGGTCCCTCCCAGTGTGTGATGAGGGTGGGCAGAGCTCTCCCCGGCACACATCAGCCGTCCCGGCACCGGCCCGGCCACCCCCCGTACAACCCGTGACTCTAGAACAGGAGTTCGGTACCGGGAGAGCGGCAAACGGTCGGTTTTCAGCCATCGATTACAGGGGCCGTTATGCCACGGATCGATCCGGAGGCCGCGCACGGCGAAACCGGCCGAAAATCGGCCATCGGCACCAGTCGCCTCGTTGAGAAGGCGCCCCCGGTGTCAGGCGGGCGACACCGGCAGGACATCGGGCGAGAGCGCACCCGCCCGAGCGGACGCAGCGGTCACCCGGCGCGAGTGGTGGCGGCGGCAGAGGACCTCGTAACCGACCTCGCCCGCCTGGCGGTTCACATCACCGACCACGACCTGAGCGCCCTCGACGACCATCTCGCCCTCTATCGTCCGGGCGTTGTGCGTCGCACGGGCCCCGCACCAGCACAGGGCCTCGACCTGAAGCTGCTCGACCCGGTCCGCCAGCTCGATCAGCCGCTGTGAACCGGGGAACAGCTTCGTACGGAAGTCCGTGGTGATCCCGAAGGCGAAGACGTCCATCTCCAGGTCGTCCACGACGCGGGCCAGTTGATCGATCTGGTCCGGGGCCAGGAACTGCGCCTCGTCCACGATCGCGTAGTCGACCCTGGCGCCCTTGGAGAGCCTGGCCACCACGTACGCGTACAGGTCCATCCCCTCGTCCGCCTCGACCGCGTCCGTCACCAGACCCAGCCGGGAGGAGAGTTTGCCCTCCCCCGCCCGGTCGTCCCGGGTGAAGATCACGCCCTCAAGGCCCCGCGCCGACCGGTTGTGCCCGATCTGGAGTGCGAGTGTGCTCTTCCCGCAGTCCATGGTTCCGGAGAAGAAAACCAGCTCGGGCATGAGGGGTCGAGCACCTTTCGGGACGGGCGGGGAGGGGTACGCGGGGACCTGGGCTACGAGCGTACTTCGAGGAGCGGGACGAGCTGCTCGACGGGGGTCACCGAGCCGTGCATGCCCACCATCGCGGACTCGTGCGGCTCGTTGTCGGTAGCGGTGATCACCACGTCGTCGTGGGCAGCCGCGACCACGTCGCCGATCCGGCCGAGGACGCGTTCGTCGGCCCGGGGGCCGAACCAGCCCGCCGCGACGGCCTCGTCCCGGCTCGCCACCCAGAACTGCTCGCCGAGCACCTCGCGCCAGACGGCCAGCACATCGGCCGCCGCGCCGGGGACGGCGTACACATGGCGGGCGCGGCCCTCGCCGCCGAGCAGCGCGACACCCGCGCGCAGCTCCCAGTCCGCGTCGAAGTCGATCCGGGACTGCTCGTCGAACGGGATGTCGATCATGCCGTGGTCGGCGGTGATGTACAGCGCCGAGCGCGGCGGTAGCTGCTCCGCCAGCCGCCTGGCCAGTCCGTCGACGTGCATCAGCTGGCCGCGCCAGGCGTCGGAGTCGACGCCGAAGCGGTGCCCCATGCCGTCGACCTCGCTGTAGTAGGTGTAGACGAGCGAGCGGTCACCGGCGGCCAGCCGTTCGGCCGCGACGTCCATCCGGTCCTCGCCGGTCAGCCGGCCGAGGAACGAGCCACCGCTGAGCGCCACCTTGGTGAGCGGGGTCTGCTCGAAGGCGGGCGCGGAGACCTGGGCGGTGCGCACTCCGGCCGCGTCGGCGAGGGTGAAGACCGTGGGGTGCGGCTGCCAGACCTTCGGCTCCGACCAGGGCCGCCAGCGCAGTTGGTTCATCAGCGCGCCGGTCGCCGGATTGCGCACGGTGTACCCGGCGAGGCCGTGCTCGCCGGGGGGCAGGCCGGTACCGACCGAGGCCAGCGAGGTCGCGGTGGTCGCCGGGAAACCGGCCGTGATCGGGCGGCCCGTGCCGCCGCGCGAGGTGGGCAGCAGCGAGTGCAGGAAGGGCGCTTCGTCGGGATGGGACCGGATCTGCTCCCAGCCGAGGCCGTCGATCAGGAAGACGCAGTTGCGGTCGGCGGGCTTGAGCTCCGCGATCGTGGGCGTGAACCCCGCCACCCCCTGACCCGCGACGAGCGTGGGCAGCAGATCGGCCAACGAGCCGCTGCCGTACTCGGGCACGGGGGCGGTGTCGATGCCCAGTGGCACCGGGTCCTGCCAGGCCGGCTGGGCCATCAGCGCTCTGCCGCGGCGGTGGCGGTGGCGGCGGTGGCCTCGGACAGCGCCTGGGCGAAGGCGAGGGTCTGGCGCACGGTGTCGGGGCCGTCGCCGGCCTCGCTGACCCGCAGGCTCAGGTCGTCGGCGGTGGAGCTGCCGGTGTAGCCGTGGTCCGCCTCGCAGTTGGGGTCACCGCAGGCGGCGGGCTCCAGGTCGATCCGGGAGACCGCGCCCCAGCCGATGGTCAGGACGACCTCGCGGGGCAGCGTGCCGGGCACGTACTTCTCCGGGTTGGCCACCACGCGGCTCACCACGACCGAGGAGATCCGGTCGAGCTTGACCGACTCGGTCGAGGTGGTGGCGTAGGGCGTCGGGGAGCTGGTGTCGGCGTTCTGCTCGTCGGTGTGGCTGACGACGAAACGGTTATCCGTGAGTACCAGGACGGTGACGTGCCGGCGCACCTCGTTGGAGTCGAAGGTGGTCTCCTGGTGCACCAGGTACGAAGCGACCGGCTCACCGCCCACGGCGGCCTCCACCGCCTCGGCCACGAGGGCCGGGTAGTAGCCACTGCGCTCGATCGCCGCGCGCAGCCCCTGGGTCGTCGTACCGGTCTTAGCCATACGGACCATCCTACGGGGGGCTGATGGCTGCCGGGGACGTCCTGCCCGCCCCGTCCCGGACGGCGCGCGGGTCGGGCGGTTCAGTAGTTGGAGAGCCTGCGCGGGCCGAGGTCGGTACGGGCCGGGGGCGGCGAGAGCCGGACGCTCGCTCCGAGGACCGTCAGCCCCTGGGTGGCGACCACCACGGGTTCCAGGGCCACGGCGACCACCTCTGGGTGGTCGTCGACCAGCAGCGAGACCCTGAGCAGCAGTTCTTCCAGCGCCCCGGTGTCCACCGGCGCCGAGCCGCGCCAGCCGAAGAGGACCGGGGCGGCCCGGATCGAGCGGATCAGCTCGGCGGCGTCCCGGTCGGTGGCCGGAACCAGCCGGTGGGCGGTGTCACCGAGCAGCTCGGACGGCGCGCCCGCCAGGCCGAAGGAGAGGACGGCGCCCGCGGCCGGGTCGATCGTGGCCCGTACGACGGTGTCGACACCGCGCGGGGCCATGGCCTGCACCACGGGCCGCAGCTCGGCGGGCTTGCCCAGCAGCTCCGTCAGTTCGCCGTAGGCGCGGCGCACGGCGGACTCGGTGGCGAGGTCCAGCCGGACACCGCCGAGGTCGGCGCGGTGGCGCAGATGGGGTGCGGTGGTCTTCAGCGCGACCGGGTAGCCGAGCCGCCCGGCGGCGGCGACGGCCGCCTCCGCGTCCGGGGCCGGCAGCGTCGGCCGGACGGTGATGCCGTAGCAGGCCAGCAGCTCGCGGGCCTCGTCGGGCGACAGGGGCCTGCCGCGCGGATCGGGGTCCTTGCCGAGAATCGCGTCGATACGGGCCGCCGCCCCCGCCTCGTCGATGGTGTCGTCGAGGAACTCGGGCACCTTGCCGGGGACCGCCGCCTGGCGTCGCCACTGGGCGTACTTCACGGCTTCGGAGAGCGCGCGGACGGCGCGTTCGGCGGCCGGATAGGCGGGGATCCGGCCGACGGCGCGAGCTTCACCGGGTCCGGCCGCCCCGGGCGCGGCGTCCGTATCGCCGAGGGGCGCGGGCGTCACCGAGGGCGGTGTCGTGGCTGGGGACGCTGTTGTGGCGGAGGGTACCGATGTGGTGGGCGTGGCGGCCGTCCGGCCCGGCGCCGGGCCGGACGGCCGCGCCGGGGCCGGGCGCTGCTGGGCCACCGTGCTGGTGGCCGCGGCCAGGGCCTCCGCGAGGCCGCCGATCTCCACGTGGACGACGGCCACCGGCTTGGCCGGACCCGCGGCGGCGGCCGCGTGCAGGGCGGTGGCCAGCACCTCGCCGTCGCCCTGCTCCGCTTCGCCGTCCTCCCCCACCCATGGGATGGCCGTCACGATCACCGCGTCGCAGCCCTCGTCGGCCAGCGCCTCGGCCAGCGCGTCCCGGAAGTCCTGCGGGGTGGCGGCGGTGGTGAGGTCGCGCGGCGGACGCGGCCGCAGCCCCTCGGCCAGGCAGGCGTCGTACGTGAGCAGCCCGAGGGATTCGGAGTTGCCCAGGATCGCGACGCGGCCGCCCGCCGGGAGCGGCTGGTCCGCGAGGAGCAGGCCCGCGTCGATCATCTCGGTCACCGTGTCGACGCGGATCACGCCCGCCTGCCGCATCAGCGCGGAGACGGTGGCGTCCGGGATCCGGCTGATGGGTACGGCGTGGCCCGGCGGGGTGGAGCCGCTGTGCCGGGCGCCCTTGACCACGACCACCGGCTTCACCGCGGCGGTACGCCGGGCGAGGCGGGTGAACTTGCGGGGGTTGCCGAGCGATTCGAGGTACAGCAGGGCGACATCGGTGTCCGGGTCCTCGTACCAGTACTGGAGGAAGTCGTTGCCGGAGATGTCGGCGCGGTTTCCGGCCGAGATGAAGGTGGAGAGCCCCGCGCCGCGCCGGTAGAGCCCGGAGAGCAGGGCGATGCCGATCGCGCCGGACTGGGTGAACAGGCCGATGCGCCCGGAGGCGGGCCGTTCCGGAGCGAGTGAGGCGTTCAGCCGGACCGCCTCGGAGTTGTTGATGATGCCGAAGGCGTTCGGGCCGATGATGCGCATGCCGTACGAGCGGGCCTGGCGCACCAGTTCGCGCTGCCGTTCGCGGCCCTCCGCGCCCCACTCGGCGTATCCGGCGGAGAGGACGACGAGTCCCTGGACGCCGTGTTCCCCGCAGTCGGCGACGGCCTCCGGCACCCGCTCGGCGGGGACGGCGACGACGGCGAGGTCGACCGGTTCGCCGATCTCGCCGAGGGAGCGGTGGGCGGGCACCCCGTCGATGGTGTCCTGGTCCGTGTCCAGGGCGCTGTTCACCGCGTAGGCGCGGCCGGTGAAGCCCGCGCCGAGGAGGTTGCGCAGGACGGTGCGGCCGACCCCGCCCGGGTTGCGCCCCGCGCCGATGACGGCGACGGAGCCGGGGGCGAGCAGCCGCTGCACGGACCGCGCCTCCGCCCGCTGCTCGCGGGCGCGCTGGACGGCGAGCGACTCGGCGGTCGGTTCGAGGTCCAGGGTGAGGTGGACGGAGCCGTCCTCGAAGCTGCGCTGCTGGGTGTATCCGGCGTCCCGGAACACCTTGATCATCTTGTTGTTGGCGGGGAGCACCTCGGCGGCGAAGCGCCGGATACCGCGCTCGCGGGCGACGGCCGCGATGTGTTCGAGGAGGGTGGAGGCGACCCCGCGGCCCTGGTGCGCGTCCTGGACGAGGAAGGCGACCTCGGCCTCGTCCGCCGGAGCGGAGGCGGGCCTGCCCGTGGCGTCGATCCGGTCGTAGCGGACGGTGGCGATGAACTCGCCGCCCACCGTGACGGCGAGTCCCACCCGGTCGACGTAGTCGTGATGGGTGAAGCGGTGGACGTCCTTGGCGGAGAGCCGGGGGTAGGGGGCGAAGAAGCGGTAGTACTTCGACTCGTCGGAGACCTGCTCGTAGAAGCTGACCAGCCGCTCGGCGTCGTCCGTGGTGATCGGCCTGATCCGGGCGGTGCCGCCGTCGCGGAGCACCACGTCCGCCTCCCAGTGGCCGGGGTAGGCGTGATGCGGACTCTGCTCCACAGAGGGCTCCATGGGCAAAGCGTACGGCTCCGCCAGCGGTCGCGTGGGGGTCGGGGCCGGGGCAGTCTGGGGGTGGCCGGCCGACGGCGGAAGCGGTCCGCGGACGGGCCGCGGGTCGGCCGGAGCATCGCGCACTGCATGAGAGACTGGTCTAGACAACCATTGATTCGTGAAGGGCAGAACCATGGCTGAGCGCCGCGTCAACGTCGGTTGGGCCGAGGGCCTGCACGCCCGCCCCGCATCCATCTTCGTCCGTGCCGCCACGGCCTCCGGCGTCCCCGTGACCATCGCCAAGGCCGACGGCAATCCGGTGAACGCCGCGTCCATGCTCGCGGTGCTCGGGCTCGGCGCCCAGGGCGGCGAGGAGATCGTTCTCGCGTCCGAGGCCGACAACGCAGAGGCCGCTCTGGACCGTCTGTCCAAGCTGGTCGCCGAGGGGCTCGACGAGCTCCCGGAGACCGTCTGACCCAGCGGTCACGACCGCCTGGAATTCCTGCGCGAGAGCCGCGGCACCCCCGACCGGGAGCCGCGGCTTTTGCGTTCGCACGAGAATGCTGTCCATTGCGACCCATATCATCCGGCCGCCGGAAATAATTCAGGGCAGCGAGCGGAACAACGGAATGGACAGCACCAGGAACGCTTCGGCGAATAGCTACTTCTTGTATACGGCGTAATTGTTAATGACGGCCGCCCTGGGTGTTTACGGCATGTTGCGAAGTCCTCACCCGGCCGGCCCGGGGCACGGCCGGAGCAGCGGGGCGGCCGGGGCGGCGCAGCCGGTGCGCGGCGGTGGCCCGCTCGGCGTGCTGGGCGGCGAGCGCCCTCGCCCGTTCCGCGTCGCCGCGCGCCACGGCGTCCACGATGGCCCCGTACTCGGCCCAGGAATCGGCGGGGCGGGCCGGCGGGTCGACCGCGTACATCCAGGCGATCTTGTGCCGGAGCTGGGTGAGCAGTGCGATCAGTCCGGGGCTTCCGGAGGCCTGGGCGAGGGTCTCGTGGAACCAGCCGCCCAGGGAGCGCAGATCCTCGCCCTCGCCCCGGCGGGCCCGCTCCTGGCCCAGCCTGACCAGGCCGCGCAACACCTTGAGGTGGGCGTCGGTGCGGCGCTGGGCGGCACGGGCCGCACCGAGCGGTTCCAGCAGCATCCGGACCTCAAGCAGATCCGCCGCCTCCTGCTCGTCGGGCTCGGCGACGCAGGCCCCGGCGTGCCTGCGGGTGACCACGAAGCCCTCTGACTCCAGGGTGCGCAGCGCTTCACGCACCGGGACACGGGAGACCCCGTAACGGCGTGCGAGCACTTCCTCGGTGAGTCGGCTGCCGCGTTCGAAGACACCGGAGACGATGTCGTCACGGATTGCCGTGCATACCGAATGCGCCGGAATGCGCATGTCCGAACCTCCGCCTTAATCCCCGCGGAACGCGGCCGATCGACGCCTGTCCTGTGACTCTATTGCAATGCGGACGCATTTCCGATGCCGGGCGTAAATTCATGAATATCTTTTGGTCGCGGACGGGTTCGGGAAGGGGTGCCGCGCCATGGTCAGGCGCCGGGTACGACTGAAGGCCCCGGCGCGTCGCCGGGGCCTTCGCTGAGGTGCTTCGTGTCGGTCAGACGGTGACGCCGTGGGCGCGCAGGTAGGCGACCGGGTCCATGTCGGAGCCGTACGACGGGGTGGTGCGGGCCTCGAAGTGGAGGTGCGGTCCGGTGGCGTTGCCGGTGGCACCGGAGAGGCCGATCCGCTGCCCCTGACCAACGCTCTGGCCGACGGACACGGCGATCGAGGAGAGGTGGCCGTACTGGGTGTACGTGCCGTCCGTCATCCGGAGCACGATGTTGTTGCCGTACGCGCCGCCCCAGCCGGCCTCGACGACCGTACCGGCGCCGACGGCGACGACGGAGCTGCCGGACGCGGCGTGGAAGTCGATGCCGGAGTGGCTGCCGGAAGACCACAGGGAGCCGCTGGACTTGTAGCCGGTGCTCACGTAGGAACCCGCGACGGGCAGCTGGAAGGTGCCCAGCCGGGCGCGCTCGGCGGAGCGGGCGGCACGCGCCTCGCTCTCGCGGGCCTCCTTGGCCCTGGCAGCGGCGGCCTTGGCCTTCCTGGCCTTCGCCTCGGCCTTCTTCTTCGCGTCGGCTTCGGCCTTGGCCTTCGCCTCTGCGGCGTCGGCCTGGTGCCGCTGCGCGTCCGCCTGGGCGTCGATCCGGTCGGCCAGGTCGCCCTCGATGGCGATGATCTGGGAGAGGCCGGTGCCGGCGGCAGAGGTCTCGGTGTCCTCCGCGAGCGCCGGGGAGGCCGGCGAGCCGATGACTCCGGCGGTCGCCAGGGCCGCGATGCCGAGAGCCTTCGCGCCGCGGCGCGTCATACGGCACGGGGCACGGTGCTTCCCCGTGGCACGGGTGAACGCCATGAAGTGGCTGATCCTTTCCTTCCTTCTCGCCTACCGGGTTAGCTGACGGGTTCGGAGCAGGAAGGTCTCCTACGGACACCGGGCCCCCACAGAGGCACGGCCGTCCGATTCACCCCAGGGACTGCGTGGGTCCCCGGCTCCCCCGGCTCGCGCCTGACGGGGACTCGGCGATGGCTGCCCGGTACGTCGCGGATGCGGCATACGAGTGACGGACAGCCGCGCCGACGCTAAGCGGGGGCACTTCCCCGCACCAAACGGACAGGCGGTTTTGTAGCGCATCCCACAGGGCAGACAGGCAACCTCTCCACCAAAGCGGACAAAAAGGGAGGCCCTGGCGGCAGACGACCCGCCAGGGCCTCGCTCCCGCCCCGCTGTCGGGGGCGGTGGCGGTTCAGCCGGTGACGACCGAGACCTCTCCGATGCCGAGAGCCGTGACGGGCTCCTTGATCTGCGCGGCGTCCCCGACGAGGACCGTGACGAGGCGGTCCTCCGGGAAGGCGTTGACCACGGCCGCCGTCGCCTCCACCGTGCCGGTCTCGGCGAGGCGCGCGTACAGCTGCGCCTGGTAGTCGTCGGCGAGGTGCTGCTCGACCTGGTCCGCGAGGGTGCCCGCGACGGAGGCGGCCGTCTCGAACTTCAGCGGTGCCACGCCCACGAGGTTCTGCACGGCCGTCTCGCGCTCGGCGTCCGTCAGACCCTCCGCGGCCAAGGTCCGCAGCACCTTCCAGAGGTCTTCCAGCGCCGGTCCGGTGGACTCCGTGTCCACCGAGCCGCTGATCGCGAGCATCGCGGCGCCGGTCGCCCCCGAGGCGGAGTCCCGGGCCGAGGAGCGCAGCACCTGGGCGAAGGCGCGCACGCCGTAGGTGTAGCCCTTCTCCTCACGCAGCACCCGGTCGAGCCGGGAGGTCAGCGTGCCTCCCAGGCAGTAGGTGCCGAGCACCTGGGCCGGCCAGACGCTGTCGTGCCGGTCCGCGCCGATCCGGCCGATCAGCAGCTGGGTCTGCACCGCTCCGGGGCGGTCCACGATGACCACCCGGCCGGTGTCGTCGGCGGTGATCGGCGGGACCGGACGGGCCGCGGCGGTGTTGCCCGACCAGTCGCCCAGGGTCTCGGAGAGCAGGGCGTCCAGGTCGATGCCGGTGAGGTCACCGACGACCACGGCGGTCGCGGTGGACGGGCGGACGTGGGCGTCGTAGAAGGCGCGCACGGCCGCGGAGTCGATCCGCTCGACGGTCTTCTCGGTGCCCTGGCGCGGGCGCGACATACGGGCCGTGGCCGGGAAGAGCTCCTTGGAGAGCTGCTTGGCCGCGCGCCGGGCGGGGTTCGCCTGCTCGTGCGGGATCTCGTCGAGCCGGTTGTTCACCAGCCGCTCGATCTCGCTGTCGGCGAAGGCCGGTGCCCGCAGGGCCTCCGCGACCAGGCCGAGCGCCTTGGCCAGCCTGGAGGCGGGCACCTCCAGGGAGACCCGGACGCCGGGGTGGTCGGCGTGGGCGTCCAGAGTGGCGCCGCACCGTTCCAGCTCGGCGGCGAACTCCTCCGCACTGCGCTTGTCGGTGCCCTCGGACAGGGCGCGCGACATGATCGTGGCCACCCCGTCCAGACCCTCGGGCTCCGCGTCGAGCGGTGCTTCGAGGAAGACCTCGACGGCGACGACCTGCTGGCCGGGGCGGTGGCAGCGCAGCACCGTGAGGCCATTGGGCAGGGCACCGCGCTCGGGCGCGGGGAAGGCCCAGGGCCTGGCCGTCCCGGGGGCGGGCTGCGGGTGGTACTCCATCGAAACTCCAGTCACGGCAGCGTCGCTCACTTGTCCGCCCCTTCGTGCGCGTCGGTGTCGGCGGCGGCGGTCCCCGCCTCGTCTGCGGGCTCCGCGGGCTCGACCGGCTCGTAGACCAGTACCGCCCGGTTGTCGGGCCGCAGCTGGGCCCTGGCGGCCGCCCTGACCTCCTCCGCGGTGACGTCGAGCACCCGGTGCACCGCGCTCAGGGCGAGCTGCGGGTCACCGAACAGCACGGCGTACCGGCACAGTTCGTCGGCGCGGCCCGCGACCGTACCGAGCCGGTCCAGCCACTCCCGCTCCAACTGGGCCTGGGCCCGCTCCATCTCCTCGGGCGAGGGGCCCTCCTCGGCGAATCGGGCGAGCTCCTCGTCGACCGCGGCCTCGATCTGCGCCACCTCGACGCCGCCGGACGTCTTGACGTCCAGCCAGCCGAGCGAGGGCGCGCCGGCCAGCCGCAGCAGCCCGAATCCGGCCGCGACGGCCGTCCGGTCGCGACGGACCAGCCGGTTGTGCAGCCGGGACGACTCTCCGCCGCCCAGCACGGTCAGCGCGAGATCCGCGGCGTCGCACTCCCGGGTGCCGTCGTGCGGCAGCCGGTAGGCGGCCATCAGCGCGCGCGCCGGGACCTCCTCGTGGACCTCCTCGCGCAGCTCGCCGCCGATGACCTCGGGCAGTGAGCCGTCCCTCGGCGGCTGCTTCCCGTCGTGCGACGGGATGGTGCCGAAGTACTTCTCGATCCAGGCGAGCGTCTGCTCGGGATCGATGTCGCCGACGACCGAGAGCACCGCGTTGTTGGGCGCGTAGTTCGTACGGAAGAAGGACCGCGCGTCATCGAGGGTCGCCGCGTCCAGGTCCGCCATGGACCCGATCGGGGTGTGGTGGTACGGGTGGCCCTCCGGGTACGCGAGGGCGGTCAGCCGCTCGAACGCGGTGCCGTACGGGACGTTGTCGTACCGCTGCCGGCGCTCGTTCTTGACGACGTCCCGCTGGTTCTCCATGGACTCCTCGTCGAGCGCGGCGAGCAGCGAGCCCATCCGGTCGGCTTCGAGCCACAGGGCGAGCTCCAGCTGGTGCGTGGGCATCGTCTCGAAGTAGTTGGTCCGCTCGAAGCTGGTGGTGCCGTTGAGCGAGCCGCCGGCGCCCTGCACCAGCTCGAAGTGGCCGTTCCCCTTGACCTGGCCGGAGCCCTGGAACATCAGGTGCTCGAAAAGGTGAGCCAGACCGGTGCGTCCCTTGACCTCGTGGCGCGAGCCGACGTCGTACCAGAGGCACACCGCGGCGACCGGGGTCAGATGGTCCTCGGAGAGCACCACGCGCAGGCCGTTGGCCAGACGGTGCTCGGTCGCTGTCAAGCCGCCGGAGCCGGCCTGGGCTGTGGCCGTGTGACCCATGGGCATGTACGTCCCTTCGATCGCGATACTGGATGTGGTGCGAGACCTGCCACTGTAAGCAAGCGCACCGACACCTGGCGAAGTTCCCGTGCCGCGCACGTCATGCGCAAGTCATGCGCGAGTCACGCCGAAGCCGTCGGAAAAGAGGGTCCCGACCCCTTCGGGACGGGTCGAGAACCCCCCTCGGGACGGGTCGAGAACCGCCTTTGGGACGGGTCGAGAACCGCCTTTGGGACGGGTCGAGGTCGGAGTTGTCGGTGCGGCGGTCCACAATGGTCCGCGTCAGAACCTGAGGTTGCCCGAACAGAATCCGTGAAGGAGTCGCAGCCGCGATGGCCCGCCGCAGCACGAAGACCCCGCCGCCGGACGACTTCGAGGAGAAGATCCTCGACATCGACGTCGTCGACGAAATGCAGGGCTCCTTCCTTGAGTACGCGTATTCGGTGATCTACTCACGGGCCCTGCCGGACGCCCGTGACGGCTTGAAGCCGGTGCACCGCCGCATCGTGTACCAGATGAACGAGATGGGCCTGCGCCCGGACCGCGGCTACGTGAAGTGCGCCCGCGTCGTCGGCGAGGTCATGGGTAAGTTGCACCCGCACGGTGACGCGTCGATCTACGACGCGCTGGTGCGGATGGCACAGCCGTTCTCCATGCGGCTCCCCCTTGTCGACGGACACGGAAACTTCGGCTCGCTCGGCAACGACGACCCGCCGGCCGCCATGCGGTACACCGAGTGCCGGATGGCCGACGCGACGTCGTTGATGACGGAGTCGATCGACGAGGACACCGTCGCCTTCCAGTCGAACTACGACGGCCAGGAGCAGGAGCCGGTCGTCCTGCCGGCCGCCTATCCCAACCTCCTGGTCAACGGCACGACCGGGATCGCGGTCGGCATGGCGACCAATATGCCGCCGCACAACCTGGGCGAGGTCATCGCCGCCGCCCGCCACCTGATCAAGCATCCGGGCGCGGACCTGGACACCCTGATGCGGTTCGTCCCCGGTCCCGACCTGCCGACCGGTGGCCGGATCGTGGGCCTCGGCGGCATCAAGGACGCGTACGCGAAGGGGCGCGGATCGTTCAAGATCCGCGCCACCGTCGCCGTGGAGAACGTCACGGCACGCCGCAAGGGTCTGGTCGTCACCGAACTGCCCTTCAGCGTCGGTCCCGAGAAGGTGATCGCCAAGATCAAGGACCTGGTCTCGGCGAAGAAGCTCCAGGGCATCGCGGACGTCAAGGACCTCACCGACCGCGCGCACGGACTGCGCCTGGTCATCGAGGTGAAGAACGGTTTCGTGCCGGAGGCCGTGCTGGAGCAGCTCTACAAGCTGACGCCGATGGAGGAGTCCTTCGGCATCAACAACGTGGCACTGGTCGACGGACAGCCGCTCACGCTGGGCCTCAAGGAGCTCCTGGAGGTCTACCTCGACCACCGCTTCGACGTGGTGCGCCGGCGCAGCGAGTTCCGCCGGACCAAGCGCCGCAACCGGCTGCACCTGGTCGAGGGTCTCCTCGTCGCGCTGATCGACATCGACGAGGTCATCCGGCTCATCCGGTCCAGTGACAATTCGGCGCAGGCCAAGGACCGGCTCATCGAGCGCTTCTCGCTGAGCGAGGTCCAGACGCAGTACATCCTGGACACCCCGCTGCGCCGGCTCACCCGGTTCGACCGGGTCGAGCTGGAGAGCGAGCAGGACCGGCTCAACGCCGAGATCGACGAGCTGACCGCGATCCTCGAATCGGACCCTGAGCTGCGCAAGCTCGTCTCCACGGAACTGGCGGCGGTCGCCAAGAAGTTCGGCACCGACCGGCGTACGGTGCTGCTGGAGTCGGCCGGTTCGCAGATCGCGGCGGTTCCGCTGGAGGTAGCGGACGACCCTTGCCGGGTGCTGCTGTCCTCGACCGGCCTGCTGGCCCGTACGGCCAATGGCGACCCGATCGTCCTCGCCGAGGACGCCAAGCGTGCCAAGCACGATGTGATCGTCTCGTCCGTACCGGCCACGGCACGCGGCGACATCGGCGTGGTGACCTCGACGGGGCGGCTGATGCGGCTCGCCGTGATCGATCTGCCGCAGCTGCCGGACACCCACGCGGCGCCCAACCTCTCGGGCGGTGCGATGGTCGCGGAGTTCCTCACTCTGGAGGCGGACGAGGAGGTCGTGTGCCTCACCACCCTCGACGAGTCCTCCCCGGGGCTGGCGGTCGGCACCCTGCAGGGTGTCGTGAAGCGTGTGGTGCCCGACTATCCGGCCAACAAGGACGAGCTGGAGGTCATCACCCTCAAGGACGGTGACCGGATCGTCGGCGCCGTGGAGCTGCGTACCGGCGAGGAGGACCTGGTCTTCATCACCTCGGACGCGCAGCTGCTGCGTTATCCGGCGGCACAGGTGCGCCCGCAGGGGCGTCCGGCCGGCGGTATGGCGGGCGTGAAGCTCACGGAGGGCGCGGAGGTGCTCTCCTTCGCCGCGGTGGATCCGGCCTCTGATGCCGTGGTGTTCACGGTGGCCGGTTCGCACGGCACGCTGGACGACTCCGTGCTGACCTGCAAGCTCACCCCGTTCGACCAGTACCCGCGCAAGGGCCGGGCCACCGGCGGGGTGCGCTGTCAGCGGTTCCTGAAGGGCGAGGACGTGCTCACGTTCGCCTGGGCGGGCCCGACACCCGCTCGCGCCGCGCAGAAGAACGGCACACCGGCCACGCTGCCCGAGCCCGACCCGCGCCGCGACGGTTCCGGGACGCCTCTGGAGTCCCCGGTCGCGGTGATCGCCGGCCCGGTGTAGCAAGCCCGGCCCGTGGCGCTACATCTCGTCGCCGGGCCCGCGCACGTAGCGCAGGACGCCCCACATGGATCGCTCGTGTGCGGCGTCCTGCTCCGTGTCCGGCGTCGGCTCGTCCGCCGCGCGACAGCCTTCCAACGCCTTGCGCAGACCCTGTACGTCGATGCCGGAGCCGATCAGCACGAGCCGGGTCAGCCGGGGCCCGCCACGGGTCCAGGGCTGCGGGACGAACCGCAGGAACCTGCCGACGGCGTGCAGCGCGTAGGCGTTGTCGGGGTCTCCCGCGCCGAAGTCGACGTACCCCTTGATCCGGTAGAGCCCTTCCGGCCGGGAGTCCAGGAAGGCCATCAGCCGACGGGGACTCATGGCCACGTCCGTGGTGAAGTCGAGACTCTCGTACGCCGCGTGCAGATGGTCCCCGTGCTCCTCCCCCGCCTCCGCCGCCCGCTCCGCCAGGTACAGGTCCTCGAAGCTCAGCTGACGTGCCTTCTCCTCGCTGTCGGGCCGCAGCGCGGGATCGAAGAGCAGCTCGGGATCGACGCGGCCGTAGCTGGCGGGAACCACGGCCGCCGTGCTGCCGGTGGCCGCGACGGCCTCCCGGACACGCAGCTGGCCGGCCTCCCCGGCCCGGTCGGTCTTGTTCAGTACGACGAGGTCCGCAACGGCGAGATGGCGGTCGATCTCCGGGTGACGCTCCCGGGTGGCGGCGAACTCGGCCGCGTCGACCACCTCGACCAGTCCCCCGTACACGATGTGCGGGTTGTCGCTGGCCAGCAGCATCCTTACGAGTTCCTGGGGTTCGGCGAGCCCGCTCGCCTCGATGACGATCACATCGAGGCGGGCGGCGGGCCGGGTCAGGGTCTCCAGGTACGTGTCCAGCTCGCTCACGTCGACCGCGCAGCACAGGCAGCCGCCGCCGAGTGAGACGGTCGAGCCGACCTGTCCGGACACGGTCATGGCGTCGATCTCGATGGACCCGAAGTCGTTGACGATCACGCCGATCCGGTTTCCGGCGCGATGCCGCAGCAGGTGGTTGAGCAGCGTCGTCTTGCCGGATCCCAGGAATCCGGCGAGGACGATGACCGGGATCTGCCGACTGCGGGGCGGTGACGACGGGTTCAACGGGGCCCTTCCGGGGGACGTCAGGCGGCCGGGACCGGCTGCGGCGGAGGCGGGCCGACGTAGCGGGCCGCCGGGCGGATGATCTTGGAGTCCTCCGCCTGCTCCAGGATATTGGCGCTCCAGCCGACCACCCGCGCGGAGCAGAACGTCGGCGTGAACATCTCGCGCGGCAGCCCGCACAGCTCCATGACCACTCCGGCGTAGAACTCCACGTTGGTGTGCAGTTCCCGGCCCGGCTTCAGCTCCGCGAGGATCGCCTCGACCTGCCGTTCCACCTCGACGGCGAAGTCGACGAGCGGGCCACCGAAGCCCTGGGCGATGGAACGCAGCATGCGGGAGCGGGGGTCCTCCGTGCGGTAGACCGGGTGTCCGAAGCCCATGATCCGGTCACCGGCGAGGACCCGCTCGCGGATCCAGCCGTCGATGCGCTCCGGGGTCCCGATGGCGTCCAGGGTGTCCAGCGCCCGGCTCGGCGCCCCGCCGTGCAGCGGTCCGGAGAGCGCGCCGACGGCCGCCACCAGGCAGGCGGCGACGTCCGCACCGGTGGAGGCGACGACCCGGCCGGTGAAGGTCGAGGCGTTGAAACCGTGGTCCACGGTGGAGATCAGATACTGCTCGACGGCCCTGACCCGGGCGGCGTCCGGCACGGAACCGGTGAGCATGTAGAGGTAGTTGGCCGCGTAGGGCAGGTCGTCTCGCGGTTCCACCGGTTCGAGTCCCTGGCCGAGCCGGTGCAGGGCGGTGAGCACGGTGGGGACGGCGGCGCAGGCGGTCAGCGCGTCGGCGCGGCGCCGGTCCGCGTCGATGTCGTACACCGGGCGGAAGCCCGCCGACGCGCCGAGCAGCGAGAGCGCCGTGCGCAGCCCCGCGAGCGGTCCGGAGACGGCGCCCCCGCGCGCTATGGCGGGCAGGGCGTCCCGTACCTCCGCGGGCAGCCGGCGCAGTGCGGCGGTGCGGGTCGCGAAGTCGGCACGGGCGGCCGAACCGGGCAGCTCACCCTCGGTCATCAGGTACCAGACGTCCTCGAAGCTGCGGGTCTGCGCCAGCTCGATCGCCGAGTACTGCCGGTAGTGGTAGAAGCCCTCGCGGCCCCGGACATCCCCGAGGGCCGTGTCGGTGACGACGACACCCGCGAGACCTCGGGGGACGTCGAGCGGGGCCGAGCCGGTCATGGTCGTCATTGCTTCCTCCAGGAACATTCCGGTGCTGCGGCTCTTGACATTGATTCGACTGTCCATGCTTGACTTAATATCTGTCAATGTTGATTGAATCAATATGGATACGGTGAGCACCATGACGGATCAAGCGGGCTCGGGCGACGGTTCGGAGCGCACGGCGCAACGGCTCACCACCCGGGAGACGGCCGAGCGCCTGGGCGTGAAGCCCGAGACGGTGTACGCGTACGTGAGCCGGGGCCAGCTGAGCAGCAACCGAGCGCCCGGCGGGCGGGGCAGTACGTTCGACCCGGCAGAGGTCGACGCCCTGGCGCGGCGGACCGGACGCAGGGAGCCCGCCTCCCCGGCCGGGGAGCTCTCCTTCCGGACCGGCATCACGCTCATCGAGGGCGACCGCTACTGCTTCCGCGGCGTGGACGCCACGGAGCTGGCCCGGCGTCACACCTACGAGGAGATCGCCGAGTGGCTCTGGACCGGTGAGCTGCGGACGGGCGCACACTTCACCGCGCCCCGCGAGGCGCTGGCCTCGGCACGCCGGACGGTCGGCGCGCTGCCGGCGCACTCCGGCTCGACGGACCGGCTGCGGGTCGCGGTCGTCGCCGCGGCCGCCGCCGATCCGCTGCGTTTCGACCTGTCACGCGAGGCGGTGCTGGGAAGCGCGCGGAGCCTGATCCCGACGCTGGTGGGCGCGCTGCCGACAGTGGACGCGGACGGGGCGGGGATCCTGGACGAGGGCGGGGAGCGGGACGGGGGCCTGGAACGGGCCGGGGGCGGGACGCGGGACGGGGACCTGTACCGGGCCGGGGGCGGGACGCGGGACGGGGACCTGTACCGGGCCGGGGGCCGGGGCGAAGGCGGCTGCGCGGTCGCGGCCGCCGATCCCGGTATGGCACATCAGCTGTGGCCGAAACTCACCGCACACCCGGCCGACGAGCCGTCACTCGACGCGCTGGACACCGCTCTCGGGCTGCTGATCGACCACGATCTGGCCGCTTCCACCCTGGCGGCCCGGGTCGCGGCCTCGGCACGGGCCCACCCGTACGCGGTGGTCTCGGCCGGGCTCGGAGTCCTGGAGGGGCCACTGCACGGCGCGGCCAGTGGGCTGGCGCACCGGATGCTGGCCGAGGTCCTGGAGCGGGGCGGCGCGGCCCCGGTGGTCGCGGACCATCTCCGTACCGGCCGCCGGGTGCCGGGGCTGGGCCACCGGCTCTACACCGGCGAGGACCCACGGGCCACGGCACTGTTCGCACTGCTCGCGGACATCCCGCGAGCGGCGCCGGCGCTGGCCGCGGCCCGCGACGTGGTCGCCACGACCGCGCGCCACGCCCCGTTGCACGCGAATGTCGACATGGCGCTCGCGGTGCTGTCCGTCTCCGCCGGCATGGCCGCGGAGGCGGGCGAGACCGTGTTCGCGATCTCCCGTACGGCGGGGTGGATCGCGCACGCCCTGGAGGAGTACGGGGAGCGCCCGCTGCGGATGCGCCCCATCGGCCAGTACACCGGACCGCGGCCGCCCCGGCCGCTGCCCGATGCCACAGGGTCCGATGCCACCGGGTCACCTTCGCAATAGGCTGTTCGCCAGGCGCAAAATCGCGACGGTCAGCGGGAAGTGCTGCGCGGGGGCTGGGCCGTGGAGCCGCGCACCACCAGTTCGGGCTCGAAGAGCAGCTCGTCGGACGGCACGGTACGCCCGCCGATCTGCACGGAGAGCAGTTCGACCGCGGCCCGCCCCATGGCCTCGATCGGCTGGCGGACCGTGGTCAGCGGGGGCTCCGTGCAGTTCATGAACGCCGAGTCGTCGTACCCGACGACGGAGACGTCCGCGGGCACCGAGAGGCCGCGGCGGCGTGCCGCGCGCACCGCTCCGAGGGCCAGCACGTCGCTGGCGCAGATGAACCCCGTGACCCCTTCGTCCAGCAGCCGCATGGCGGCCGCCTGCCCGCCCTCCAGGGAGTACATCGCCCTGGCGACCCACTTGTCCGGCATGGCCGTACCGGCCTCCTCCGCGAGCACCATGGCGGCGGCCAGCTTGCGCTGCGAGGGCACGTGGTCCGAGGGGCCGAGCACCAGGCCGATGCGCTCGTGGCCGAGCGAGACGAGGTGCCGCCAGGCCTGTTCGACGGCCACGGTGTCGTCGCAGGAGATGCCGGGGAAGTCGAGGTGATCGATGGCCGCGTTGATGAGGACGACGGGGATCTTCCGGTCGGCCAGCACCTTGTAGTGATCGTGCGGTGCGTCGGTCTGGGCATAGAGGCCACCGGCGAAGACGACGCCCGAGACCTGCTGCTGCAGGAGCAGTTCGACGTACTCCGCCTCGGAGACGCCCCCCTTGGTCTGGGTGCACAGGACGGGCGTGAGCCCCTGCTGGGCGAGCGCGCTCCCGACCACCTCGGCGAAAGCGGGGAAGATCGGATTCTGCAGCTCGGGCAGGACCAGGCCGACCAGCCGGGCCCGCTCGCCGCGCAGTTGGGTCGGCCGCTCGTAACCGAGCACGTCCAGCGCGGACAGGACGGCCTGCCGCGTGGCGTCGGAGACTCCTGGCTTGCCGTTGAGCACCCGGCTGACCGTGGCCTCGCTGACTCCAACCTTTTGTGCCACCTGAGCAAGTCGTCGCGTCATGTGTGCAAGATTAGCGCAAGAAGCGCAAGCGGATTGCGTGGAGTGGGAAACGAGACAATCTCGCGAAACTCCGGAATGCCGTGCACCGTTTCCACCCCAAGCGTGCTACTCACGCCCTGCCGGAACACCGCACCGACTCGGCGGTACCGGGGCGGTGCTTCCCGCAGGTACGTCATGCGGGCCGACCATCGCCGACGGCGTCACCGTACTCGTCATCAGTCTCATTCCGGCACCCCTCGACGCGCAACTCTCCGCGCTGCTCGTGGTTGTGCGGGCGCGCTCCCGCCGCATCCGGGCGAGTTGGACTTCAGACGGCGCCGGCGCCGGTCAGCGCGCGGACCTCGGTCTCCGCGTGCTTGGCCACATCCGGCGGCTCCTTCGAGGTGACCGTACCGATCCAGCCGGCCAGGAACCCCAATGGGATCGAGACCAGGCCCGGGTTCTCCAGCGGGAAGAGCTGGAAGTCCACGCCGGGGAAGAGCGAGGTGGCGCTGCCCGAGACGACCGGGGAGAAGACGACGAGCAGCACGGCGGGGATCAGACCTCCGTAGACCGACCAGACCGCGCCACGCGTGGTGAAGTTCCGCCAGAACAGCGAGTAGAGGAGCACGGGCAGATTCGCGGACGCCGCGACCGCGAAGGCCAGGCCCACCAGGAAGGCCACGTTCAGGTCCTGGGCGAGCAGGCCGAGCCCGATGGCGGCCACCCCGATCCCCGCCGCCGCGACCCTGGCCACGGCGACCTCGCTGCGCTGCTTGGAACCCGGGCGACGGAGCGAGGCGTAGAGGTCGTGGGCGACGGAGGCCGAGGAGGCCAGCGTGATTCCGGCGACGACGGCCAGGATGGTCGCGAAGGCCACGGCGGCGACAACGGCGAACAGAATCGTTCCCCCGGTGGATCCCTCGCCACCGCCGAGCACCAGGGCCAGCAGGGGAACAGCCGTGTTTCCGGCGGGATTCGAGGCCCGTACGTCCGCCGTGCCGACCAGCGCCGCCGCCCCGAATCCGAGCACGATCGTCATCAGATAGAAGCTGCCGATGAGGCCGATCGACCAGACGACCGACCGGCGTGCCGCACGGGCGGTGGGCACGGTGTAGAACCGCGACAGGATGTGCGGCAGCCCGGCCGTGCCGAGCACCAGTGCCAGGCCGAGGCTGATGAAGTCGACGCGTGCCGTCCAGGTGCCGCCGTACCGGAGACCGGGCGAGAGGAACTTCTTGCCGTTGCCGCTGCGGTCGGCAGCGGAGTTGAGCAGCTCGTTGACATTGCCGTGGAAGCGCACCAGGACGAGCACGGTGAGCACGATCGTGCCCACCATCAGCAGGACGGCCTTCACGATCTGGATCCAGGTGGTGGCGCGCATACCGCCGAGCGACACATAGATCACCATGAGCGCCCCGACACCGATGACGGTCCAGGACCGGGCGGCCCCGCTCGTGCCGCCGAGCAGCAGCGCCACCAGGCTCCCCGCGCCCACCATCTGCGCCACGAGGTAGAGCACGGAGACCGTGACGGAAGACGTCCCCGCCGCGATCCGGACCGGCCGCTCGGCCATCCGCGCCGCCACCACATCGGCCAGGGTGAACCGGCCGCAGTTGCGGACGAGTTCCGCGACGAGCAGCAGTACGACGAGCCAGGCGACCAGGAAGCCGACCGAGTAGAGCATGCCGTCGTAGCCGAAGAGGGCGATCAGACCGGAAATACCGAGGAAGGACGCGGCCGACATGTAGTCGCCGGCGATGGCGAAACCGTTCTCCATGGGCGAGAACAGCCGCCCGCCCGCGTAGAACTCCTCGGCGGAACCATGCCGGTTGCGGCTCACCCAGGTGGTGATGCCGAGTGTCACGGCGATGAAGACGCTGAACAGCAGAAGCGCCAGGGTCTGGTGATTCCCGCTCAACGCGCGGCCCCCCGCGTCATCTCCTGTGTCTCCCAGCGCAGGTCGAGCGCTGCCCGGTCCCTGCGCAGCCGCGCGTGCCGCGCGTACGCACCGGTGAGCAGGAACGTCGTGAGGAACTGTCCGAGTCCCGCCACCATGGCGACGTTGACGGCACCGGCCACGGGTCTTGCCATCAGGCCGGGCGCGGTGACCGCCATGACCACGTAGGCGAGGTACCAGAAGAAGAACGCCAGGGTGGCGGGGACGATGAAGCGCCGGTACCGGCGCCGCACCTCCTGGAAGGCTTCGCTGCGCTGTACCTCCAAATAGATGTCCGCCGCACTGTGGCCGCGCTGCGGCACCACGGAATCAGCTGTCCCGGCGGGCGCGAAGCTTCCCGTACTGTCCAGTTCCCCCCAACCGGAGGCGAGCGCGTCGTACCACGGGTCGTCGAGTCGCACCGCTGCGGACTCGCGCCCTGCTTCCTTCTCCACCGAACAACTCCCCTTGTCCACGGACCACTTCGGCCGCGTATCCAAGAATGGTCAGATCGGGAAGATCCCGGGCGCTTCATTCGCGAGACTTCACCTCTTCAGGTGAAGGATGTGCCGGGCGGCTGTGCGAGCCCTCGAACGTACGCATAGCGGACCGCCTGGGCGCGGTCGCGGAGCCCCGCCTTGGCGAACAGGTTGTTGATGTGGCTCTTCACGGTGGCCTGGGAGATGTGCAGGCTGCGGGCGATCTCCGCGTTGGACATCCCCTCGGCGATCAGGACGAGCACCTCGGCCTCGCGCGGGGTCATCCCGTCGGGCAGCTCCGGCTCGGTGCCCGCGGCCAGTGGCAACGGCCCCGTGGTGACCTGCTCCAGCAGCCGGCGCTGCACGGCGGGCGAGAGGCCGACCTCGCCCGAGAGGACTGCCTCGATGGCCCGCACGATCTCGTCTCCCCCCGCGTCCTTGGTGAGATAGCCGCGGGCCCCCGCCCGGAGCGCGGGGAAGAGCGAATCGTCCTCCGCGAAGGTCGTGAGCACGACGACCTGGGTGCCGGGATGGTCCTTGCGGATCCGGCGCGTCGCCTCCACGCCGTCGCAGCGGGGCATGCGCAGGTCCATCAGGACCACGTCGGGGGCATGCTCTGCCACCAGGGCGACGGCCTCCTCCCCGTCCTTCGCCGATCCGACCACCTCGATCCCGGGCAGCAGGCCCAGCAGCATGACGATTCCCTCGCGCACCACCGACTGGTCGTCCGCCACCACCACCCGCGCGCTCACGCGGGCACCCGCAGATTCACCACGAACCCCTCCTCGCCGGGACCGGCCTCCAGCGTGCCGCCGAGCAGTTCGGCGCGTTCCCGCATTCCCAGCAGACCGTATCCGGAGCCACTGACAGCGAGGTCGCCCTCAGGACTTCTGCCGCCCGAATCGCTGACCTCCAGGGCGATCCCGTCCGGCAGGTACTCCAGCCGGATGAGCACCCGGGCGCCGGGCGCGTGCTTGCGCACATTGGTCAGCGCCTCCTGTGCGACGCGCCGCACCGCCTGCGAGGCCTCGGCGGTCAGCTTCCGGTGCTCCCCCTCCACCCTGACCTCGGCCGGCTCGGCCGCCACCAGCTGCCGCAGGAAGTCCTCCACCGGGGACACCTCGCCGCGCAGGGCGGAGAGCGCCTGGCGGGTCTCCGCAAGCCCCTCACGGGCCATGGAGCGGGCCGCGACCACCCGCTGCAGGACCAGGTCCCGGAACTCCCCCGCGGGCTCCCTCTCGATCAGCAGCCGCGCCGCCTCCAGGTGCACCAGCTGCGCGGAGAGACTGTGGGCGAGCACGTCGTGGATCTCCCGGGCGATCCTGGACCGCTCGTCCAGGGCAGCCGTCTCGGCCTCCGCCACCCTCGCGGCCCGCTCCTGCGCGAGAAGCCGCCGCGCGCTTCCCCGGGCCTCGGCGTCCAGACGCAGTACGTAGCCCGCGAGACAGAGCCCGGCCGTGGTCGCAGCGGTGGACAGCCAGTTGTCGGTGTTCACCACGGCGTACGCGCCGAGCGCCACCGACGTGGACGGGACTCCCGCGACCAGCGGCAACCGCTCCAGAGCCGTGACCGCGCAACCGCACCAGAGCACCACCGCCGGCACCGTGGCCCCGGCCGCCTGCGCCCCGAACGCCGCCAGCATCAGAAGGGCGAGCGTGCCCAGCGAGAGCCACAGGTGGTTCTCCAGGCTGACCCGGAAGAAGGCCACCGCGAGCACCGCGCAGCCGAACACCCCGATCAGGCCGACCGCGATCTCCCAGGGCTCGAACAGTCCGCCTGTGAACGTCCCCCAGAGCATCACGGTGAGCAGCCCTGCCCGTACGGACCACCCGATGACGGTCCTCGAACGGGTGCGCTTCTCCCGCGCGAGAGCCTCTCGTGAAGGCCAGCTCGTCCATGCGGCCGGTGTCACACACGGTCCTTCCATGTCTGCCGGAACGGTGCGCGGTCAGCGGTATCACCGTACGACGCGGGTGTCCCGGCAGCCCTCAAGACCAGGACCCCACTGCGCACCAGCAGCGTCACGGCGAGAGCCATCATCACGGCCGAGCTGCCCTGATGTACATCCAGCGCGGCGGCCACCCCGTAGACGGCCACCCTCAGCACCAGGCTCCCGGTCCAGACGTAGACGGTGGCCCCGGTCCCCTTGCTCCAGAGGGCGCCGTCCTCCCCGCGCCACAGCCGGGCTGTCCATCCCCAGGCCGCGCCCGTGACCAGCCCGACGGCCTGCTGTGCTCCCAGGACGGCGACGGAGAGGGCCTCGTGGTGCTCGTCGACGAGTCCGGGCTCGCGCAGCGCCATGACGAGCAGGATGCCGGGCAGGAGCCACCAGCGCCGGTCGCCGGAGATCTGCCGGGCAGAGAACTGGCGGACCACGACGAGAGCGATGACCGCGACGGTCACCAGGACATTGACGAGCCCGGACATGGAAGCCTCCGAATGGCGGGGAGTTCTGTGGCTCCGACGCTACGGAAACGGCCGGTTCAGGGGATCGGCTCAGGGGTTGAACGTGGGTGGAGCCGTCGTCTGCACCCACGGGTGGAGACGACGGCTCCGGTGACGTGCGGGCCGGCCGAACGGGCCGGTCCTGCGGGCCGCGGACTCAGACGTCGATGCGCGAGCGGTCCAGCGTGGCCGCCGAGCTGGTGATGAACTCCTTGCGGGGTGCCACCTCGTTGCCCATCAGCAGATCGAAGACCTGCTCGGACGATTCCAGATCGCCGATGTTGATCCGCCGCAGGGTGCGGAAGCGCGGGTCCATCGTGGTCTCCGCCAGCTGGTCGGCGTCCATCTCGCCCAGACCCTTGTAGCGCTGGATCGAGTCCTTGTACCGGACGTTCTTGCGCTGGAGCTCCAGCAGCCGCGTGCGCAGCTCGTTGTCCGAGTACGTGTAGATGTACTTGTCCTGGCCCTTCTTCGGCTGGACGAGCTCGATCCGGTGCAACGGAGGCACCGCGGCGAAGACCCGACCCGCCTCGACCATCGGCCGCATGTACCGCTGGAAGAGCGTCAGCAGCAGAATACGGATGTGGGCGCCGTCCACATCGGCGTCGACCAGCAGCACGATCTTGCCGTAGCGCGCGGCGTCGATGTCGAAGGTCCGACCGGACCCTGCTCCTATGACCTGGATGATCGCGCCGCACTCGGCGTTCTTCAGCATGTCGGAGACGGATGCCTTCTGAACGTTGAGGATCTTGCCCCGGATCGGCAGCAGGGCCTGGAACTCGCTGTTCCGGGCCAGTTTGGCGGTGCCGAGCGCGGAGTCACCCTCCACGATGAACAGCTCGCTGCGCTCGACGTCGTCGCTGCGGCAGTCGGCGAGCTTCGCGGGCAGTGAAGAGGATTCCAGAGCCGTCTTCCGGCGCTGGGCGTCCTTGTGCTGGCGGGCCGCGATCCGGGTGCGTGCGGCGGCCACCGCCTTCTCCAAGACGGCCCTGGCCTGGGCCTTCGCGTCGCGCTTGGTGGACGTCAGGAACGCCTTGAGCTCCTTGGCGACCACATTGGCGACGATCCGGTTGGCCGCGGAGGTGCCGAGCACCTCCTTGGTCTGCCCCTCGAACTGGGGCTCCGCCAGCCGCACGGTCACGACCGCGGTGAGGCCCTCCAGGGCGTCGTCCTTGACAATGTCGTCCTCGGCGACGCGAAGGATCTTCGCGGAGCGGAGCACTTCATTGACCGTCTTCGTCACCGAGCGTTCGAAACCGCTCACATGGGTGCCGCCCTTGGGGGTGGCGATGATGTTGACGAAGGACTTGAGGGTGGTGTCGTAACCGGTCCCCCAGCGCATCGCGATGTCGACGACCAGCTCCCGGGTGACCTCGGTCGCCGTCATGTGGCCGCGATCGTCGAGCACGGGCACGGTCTCCTTGAACGTGCCCTGCCCCGTCAGGCGCAGGACGTCGCAGACCGCCTTGTCCTGGGCCAGGTACTCGCAGAACTCGCTGATCCCGCCGTCGAAGCGGAACGTCTCCTCCGTCTTGCCCTCTCCGTCCAGGCCTCGCTCGTCGCGCACGACGATGGTGAGGCCGGGGACGAGGAAGGCCGTCTGGCGGGCCCGCTGGTAGAGCGTGTCCAGATTGAGCTTGGCGTCCTTGAGGAAGATCTGCCGGTCGGCCCAGAACCGCACCCTCGTACCGGTACGCGTCTTCGGGACCCGTTTGCCCTTGAGCAGCCCGTTGGCCGGGTCGAAGGGGCTTTCCGGCCCCTGCTCGGTGAAGATGCCGGGGACCCCGCGGCGGAAACTGATCGAGTGGGTCGCGCCGTGGAGGTCGACCTCCACGTCGAGCCGGGCGGAGAGGGCGTTCACGACGGAGGCGCCCACGCCGTGGAGACCACCGGAGGCGGCATACGCGCCGCCTCCGAACTTGCCTCCGGCGTGCAGCTTGGTCATCACGACCTCGACGCCCGACAGCCCGGTCTTGGGCTCCGCGTCGACCGGGATGCCCCGGCCGTTGTCACGGACCTCGACGGAGTTGTCGTCGTGGAGGATGACCTCGATGTGGTCGCAGTAGCCGCCGAGGGCCTCATCGACCGAGTTGTCGATGATTTCCCAGAGGCAGTGCATGAGGCCGCGGCTGTCGGTGGACCCGATGTACATCCCGGGGCGCTTGCGAACCGCTTCGAGCCCCTCGAGTACGAGCAGATGCCGCGCGGTGTAGTTGGAACCGTCTTGGTCTGCTCCGGTCAGCAGCGCAGTGGACGGCACGGACGTATCGGCGGTCACGCGGTTCGCTCCTCGCTGAATTTCATTTGGGGCCCAGTGGGTAACGGGCTCGGCTTCGGTTGCCGCTGAGAGGGTACCGAGGCCTGGTAGAGCGGGTGTAACGCCACCCTAGGAGAACCCTCACACTAGTCCAGCCTCGCATACACGTTCGATCCCTCGTCGGAGTGACGTGCACATCACGTTCCCTTCCAGGCATGAACCATTTAGGCTCCGGGCACGTCCTCATGAACAAGCCGGCAAGCCAGCCGGTCGGACGGACCGACCAAGACAAGCAACGCGAAACCGTAGCGCCAAGCAATACGGCACATTCGCCGCGAACCGGCAACAGACAGCCTTCCCGAGAAGAAGTTTCGAAGAAAAGCCACGAGCGGGAACGTTTTCGGCCTGGTTGGATGTTGACCCTGGTACGACAGCTCGTCGAGCTAGAGAAGAGGCGACGTGACTACTGTTCTGACCCCCGCGAGCCCGCTGACCGCAGCAGACCGCTGTGACCGTTGCGGCGCCCAGGCATATCTGCGCGTCGTCCTGATCAGTGGCGGTGAACTGCTCTTCTGCGCCCACCATGGTCGCAAGTTCGAGCCGGAACTCAAGAAGATCGCCGCGGAAATACAGGATGAGACGGACCGACTGACGGCCGTGCAGGCCCAAGCCGCCGAAGAGGAACAACACTGATACCTCGCATCCACGACGAGCCAGGGGCCGGTCCTGTACCGACCGACGGGCGGCTCCCTCCACCGGAGGGAGCCGCCCGTTCTCGTACCCGGAACCGGTGCCGTCAGTCGGCGTCCGCCATCCACCCGATGGCGGCGGAAATCCGCGTATAGACCCCGGGGCTCCCGGCCTGGCCGCAGCCGGCTCCCCAGGACACCAGCCCCACGAGCCGCCCCTGGGCCACCAGGGGCCCTCCGCTGTCGCCCTGGCATGCGTCGTACCCGCCCTGCGGTTCGCCCGCACAGAGCATCGCTGAGGCCTCGTACGTGCCGTTCCTGCCGCCCGGGTAGGCCTCCTCGCACGAGCTGTCCGGCAGAACGGTCACTTTCGCTGACCTGAGTGACGAGGCGTAGTCACCGTTGCCCGTGGTGTCACCCCACCCGTAGACGACCGCGGCGGTACCCGCCCGGTACCCGGCGTCACCGGCTTCGGCCATCGGGATCACGTCCTGCTCCGGGAGCGCTTCGGCGAGCGTCAGCACGGCGACGTCCCCGCTGTTGGTGGTGGCGTCGAACCCGGGGTTGACCCACGTCCCGCTCACCGCGATCTCCTTGCCGCCGGAACCGTTCAGCTCGTTCCGCCCGGAGATGATCCGCAGATCGCGCACCTGGCCGACATCGGTGCCGAGCGCCTCGCGGCTGAGGCAGTGCGCGGCGGTCAGCACCTTCTGCGGCCCCACCGCCACGGCGCCGCAGAACTGGCCGGCACGGGTGTCCCCGAAGCGGCTGCGGCTGGAGAGCGCCACCACCCACGGACTGTCCTTGACCTGGGCGGGCTGACCTCCGATGACGATGCTGTCCGCGACCGCCGAAGCGGGGGACGCGAGCGGTATCACGGCCGCGGCGGCAGTGAGGGCGAGCGCCCCGGTCATGGTGCGGACGACGGTGCGGGACATACGTACTCCTGACTCTGTGATGGACCATGCCTACCCAGAGTCATCGCGCCGACGCCGATCCGCACCCCCACATATGCCGAGGGCTCGCATCCCTGTGGGATGCGAGCCCTCGTTCCGGATACTCCCCCGGCCTAGTCGAGGTAGTCGCGCAGCACCTGCGAACGCGACGGGTGACGCAGCTTCGACATGGTCTTGGACTCGATCTGACGGATGCGCTCACGCGTCACGCCGTAGACCTTGCCGATCTCGTCCAGCGTCTTCGGCTGTCCGTCGGTCAGACCGAAGCGCATGGAGACCACGCCGGCCTCACGCTCGGAAAGCGTGTCGAGCACCGAGTGCAGCTGCTCCTGGAGGAGCGTGAAGCTGACCGCGTCGGCCGGGACGACCGCCTCGGAGTCCTCGATCAGGTCACCGAACTCACTGTCCCCGTCCTCACCCAGCGGGGTGTGGAGGGAGATCGGCTCACGGCCGTACTTCTGGACCTCGATGACCTTCTCGGGGGTCATGTCGAGTTCCTTGGCCAGCTCCTCCGGGGTGGGCTCGCGGCCCAGGTCCTGGAGCATCTGGCGCTGCACGCGCGCGAGCTTGTTGATGACCTCGACCATGTGCACCGGGATACGGATGGTGCGGGCCTGGTCCGCCATGGCGCGGGTGATCGCCTGCCGGATCCACCAGGTGGCGTACGTGGAGAACTTGTAGCCCTTGGTGTAGTCGAACTTCTCGACCGCGCGGATCAGACCGAGGTTGCCCTCCTGGATCAGGTCCAGGAAGAGCATGCCGCGGCCGGTGTACCGCTTGGCCAGCGAGACCACGAGACGGAGGTTGGCCTCCAGCAGGTGGTTCTTGGCGCGGCGGCCGTCCTCGGCGATGATCTCCAGCTCACGCTTGAGCTTCGGCGCGAGCTTGTCGGCGTTCGCCAGCTTGTCCTCGGCGAACAGACCCGCCTCGATGCGCTTGGCGAGCTCGACCTCCTGCTCGGCGTTGAGGAGCGGGACCTTGCCGATCTGCTTCAGGTAGTCCTTGACCGGGTCGGCCGTGGCGCCGGCGACGGCGACCTGCTGCGCGGGTGCGTCGTCCTCGTCGTCGTCGGAGAGGACGAAGCCCTTGTTCTCGCCCTCGCCCTCCTCTTCCTCACCCTTGCCGGCCTTGACTTCCTCGGCCGCCTCGTCGCCGTCGAGGGCCTCGTCGTCCTGCTTGCCGGCCTTCTTCGACGCGGTCTTCTTGGCCGCCGTCTTCTTCACGGCGGTCTTCTTGGCAGCCGTCTTCTTGGCTGCCGCCTTCTTCGCGGGGGCGGCTGCGGTGGCGTCATCGGCCACCACGTCCACGGTCTCGGCGGACGGGGCGGCGGTGGCCGCGACGGTCCGCGTCACGGTCGTCTTGGCCGCGACAGTCTTGGTGGCGGTGCGCTTGACCGGGCTCTTGGCTGCGACGCTCTTGCGGGCGCGCTTCGACGGCTCCGCGGCACTGACCATCAGCGTCACACCCTCTTCCTCGAGGATCTGGTTGAGGCTGCGCAGAACGTTCTTCCACTGGGTTGGCGGAATCTGGTCAGCCTCGAAGGCCCGACGCACGTCATCGCCGGCGATCTGCCCATCAGCCTTTCCCCGCTCGATGAGCGCCATCACAGATTCGGACTCGGCGATCTCCGGCGGGAGCGTACGGGATGTGCTGGCCGACACGAACAACCTCTCGGAACGATGGAAACGGCTTCCGGCCCGGCCCAGGAGAGGGCTGAACCGACGACCGTCGGCTGGGAATGTGCCGACGGCGCGGGCTATGCCTCAGAACTGCACAGCACACTGAATGGCTGCTGTATTCCTTCCGCGGCGGTCACCTCTTAAGTCATCGCGCTGTTTCGAGGAGTGTTACGCCCAATCCGCGTGGCCCGAGTCACACCCCATTTCCGACGAACGCGACCATGAGGGGCATCCCCTCACAATTATGCCGCCGGACCGCGGGGGCCCGGCGGCACACGGCCGGCACACCCGCCAAGTGCCGCGCTCAGTGCTGCTCGCGCGGCGCCGGCACCACCGGTTCGGCCGACTCCGCCTCCAGCTCCAGCGGGACCGCGAGCAGCTGGCGCATGGCTGATTCGGCGCCTGCGGAGTCGCCGGACGCGAGGGCGTCGACGATCCGCGCGTGATGGCCGAGCGATCCCTCATTCGGGCGGTCACAACCGGTCACCGGCCCACCCGAGACGTGCAGGGCGGCGGAAACGATGCCGGAGAGGTGCTCCAGCATGCGGTTGCCCGCGGCCTGGATCAGCAGGGCATGGAACTCCGCGTCGGCACGGGCACAGGTGATCACGTCGCCCTGCCCGAGTGCGTGCCCCATGATCTCGACCATGTCGGCGAGGCGCTGCTGAAGATCATCCCGGCCATGGCCCGCAGCGAGGCTGGCGGCCAGCGGCTCGATCGTCCACCGGAGCTCGTTCAGCTCGCGACGCTGGTCTTCGCGCTGCGGGCCGAAGGCACGCCATTCGATGATGTCGGGGTCGAGCAGATTCCAGTCACTGACAGGCCTGACGCGGGTGCCCACATTGGGGCGGGCGCTCACCAGCCCCTTCGCCTCCAGCACACGCAGCGACTCCCGTACGACGGTGCGGGAGACCTCGAATCGCTGACCGATCTCCTCCGGGACCAAGGGGCGGTCAGCGCCCAGGTCTCCGGAGACGATCATCTGTCCGAGCTGCTGGACAAGTTGGCCGTGCAGGCCTCGGCCACGGCTGGCCGATCCCCGCCGGCCCACCCTGCCGAGCTCATTGTCGGTACCGCTCCAGGAACGAATGGCGGCACGCTCGCCGGCCGGCGCGTCCGCGTAGGGGTAACGGTCGAGTTCGCCCGAGCCGGCGAGGCCGGAGTCGGCAGAGCGGGCGGCGGTCATCATGGTGTGCGCAAGGGTACTCACGCATCCTTTGTCGGCGCGGCTCAGCCACCCCTTGAGGTCTTTGGTGAAAAGCACACGAAAGGGTGATCGGTACCCGCTTCCCAATTGACGCCTTATTGGTATAAAACGGGCAATTCAAATGGAGTTGTGGAACTTTGGCGATCCGGTGCCACCGCGCGATCACCAACGCACCCTGCCGCGAACGCTGGTGAACAGATACGCGCAGATGAGGACCGACAACGACAGGGTCAATGCGGTCCCCACCGGATGGGCCACGACCCGCACCGCGGCCAACAGCCACCGGTCCGTCTCGTGCGGCCAGTGCGGCCAGGCCAGTTCCCTCAGCCGTCCCGGAAGTCCGGCCATCGAACGGGCGGTCGGCGCCTTCGGCATCCGCTGGACGAGGGGAACCATCAGCACCGGAACGGCGAGCACCGCGGCCACACCCGCCGCCGTCACCCGGAAGATTCCGGCGGCCAGTAGTCCGGCCCAGGCGCAGCCGACGGTCAGGCCCGACCAACTCACGCCCAGCGACATCACATTCGGCGGAATCCGGATCAAGTCTCCGCCGTACACGAGGCGAAGAGACGCCGCGGAGGCCAGTACGACAAGCAGGGCGAGCAGCAGGGCCACCCCCGCGGACACCACCAGCTTGGCGAGGAGCAGCCCGAGGCGGCGGGGTACGGTGCCTCGGCCGGCGGCGAGCGCGGGATACCGGAACTCGTCACCGAAGGAGAGCGCCCCGAGCAGCCCGGCGCAGATCGCGGCGGGCGGCAGCGGGAGCAGCGATGGCCAGGCGGCAAGCACGTTGGGCAGCGGCGTACGGCCGTCGCGGGCGAGCAGCACGGAGATCCCGGCCGACGCGACCAGGGCGACGGCCATGATCAGTGCCGTGGTCCTGACTCCGAAGAGGCGGCGCAGTTCGTAGCGCACCGGGCGCAGCGGACCACGGGCGGGACGCCGCCTGATCGGCGGCGGAAGATCCTTCGCGGCGGCGTTCGGTGCCGGTGAGCCCTCCGCCCTGGCGGGCCCGGCGCCGTCGGAACCCGATCCGTCCGGCCGGGTTCGGGTGGCCGCCGCCCCGCTGTGCGCGGTCACGCCGGACCCGGTCGTCCGGGAGGCGGGACCTCCGGGAGCCACGTCGCTGACGACCGGGCCCGTGTCTCCGACTTCGTCCGCGAGTTGGTGAACGGGAAGCCCGTGCCGGAACGCCGTGTCCCCGATCTCCGCGCAGCTGCTGCCGTAGACGGAGAGCCGGTTGCTGCTCGCCTCTGTGACGACCTCGACGGAGCGCCGGGCCGCCCTCGCCTCGCGGCTGACGACCGCGGCGAGCCGGGCGGCGTGCGGGGAACGGACCGCGACGCGAGGGCGGAGCCGGGTGCGGGCGAATTCGACGACGTCCTGATCCGCGACGAGCCGTCCGCCGTCGATGGACACCACCCGCCCCGCCACCTGCCCTGCGGCCCTCGCGGCCTCCTTGGCGTCGCTGGTGGTGTACAGCACGGTGCCGCCCCTGGTCGCGTGGGATCGCAGCACCCCGTGCAGCCAGTCGGCCTCTCGCGCGTCGAGGCCTTCCGCGGGTTCGTCGAGGATGAGCGTGTGCGGGTCACCGAGCAGCGCGGACGCAAGGGCCAGCCTGCGGTCCATGCCCGGGGAGAGCGAGGCGATGCGCTGGTCACCGAGACCGGCGAGGCCAACGGTGTCGAGGAGTTCGTCGGCCCTGGACGCCGGTACGCCCGCCGCGGCACAGAGCATGCGGAGCTGTCCCCTGGCGGTGCGGACCGGGTGGCCCGGCACGTCCCCGAGGACCACTCCCACTTCGCGGGCGGGTTGCGCGACGCGATGCAGCGCTCTGCCCCGGAAGTAGGTGATTCCCCGGCCCGGATCCAGTTCGAGCATCAGCCGCAGAGCCGCGGTCTTTCCGGAACCCCGCGCGCCCAGCAGGGCGGTGACGCAGCCGGAGCCGGCCTCGAACGTGAGGTCGTCCACGGCGGGCGGAAGTCCGCGGTGGCGGGCGCTGGTCAGTCCGATGGCCTGGAGCATCGCTTCTCTCGCACGAGGTGAGACCGCTCGACGGCAGTGGGTACCGCAGAAAGATAACCCGACATATCCGACTTTTTGCGCAACGCTGCATCCCCGGCGTTCCGGCCTCACCTCCGCGTGAATTCCAGCGGCCCGCGCATTCGGCACACGGGCACCCACACGCCGCCCGGCCAGGCATCGGTTGGCCGGCACGCATCAGGTGCACGGACAGGCATCGGTTGGCCGGGCACACATCAGGGGCCGGGCACGCACCGCGTACGGGCATGCCTCGCCGGTACGGACACGCATCGGCCGTACGGCGTCGGCGGGGACTCGCCCCGTCGAAGCGGGATCAGACCTCGGGCCGGAGCATCGGCGGGTTGAGTACGGTCGCCGCGCCCGACCGGAACAGCTGCGCGGGACGGCCGCCCTGCCTGGTGGTCGTGCCGCCGGAGGGCACCAGGAACCCGGGGGTGCCTGTCACCTTGCGGTGGAAGTTCCTCGGGTCGAGCACGACACCCCAGACCGCTTCGTACACCCTGCGAAGCTCCCCGACCGTGAACTCCGGCGGACAGAAAGCGGTGGCCAGCGAGGAGTACTCGATCTTGGAGCGGGCCCGCTCCACACCGTCGGCCAGGATCCGCGCGTGATCGAAGGCCAACGGCGCCGGGTGTTCACCGTCGCGGCCGTATCCACCCTCGGGCCCGAGCAGGTCACCGACAGGTGCCCAGCGGGCACTGTTCGCGTCCCCGCCCGCCTTGGGCGCCGGCAGGTCGGGGGCCAGCGCCAGATGGGCGACGCTGACGACCCTCATCCGTGGATCGCGCCCCGGGTCCCCGTAGGTGGCGAGCTGTTCGAGGTGAGCGCCGTTCCCGACAGCGGGAACCACCGGGTCGTGCGCGGAGAGCCCGGTCTCCTCGACGAGCTCACGCGCCGCGGCGGCTCCGAGGTCCTCATCGGCTTTGACGAAGCCGCCGGGCAACGCCCACCTGCCCTGGAACGGCGATTCGCCTCGGCGCACCACCAGCGCGCAGAGCGCATGACGGCGGACCGTGAGCACGACCAGGTCGACGGTGACGGCGAAGGGCGGGAAGGTCGACGGGTCGTAGGGCGGCATGCCGTGATCATAGTCGTCTGCCTGACGATAAACACTCCTTTCGTCGCGCTCTTCGCCCTTCCCCGCACAGGCAGCGCCGCTGCGAAGGCGCTCCGTCCCGTGCTCCCCCGCGCCCCGGGGTCCAGGAGCCGGCCGCCCGTACCGCGTCCGCCGTCATCGACGGGTCCTGGACCCCCGGCGGCCTTGCGTCCGGGGCTGTCCGGCGCGGCGCCGGTCGGTCGCCGCTCCGGGCCCGGCGGAGCCCTGTCGTGGCCGGCGCCGCCCGGCCGCGTGCGCCCGTACGGAACGGGCCCCCGCGACCCGTCCCGTGCCGCGGCCGCGCCGTACTGTCCTGGTGGCGCGTTCGCCGCGCAGGCAACGTCGCAGCGTCTCCGGATCGAGCCCCTGGTTGCAGGCCTCGTGCAGCAGCTGGGCGAACGTGTAACCGGGGTCCAGCCGCAGAGCGAGGCCCAGCGCGACCCGCGCGGCCGGCTCGTCCCCGGTGGACCAGGCGACCCAGCCGGCCAGGGTGAGCGGAGCCGCCGCGTGCTCCACGTACGGCGCGACACAGCGGCGTGCCAGCGCCCGCCACAACCTCAGCGCGGACTCGGCCTCTGGCCCCTCCATCCACTCGGCGGCCCTGTCGCGGGTCTCCCGGTCCTGGAGGCCGAGAATCACCGCTGCGGCCTCCTCGTGGCTGATCAGCCGGTCGTCGTTGAGGTCGGTCAGCGAGGGCATCGCAGTCGGTACCTCCCCGAGGCGTTTCATGAGCTGCTGGGCGAGCTTCAGCGTCGATCCTCCGACCTCTTTGCGGCCCTCCTCGTCGAGAAGCTTCGGCAGCAGTGCGGACCCCGCCCGGTCGAGCGCCTGCTGCTGCCCACTGCTCGCCGTAGCCGCCAGGGGTGTCAGCCTCGCCTCCATCTCGCGCAGCGATCCCCGTACTTGAACGCCCGCGTAGGTAGCTGCCGCCGCCATGACCGAGGTGCCGGGCACGGCCAGCGGGGTGCCGTCGGCCGGGCAGCACCGGGCATCGGGGCAGCAGTAGGACCAGTAGCGGTCGTCGGAGATGCAGAGCGCTTCGAGCACCGGCACGTCCAGTGCTCCACAGGCGGTGCGCAGTCGTTGGGCGAAGGGCCGGAGCCGCTCCATGACCTGGTTGCCGGTCTCTCCGTCGGCCGGGTCCTGGCAGAGGAAGACGACGATCGCGTCGGGCCGGTCGCCACGCCGCTCGCTCCCCTTGATCAGGCATTCCGCGAGCTGCTCGGCAACCGACGGCCACTCCTGCGCGGACTGTGGGATGCCGAGCCTGAGCCGCCCGCCGAAGCGGCCCCGGCCACCGTGCAGGGCGACCATCACCACGCTGTCGTTCGGATGGAATCCCATGAGATACGGGAGGGCGTCGGCCAGCTCGGCCGGGCCTCGCAGGGTGATCTGCTGCTCGTCGGAGGGGCCGGTGGATTCGTGGTGCTTGTTCATGGGATGACGGTCTCGTGCCGGGCAAGAATCCGCGACCCCCTGTGGATAAGTTATCCACAGGGGCAGCGCGGTCGTTCGCGGTTTGTCGTACCCATCGGGTTGCATGGGGGCATGACCAACGCAGACCGCGCAGAGCTCAGGGCTTCGGCCGACTCCGTACTGGCCCGACTCGTCGGGGACGCCTCCGGCACCGCCCGGCTGCGCGAGGATCAGTGGCGAGCCATCGAGGCGCTGGTCGCCGACAAGCGCAGAGCGCTGGTCGTCCAGCGGACCGGCTGGGGCAAGTCAGCCGTGTATTTCGTCGCCACCTCGCTCCTGCGGGCCCAGGGCAGCGGCCCGACCGTCATCGTCTCGCCCCTGCTGGCTCTGATGCGCAACCAGGTCACGGCCGCGGCCCGAGCCGGCATCAGCGCCCGCACGATCAATTCGTCCAACACAGAGGAGTGGGACACCGTCCAGGCCGAAGTGGCGGCCGGGGAGGTGGACGTACTGCTGGTCAGCCCGGAGCGGCTCAACAATCCGGACTTCCGGGACCAGGTCCTGCCCAGGCTCGCCGCCGCGACCGGGCTGCTCGTGGTCGACGAGGCGCACTGCATTTCCGACTGGGGCCATGACTTCCGCCCCGATTACCGGCGCCTTCGGACCATGCTCGCCGATCTGCCCTCGGGCGTACCGGTGCTCGCGACCACCGCCACGGCCAACGCCCGCGTGACAGCTGACGTCGCGGAGCAGCTGGGCACCGGAGCGGGTACGGACGCCCTCGTGCTGCGCGGTCCGCTGGACCGCGAGAGCCTCAGCCTCAGTGTGCTGCAGCTTCCCAACGCCGCCCACCGGCTGGCCTGGCTCGGTGATCATCTCAAGGAGCTGCCCGGTTCGGGGATCATCTACACCCTGACGGTCGCCGCGGCGGAGGAGATCACCGCCTACCTCCGTCAGTGCGGGCATACCGTCGCCTCCTACACCGGCCGTACCGAGAACGCCGAGCGGCAGCAGGCGGAGGACGATCTGCTTGCCAACCGCGTCAAGGCGCTGGTGGCAACTTCCGCTCTGGGCATGGGATTCGACAAGCCCGACCTCGGATTCGTCGTGCACCTGGGCTCACCTTCCTCCCCCATCGCCTACTACCAGCAGGTGGGCCGTGCGGGCCGAGGTGTAGAACACGCGGAAGTACTGCTGCTTCCCGGCAAGGAGGACGAGGCGATCTGGCAGTACTTCGCCTCGGTCGCCTTCCCGCCGGAGGATCAGGTCCGGCGCACGATCGACGTCCTCGCCCAGGCAGGCCGCCCGCTCTCGCTGCCCGCCCTGGAACCCCTGGTCGACCTGCGGCGCACGCGGCTGGAGACCATGCTCAAGGTTCTCGACGTCGACGGGGCCGTCCACCGGGTCAAGGGCGGCTGGGTCGCCACCGGAGAGCCCTGGGTCTACGACACGGAACGCTATGCCTGGGTCGCCCGCCAACGGGCCGCCGAGCAGCAGGCGATGCGCGATTACGCCACGACGGACGGCTGCCGGATGGAGTTCCTGCGCCGCCAGCTCGACGACGAGGAGGCGACCGCCTGCGGGCGCTGTGACAACTGCGCCGGAGCACGCTTCGACCAGGGCGTCTCCTCGGCCGCGCTGGACACCGCCCAGGGTGAGCTGCGCAGGCCGGGTGTCGAGGTGGAGCCGCGCAAGATGTGGCCGACCGGCCTCGCCGCGGTGGGCGTCGATCTCAAGGGCCGTATCCCCGCGGGGGAGCTGTCCGGTACCGGACGCGCGCTGGGCCGGCTGTCCGACATCGGCTGGGGCAACAGGCTGCGCCCCATGCTGGCGCCGCAGGCACCGGACACACCGGTGCCCGACGATGTGGTCGACGCGGTGGTCACCGTGCTGGCCGACTGGGCGAAGGGGCCCGGCGGGTGGGCGTCCGGTGCGGCGGACGCCGTGCCCCGGCCGGTCGGTGTGGTCACCATCGCCTCGCACAGCAGGCCACAGCTCGTCCAGTCGCTCGGCAGCCGTATCGCAGAGGTCGGGCGGATGCCCTTCCTCGGCAGCGTCGGCCATGCCCCGGAGGCCGACGGGATCCGGATCTCGCAGACCAACAGCGCGCATCGTGTCCGGGCTCTGCACGAGACGCTCGTCGTGGGAACCGAGCTGGCCGAGGCCCTGGCGCAGGCACACGGTCCCGTGCTGCTCGTGGACGATCTCTCGGACACCGGATGGACGCTTGCCGTGACGGCCCGGTTGTTGCGCCGGGCCGGCGCTGACGCGGTGTTTCCGCTGGTCCTCGCTGTTCAGGCGTGACAGGTGGCGTCAGCCGGGGCCCGATTGGGCAGGGATATCCGTGTCATTCCAGCTGATTACCGTCAGCTGCGCCAATTGCTCGTTGCCGCCTGCCGATACGCCAGGGAGAATTGGACTCGCTCCCCGCACAGTTCTTATCGGGCCCGGAAGGGCTGTGCCACGGCGCGCCCTCACCCGACCCTGCCCGCATCGTGGGCGCGTATGCGAAGGGAGGACCGTGACCTTCGGATTCGCTCCGTCCGCAGCCACTTCCATGTCGGCAGCCGCCGACTCCGCCAACCGCCTTGCCCGGATACTCGAACCGGCCGAGTGGGCCGCGGCGGGCATACCGCTGCTGCGCAGCCCGCGCGAGGTCGTCAGCGGCCTGCACGCCAGGCACCGGCCGACTCCGGCGACCGCCGTTGTGGCCGTGCTCGATCACGAGGAACGCCTGACGGCCAGTGCCTCGTTCGCCCGCCGCTCGGTGACGGCGGACGGCTGGGAATTCCGTAACTCGCTGCTGGCGCATCTGCGCCGGGTCATCCCGCACGATCTCCGCCGCCGTACTCCCGTCCGTACCGCAGTACTTCTCTACTGCCGCGAGGGGGACGAGCGCTGGACGGAGGAGGACGGGGCGTGGATGTGGGGGCTGCGGGACGCCTGCACCCTGCACGGACTGAGGTGCGGCGCGTACATCACGCTGACCACCGGCGGCTGGCAGGTGCTGGGCGAGGGCAGGGGCGGCCGTCGCCCCAGCTCCACGTCTCGGCCTGCGGCTCTCGCGGACACCGCGCTGGACCAGGATCCGGCCGCCCCGTCGCGCACCGGCGGCGGCGCGGCCCAGGCACTGCACCGCAGCGTGGCCCGCTGACCCCGGCCGCGGACCCGGCCGCCCTCGCGGGCGACCGGGTCACCAACAGGCAGGGTCACCAACAGCCGGGCGCCAGTACCCGGGGGCGCTGCGGAGCAGGTCCCCGAAGAACGGGCTGACGACAGGCCGGGGCTGGGCTCAGTAGCCACCCCCGGCCCGATCGTGCTGCGGTCAGACGCCCGCGCCGAGAACCGCGTTGACCTGCTGCGGGTCACCACAGACGATCAGCAGGGCTCCGACGCTCCGCCGCGCGGCGGCCAGCGCACGGGTGGCGGCGTCATCGACGACACCGTTCACCGCGATGATCACCACCGGCCGGGACTTCACCCGGTCCACGGCCGCGGCTCCGGCGAAGAACACGTCGTCGCCGGCTTCGTGCTGGGCCCAATAAGCGGCCTCGCCGAAGGACAGCTCGTGCGTTGCCCACGGGTGTTGCCCGGCCGTGGTGAGCACCAGGATGTCGCCGGGAGCCCGACCGGAGTCGAGCAGCAGGTCCACCGCCTCGTCGGCGGCGGCGAGCGCGCCGTCGGCGGGGGCGGGGATCAGCTGGAGCTGCGGCGCGGAACGGTTCTCCGGCGCGGCGGCCTCGGGCCGGACGGGGGCAGGGTGCGGGCGCTGCGCCGGGGGCGCTGGCCGCGCGGGGCCGGGACCCGGACGACCGGGGCGCGGCATGGCCGCTGTACGCGGGCCGGGTACGGGACGAGGGGTCGACGCGGTGCGGCCGGTGGCCGGAGTGGCGCGGGGACCCTGGGCGCTCTCGTGAATCTGAGGCTCCTCGGGGATGAGAGGCATGGGTGGTTGTCTATCAAACGCTGACGCACAAGCCATCAGCGGGTGGGTACGTGTGTGCGATCAGAAGTCGAAGCCGAGCTGGCCCCCGCTTTCCAGTGCGGCCGCCTCGGCGGAGAAGCGGACCTTCTTGAGGTGCTGCCACCTGGGCAGCGCGTCGAGGTAGGACCACGAGAGGCGGTGGTGGGCCGTCGGGCCCCGCTCCTCCAGCGCGGCCCTGTGCACGGGGGACGGATAGCCGGCGTTGGCACCGAACGCGAAGTCCTCGTACTCACCGGATTCCGCGCCGAGTTCGGCCATCACCGTGTCCCTGCGGACCTTCGCGATCACCGAGGCCGCCGCCACCGCCACACAGGACTGGTCGCCCTTGATGACGGTACGGACCTGCCAGGGTGAGCCCAGGTAGTCGTGCTTGCCGTCGAGGATCACCGCGTCCGGGCGTACCGGCAGCGCCTCCAGGGCGCGGACGGCCGCGAGCCGCAGAGCGGCGGTCATCCCGAGTTCGTCGATCTCCTGCGGCGAGGCGTCACCGAGTCCGAACGCGGTGACCCATCGCTCCAGCAGCGGCGCGAGCTCCGCGCGGCGCTTGGGGCTGATCAGCTTGGAGTCGGTGAGTCCGGCGGGCGGTCTGCGGAGACCGGTGACGGCGGCACACACGGTGACCGGACCCGCCCACGCTCCGCGCCCGACCTCGTCGACACCGGCGACGGTCCTGGCACCGGTGGTGGCGCGCAGTGAGCGCTCGACGGTGTGCGTGGGTGGTTCATACGGCATGGCGCCAGCAAGCGTACGCCGATGCGGCGGCCGGGAACACCCCGGGGCACGTGCCGGCCGCCGCCGTCCGGCGCCGCGCCGCCGGACCGGTCACGGCACCCTCGCCCGCGGAGGCCCGGAACCGCGTCCGGCGGGGCCCGTCAGCTGGCGCCGGAGCGGAAGAACGGCATCGCGACCTGATCGATCAGTTCAGCGATGTCGCCGTCACTCCATTCGCTGCCGCACACCTTGCTGCGATACATCATCATCGCGGGAATCACGTCGAAGGCCAGCCCGCGCAAGGCGTCGGGGCGGACCTCTCCCCGTTCGACCCCACGGCTCACCACTTCCCGGATGAGGTCGGTCGACGGCGCGATCACACTGTGGAAAATCACCGACTGAAACCGTTCGGCCGTGCTCGCGTCACATTCGTGAAGGACCGACCGCAGTGCGGTGCCGGATTTGGAGAGCATGCCGTCCCGCAGCGTCCGGCACAGCTGATAGAGGTCGTCACGGATGTTGCCGGAGTCGGGCGCGTCCCCCATCGGCGGCAGCGCGCGCCGCAACGCGTCGGCGACCAGGTCCTCCTTGGAGGGCCATCGCCGGTAGATCGCCGCCTTCCCGGTCTGGGCCCCCGCGGCGACGCCCTCCATCGTGAGCCCGTTCCAGCCGACCGTGCTCAGCCGCTCCAGCGCGGCTTCGAGGATCGCGCGTTCCAGCACGGAGCCCCGGCGGCGAAGGGACACCACCGGCGGCCGGGCGGCGGCTGCCGATCGCGAAGTATCCATGAGTTTCTCTCCATCGAAACGGGTTCGCCGCACCCGCGCCGGCCGGGGAGGCACGGCGGAACAGGGCGGCATGCGGGGCCGGACGGGACCGAGCAGTCCCCGGCCGGGCGGCGGTACCGGACATGACCGGGTGGCAGCGGACTCAGTGAACGCTTGCGTTCACTGAGGGGGATTCACTACCGTTACCGGAACAGTGAACGGGTCCGTTCACTAATTCACTTGTGGGGGATCCATAGTGACAACCTCTCAGTTAGAAGCACGGGACGCACCGAGCCCGGCACGCCGGCAGGGCCGCCCGGGTATCGCCCTGACCGTCATCGCCGCCTGCCAGTTGATGGTTGTGCTCGATGCCACGATCGTCAACATCGCACTCCCGCACATCCAGAACGCCCTGAGCTTCTCGACCACCGACCTCTCCTGGGTTCTCAGCGCCTACACACTCACCTTCGGCGGGCTGCTGCTGCTCGGCGGGCGCGCCGGGGACATTCTCGGGCGCCGCCGGGTCTTCATGGCCGGAATCCTGATCTTCACCCTGGCCTCACTGCTCGGCGGATTCGCCCAGGAGCCCTGGCAGTTGCTGGCGGCCCGCGCGCTCCAGGGCATCGGCGGCGCGATCGCCTCACCGACCTCACTCGCCCTCATCACCACCACCTTCCCGGAGGGCCCGGAGCGCAACCGCGCCTTCGGCGTCTTCGCCGCCGTGTCGGCGGGTGGTGGCGCGGTCGGCCTGCTCGCGGGCGGAATGCTCACCGAATGGCTGGACTGGCGCTGGGTCTTCTTCGTCAACGTGCCGATCGGCGTTCTGATCGCCGTACTCGCTCCGCTGTACATCAACGAGTCGCAGAGGCATCCGGGCCGCTTCGACATATCCGGAGCCCTGACCTCGACGCTGGGCATGGCCTCGCTCGTGTACGGGTTCATCAGGGCGTCGGAGGAGGGCTGGAGCGACTCCCTCACACTGAGTTCGTTCGGCGCCGCGGTCGTACTGCTCGCCTCGTTCGTCCTCATCGAGATGCGCGCCAGGGAGCCGATCACCCCACTGCGGATGTTCGCCGACCGCAACCGCTCCGGAACGTACGTCATCATGCTCAGCCTGTCCGCGGCCATGCTCGGCATGTTCTTCTTCATCGTGCTGTTCGTGCAGAACGTACTGGCCTACACGCCGATCCAATCGGGCCTGGCCTTCCTGCCCGTGGCCGTCGCGATCGCCGCCGGAGCCGGACTCTCGCAGCGGCTGCTCCCGGTCCTCGGACCGAAGCCCTTCATGGTCACCGGCTCGGCACTCACCGGTGTCGGTCTCGGCTGGCTCACGTTCATATCCTCCGACAGCGGCTATCTGTCCGGAGTGCTGGGACCGATGATGTTCTTCGGCGTCGGCATGGGGCTGAACTTCGTGACGCTCACCCTCACCGCTGTCTCCGGCGTCGCCCAGCACGAGGCGGGGGCGGCGTCCAGTCTGCTCAACGCGAGCCAGCAGGTAGGTGGTTCGCTGGGGCTCTCGATCCTGGTCACCGTCTTCGGGACAGCGAGCCGCAACGAGGCGGAGAAGCAGGTGCCGCAGTTCCTGGCGAAGGCTTCGCCCGAACAGAAGGCGGAGTTCGCCAGGACCCACGAGCTGCCGGGAAACTGGGGGCACCAGGTGCTCGCGCAGGGCATCTCCACCGCGTTCATCGCGGCGGTGGCCATGGCGGCCCTCGCCCTGCTCACCGCGGCTCTGGTGATCCGGGTGCGCAAGAGCGATCTGGACGCGCTGAGCGGCAAGGCGTCGGCAGGGGGAGCTGCCGTCTAACGCTCAGCCGCCGTACGGACGGACGTGTCACGCACGCCGTCCGTACGGACGGACGTGTCACGCACGCCGTCCGTACGAATCACGCACGCCGTCCGTACGGAAGAGTCCACCGGAACCGGACCGGACTCCGGATTCTTCCGTACGGACGAGTCCGGTCCGGTTCCGGCCGGCCGGACAGGCCGAGTGATCAGCAGTGACGTACCGGGTGTACGAGGCGTACGGGACCAGCGGATCAGTAGGGGTCGTACGGATCGTACGAGTCGCCCCCGCTTGTGCCGCCGTCCCCGTCGCCTCGTTCGTTCCCCATGTCGCCCGACCCGAGCCTCTGGCAGTCGCGCACCCGCGCACCGGGATCCCAGTCACCGAGAATGTCCCGGGCCCGCGCCTCGCCCCAGCTCGTCGCGTACCAGGGCGCGTCCGAGCCTCGCAAGGTCCGCTGGATCTCTTCGAGGGCGCACGAGCGCAGCGGCTCGGGAAGCGTGTCCAGGGCCGGCACGGCATCGGCGGAGAGGCCGCGGAGGTACTGAATGTCGATCGAATGATGGTCGCTGTACCGCTGGACGTTCTGTTCGGCGATCAGCCCGTCCGGTGAGACCAGCCCGAAGGCCAGTACGCCGACGGCCGCACTCGCGGCGACGGCGCGCGGAAGCATCTTCGCTCCGAACACCCCGGCCGCCATGATCAGCAGGAGGACCACGCCCAGCCAGAGCTCGACCGCGGCCACGGAGATGCGCAGCCGGGTCAGGCCATAGGCATCGACGTACAGATCCATGCGCCGCAGCGCGGAGGCGACGACGACGAGCGTGAGCAGACACAGCGTGCCGAGCACGGAGCGCACGAGCGTACGGTCGCGTGCTCCGCCGCGCGGCGCCCAGCGGAGTGCGAGGGCGATGACCAGCAGCGTGAGGACGGTGGCCCAGAGCAGTTGCCAGAAGCCCTCGCGGGCGTACTGGGCGTAGCTGAGATGGGTCTCGGCCATCACCTTGTCGTAGCCGCCGAGCAGCACCGTGAGCTGGATGGCGAGGAAGCCGGCGAAGAGCAGGTTCAGGACGATCAGCGGGAGCGCCCACTCCAACCGCCCGCGCGCCGGGCCGGAAGGAACGGTGAGCGCGTCCCATCGCACCGGTGCGGCGGCGGTGTACGCGGCCGCGAGCGCGCCCACGAGCCCGACCGCGGCGAGGAACAGCCGCCACGGGCCCTCGCCCACCGACACATCGGGGATCAAGCTGCCCAGTACGTCGGCGAACGCGGCATCGGCGCTGGCGAAGAGCGCCCCGAACACGATGAGCAGCACGACCGCGGCGGCCGTGGAGCGGAACGCGACGCCCCAGCGCCCGCGGGAGCCGGCCATCCGGTCGCGTACTCCGTGGACACCCCAGCCCAGCGATCCGGCGACGGAGGTGAGCAGTCCCAGCGAACCGAGGAAGATCCCGAGCCAGCCCCGGCTGCCGTGCAGCGCGAGCGAACCGACTGCCACGGCGGACACGACGGCGAGGAAGACCGGCCAGCCCGCGTCGCGGAGTGCCGGTACGGCGAGGAGTGCGAGACCACCGACGGCCCAGACGGCGGTCCACGGGCGCAGCCCACGGCCGGCCGCCCGTGCGGCGAAGTACGCCGCGAGCGCCGCGGGGACCGCCACCACGAACAGGTTCAGGCCGATCCCGTCACCGAGCAGCAGGGCGCTGAGCAGCGCGGTGGCCAGGACGGACCAGAGAGTGGCCGCAGGAACGGGCCCGGGTGCGGCGGGACGGATCCGGGTGAGCTCCGAGGGTGTCTGCCTGCCTGAGTGCGCCCAGGGCGAGGGCGGCTGCCGCGGGTGCGGCTGCCGCGCGTAGGCCGGGACCTTCGGCGGCTCAGGCACCGCGGCGCGCTCGTCCGGTGCGCCCGCGCCCTCCGGTGCACCGGAGGGCGCGGGCGCCACTACGGGCTTGGACATCTGCACCGCGGCCGGCACCGGCTCCGGCGTTCCCGCCTCGGCCGGTCCGGGCGGATCCACCGGCTCCGACGCCCCCGGAGCGCGCTCGTGCCGGGGTGACTCTGGTATGTGATCGGACATGGGACCCCTCCCCCACCGAGGTCCGCCCACGCGAGCCCTGGGCAGCGCGCGGCCCCCCGGCGTCTCTATCGGTGCGCACCCGTCGTAATGATCACCGAGGGCGGCGTGGCCGAAAGAGTAACCCCCCGTTACCGTCACGGGCCGAACGGGGAAGCGCTGTGGCAGTACCGTGACAGTCGGGTACGGCGCGCCGCTTCTGCCGCGCCGTCCAGACTCGCAGCCGGGTCCGTTACCGCGCCATCCAGTCGGGCAGCCGCTCCGTCTTCGCGGTCCAGTCCGCCGGTGGTGCGCCGGCCGCGCCCGCCGCGACCACCCCGCCGACGATCGCGCAGGTCGTGTCGACGTCTCCGCCCGCCTGCGCGGTCACCCAGAAGGCCTGCTCAAAATCGCCGAGGCTGCGGGCCGCGGACCAGAGGGCGAAGGGGACGGTGTCGTGCGCGCTGGTGCGACGGCCGTTGCCGAGCACCGCGGCGACCGTTCCGGCGTCGCGGTAGTCGAGCATGTCGCGGGCCCTGCGCAGTCCCGCACCGACCGCGCTGCGCGGCACGAGCGCGATGACGCCGTCGAGGAGGTCGGCCGGCTTCGGCGGGCCGGTGGGCGACGCGGCGAGCGAGGCGGCCGCTGCCACGGCCATCGCTCCCACGACCGCTTCCCGGTGCTGGTGGGTCGGGTACGAGGAGATCTCGGCCTGGTGCGTGGCCTGCTCGGGATCGTCCGCGTACCAGGCACCGAGCGGGGCGATGCGCATCGACGAACCGTTGCCCCACGAACCCTGGCCCTTGAAGAGCGCGGAGGCCAGCTCCCGCCAGTCCCCGCCCTCCCGGACCAGCCTGAGCAGGCGGTTCACGGCGGGACCGTAGCCTCGGTCGAAATCGTGGTGCACCGCGAAGGAACGGGCGAGCGCGTCCTGATCGATACGGTCGTGCTCGTGGAGTACGGACAGGACCGAACAGGCCATTTCCGTGTCGTCGGTCCACTGCCAGGGACCCGGTGGCAGGTGGCGGTCCTTCAGTAGCGGATAGTTGGCGGGCACAAAGAACTGTGAGCCCAGGGCGTCTCCCACGGAGAGGCCGCGCAGGCTGGCAAGGGCGCGTTCGAAGCGCTGGTCGGAAGCCGAATCGGTCATCGGTTCCACTCTATCCGGTGATGCCGTACGGCTCAGGGGTGCGCCAGCGCTCGAACGGCCGGTCAAGCGTGTAACGCCCGTCCTTGCCCAGCACCAGCGTCCTGGACTCGCCGTTGCCCGGATTCGAGAGAGATTCGAATTCGGCCACGGACCAGTGGAACCAGCGCATACAGAACAGCCGCATGGTCAGACCGTGCGTGACCAGCAGGACGTTCGGCGGGTGGTCCGGGTCCTCGAAGCTCCGGTGCAGGCTCTCCAGGAAGGCTCCCACCCGGTCGTACACATCCGCCCCGGACTCGCCCTGCGCGAAGCGGTAGAAGAAGTGCCCATAGGCGTCCCGGTACGCCTTCTGCAGCTTGACGTCGTCCCGTTCCTGCCAGTTCCCCCAGTCCTGCTCACGCAGCCGGGGCTCCTCCCGCACCCGCACGCGTTCGAGGTCGAGGCCGAAGGACCTGAACGTCTCGTGCGTGCGGCGGTAGGGCGAGACGTACACGCTGACCTGCTCTCCGTCGAAGAGCTCGCGCAGCCGCACCCCGGTCTCCCGGGCCTGCCGCAGCCCTGTCGAGGTAAGCCTCAGCGCATGATCGGGCTCACGTTCGTACACCGTATCGTCGGCATTGCCCTCGGACTCGCCGTGGCGGACGAGGACAATGCGTTGCGGTCTTGCCATGTACCGACCCTAACGACCTGGTGCACGAGGTCGTGAGCGCCGGCCTCCGGTCGCCGCGTCGAGCGATGGGCCGGCTCGCGGCCCTCGCACGGAACGGGTACGGCCGGGGCGCCCGGTCCGCTCACACCGTCCAGGACGGTTCGAGCTGCACGACGTCGCCGGAGAGCGCCGCCACATCGTCCTCGGTCTGCGCCCGCTGCGCGAGCCGTTCGACACTCCCCGCCCGGTATTTGCCGCGTTCCGCGCTCGACTGCCACATGGAGAGGACCAGGAACTCATGGCCCGGCGCCTCTCCGAAGACTCCTCGCAGCATCCCGGGCGATCCGGCCATCGCCGGATTCCATACCCGCTGCTGCATCAGCGCGAAGTGCTCGACGCGGTCCTCGTGCACCCTGCTGTGCGCCACCCTGAGCACGTCCGCATCGGTGAACCCGGGTTCGAAGCCGGTCTTCACGTCGAAACGGTAGTCGAACAGCTTGACCTGTATGTCGTTGCACGTGCCCGACTGCGCGGCGGCCAGGGCGTCGTGCCCGCGCGCCATGAACGAGTCGTAGAAGACCCGGTTCTCCCAGAACGCGAAGACATGCGCCACCTCCGGCCGGCCACGGCTCCAGCCGCCACCCTGTCCCCTGAACCCCGGCTCCCCCAGCAGCCCCGCCCATTTGCGCTGCCCCCGCTCGAAACCGCGACGGTCGACCACATTGCAGCGAATCCACTTGACCAGCACGGCCCCATCGTACGGGTGACGGACGTGGCGTGGGTCACGCTCTCTCGGAGTGCACCGGAACCGGCCGTGCGGCGGTCCGCCATGGACCGCCGCCGCGGATTTGGTACCCGGTGACCGGACCGGGCGGTGGCCCGATTCCGCCGCCCGTGGCCAAGCCGGTTGGTTTCACCGACAGTTACGGAGATGATCTGGTGATAGAGCCGGGGCGACGGCCCCACGGGCGAAGGAGGGAAGTCCGATGAGCACGCCCAACAAGGACATCGAGAAGGTCGAGGTGAGGGTCAAATGGGACCCCAGCCCTCACGGCGATCCCCCCAATGACCTCGACATCATCGCGGCGACCTACTCGACCGAGGAGCCGTACGGCAGCCCCGCCTACCTCGTCCACTTCGACAGCCGTGCGCCCGACGGCACGATCACGCTCGACCGGGACAGCAGGACCGGTCAGGGGCTTGGGTACGACGAGGTGATGACGCTGGAGCTGGACCGGCTGTCGGAGTCGTACACCCGGGTCATCGTCGGTGTGGCCATACAGCAGCGCGACGGCCACAAGACCTTCGGCGCCGTGGAGAACACCGCCGTACAGGTCCGCGAGGGCTACGACATCCTGGCCGAGAACGACTTCTCGTCGGTCGGCGGCGCGACGGCGGCGGTCGTCGCCGAGTTCGTCCGGGACACCACGGGTGCCTGGCAGTTCCACGACACGGTGCGGGGCTTCGACGGCGACGCCGACTCGTTCGCCGCGACGATGGGAGACCGCCCGTCCGCAGCCTGAGGCTCCGGGTACGGGAAGGGGCGGGAAGCTCCCCGAGGAGACCTTCCCGCCCCATGGCCCGCCGCCGGGCGCGGCTCAGCCGTCGCGCCTCATGCGGCCGGGATCAGCTGCAACCGCTGGTCGAGCCGCAGCCCTCGCAGATGTAGCAGGATCCGGCGCGCTGCATCTTCGTACCGCAGGAGAAGCAGAGCGGGGCGTCGGCGCTGATGCCCAGCTGCATCTCGACGAGCTCCGCCGAGGTGTGCGCGGTCCTCGGCTCCGGCTTCTCCGTCTCACGCACGGGGGCGACCGCCTTCAGCGGTTCCGCCGGCCGTACGGGGGCGGACTGGGCCAGGCTCTCCGCGTCCAGCTCGTCCTCGTCCATCGAGGCCTCGTACGAACCGGTGTCGAGGTGGCGCTGACGCTCGTCGGCCGAGTGGATGCCGAGTGCCGAGCGGGTCTCGAAGGGCAGGAAGTCGAGCGCCAGGCGACGGAAGATGTAGTCGACGATCGACTGCGCCATCCGCACGTCCGGGTCGTCCGTCATGCCGGCCGGCTCGAAGCGCATGTTGGTGAACTTCGAGACGTACGTCTCCAGCGGGACGCCGTACTGCAGACCGACCGAGACGGCGATGGAGAAGGCGTCCATCATGCCCGCGAGGGTCGAACCCTGCTTGGACATCTTCAGGAAGACCTCACCCAGACCGTCGTCCGGGTAGGAGTTGGCGGTCATGTAGCCCTCGGCGCCACCCACCGTGAACGAGGTGGTGATGCCGGGCCGGCCCTTGGGCAGACGCTTGCGGACCGGGCGGTACTCGACGACCTTCTCGACCGCGGTACGGATGGTGTCCTCGGCCTTGGCCGTGACCTCGTCCTTCTTCTCCTCCCACTTCTTGGTGGAGAGGGGCTGGCCGACCTTGCAGTTGTCGCGGTAGATCGCGAGCGCCTTCACGCCCAGCTTCCAGGCCTCGAAGTAGACCTCCTCGACGTCCTCGACGGTGGCCGTCTCCGGCAGGTTCACCGTCTTGGAGAGCGCGCCGGAGATCCACGGCTGGATGGCCGCCATCATGCGCACGTGGCCCATGGCCGAGATGGAACGCTCGCCCATCGCGCAGTCGAAGACCTCGTAGTGCTCGGGCTTCAGGCCGGGCGCGTCGATCACATTGCCGTTCTCGGCGATGTGGGCGACGACCGCCTCGATCTGCTCCTCCTGGTACCCCAGGCGGCGCAGCGCCTGCGGAACGGTGCCGTTGACGATCTGCATCGAGCCGCCGCCGACCAGCTTCTTGAACTTGACCAGGGCGAGGTCGGGCTCAAGGCCGGTGGTGTCGCAGGACATCGCGAGACCGATGGTGCCGGTGGGCGCGATGACCGAGGCCTGCGCGTTACGGAAACCGTTCTTCGCGCCGAGCCGGATGACGTCCTGCCAGGCCTCCGTGGCGGCGGCCCAGATCGGGTTGTCCAGGTCGTCGGCGTGCACGGCCACCGCGTTGGCGTCGGAGTGCTGCTTCATGACGCGCTGGTGCGGCTCGGCGTTACGGGCGTAGCCGTCGTACGGGCCGACGACCGCCGCCAGCTCAGCGGAGCGACGGTAGGAGGTGCCGGTCATCAGCGAGGTGATGGCGCCGGCGAGCGCGCGGCCGCCGTCACTGTCGTACGCGTGGCCGGTCGCCATCAGCAGGGCGCCGAGGTTGGCGTAGCCGATGCCGAGCTGACGGAACGCGCGGGTGTTCTCGCCGATCTTCTGGGTCGGGAAGTCCGCGAAGCAGATGGAGATGTCCATCGCGGTGATGACCAGCTCGACGACCTTGGCGAAGCGCTCGGACTCGAAGGACTGGTTGCCCTTGCCGTCATCCTTGAGGAACTTCATCAGGTTCAGCGAGGCGAGGTTGCACGAGGTGTTGTCCAGGTGCATGTACTCGCTGCACGGGTTCGAGCCGTTGATCCGGCCGGACTCGGGGCAGGTGTGCCACTGGTTAATCGTGTCGTCGTACTGGATGCCCGGGTCGGCGCAGGCCCAGGCGGCCTCTGCCATCTTGCGGAAGAGGGACTTGGCCTCGACCTCTTCGATGACGTCACCGGTCATCCGGGCGCGCAGCCCGAACTTCCCGCCGGACTCGACGGCCTTCATGAACTCGTCGTTCACCCGGACCGAGTTGTTGGCGTTCTGGTACTGGACGGACGTGATGTCGTCGCCGCCCAGGTCCATGTCGAAGCCCGCGTCGCGCAGGGCGCGGATCTTCTCCTCCTCCTTCACCTTGGTCTCGATGAAGTTCTCGATGTCGGGGTGGTCGACGTCGAGGATGACCATCTTGGCCGCACGGCGGGTGGCGCCACCGGACTTGATCGTTCCGGCGGAGGCGTCGGCGCCGCGCATGAAGGAGACCGGACCGGAGGCGTTGCCTCCGGAGGAGAGGAGCTCCTTGGAGGAGCGGATACGGGAGAGGTTCAGGCCTGCGCCCGAGCCGCCCTTGAAGATCATCCCCTCTTCCTTGTACCAGTCGAGGATCGACTCCATGGAGTCGTCGACGGCCAGGATGAAGCAGGCGGAGACCTGCTGCGGCTGGGGAGTGCCGACGTTGAACCAGACCGGCGAGTTGAAGCTGAAGATCTGGTGCAGGAGGGCGTACGCCAGCTCGTGCTCGAAGATCTCCGCGTCCGCCGGAGAGCTGAAGTAGTTGAAGTCCTCTCCGGCCTTCCGGTAGGTCTTCACGATCCGGTCGATGAGCTGTCGCAGACCGGTCTCGCGCTGCGGGGTGCCTACGGCCCCGCGGAAGTACTTGCTGGTGACGATGTTGACCGCGTTCACCGACCAGAAGTCGGGGAACTCGACGCCACGCTGCTCGAAGTTGATCGAGCCGTCGCGCCAGTTGGTCATGACGACGTCACGGCGCTCCCACGCCACCTCGTCGTACGGATGCACGCCGGGGGTGGTGTGGATGCGCTCGATACGCAGGCCCTGCTTGGTCGCAGTCGACTTGGCTCCCTTGGTGCGGGAACCTCGTGCCGGGCCGCTCGCCGTCTCTGTCATGCCGCCTCCCATATGTGGGCAAAAACGCCCTGAAGTGCCGAGAACTTCCCCGGGCACAGTGTGTGTCTGGTACTTCGGACGCCGCGTGGGGCATCCGGAGCAGGTCTGCGTGCCACCCGGCCGCCGGTCCGGAACCGGCGGCGGTCGGCCTGCGCCGCTCAGTCGGCGGCGACGGCGGGAACGGGGACCTCAAGGGTCTCGCCGGTCCCGCATCCTTCTACGGGAGGCCGCTGTTCGCGGAGTTCCACGATGGCGGCCTCGAAGTCTTCGAGGCTGTTGAACGCCCGGTACACGGATGCGAACCGCAGGTAAGCGACCAGGTCGAGTTCCTGCAAGGGGCCGAGAATGGCCAGGCCCACATCGTGAGTGGTCAGCTCGGCGCTGCCGGTCGCACGCACCGCCTCCTCGACCCGCTGGCCGAGCTTGGCGAGGGCGTCCTCGGTGACCGGCCGACCCTGGCACGCCTTGCGCACGCCGGAGATGACCTTGGTGCGGCTGAAGGGCTCGGTCACTCCGCTGCGCTTCACCACCATGAGCGAGCAGGTCTCCACCGTCGTGAAACGGCGGGAGCAGTCGGGGCACTGGCGGCGCCGGCGGATCGAGGTCCCGTCGTCGGTGGTGCGACTGTCGACGACCCGGCTGTCGGGGTGCCTGCAGAAGGGGCAGTGCATGGCTCCCAACCCTCCTTCACAGCACGACTGAATGGCCTCTTCAGGCCCCGCCTGGGGCCTTCGAAGCAGTCTCAAGCATAGGCGATGACCGCACCCCCGGAAGACGGGGACCACAACCTCTGGGCGATCGAGGCAATCCAACCACTAGATCTTGGGTTTGGCCGCGCATTCGGCCCTAGCGCGTGTCGCGCGTCACGGGCGGCCGGAAGGCAGCGTACGACCGAGCAAGAGAGTACGGGAAGCATGTGGCCCCATCGATTGCGGGGCGGCGGCTTCCGGGGCGCACGGGAGGCCGGACCGCGACTCGGACGGCGACCCCGCGCGACGCCTCCGCGGCCGCGAGGGCTACCGTAATGGTTCGAATTGCCGTTCGACCCGACGGCGGGCGGCGCGCATCGCGGCCTCGCTCATACACCTAGCAATGAAAGCCCAACAGGCTTTTATTTGTTTTTCACTCGAACGTGTGTTTGGCGCAACCTTTCGAAAGCTACTACCGTTGTGCAGCTAGGGAGACCATTCGAGAGGGGCCGACGTGACCACCACCGCAGACAGTGCCATCATCACTGCCCAGGACCGCTCCCAGAGCCGACGCGAGCCGGTGCATGCCATGAATGACTCAGCCACGAACACGGAGGGGCCCGAGCCCGCGCGCCCAGCGCGCTCGCTTCCCGGGCGACCTCCTGGAATCCGGGCGGACAGCTCGGGGCTCACGGACCGGCAGCGGCGAGTGATCGAGGTCATCCGGGACTCCGTGCAGCGGCGGGGATACCCCCCGTCGATGCGGGAGATCGGCCAGGCGGTGGGCCTTTCCAGTACGTCCTCCGTCGCGCACCAGCTCATGGCTCTGGAACGCAAGGGTTTCCTGCGCCGCGACCCCCACCGCCCCCGGGCGTACGAGGTTCGCGGTTCGGACCAGCCCAGCACGCAGCCCACGGACACCACCGGGAAGCCTGCGGCTTCGTACGTACCGCTGGTCGGCCGGATCGCGGCCGGTGGCCCGATCCTCGCGGAGGAGTCCGTCGAGGACGTTTTCCCGCTCCCCCGCCAGCTGGTCGGTGACGGCGAGCTCTTCGTCCTCAAGGTCGTCGGCGACTCGATGATCGAAGCGGCGATCTGCGACGGGGACTGGGTCACTGTCCGGCGCCAGCCCGTGGCGGAGAACGGCGACATCGTGGCGGCGATGCTGGAGGGCGAGGCCACCGTCAAACGCTTCAAGCGGGAGGACGGTCATGTCTGGCTGCTCCCCCACAACTCCGCGTACCAGCCGATTCCCGGCGACGAGGCGACCATTCTCGGCAAGGTCGTGGCGGTGCTGCGGCGGGTGTGACGTCTCCACCGCGTGGATGGGGCCCGGAAACCGGTAGTGCCGGTTTCCGGGCCCCATCCACACGACCGGGGAACCCCGTACGGGCCTACCTGCCCTCGGCCTTCGCGGCGGCGTCGATCGCCGCCAGCGAGCGACGCGTCTGGTTGCGGTCGGTCGTGTACCAGAAGTCGGGGAGCGAGGCGCGCAGATAACTCCCGTACCGGGCATTGGCGAGACGCGGATCGAGCACCGCGACGACACCCTTGTCACCCGTGGCACGGACGAGCCGGCCGGCGCCCTGTGCCATCAGCAGCGCGGCGTGGGTCGCCGCGACCGCCATGAAACCGTTGCCGCCCGCTTCCTCGACCGCCTTCTGGCGCGCGCTCATCAACGGGTCGTCGGGGCGGGGGAACGGGATCCGGTCCATGACCACCAGCTGACAGCTCGCGCCGGGGACGTCCACCCCCTGCCAGAGCGAGAGCGTGCCGAAGAGGCAGGTCTCCGGGGAAGTCGCGAAGTTCTTGATCAGCTCCCCCAGCGTCTCCTCGCCCTGGAGCAGGATCGGCCTGTCCAGCCGCCCCCGCAGCTCCTCGGCGGCCGCCTGGGCGGCCCGCATGGAGGAGAACAGCCCGAGGGTACGGCCGCCCGCGGCCTCCACCAGATCGGCCAGCTCGTCCAGCATGTCGGTGCGGGAGCCCTCCCGGCCGGGCGTCGCCAGATGCCGGGCGACGTACAGGATCCCCTGCTTCGGGTAGTCGAAGGGCGAGCCGACGTCGAGCCCCTTCCACTGCGGGATGTCGTCACCCGCGGTGCCTTCGGGGGCGAGCCCGAGTGACGCGCCGACCCCGTTGAAATCGCCGCCCAGCTTCAGCGTGGCCGAGGTGAGGACGACGGAGCGGTCCGTGAAGAGCTTCTCGCGCAGCAGTCCGGAGACGGAGAGCGGGGCGACCCGTACGGAGGCGCCGAAGCGGTCATGGCGTTCGTACCAGACGACGTCGTACTCGGAGCCCTGCGTGATGCGTTCCGCGACGCCGTGGATGGTCTCCACCGAGGCCAGAGCCTGCTTGCGCACGGCGTCCTCGTCCTGGACGGACTTGTCCCGGGTGGATCCCAGGGCGGAGATCACCGTACGCGCGGCGTCCCGCAGGGCCATCAGCGCGTAGCCGAGATCCTCCGGCACCTCTTCCAGGCGACCGGGAAGCGCCAGCTCCATCACTCGCTCGAAGCCCTCCGACGCGCTCTGCAGCGCGTCCGCGGCCTTCTCGTTGACCAGCTTCGCGGCGCGCCGAACCGCGCGGCCGACCTGTCCGGGGGTGAGCTCGCCGGTGGCCACACCGGTGACCCTGGAGACCAGCTCATGGGCCTCGTCGACGATCAGCACCTCGTGCTGCGGGAGCACCGGAGCGCCCTCGATGGCGTCGATGGCGAGGAGCGCGTGGTTGGTGACCACCACATCGGCGAGCTTCGCCCGCTCACGGGCCTGCTCCGCGAAGCACTCCGCCCCGTACGCGCACTTGGTGGCGCCCAGGCACTCGCGCGAGGAGACGGAGATCTGCGCCCAGGCCCGGTCGGAGACCCCCGGCGTCAGATCGTCGCGGTCACCGGTCTCCGTCTCGTCCGACCAGTCCCGCATCCGCAGGAGGTCCTGACCGAGCTTGCTCGACGGGGCCGCGGCCTCGAACTGGTCGAAGAGACCCTCCTCCTCGTCCTGCGGCACTCCTTCGTGGAGGCGGTGCAGACAGAGGTAGTTCGACCGGCCCTTGAGCATCGCGAACTGAGGACGGCGGCGCAGCAGCGGATGCAGGGCGTCGACCGTACGCGGCAGGTCCCGCTCCACCAGCTGGCGCTGGAGGGCCAGGGTGGCCGTGGCCACCACGACACGCTCGCCGTGCGCCAGGGCGGGCACCAGGTAGCCCAGCGACTTGCCGGTGCCGGTGCCGGCCTGGACCAGCAGGTGGGATTGGTCGTCTACGGCCTCGGCGACGGCGTCGGCCATGGCGGCCTGACCAGGCCGCTCCGTACCGCCGACGGCGGTCACGGCGGCGTGCAGGAGCTCGGGGAGAGGTGGCTTCGTCATAGCCCGACCAGCCTACGGGGCGCCACTGACAACGGCGGTCACTCCCGGCCTCACGCGGAGGGGTGGAGCGGGTTGGCCACGGTGCCGTGGACCGCCGCGTGCGGTCGCTCGGGCCGGTCCCGGTAGCCGTCCAGATGCAGGCGGTTGCGGTTCAGGCAGAGACGTTCGATGCGCGGCGTCAGCATGTCGAACATCTCGAACCTCTCCTTCAGCTCGGGGAAACGGGCGTGGTGGCGCAGGATCTCCGCCCGGACGAGTGACCAGAATTCGGCCTCCGGTACACCCAGCTGTTCCTCGCAGAGCGGGGAGAGGAAGCGGAACACTCCGGTGAAGAGACCGGAGTGGATGAACTGGGTGAGGAAGCCGGGCTCCTCCGTGAGCAGCACGCGACGTACGTCGTCCGGCATGCTGTCGTGCTCCGGCAGCGGCCGGGCGCTGATGTTCACGTCGTCGACGAAGTCCTTGATCGCCAGGCGGGCGGGGACGTCCCGGCCGTCGAAGACGACGATGGCGTTCTCGCCGTGGGGCGAGAAGACGGTGCCGTAGCGGTAGAGGAAGTGCAGCAGCGGTGGGAGCAGGGCGGCGAAGAGCCGGCTCAGCCACGCGGTGGGGGTCAGTCCCGAGCGGGCGACCAGCTCGGCGGTGAAGGAGCGCCCCTGCGGGTCGGTGAGCAGCAGGGAGGCGAGGGTGCGGGCCCGCTCGCCGGGCGCCAGTCGAGGGAGGAGGGGTTCGCGCCAGATCGCGCCGAGGATCTCCTTGAACTGGTACGGCGTCTCGGGGAGGTGGTCGTACAGCGGGTGCTCGACGGTGACCGATGCCACCTCTCCGAGCAGGATGACGCCGCAGGTGTCGCGCAGGAAGGGATCGTTGTCGCGCAGCCCCTGGACCCAGCCGGTGACGGCGGGGGCGGCGAGGGTGCGTTCGGTAGGGAGTCCGCGGAAGACCAGTGTGTTGAGGATCGACAAGGGCAGCTTGACGGTGTGCCGGTCGGGCCGTTCCAGGTTGGCGAAGGTACGGATGGACTGCTGCGGAAGCCGCAGATCCGGGTCGGCGTGCAGGGGGACGATGTCGTCCGCGGCGATGGCCGGGGCGAACAGCGGAACGATCCATTCGTCCCACTGCCAGGGGTGTACGGGCAGACAGTAGTAGTCGTCGGGGTCCAGGCCCCGGGTGCGCAGGACCGCGGCGAAGGACTCGCGGACCGCCGGGTCGAGCTCCGTCGCGTAGAGCTGCTCGGCGGCGGCGAGTGAGTTCACGCCCCGGTAGGCGGCGATCCGGGAGGAGACCGCGATCCACGGCAGCCGGACCGGCCTGCGGGCCTCGGGGGTGAAGAGGGACGCGTCGGTGGCGGAGAACCCGAGCCGCCCTTTGTTCGCGACGATCCAGGGGTGGCCCGTCTGGTGTCCTTCGAGTTCCGCGTAGTCGAGGTCGGCCAGTTCGGAGACCGTGAGCGCGCTGTGGTCGAGGCGGGCGTCGGCGGTGAGTGTGGTGGTGAGCTCGCGCACCAGGTGGCCGAGGGTGGCGCCGTCGATTCCGAGCAGGCGGCGGGCGCGGGCGAGGAAGAGCAGCGGGTCGCGGAAGGGGACGCCCGTGGACGTTTCGGACGCGGGCGACGCACCGGATACCGCGGCGGCTTCTGGGGCGGCGGTCGTTGCGGGGGCGGCCGTCGCCGCAGGGGCAGCTGCTGCGGCGGTCGCTGCCGGAGCGGTCGCGGCTGGGGCGGTCGCGGCTGGGGCGGTCGCTTCCCGGGCGGCGAGGGCGTGCGCCTCGGTCTCGGCCGTCGTCGCCTCGCGGATCGAGTCGGGGGCGACCCGCCAGCTGCCGTAGACCCCGCGGCCGGCGGTGAAGATCAGGCTTCCGCCGTCGTCCAGCACGAGGGTGTACGTACTGCTCCCGGCAGATCGCACGACCGGCTGGATGACTTCCTCGTAGGCGAATTCGCCGAGCATCTTGGCAAGCATCCGGGCGGCGGCTCGGTCCCACACCGCCCGGTTCAGTTCTGGAGTGCTGAGCAGCGCGGGCGACTCCGCTGAATCATGGCTCGCAGGATATGTGGGCACGGGGACTCCTCGGGATGGAACCGATGGGCTTCGAGCGGTGTAGACAAGGCAGCGGTTGGTTCACAGCTGGGCACGGTGGGCTCGGTCGCGGATCATCAGCGCGGCCCGCTTGTCCGGGAGTTCGACCTCCGCGGAGAAGCGGAATCCGGCGCTGAGAAAGGCGGAGACGGAAGGGGTGTTACGAAAGTCGGGTTCGGCGACGACCCGGGTACACAGGGGACGGTTGTCGAGTACGAGGTCGGAGGCGGCCCGGAGCAGCATGGCGCCGACTCCACGGCCGCGGTTGTTGATCTCACCGATGAGGAGGTGGATTCCGGTGTCATGCGAGCGGGCGGGATAGTGGCGGGCCAGCGGGTCCAGATCGGCGCGGTAGATCTCCCAATAGCTCATGGGAATGCCTGACAGCACCCCCAGGCAGGGAAGGCTGCGTCCGTCGCCGTCGAGTTGGGACCGCAGATGGTCCGCTGTGACGGATTCGGCTCCGGCGAGCTCCCAGAAGGCCGCGACGGCAGGGTCGTTCATCCAGCGGCTGATCACCGCGAGGTCGCGCTCCAGCCGTACGGGGACGAGCTGGAACACTCCGGCCGGTGTGGTGGCGGGCTGCCACGCGGCCGGCCGGTCGAGCAGCTCTGAGACGCCTGCGGCGTTCCCGGTGACCGGTGCACCGGATACGCCGAGTGCACCGGTCGTGCTGGGCGTGGAGGATGCACCGGGTATGTCCTCGGCCGGGGAGGCGAGGAGTTCATGGGTGCCCGGTAGATCCGGTGTGTCCTCGGCGCCCGATCCGGCACTGGGGGCGAGGCCGGTTCCGGGGTCGGCGTACGCGTCGGCGTACGCGTCGGCGTACGCGTCGGCGTACGCGTCGGCGTACGCGTCGGCGTACGCGTCGGCGGGAGGCACGGTGGTGCTCTCCTCTCTCAGCAATTCGGACGACGAGGTTCCTTCGGGCACCCAGCGGGATTCCTTCAGCCGCAGAGAGGGTTGGTGATGGTGACATAGACGGACTGGGTGTCGACAGGGCCCACGAGTTCATCGAGCCCGTGCAGCCGGGTCAGCATGTTGGCCTTGCAGCGGAGGCGCGGGGTTTCCAGAAGGTGTGCGGGGAACGGGGAGCCCAGTCCGCTCGCCACTCCGAGGAACCGCCGGAAGGCGGCGAGGAGCATCTGTTCGTCAGCGAGCTGCTGGGCACCGAACGCTCCGATCAGTCCGAACACGTTGTTGATACCGAGGTAGTACGCGAAGCGTTCGTCGGTGACGGGGTCGGAGACGAAGGTGTCGCTGACCGATCCGATGCCGGGAAGCCTCCGCTCAAGTGCCGGGCGGTGCGACTCACGGAAGTAGTAGCCCTGATTGTCGCGGTAGCGGCCGCCGACCGGCCAGCCTTCGGCGTCGAGCACCACCAGGGTGTTCTGCTGATGCGCTTCGAGTGCCACCCCCGCGTGCCCGTCGAGCCAGAGCACTGGCCGGACAACCCGGTCGAGGTAGCGCAGGAACCACTCGGCGGCCACGGCGGTCGTGGTCCGCCCGGTCGCGGCGGCGAGCCGGCGGACGATGTCAGCGAGGCGTGAGTGCATGTCTGCCCGCTCCGGCCAGGGGCGCGGCGCGGTGAGCCCGGCGATGCACACCGCGTCGTCGTGCCGGCCGAACGGGTTGTGGCGCAGCATGACGTCGAAGCCGTGTACGGGCTCGCCGTCCGGGGTGTCGACCGCGAGCCATGCCGGGTCCCGGACGATGTCGAAGCCGGGATGGGCGAGATGCATTTGCGTGGCGAGCCCGCTGCGCAGCAGACGGTGGACCTCCACCCCCCGGTGGAGTTCCTTACGGAGGTTCTCACGACGGGAGTTGGTGATACGCAGGCCGAGGGAGAGCTTCAGCATGGTGCCGACGCCGGGCCGGTGCACGGTGCGTACCGAAGAGGTGGGGTGCCAGCGCGCGCCGTACGGGCCCAGGTCATGTACGAGTCCGGCGTCGAGGAGGGCGGCGACCTCGGGGCGGTTCGCCAGTTCCCTGGCCTGCCAGGGGTGGAGCGGGATCGGTGCGGTGTGTTCGGGGAACGGCAGGCCCTTGGCGTGCCGGGCCACGAGTTCGGTCGCCGGCACCGGACGGCCCTGGTCGGTCCATGCGGAGTCGGCTGCCAGTACGGACCGGTCGACAGCCATCCAGTGGAGGGGGAAGGATCCGTGCAACTCGGGCGAGTAGAGGCGGGATTCGGAGTCGGAGAGGCCTTCGCGGCTTTTGGGAGAGGGGTGGAGCGGATGTCCCAGGAGCAGGGACTGCTCGGCACTGAGGAAGAGGTCGGCCTCGGCGGCGGCGGTGGGCCGGCGTCGTTGCCCGTCGATGAATACGGCGGTTCGCCGCACCGAGTCGGCCACCCTTCCCACCATGTCCGCGCCCTCGTTGTGGTCGGCCTCGCGGCCGAGGAGTGCGGCGACGGTGACGGCGTCCGCGCCGGGCGCTCCGTCGGGCGCCTGTGCCAGGACGGGTACGCCGAAGCGGTGCCAGCCCGTGGCGGACCAGTGGCGGACGGGGACGAGAAGGGCGGTGCCGCTCGCGGGCAGCGGGATGCGGAGGGTCTCCCCCTCCGGGCGGGGGAGGTCGCATTCGCGGACCCAGCAGCGCAGCAGGTTCTCGATGCCGGCGGCGTCCGCGGCCCGGAGCGGGTCCGGGTGGTCCAGGGGGTCGGCGGCCGGTGCCGGGCAGGCGGGCGTCGTCCTGGCGGCGTGCCAGTGACCGTGCGGCATCTCCTTCTGGCGCGGCACGGTCGGCGGCTCGACGGCGAGGTGGCCGTGCGTTCCGGCCTCTCCTCGGTGGTGGGTGGAGGGAGGGCCGTCGGCCTCGGGCGCGGGGGTGGGGTTCACGGCGGTCTTTCCTGTGAGGGTGTCCGGGGTCAGCGGATCGACCCGGTCGCGGTCCGTCGGTGCGGTGAGCGCTCCGCGGCAGCCATGGCATCGGCGAGGCGGTCGATGACCGCTGTCGCCTGTTCGTCGGTGAGCGTGAGGGGAGGTAGCAGACGTACGACCGTGGAATGACGGCCGCCGAGTTCGACGATGAGACCTCGGCGCAGGCACTCCTGCTGGACGGCGACCGCGAGGACGGGGTCGGGCGGGGCCTCGCTCACTCCGTCCACCGGGGCCGCCTCGGGGTCGACGAGCTCCACACCGATCATCAGGCCCCGGCCGCGGACGTCACCGATGCAGGGGTGGTCCGCGGCAAGTGCCCGCAGCCTCGCCAGCATCCGGGTGCCGAGGGTCCCGGCGCGCTCGGCCAGCCGGTTCTCCCGGACGTAGGCGAGGGTGGCGGTACCCGCCGCCATGGCGAGCTGGTTGCCGCGGAACGTGCCCGCGTGGGCACCGGGCTGCCAGGTGTCCAGTTCCGAGCGGTAGACGATGACAGCGAGCGGAAGGGAGCCGCCGATGGCCTTGGAGAGCACCATCACATCGGGAACGACCCCGCTGTGCTCGACGGCCCAGAAGGCACCGGTCCGGCCGACGCCGGTCTGGACCTCGTCAGCGATCAGCGGGATGGACCGGGACGCGGTGATGTCCCGCATCCGGCGCAGCCAGCCGTCCGGGGCGGGGTTGACGCCGCCCTCGCCCTGCACCGGTTCCAGGATCATTCCGGCAGGCGCGGGTGTTCCGCTCTTGGGGTCGTCCAGCACCGTCTCGGTCCACCGCGCGGCGATCCGCGCGCCGCGTTCGCCGCCGATGCCGAAGGGGCAGCGGTAGTCCTGCGGGAACGGGAGGCGGGTCACCCGTACGTCCTCGGCGCCGCCGGACGCGGCGAGGGCACCGGCCGTCATGCCGTGATAGGCGCCGGTGAAGGCGAGCAGTCCGCTGCGCCCGGTGGCGGTGCGGACGAGTTTGAACGCCGCCTCGACGGCGTCCGTGCCGGCCGGTCCGCAGAACTGGATCCGCGCGTTGTCCGCGAACTCACGCGGCAGCGTGGCGAACAGCTCGGTGGTGAAGGCGTCCTTGACCGGGGTGGCCAGGTCGAGGACGTGCAGGGGCGCACCCGAATCGAGGACCTTCTTGATCGCTTCCAGGACGACCGGGTGATTGTGCCCGAGGGCCAACGTCCCCGCGCCGGAGAGGCAGTCGAGGTAGCGCCGGCCGTCCGCGCCCTCGATGGTCAGCCCACGGGCGCGTACCGGGACGATCGGCAGCGACCGGGCGTAGGTGCGGGCGGCCGACTCGCGCGTCGCCTGGCGGCGCAGAATTCCCTCGTACGCTGCAGGCGGTGCCGCCGGAGCTGGTTCGGTCACGGCCACGGCTCTTGTTCCTCCCGCTGTAACAGTTGCGTTGCACGTCAGCACGATCGCGCAGGGACGGGCTGCGGGGGTGAACTCTGTCCCTGTGTCCCCCGTTCGTACCAACGACGCCGGACGCGGAGGATCACGGGTAGATCCGAAGATCCTTGCGGAGCGGAACCATGCCCCTGCCGTACACCGTCAACACCGGCACCGGCATAGTGGGGGACCGCGCCGAGCGCCGGGGACAGCTCCCCGGCGGCCGCGGCACCACCGGAGCAGTCCCGGAACGTCATCCGGGAGGGGACCGGTGTGCTGTGAGGAAGTGCGGTGCGCCGTACAGAAGTGCAGTACAGAAGTGTTGAGTTACGAAGTCCCAGGGGGATCACCAGATGCGACTCATTCGACCAGCAGCCACCGCACGCCGCGGGGGGAGCGCCCGTCGCCCCTCTCCCGTGCTCGCCACCGCGGCGGTCGCCGCCGTCCTCGCACTCACCGCGACCGCCTGCGGGCCGGACGACGACAGTGCGAATGCCGAGCCGAGCGCCAGCTCCGCGGGCCAGACGTCGGACAACAAGATCACCGTCCCGGACGATCTGAAGGACCGGCTCAAGGAGCACGGGATCGACCTCAGCCACTGGAAGAACGGCGAGTGGAAGAACTGGGACAGGGACAAGTGGCTGCGTGAGGCCAAGGACTTCATCAATCCGATCATCGCGGGCCTCTGGGACCCGGACCGGATGCGGGACGCCGACAAGACGCCCGAGAAGCCCGTCGACAACGACATCTCGGGTGACGAGGGGGTGACCGACCCGACCCCGGCGCCGGTCCGGGCCGTGGGCGTGAATACGCCGCTCCACGCCAACGCCGCCGAGTCCGGGAAGCTGTTCTTCGACTCCCCCGAGGGCTCCATGGTCTGTTCGGCGACCGTGGTGAAGGACCCGGCGCACCCCGGCAAGTCCAACATGGTGTGGACGGCCGGCCACTGCGTCCACGCGGGCAAGAAGGGCGGCTGGTACCGAAACATCGCCTTCGTGCCGTCTTATAACGACAGCGGTCTGTCCACCGCTGAGCTCCAGAACAACCCACCCAAGGAGAAGGTCGCCCCGTACGGCGTGTGGTGGGGCGCGTGGGCACAGACCTCCGAGCAGTGGATCGACCAGGGCGCCTCGGTCGGCGGGCTGGGCGCTCCGTACGACTTCGCGGTGCTGCACGTGACGCCGGAGAAGGGCTCGGACGGCAAGTCCCTGGAGGAGACGGTCGGTTCTGCGCTGCCGGTCGACTTCAACGCACCGGCCGTGCCGAAGATCGCCGACATGACGGCTACCGGCTACCCGGCCGCTCCGCCGTACGACGGCCAGAAGCTGTTCCAGTGCAAGGACAAGCCGGGGCGGCTCTCGCTCACGAAGGACGACCCGACGATGTACCGCATCGGCTGCTCCATGACCGGCGGTTCCTCCGGTGGCGGCTGGGTCGCGGCGGGCCAGGACGGCAAGCCCGCACTGGTCTCGAACACCTCCATCGGCCCGGTGACGGCCGGCTGGCTGGCCGGACCGCGCCTCGGCAAGGAAGCCAAGGGCGTCTACGACTCGGTCAGCAAGAAGTACGCGGGACAGTGAAGTACCCGGGACGTTAGGGACCGGCCGTCACCCGCACAGGCGCGGGTGACGGCCGGTCAGTGACCTCCAGCTCCGGCAGAACCCCGGTTCGGGCCGTCATAGGGTGGTCCGCATCATCTTCGACAGCCGGTCCGACCGGCGTTTCGCATGACACGGTCATGCCACATGGCGTATTCATGCCATTTTTAGATTTCAGGGGGAATCTCTTTCCATGCGATCCATACGTCCGCTGCTCGCGGCCACCGGTCTCGTCGCAGCCCTGGCGCTGACCGCCACGGCCTGTGGTCCGAGCGAGGACCAGGCAGCCGACAAGCCCGCCGCCACCGAGTCCGCCAGTGCCGGCGACGGCGGCCTGTCCGCCGGTCTGGCCGACACGCTGAAGAAGCACGGTGTCGACCCGGAGAAGTGGAAGAACGGCGAGTGGAAGAACTGGGACAAGGCCACATGGCTGCGTGAGGCCAAGGACTTCGTGAACCCGGTCATCGACGGGCTGTGGAAGCCCGACCGGATGAAGTCCGCCAAGGACCCGGCCAAGACCATGTCCGCCGGCGACTTCTCCGGCGACCAGGGCGTCAGCGACCCGGAGCCGAAGCCGGTCACGGCCGAGCGTGAGAAGACGCCGTACCACAACTACGCGGCCCCGGTCGGCAAGGTGTTCTTCGACTCCCCCGAGGGCCACATGGTCTGCTCGGGCACGGTCGTGAAGGACCCCAAGAACCCGGGCAGGTCCAACCTGGTGTGGACCGCCGGCCACTGCGTCCACGCCGGTTCCAAGGGCGGCTGGTACCGCAACATCGTCTTCGTTCCCGCGTACAACGACCAGGGCAAGGACGCCGCCGCGCTGCGCAACGCGCAGCCGCAGGAGATCGCCCCGTACGGCGCCTACTGGGCCGACTGGGCCACCACCTCGGGCGAATGGCTGGCTGACGGCGGCCCCACCGGCGGCGAGGGCGCGCCGTACGACTACGCGGTGCTGCACGTGAAGCCGGAGAAGGGCACCAAGTCCCTGGAGGAGACCGTGGGCAACGCCCTGGCGGTCAACTTCGACGCCCCCGAGGCCAAGCAGATCAACGCGATGGGCGCCTGGGGCTACCCGGCCGCCCCGCCGTACGACGGCCTGATCATGCACAAGTGCGTCGACCGCCCCGGCCGGCTCTCCATCAGCCCCGCCACCCCCACGATGTACCGCATCGGCTGCACCATGACCGGCGGTTCGTCCGGCGGCGGCTGGTTCAGCGAGGGTGACGACGGCAAGCTGGCGCTGGTCTCCAACACCTCCATCGGCCCGGTGACTTCGGGCTGGCTGGCCGGACCCCACCTGGGCCAGGGTGCCGAGCAGATCTTCACGATGATGAGCGACAAGTTCGCCGGTCGGTGACTACGGCGCACTGCGAAGGCCGATGGCCCGCGCCCCCTGTGCAGGGGGCGCGGGCCATCGGCCTTTGCGGTGCTGCGCTGCGCTGCGCTGCGGTCAGTGCGCCACGGCCATGAACGTGGAGAGCTCCGCGGCGAGTTCCTCGTGCACCAGCGCCTTGAGCAGGGTGCCCTCCTGCGTGTGCTCCTCGGAGATCACCTCGCCCTCGGCATGCACCCGGGAGACGACTCCGCCCTGGGTGTACGGCACGAGTGCCTCGATCTCGACCGAGGGGCGCGGCAGTTCACCGTCGATGAGCGCGAGCAGCTCGTCGATACCGGCGCCGGTCCGGGCCGATACCGCGATGGCATGCTTCTCGATGCGCAGCAGCCGCTGGAGCACCAGCGGATCCGCGGCGTCCGCCTTGTTGATCACCACGATCTCGGGCACGTCCACCGCGCCGACCTCACGGATCACTTCGCGCACGGCGGCCAGCTGCTCCTCCGGCACCGGGTGCGAGCCGTCCACCACATGCAGGATCAGGTCGGATTCACCGACCTCCTCCATGGTGGAGCGGAACGCCTCGACGAGGTGGTGCGGCAGGTGCCGTACGAACCCGACGGTGTCGGCCAGGGTGTAGATCCGGCCGCTCGGTGTCTCGGCCCGGCGCACGGTCGGGTCGAGGGTGGCGAACAGCGAGTTCTCCACCAGTACGCCCGCCCCGGTCAACCGGTTGAGCAGGGAGGACTTGCCGGCGTTCGTGTAGCCCGCGATCGCGACCGAAGGCACCTTGTTGCGCTTGCGCTCCTGGCGCTTGATCTCGCGGCCGGTCTTCATCTCCGCGATCTCCCGGCGCATCTTCGCCATCTTCTCGCGGATCCGGCGCCGGTCCGTCTCGATCTTGGTCTCACCGGGGCCACGGGTGGCCATGCCGCCACCGCCGCTGGAACCGCCGCCGCCCATCTGACGGGAGAGCGACTGACCCCAGCCGCGCAGCCTCGGCAGCATGTACTGCATCTGTGCCAGTGAGACCTGCGCCTTGCCCTCACGGGACTTGGCGTGCTGGGCGAAGATGTCGAGGATCAGGGCGGTCCGGTCGACCACCTTGACCTTGACGACATCCTCCAGGTGGATCAGCTGTCCGGGGCTGAGCTCACCGTCGCAGACGACGGTGTCGGCCCCGGATTCGAGGACGATGTCGCGCAGCTCCAAGGCCTTGCCCGAACCGATGTAGGTCGCGGCGTCGGGCTTGTCACGGCGCTGGAAGACGGCATCGAGCACCTGGGCTCCGGCCGTCTCCGCGAGGGCCGCCAGCTCGGCGAGCGAAATCTCCGCGTCGTGCACGGTGCCCGAGGTCCAGACGCCCACCAGCACCACGCGCTCCAGGCGCAGCTGCCGGTATTCGACCTCGGTGACGTCCTCAAGCTCGGTGGAGAGTCCCGCCACGCGTCGCAGTGCGGCGCGCTCGGAGCGGTCGAGCTGTTCGCCGTCGCGCTCTCCGTCGATCTCGTGGCTCCAGGCGACGTCCTCTTCCATCAGGGCGTCGGCCCGAAGGGGCTCGTTGAGGCTCTCGGTGACGTTCTCCGTGGCGCTCTGCGCGTCCTGCGCGTCCTGGGGAAGGGAAGAAGAGGAGGTCATTGGATCCTTACGTCGATACGAGTGGTCTGCATCAGTCACAACGCGTCACCTACCCGGATGATTCCCGCACGGGGAGCGCTCCGGTCCGGCCGCCGCGGCGACCCGTCGATAGTCGCACGGAGCGCCCGGCCCGTCACGCGGGTTTCCCGCCCCCCGCCGGTGCCGTGCTGTGCCAGTCCGGATGACCGGGCATCGGCGGCGTGGTCTTCCCGTACAGCCAGCCGTCGAAGAACGTGCTCAGGTCACGTCCGGCGACCCGGGACGCCAGCCGGATGAAGTCCGCGGTGGCGGCGTTGGCATCGCGGTGCTTGCGGACCCAGAGCCGCTCCAGCCGGTCGAAGGCACTGTCGCCGATCTCCTGACGGAGCGCGTACAGGACCAGCGCGCTGCCGTCGTAGACCACCGGCCGGAACAGGCTGATCTTCTTGCCGGGGGCCGGTGCGTCCGGGCGCGCGGGCGGCCCGCCGTCGGCGCGCCAGCTGTCCGAGTAGGTGTAGGCGTCGCGCATCCGGCGTTCGAGCGTCCTGCCGCCGTGCTCCTGCGCGTAGCGCGCCTCGTACCAGGTGGCGTGTCCCTCGTTGAGCCAGAGATCGGACCAGGACCGCGGCGAGACGCTGTCACCGAACCACTGGTGGGCCAGCTCATGGACCATGACCGAATCCACGTACCACTCGGGGAAGCCGGGGTCTGTGAACAGCCGGCGTTCGAAGAGCGACAGGGTCTGGGTCTCCAGCTCGAATCCGGTGTCGGTGTCCACGATCAGCACGCCGTAGTTCTCGAAGGGGTAGCGGCCGACCTGCTGCTCCATCCATTCCAGCTGGCCCGGGGTCTTGCTCAGCCATGGTTCCAGCCGCTTCCGGTCGGCGGCCGGCACGACGTCGCGCACCGGCAGCCGGTGCGGTCCGGTCCGCCGCACGACCGCGGACTTCCCGATGCTGACCTGGGCGAGCTCGGTGGCCATCGGGTGTTCGGTGCGGTAGGTCCAGGTGGTGCGGTCGCCGTGCCGGGTGCGTCCGGTGCGCACCCCGTTGGCCACCACCGTCCGGTCGTCGGGGGCGGTGATCCGGAAGGTGAAGTACGCCTTGTCCGACGGGTGGTCGTTGCTGGGGAAGACCCGGTGCCCGGCGTCGGCCTGGTTGGCCATGGCGAGCCCGTCGGCCGTCGGCACCCAGCCGCCGTTGTTCCGCTCGCCCCGGGGATCGCTGGTGTGCCGGACGGTGATCCGCAGCGGTACGCCGGCCGGGAGCCGGCCGGGCGGTTCGACGATCAGGTCCTCGTCCTCGACGGCGAAGTCGGCGCGCAGGCCGTTGACGGAGACGGAGTGCACGGTGCCCCGGGTGAAGTCGAGGTTGATCCGGTCCAGCGGACCGGTCGTGCGCGCGTCGATCGTGGTGACGGCTTCGAGCGGCTCGCTGTTGCTGCCCCGGTAGTCGAGGCCGATGTCGTAGGCGAGTACGTCGTATCCGGGGTTGCCGAGGTGGGGGAAGAGCGGGTCACCGATGCCGAGCGGCACCGGTGCGGGCAGGGTGGCGGCGACGAGAGTGGCCGATGCGGTGGCCAGCAGTGCGGCCCGCAGGCGGCGGGAGAGGAACGGCATGCACTACGGCTATCAGCGCCGCCCGCCCGCCACGGGACGGCGCGCGTCACGCCACTCGAACGAGATCCGTCGCGGCGGACAGCACGGTCCCGGCCGCAGGCCGCCCCGGTCGGAGAACGGCGGCCGGGTGCTGGGCCCCCGGGGCGGGTTCCGGGAGTTCCGCCCGGTCAGAGAACGGCGGCCGGGTGCTGGGCGCGGCTCACGTCGTACACCCCGGGTACGTCGCGCATCGCGCGCATCAGTGAGGGCAGCCCGGCGGCGTCGGGGAGTTCCAGGGTGTAGGTGTGCCGCACCCGTTGTTCGCTGGGCGGTTCGACGGTGGCGGAGACGATCGCCGCGTCCGCCCCGGCGATGGCCTCGGTGAGGTCGGCCAGCAGCCGGGGCCGTCCGAAGGACTCCGCGATCAGCGTCACCCGGCATTCGGAGGCGTCGCCCCAGCTCACCGCCACCGGCACCCGGCCGACGGCCTCCATGCGGGCCGCCGCCGGACAGGCCAGCCGGTGGACGGCGACGGCACCGCCGCGCACCGTGAAGCCGGTGACGTCGTCGGGCGGTACGGGGGTGCAGCAGCCGGCCAGCCGTACGGTGGCGTCCGGCCGGTTCACCAGGGCCCGCGCGGCGCGGCCGCCTGCGCCCTCGGATCCGGGCGGCGCGGGCTGCGGTCCGGGCCTGGGGTCCGCGGCCGCGTTGCCGGACACGGTGTCCGCGTCCGGCGGGTGGGCGTCGAGCCAGCCGGTGATCGCGATCCGGGCGGTGGGCGTCCTGGCATGGTCCAGCCAGCCGGGCGAGGGCCCGGACGCGGCGTCCTCCGCCAGCAGCAGCTGTACGGTGTCGCCGTCGCCCAGCGCGGTGCCGAGCGTGGCCAGCCGGCCGTTCACCCGGGCGCCGATGCAGCTGTGCGCGGCGTCCCCGTACTGCGCGTAGGCGGCGTCCACGCAGCTGGCGCCCGCGGGCAGGCCGAGCGTGCCGCCGTCGGTGCGGAAGACGGTGATCTCACGGTCCTGGGCGAGGTCGGCGCGGAGCGTGGTCCAGAAGGTGTCGGAGTCGGTGGCGGACTGCTGCCACTCAAGGAGCCGGGACAGCCAGCCGGGCCGGGTCGGGTCGGCCCGTTCGCCGTCGGCCGGCTCCGCGCTCTGCGCACCGCTGTCCGCGGCGTACGGATTGCCGAGGGCGATGACACCCGCCTCGGCCACCTTGTGCATCCGGTGCGTACGGATGAGGACTTCGGCCACCTCGCCCTCCGGGCCCACCACGGCGGTGTGCAGCGACTGGTAGAGGTTGAACTTGGGGGCCGCGATGAAGTCCTTGAACTCGGAGATCACCGGGGTGAAGCAGGTGTGCAGCTCTCCGAGGACGGCATAGCAGTCGGCGTCCTCCCCGACGAGCACCAGCAGCCGTCCGAAGTCGGTGCCGCGCAACTCGCCGCGTTTGATGCTGACCCGGTGGACGGAGACGAAGTGGCGCGGCCTGACCAGGACTTCGGCGGGGATTCCGGCCTCCCGCAGCACCGAGGCGACGTTCCCCGCGATGGCGGTCAGCGGGTCCGCCCCGCTGGTGGCGGCGGAGACCACGGCATCGGTGCGTGCGTACTCCTCGGGGTGGAGGATCGCGAAGACGAGGTCCTCCAGCTCGGTCTTGAGCGCCTGCACCCCGAGCCGTTCCGCCAGCGGGATCAGTACGTCGCGGGTGACCTTGGCGATCCGGGCCTGTTTCTCCGGGCGCATCACGCCGAGGGTGCGCATGTTGTGCAGCCGGTCCGCGAGCTTGATCGACATCACCCGGACGTCGTCCCCGGTGGCCACCAGCATCTTGCGGAAGGTCTCGGGCTCGGCCGCCGCGCCGTAGTCGACCTTCTCCAGTTTGGTGACGCCGTCGACCAGATAACGGACCTCGTCACCGAACTGCTCCCCGACCTGGTCGAGGGTCACCTCGGTGTCCTCGACCGTGTCGTGGAGCAGGGACGCCGTCAGCGTCGTGGTCTCGGCACCGAGTTCCGCGAGGATCAGGGTGACCGCCAGCGGGTGTGTGATGTACGGCTCGCCGCTCTTGCGCATCTGCCCGCGGTGCGAGCTCTCCGCCAGGACGTAGGCGCGGCGCAGCACGGTGAGGTCGGCGTCGGGATGGTGGGCCCGGTGCGCCTCCGCGACATGGCCGATGGCGTCCGGCAGCCGGTCCCGGGAGACCGGGCCGAGCAGGGCGACGCGGCCCAGTCTGCGGAGGTCGATCCGGGGACGGCCCCGCCTGCGGATGGGAGCACCTGGGTTGGCGGCCTCTGCGCTCATGGGGCACCTCCGGCGACGTCGACCGGCGGTGGAAAGGTGCGGTCGCGCCTCCGGGCCGGTGCTTGATGCTACCGAGCCCACCACGTGGCGGAGTCCGCCTCTCGCCCAGCGTGAAACGGATCACCCATTCGAGCGAAGCGCTATCCGTTCAGCGTTTCGAGCCAGGCCGGATCGATCTTGCCCTGTGCGACGATCACGGCCGGTCCGGTCATCTCGATCTTACCGTCCGGGTGCTCGGTGATCACCAGCGTGCCGCCGGGGAGGTCGACGGTGTACGTGACCGGGGTGCCGCTCATCGCGGGGTCTGCGGCGTCCCGGCGGGCCGCGGCGACGGCCACGGCGCAGGCGCCGGTGCCACAGGACCGGGTCTCGCCCGAGCCGCGCTCGTGGACGCGCATGGCGACATGACGCGGTCCGCGGTCCACGACGAACTCGATGTTGACCCCGTCGGGGTACACCTCGGCCGGGCCGAAGGACGGCTCGGTGAACAGATCGCCGGCGTGCGCCAGATCCTCGACGAAGGCGACGGCGTGCGGGTTGCCCATGTTCACGTTGCGGGCGTCCCAGCTGCGGCTGCCGACGGTGACCGTGACTCCGGTGGCCGGAAGCTGCGCACGCCCCATCGAGACGGTGACGTCGCCGTCCTTGGCGAGGTGCACGTTCTTCACGCCGCCGCGGGTGGCGACGGCGAGATCGCCCTCCTCGACCGAGCCGGAGCGCTGGAGGTAGCGGGCGAAGACCCGTACGCCGTTTCCGCACATCTCGGCGATCGAGCCGTCCGCGTTGCGGTAGTCCATGAACCACTCGGCCTCGTCCGCCATGGCCCGCGCCTCGGGGTGGGCGGCGGACCGCACGACGTGCAGCAGCCCGTCCCCGCCGATGCCGGCCCGGCGGTCGCAGAGCCCGGCCACGACGGAGGCGGTCAGGTCGAGGGCGTTGTCCGGGTCCGGAAGGATCACGAAGTCGTTCTCGGTGCCGTGGCCCTTGAGGAAGTCGATCTGCGAGATGGTCACAGGTCAACTGTACGAGGTGGCGCCGACAGCGCCGGAAACCGCCCGGCCCGGCGGCATCGGCCGCGGTGGCCGGCCCGCCGCTGTTCAGGAACGCAGCCGGGCCACGCGCCACACGGCCAGCGCGACCAGTGCCGCGCACACCGCGACGTACAGCACGATCACCCGCCAGTCCGGGCGCTCCCCGGAGCCCCTGGGCGGCAGACCGGGCCAGGTGTGTCCGACGCGGCGGGCGGCCATCATGCCCCAGCCCGCGGCGCAGCAGCTGATCAGCAGTCCCAGCATGGCGACGACCGCGCCGCCGTCACCGAACTCGAAGGCGAGCGGGAAGGCGAACATCAGCGATCCCATCGCGGCGAGCGTGACGATCGGCGCGAGCTGCCAGATACGCAGTCGGCGGGCGGGGCGGAGCTCGACCTGGACCTCGGGGGTCACATCGAGCTCATCGGGCCCGTCGGGGCTCAAGCTTCCTGCCTCGTGCTGCGTGTCCGGTGCGTCTTGTTCTGTGTCGCGAGGGCCGGCCTCCATCGCCACGCGCCCTCCCAACTCGGACTCCACTGGTCGATCGATGCTCGATGATGGCACGCCGCGACCGGCCGAACTGACGGGCAGGGCTTCCCGATGCAATCACGTGATCAGGCTGTGACCGCTCGTTCGATCAACGCCAGCGCCTGGCGCGGGAGTTCTCCGCGGTGCTCGGCGGCGCCGCTCAGCCAGTGGACGCGCGGGTCGCGGCGGAACCAGGAGTCCTGCCGGCGCGCGAACCGCTTGGTGGCGCGCACGGTCTCGGCACGTGCCTCGTCCTGCGTGCACTCCCCGGCCAGCGCGGCGAGCACCTGCTGGTAGCCGAGCGCCCGGGAGGCGGTACGCCCCTCCCGCAGCCCCCGCGCCTCCAGTGCGCGCACCTCGTCGACCAGCCCCGCGTCCCACATCCGGTCGACCCTCAGGGCGATGCGCTCGTCGAGTTCGGGGCGGGCCACGTCGACGCCGATCTGGACGGTGTCGTAGACCGCATCGTTACCGGGGAGGTTGGCCGTGAAGGGCTTGCCGGTGATCTCGATGACTTCGAGGGCCCGGACGATGCGCCGCCCGTTGCTCGGCAGGATGGCGCGGCCCGCCTCCGGGTCCGCGGCGAGGAGCCGCTCGTGCAGCGCGCCGGAGCCCCGTTCCGCCAGCTCCGCCTCCAGCGCGGCCCGGATATCGGGATCCGTGCCGGGGAACTCCAGGGCGTCGATCGCGCCCTTCACGTAGAGCCCGGAGCCGCCCACCAGGACCGGGGTGCGGCCCTCGGCGAGCAGCCGGTCGATCTCGGCGCGGGCGAGGCGCTGGTACTCGGCGACGCTGGCGGCCTCGGTCACGTCCCAGATGTCCAGCAGCAGGTGCGGGACGGAGGCGCGTTCCGCCAGGGTCAACTTCGCGGTGCCGATATCCATCCCCCGGTAGAGCTGCATGGAGTCGGCGTTGACCACTTCACCCCCGAGCCGCTGGGCGAGGAACACCCCCAGGTCGGACTTTCCGGCTGCGGTGGGACCGACGACGGCGATGACCCGCGGTGCGGGAGCTGGGCTTCTCACTGGCACAGTCTCGCAAACCCGGGGGCCCGTTCCGAATGGCCGAGAGGGTGGCCGGGGACGGCGGCGCGTCCGGACACCCCGTCAAGTAAAATGTCGAGTACATATGGGCGTTTTCTCATAGTTCGGGTTTCCGTCCCGCCACGACAGCAGGTATCGCGGCGGTGACTGCGCGGCAGCACGGCGGGTACCCGGTCCGGAGAAGACGCGCACGCACGCACTCCCCCAGCAGAGAAGGTGTCCGATGGGCTTCATGGACAATTTGAAGGCGAAGCTGAGCCCGGCCAAGGACAAGGTCAGCGACCTCGCGCAGCAGCACGGGGGCAAGATCGACCAGGGGCTCGACAAGGCCGCGCGGACGGTGGACGAGAAGACCAAGGGCAAGTACAGCGACAAGATCGTGTCCGGCACGCAGAAGGCCAAGGACGCGGTGGAGAAGCTGTCCAACAAGGACGGGGGCACCACCCCGCCCGCTTCCTGACCCCGGTCCGGCAGGACACCGTGACGGCTGCGGAGCGTATCGCTCCGCGGCCGTCGTGTGCCCTGCGGACCGCCCAGGGCTGTGCGCCGGATTCCGTGCGGCCCGAGCCTTCGCGGGGTCAGGACCAGGCGGCGACCAGGTAGCCCACGCCGTAGGGCGCGTCGTCGTACAGCAGCCGGCCGTCGAGACCGGCGCCCTGTGCGGCCCCCGCGAGCACCTGCCAGGGTGCGCGGCCCGCGGCCTTCAGCTCGTACGCGAGTGCCTCGTCCAACGCGGTCAGCGCGCCGGTGTCCGCCGCGCCCAGCGCGCGCGAGGCCGCCGCGTCGAACGCGGCGGCGCGCTCGTCCAGGTAGCCCGGGGCCTTGAGGGTGCGGCAGGCGCTGCCGTCGCCCATCACCAGCATCGCCACCCGGTCCGCCCGGCCGGCCAGCGCCCGGCCGGTGTCCGTGCAGCGGGCGGTCTCCAGCGGCTCCCCCACGCCCAGCCCCTCGACCGGCGCGTCTGCCCAGCCGGTGCGGGCCAGCAGCCAGGCGCCGACGGCGAGCGACGCCGGGAGCGGCCGGTCCGCCACCGTGCCCAGGTCCCGCCCGAGCCGAACCGCGAGATCGACGCCGAACTCCCCGAAGGAGCCGGTTGCGCCCTCGGGATGGGTCCCGCGGCCCGCGATGCCCGCCGGGCCGATCACGATCAGCAGATCGGGCCGGGAGGCGGCCAGCACGCCCAGCGCGTCGGTGCACGCGGTCCTCGCGGCGTCGAGCTCCGGCGCGGCACCGGCGGCGACGTCGGGGACCAGCAGGGGCGGACAGGGGCACACAGCGGCGGCGACAAGCATGAGGGGCAGCGTACTGGCTGCGCGCTCGCGCGCCCTGCGGCGTGCTGGCCGCGCGCTCACGTGATCCGCGGCGTGCTGGCCACGCGCCCCGTGCCCCTCGCCCCTCTCGCCCAGCGGTCCGTTCAGTCGCAGCCGCAGCCCGGGGCCGAGGCGGCGGGCAGCGGGGCCGGGGCGCCGATGCCGGGCAGGCCCAGCATCACACCGGCCGGCTTGGCGGCGGCCGAGGCGTTGCGCTTCTCCCAGGCGTCCCCGGACCGGGTCCGTCGCACGGCGAGGGGTGCGCCCTCGGCGAGCAGGTGGTGCGGGGCCGCGTAGCTGATCTCGACGGTCACCACGTCGCCGGGCCGTACGTCCTGGTCCGGCTTGGTGAAGTGCACGAGGCGGTTATCGGGGGCGCGGCCGGAGAGCCGGTGGGTCGCGCCGTCCTTGCGGCCCTCGCCCTCCGCGACCATGACGTCCAGCGTGCGGCCGACCTGCTTCTTGTTCTCCGACCAGGAGATCTCCTCCTGGAGGACGGACAGGCGCATGTACCGCTCCTGGACGACCTCCTTGGGGATCTGCCCGTCCATGTCGGCGGCCGGGGTTCCGGGGCGCTTGGAGTACTGGAAGGTGAAGGCGTTGGCGAAGCGCGCCTCGCGGACCGCGTGCATCGTCTGCTCGAAGTCCTCCTCGGTCTCCCCGGGGAAGCCGACGATGATGTCGGTGGAGATCGCGGCGTCGGGCATCGCGGCCCGCACCTTCTCGATGATGCCGAGGAAGCGTTCCTGCCGGTAGGAACGCCGCATGGCCTTCAGGATCGTGTCGGAGCCGGACTGCATCGGCATGTGCAGCTGCGGCATCACGTTCGGTGTCTCGGCCATGGCCGCGATCACGTCGTCGGTGAAGTCGCGCGGGTGCGGCGAGGTGAAGCGGACCCGCTCCAGGCCCTCGATCCGCCCGCAGGCACGCAGCAGCTTGGAGAAGGCCTCCCGGTCGCCGATGTCGGAGCCGTAGGCGTTGACGTTCTGGCCGAGCAGGGTGATCTCGGAGACGCCCTCCGCGACCAGTGCCTCGATCTCGGCCAGGATGTCGCCGGTCCGGCGGTCCTTCTCCTTGCCGCGCAGCGCCGGGACGATGCAGAAGGTGCAGGTGTTGTTGCAGCCGACGGAGATGGAGACCCAGGCCGCGTACGCGGACTCGCGGCGGGTGGGGAGCGTCGAGGGGAACGCCTCCAGGGACTCGGCGATCTCGATCTGCGCCTCCTCCTGGATTCGGGCGCGCTCCAGCAGCACGGGCAGCTTGCCGATGTTGTGCGTACCGAAGACGACGTCGACCCAGGGGGCGCGCTCGACGATGGTGTCGCGGTCCTTCTGGGCGAGGCAGCCGCCGACCGCGATCTGCATCCCGGGGCGCTTCGTCTTCATCGGGGCGAGCCGGCCGAGGTTGCCGTAGAGCTTGTTGTCGGCGTTCTCCCGCACCGCGCAGGTGTTGAAGACCACGACATCGGCGTCCCCGTCGCAGCCCTCGGGCGCCCGTACGTAGCCGGCGTCCTCCAGCAGACCCGACAACCGCTCGGAATCGTGGACGTTCATCTGGCACCCGTAGGTGCGCACCTCGTAGCTTTTTCTGACGTCCACTGCTTCGCTCCGGTTGCCGCTGCTCATGCGACAAGGGTAGGCGCTGCCCGGACACCTCCCGTCGCGGGCGGCTCCCGGACGGCTTCCCCGGCCCCGCCCCGGCCGGGAGATCCGCCGGCACCCCTGGCCATGGCCGGGAACCACCTGGCAGGATCGCCGCCATGCTCCCGTCGGCTCTGTCCCGAATCGGCCGGCGTCGCTCCCTTCGGGCGGGCGCCGCCCTCGTCGTCGTGCTCGGGCTGCTGCTGTGGTGGCTGCTCCCGCTCGGGGACTCCACACCGACCGGGAGCCTGTCGTTCAGCACCGGCGTGCGCAGCGGCGTCTACCAGCGCTACGGCGAGCGGCTGAAGGGCGCGCTGGCCAAGGATCTGCCCGATGTGTCGATAAAGCTGCAGACCAGCGAGGGATCTCAGCAGAACATCGCCCGGGTGGCGGCGGGCAAGGCCGATTTCACCATCGCGACCACCGACGCCGTGGCCACCTACCTGCGGGACCGGAAGCCGGGCGCCGAGCGGCTGCGTGGCTGTGTCCGGCTCTACGACGACTACATACAGCTGGTCGTGGACCGGGGCTCGGAGATCCGTAAGGTCTCCGACCTGCGCGGCAAGAAGGTCGCGGTCGGCCAGCCGGGCTCCGGGGTGCGGCTGGTCGCGGACCGGCTGATGACGGCCGCCGGGCTGGACCCCGTCAACGACGTGACGGCGGTACCGGCGGGCATCGACACCATGCCGAAGCTGCTTCAGGACGGCAGGATCGACGCGTTCTTCTGGTCCGGGGGGCTGCCGACCACCGCGGTGGCGGACCTCTCCGACCGGTTCGCGATCCGGCTGGTCCCGCTGGAGAACACGCTGATCAAGCAGCTCCAGGCGGCGGGCGGCTCGACCCGCTACTACCGCTCGGCCGTGATGCCCGCGGACGCCTACCGCAACGCTCAGCAGGGCCAGGCCGTGCCGACCGTCGCGGTCGCCAACGTACTGGTGACCACCGACCGTACGGACGCGGCGATGACCGAGGCTTTCACCCGGACCGTGATCGACAGCCGGGACCGCATCGGGCGTGAGGTGCACGCCGCGCAGCTGGTGGACCTGCGGACCGCGATCTACACCGATCCGCTGCCGCTGCACGAAGGGGCCAAGCGCTACTACCGCTCGGTCAAGCCCTGAGTCCGCCGGGCCGGGGCGGGCCGCCGCAACAGTCCGCTCAGCCATGCGGGCTGTTGCGGGGAACGGACACCGTCACCCGCAGCCCGTGCGGTTCGTGGCGTTCGTAGGCGATGGTGCCCCGGCTCGCGGCCAGGAGCGCCTTCGAGATGGAGAGGCCCAGGCCGGAACCCCGTACGTTCTGGTGCTGCGAGCTGCGCCAGAAGCGGTCTCCGACGCGCTCCAGCTCCTGCTCGGTGAGGCCCGGTCCGCGGTCCGCGACGGCGACGGTGACGCACTCGCCGCCGGAGGCGACCGTGACCCGGACCTCCTCCTCCGCCGGGGTGAACTTGAGCGCGTTGTCGATGATGGCGTCGAGTGCGCTGGACAGGGCGATCGGGTCGGCCCAGGCGGTGACGGCGGGGGTGCCGTCCGTCCGGAGCCTGACCCCCTTCTCCTCGGCCACCGGGCGCCAGGAGAGCACGCGTTCGGCGGTGAGGGCGCCGATGTCGGTGAGCTGGAGATCGGCCGCGGCGTGTTCGGCCAGGGCCAGGTCGAGCAGATCGTCGAGGACCTGGCCGAGGCGCTTTCCCTCCGTGCGCACCGAGGCGATCTCCTCATTGCCCTCAGGGAGTTCCAGGGCGAGCAGCTCGATCCGGAGCAGCAGCGCGGCCAGCGGATTGCGCAACTGGTGCGAGGCGTCCGCGACGAAGGCGCGCTGCTGCTCCAGCACGTCCTCGACGTTGTCGGCCATCTCGTTGAACGAACGGGCCAGCCGCCTGAGTTCCGGCGGTCCGCCGGAGGCCGCCACCCGGGACCGCATCCGGCCGCTGGCGATGTCGTGGGCGGCCACGTCCAGGGTCCGCACCGGGAGCAGGACCCAGCCGGTGAGCCGGATCGCCGCGCCGACCGCCACCAGCATCGCGACCACCTCGCCCGCCGCGATCAGCAGCCAGCCGCGCAGGGTGTCGGAACGCATCTGCGCGGTGGGTGAGTCGGTGACGACGACGGCGACCACGTCCCCGTCGCGCACGACGGGTGAGGCGACGACCACCCGGCCGTCCTGCCAGGGCCAGACCTGCGGCGGATCGTGGCTGCGACGGCCGAGCAGCGCCTCGTTGAACGCCTCCCGGCCCTCGCCCTCGACCGGCAGCCGCCAGTCTCCAGGGGCCTTCGCCATCGCGGAGTCGTCACGGTAGAAGACGCCCGCCCGGATGCCGTACACCGCGTCGTACGTCTCCAGTTCGGTCTGGAGCGTGCGCTGTCGCTCGTCGTAGCCGTTGGTGCGCTCGGTGATGAACTGGGCGAGTGCGGCGAAGCGTGCCATGTCGTCGATCCGGTCGATCACGACGCCCTGTTGCTGAGCGGCGGCCACGCTGACGGCCAACGGGAAGCCGAGCGCGAGCAGGACACTCGCCATGAGGACGATGAGCAGCGGAAGCAGCCTGGTACGCACCGGAGCCGTACGCCCCTACGCGGACGGGGCGACGAGGCGGTAGCCGACCCCGCGCACGGTCTCGATCAGTGCGGGCAGCCGCAGCTTGGCGCGCAGGGAGGCGACGTGCACCTCAAGCGTGCGCCCCGTCCCCTCCCAGCTCGTGCGCCAGACCTCGCTGATGATCTGCTCCCGTCGGAACACCACGCCGGGCCGCTGCGCGAGGAGCGCGAGCAGGTCGAACTCCTTGCGGGTGAGCTGGACTTCGCTGCCGTCGACACTGACCCGCCGGGTGGGCAGCTCGATGTGCACATGCCCCAGGCGCAGCGCGGCGACGGGCGTGGGCCCGGTGTCCTCCGCGGCGGGCTTGCGCCGGCTGACGGCGTGGATACGGGCGAGGAGCTCGCCGGTGTCGTACGGCTTGGTCACGTAGTCGTCCGCGCCGAGGTTCAGCCCGTGGATGCGCGAGCGGACGTCGGCCCGCGCGGTCACCATGATCACCGGTACGGCACTGCGCTTGCGGATCTTCCCGCACACCTCGTAGCCGTCCTGGTCGGGCAGCCCGAGATCGAGGAGTACGACTCCGAAGGGCTCCGCATCCGTGGGGAGGAGGGCCTGGAGTGCCTCCTCGCCGCTGCGGGCGTGCACCACCTTGAAGCCGTGCCGGCCGAGGATGGCGGACAGGGCGGCGGCGACGTGGTTGTCGTCCTCGACGAGCAGCAGTCTCATGGGCCCCCTCTCCGGAGTCGCGGTGCCGGTAAATGTCTTGAAGTCGGCGGATGTGGTGTCGGTGCGGTCGCGTACGCCCCTGGTCACTTCCCCGTATCGAGGCGTTTCACGTCGGGGTGTACCAAGGCATCCACTCCGATGACCGGTGGGCCAGTCAAGTGCCTGCCGGTTGCATCCATGTTTCCGTTATGCACCCGGTACGCCGGGTTCCCGCGCGTGACGTCCCGTTCACGCGGAGTGTCCGGTTGCGGCCGGATCGTTATGCTCAATTTCCGCTCAGATGTAATGACGCTGGTCGCACTGCGTCACTAAGGTCCTTGCCAACCGAGGAGGACGGAGCAAAAAGCCGATGAGCGGAGTTTCAGTGACCAAGGGCGCCGAGGACGCTGCACCCGCGGCCGGCGGCGACCTGGTCGTGCTGAGCAACGTCAACAAGCACTTCGGCGCGCTGCATGTGCTCCAGGACATCGACCTGACGATCGCCAGTGGCGAGGTCGTGGTCGTCATCGGGCCCTCGGGGTCCGGGAAGTCCACGCTGTGCCGCACGATCAACCGCTTGGAGACGATCGACTCGGGCGCGATCACGATCGACGGGAAGCCCCTGCCCGAGGAGGGCAAGGAGCTGGCGCGGCTGCGTGCCGATGTCGGCATGGTCTTCCAGTCGTTCAATCTCTTCGCCCACAAGACGGTGCTCGAAAACGTGATGCTGGGCCAGGTCAAGGTCCGCAAGACGGAGAAGAAGGCGGCCGAGGACAAGGCGCGTTCGCTGCTCGACCGGGTGGGCGTGGGGACCCAGGCCGACAAGTACCCCTCGCAGCTCTCCGGCGGTCAGCAGCAACGCGTGGCGATCGCACGGGCGTTGGCGATGGACCCCAAGGTCATGCTGTTCGACGAGCCGACCTCCGCGCTCGACCCGGAGATGATCAACGAGGTGCTGGAGGTCATGCAGCAGCTCGCCCGCGAGGGCATGACGATGGTCGTCGTCACCCATGAGATGGGCTTCGCCCGCTCCGCGGCGAACCGGGTCATCTTCATGGCGGACGGGAAGATCGTCGAAGAGGCCGTGCCCGACCAGTTCTTCAGCAACCCGCGCAGTGACCGGGCCAAGGACTTCCTGTCGAAGATCCTTCACCACTGATGGAGCCTTCAGCGCCGGTTTCAGGGCCGGCCGATCACTCACATCGCGTCAACTCTAGGGAATTTCACCATGCAGCTTCGTAAGGTCACCGCCGCCTCGGCCGCCGTGCTCGCCCTCGCTCTGACCGCCACCGCCTGTGGATCCGACGACAAGGACGACTCGTCCGGTTCGGGCGGCGGCAAGAAGATCACCATCGGTATCAAGATCGACCAGCCCGGAATCGGTCTGAAGACGCCGGACGGCAAGTTCACCGGCTTCGACGTCGATGTCGCCACGTACGTCGCCAAGGAACTCGGCTACGACGCGAAGAACATCGAGTTCAAGGAGACCAAGAGCCAGGACCGCGAGACGTCGATCGACCGCGGTGACGTCAAGTTCATCGCCGCCTCCTACTCGATCACCGACGAGCGGCTGAAGAAGGTCGACTTCGCGGGTCCGTACCTGCTGGCCCACCAGGACATCCTGGTCCGCGCGGACGACGTCTCGATCAAGAAGCCCGAGGACCTCAACAACAAGAAGCTCTGCTCGGTCACGGGCTCGACCTCGGCGCAGAACATCCACGACACTCTGGCCCCGAAGGCGCAGCTGCAGGAGTACGGCGGTTACTCGGAGTGCCTGACCGGCCTGGAGAACAAGGCCGTTGACGCGCTGACCACGGACGACAGCATCCTGGCCGGCTACGCCTCGCAGGACGTCAACAAGGGCAAGTTCAAGCTGGCCGGCTTCAAGATGACCAACGAGAACTACGGCATCGGCCTGAAGAAGGGCGACGCCGACCTCAAGAAGAAGATCAACGACGCGCTGACCAAGATGGTCTCGGACGGTTCGTGGGAGAAGGCAGTGAAGGCCAACTTCGGCCCGGCGAACTACAAGAACGAGACTGCCCCCAAGATCGGCAACGTCGTCAAGTGAAGCAGGGCTGACCGGGCGCGCCGCCACTGACGGCGGCGCGCCGTGCCCTCCTACACGCGGAAGCGCGGGAGATCGTGTTCGACTTTCTTGATGGTTACGACCTGCTCGGGGCGTTCTGGGTGACGGTGCAGCTCACCGTCTACTCCGCCCTCGGCTCCCTCATATGGGGAACGCTGTTGGCCGGCATGAAGGTCAGCCCGGTCCCCCTGATGCGCGGTTTCGCGACCGGCTATGTGAACGTGGTCCGGAACATTCCGCTGACCGTGATCATCGTCTTCGCCTCGCTGGGCCTCTTCCAGACGCTTCAGATCACGCTCGGGGGCGGAGGCGACTTCAAGGTCATCAACTTCCGGCTCGCGGTGCTCGCCTTCGTCGTCTACACCGCGTCGTTCGTGTGCGAGGCCATTCGTTCGGGCATCAACACGGTGCCCGTCGGCCAGGCGGAGGCGGCCCGGGCACTCGGGCTCAGCTTCACCCAGGTGCTCCGGTTGATCGTGCTCCCGCAGGCGTTCCGGTCGGTGGTCAATCCGCTGTCCAACGTGCTCATCGCACTGACGAAGAACACCACGGTCGCAGCGGCGATCGGGGTCGCGGAAGCCTCGTACCTGATGAAGGAAATGGTCGAGAACGAGGCCCAGCTGCTGCTGATCTCCGGTGTGTTCGTCCTCGGCTTCATCATTCTGACCCTCCCGACCGGTCTCATCCTCGGCTGGGTCGCCAAGAAGGTGGCGGTGAAGCGATGAGTTCCGTCCTCTATGACGCGCAGGGGCCCCGCGCCAAGCGGCGCAACATCCTGTACACCGTCCTCTTCGTACTGGCCGCAGCGGCAGTGGTGTGGTGGGTGTACGGCGGCCTCGCCGAGAAGCACCAGCTCGACTGGGTCAAGTGGAAGCCGTTCCTGACCGGCACCCAGGCATGGGAGACGTACATCTGGCCCGGCTTCCAGAACACGATCAAGGCCGCCTTCTTCGCTCTGATCATCGCTCTTCCGCTGGGCGCGCTGTTCGGCATCGGGCGGCTCTCGGACCACCGGTGGGTGCGCGTGCCGAGCGGCGTGGTCGTGGAGTTCTTCCGCGCCATCCCCGTACTGCTCCTGATGGTCATCGCCAACGCGATGTACTCCGAGTACGCCGACCTCGAACCGGACACGCGTCTGCTGTACGCCGTCGTGACGGGTCTGGTGCTCTACAACGCCTCGGTGCTCGCCGAGATCGTGCGCGCCGGCATCCTGACGCTCCCCCGCGGGCAGACGGACGCGGCCAAGGCGATCGGCATGCGCAAGGGCCAGACGATGGTCTTCGTGCTGCTGCCGCAGGCGGTCACCGCGATGCTGCCGGCCATCGTCAGCCAGCTCGTGGTGATCGTGAAGGACACCGCCCTCGGTGGCGCGGTGCTCAGCTACCCGGAGCTGCTGGCCTCGGTCCGGCCGATGTCGGCGAACTACGGGGCGAACACCATCGCCTGTTTCACGATCATCGCGCTGGTCTACCTCGCGCTGAACTTCGCCCTGACGTCCTTCGCGAGCTGGCTGGAGCGGCGGCTCCGGCGCGCGAAGAAGAGCACGGGCGCGGTCGTGGGCACCGGCCCGGGGGGCGACCTGGAGACGGTTGGTGCGCCGTCGCTCAACGTTGATGACGGACGCGCCGTCTGACGGCTGATCAACAGAGGTCCCCGAGGGGCGGTGGCGCGTGCGCCACCGCCCCTCGCCGCGTTCCGGTGTCACTTGACGCAAGCACCGGCAGTAGGTTGCATACGTTCTGTGATCGCGCCCCGAGCCCCCTACGCCGCCGCATCTCCGTCGCCGCCCTCCCCGACCTCCGGGGCCGCCCCGGCCCGTCCGCTCCGCCCGTACGCCGCCAAGCGTCCGACCGCACACGTTCCGGGGGCCGCGCCGTGGACCCGGTGATCATCGTCGGTGCCGGGCCGGTCGGCTTGGTGCTGTCGCTCGCCCTCGCGGCTCAGGGGGTGCCTTCCGTGCTCCTCGACGAGGATCCCGGCAAGGAGGAGACGCGGCCTGCCCGCACGGTGGTGCTCCGCGAGGACACCGCGGCCCTGCTGGAGCGGCTCGGCTGCAAGACGCTCCAGGACGAGGGCCTTCGCTGGTCCGGCTGGCGGTCCTTGCGGCGTAAGCAGCTGGTGAGCCAACTGCCCCTCGGAGAAGGCGAACACGCTCAGTCCGGGGACGCGCCGGCCGCCCCCGTCCACATCCCGCAGCACGCACTGGTGCGCGGACTCCGGGACGCGGTGGCCGCGCAGGATCTCGTACGGACGGCACGGCACAGCCGGATAGACACGCTGGAGCAGGACCCGGCCGGGGTCACCGTGCACACCAGGGACCCCGGGGCGACCTGGTGGCGCGGGAGCTATCTGGTCGGCTGCGACGGGGCCCGGTCCACCGTGCGCAAGCTCTTGGACATCCGGTTCCCCGGGCGTACGGCGGTGGAGCGGCATGCCGTCGCCGCCCTGCGCACCGAGCTGCCCTGGCCGGGCGAGGCCGTACTGCACCGGCTGCCGCCGTGGCGCTCCGGTGGTGCCGAGGTGACCGCACGGCCGCTGCCGGACGACGTCTGGCGGCTGGACTGGCTGCTGCCGCCGCGCGGCGAGCTCGTCACGCCCGACGTCCTGGTCGCCCGGGTCCGGGACACCCTGGCGGGCTGGTGCGGCGAGACACCCCCGTACGAGCTGCTGGACACCGGCGTCTACACGCTGCACCACCGGCTCGCCCTGCGGTGGCGGGTGAAGCGGGCGTTCCTCGCCGGGGACGCCGCCCATCTGCTGGGCGCGCTCGGCACCCAGGGGCTGGACGAGGGGCTGCGGGACGCCGAGAACCTGGCCTGGAAGCTGGCGCTGGCCTGGCACCACGGCGCGTCCGACGTGCTGCTCGACAGCTACCAGGCCGAGCGCCGGTCCGCCGTCGCCGCGCGGCTGCGCGCAGCAGACCAGTCACTGCCGATACTGCGGGGCGGCGGCGGGCTGCGGACCCTGGTCCCGGGGAGCGCACGGGGGCACGATTCGCTGCTCACCGACGGGCATCTGGGATGCGGCCCCCTCGGTGCGCCCCCTTCCTACTCGCTGTCCCCCCTTGCGCCCCCGCGTGCCGAGGCGCACACGTCCGTGGGTACGCCCCCCGGTGCGCCGGTCACCGATGTGCGGGTGACGGCACCGGACGGCACCGGCGTACGGCTCCGGGAACGGCTGGGGCAGGGGCGGCTGCTGGTGGTCCTGGTGGCCCCCGGAACTGGAGTATGGGACCGGCGGCACTGGATGGGCGCTGGAGTGATGCCCCGGCTCGTCGAGGCGGTGGACGCCCTGCCGGTGAAGGGCGAACTGCTGGTGGCGGAGAGCTATCCAGGGGCCTCCGCGCACACCGTTCTGCTGGTCAGGCCGGACGGTCACCTGGTGGAGTCGTTCAGCGGGGTACGGCCCGCCGAGCTCCGCGCGGCAGCGGAAGCGGCGCGCGGCGGCGCGGCCCGCACCTCCGAACGCTCCGACCGCACCGCAGACATCAATTGACCCCCGCAGGCGCACATGGTCTACTCCGGAACATGACCGACACCGATGTGCGCCTGTGGCGGAGGGTCCATATGGACCTGCTCCGCTATGCGGGCTGCGTGTGTCGCCCGTCCTGCTGAATCGCCTTCTCCTGCTCCGCCGTACGCCATGACGTACGGCGGGACATCCACGCGAACTCTCAGGACGGTCCCCTGTGTCTGCCTCTGCCTTGCCTGTTTCCGTACCCTCGTCCACTTCCGGTCGGACCGTTCCGACCGTTGCGGAACTGCTCGACTTCGTCCGCCGTACCGCCGCGGACGCCGCCCTCATCGCCTCGCTCCCGCTCGACCCCGAGGGCCGCACCTGGATCCGGCTCGAAGGGCCCGGTGGCAGTGAGGCCTGGCTGATCGGCTGGCCGCCCGGCACCGGCACCGGCTGGCACGACCACGCCGACTCCATCGGCGCCTTCCTCACCGCGAGCGGCACGCTCAAGGAGCACTCGCTCGCGGCACGACTGCCCACCGACGGGTGGAAGACCCTCGAACTGACCGAGGGCATCGATCGTTCGCGGGAGTTGACGCCGGGGCAGGGCAGGGCCTTCGGCAGGCACCATGTGCACGAGGTGCTGAACGAGTCCGCCGACGAACACGCCGTCTCCGTCCACGCGTACTACCCCCCGCTCCCGCAGATCCGGCGCTACAGCCGCACGGACGCGGTACTCCGCCTCGAACAGACCGAAATCCCGGAGGACTGGCAGTGAGCGACGCACCGCACGAAGATCACGAAGGTACGGGGCCGGAGGGCACCCGACAGGTCGGGATAGACGAGCTGCTGGAGCGGGTCAGGTCCGGATTCGAGCGGATCGGCCCCGAGGAGGCCCGTGCTGCGGCCGCCGACGGGGCCCTGCTCGTCGACATCCGCTACGCGGAGCTGCGCGCGCGGGACGGGCTGATCCCGGGAGCGCTGGTCGTCGAACGCAACGAGCTGGAGTGGCGGCTGGACCCACAGGGCAGCCACCGCGCGGCGGAGGCGGTGAGCCACGGTCTGCGGGTCGTGGTGATCTGCAACGAGGGCTACGCGTCGAGCCTCGCCGTCGAGTCGCTGCACCGGCTCGGGCTGTACCGGGCAACGGATCTGGCGGGCGGCTTCCAGGCCTGGCGCGCGGCGGGGCTCCCGGTCGACGTCTGACCGGGAGCCTCGGGGTCGGTGGGGCCCCCGGGTCGGCGGGGGCTCCGTTCACTGACCCGACGTGACCGCGTCCACCGGCCGGGCCTTCAGCGCCATCCGGCCCGGCAGCGCCGTGGCGATCAGGGCGAGCAGCGCCGCGGCGCCCACCACGGTCGCGTACACCAGCGGCAGAACGGCGGGGGCCGCACCGCCCGTCATACCGATGCTGAACGCGGTCAGTACGGCGAGCGCGATTCCGGAGCCGAGAACGGCGGCGATCATCAGGACCGACACGGTCTCGATGCGGAGCATCCGCAGCACCTGGCGGCGCGTCGCCCCGGCCAGCCGGAGCAGCGCGAACTCCTTCAGTCGCTCGGACACCGACATGGCGAGCGTGTTGACCACGGCGATGGCGGTGAAGGCCAGGACGAGGCCCATGGCGAGGAGGTTGACCTCGGCGTTGTTCTGCTGCTGGTCCGCCTGGAGCCGGTCGGCGTCGGCCGGTGCCAGGACCGCGATGCCGGGAAACTTCTTTACGGAGGCGGTCAGTTCGCTGCGGGAGGCGTCTCCGGACACCAGGACCGTGGCGGCCAGGGGGTTGTCCATGTGGCGGGCGACCAAATCGTGCGGCAGCGTCAGGTCCCCGAAGCCCAGGCCCCGGTGGTAGACGGCGGCGACCGTGAGGGTGGCGGGCGTTCCGTCACCGAGGTGCAGTTTCAGCTTGCTGCCGGGGTGGAGGCCGAGCTGATCGGCGGCGAGCTCACTGATCGCGGCGGTATGCGAGTCGGCGGTGAACGCGGCGAGCGAACCGCTCGTCACCTCGGGGTCCCAGGTGCGGGCGAGGCCGGCCGGGGTGACCCCCTGGGCCGGGTACTTGTCGAGCCCGACCCGGACCGTGGTCCGGACGATCTCCGTGGCGGCGGTGACACCGGACGTCGCGCGGACGGCGTCGACGGCGGCGGCCGGGACGCCGGGGCCCTGTGCGCCCAGTACCCAGGTCGCGCGGGTGCCCTCCCGGGCCTGGGCCAGGGCGGCGTCCCCGAGGGTCGGCTGGACGAAGAGCACCGTGCAGGTCATGCCGATGAGCAGGGTGAGCGGGGTGACGACGGAGGCCATCCGGGTGGAGTTGCCCCGGGTGTTCGAGTTGGCCAGCTTCCCGATGGGCCCGGCCGGCCGGAGCACCAGGCCCAGCAGAAGGGAAGCCGCCCGCACGAGGTGGGGGCCCAGCAGCGACACCGACGTGGCCAGCATCACCACGGCGAGGAAGGTGACGGGGGTCGAGGCGGCCTCGGTGCGCAGGATGCTCAGTACGGCGACGAGCACCCCGCCGCCGACGAGCAGGACGAGACCGGCGACGGTCCGCAGGCGTGCCGGGCGGGCGCGCTCGACCTCGGCTTCGGCCATGGCCTGCGCCGGGCGGAGCCCGGCGATGCGGCGACCGGAGATCCGGGCGGCGGCCCAGGCGCCGATGAGCGTGACGGCCAGGGCGACGCAGGCCGGGAAGATGCCTGCCGTCCGCTCCAGGGTCGCCGGGACTGCCCCGGTATCGATGAACCGGCCGTGCAGCCAGCCGGCGAGCGGCAGTCCGGCCAGTGCGCCCAGCACCCCGGCGACGGCCCCGACCACCAGCGCCTCACGGCCGAGCAGGCGGCGGATCTGCCGAGAGGTGGCGGCGATGGTGCGCAGCAGGGCCAGTTCACGGTGGCGCTGCTGGATGGAGAGCGCGAAGGTGCCGACGACGACGAGTACGGCGACCAGCAGCGAGGTGCCGCCCATGGCCGCTCCCATGGAGACGAGCTTGACCCGGGCACCCGCCGCGTCCAGGAACTCGACCGGTCCTCGGTCGTCACCCGTGGCGACCTGGGCCGTCGTGCCCTTGAGGGCCTGCGCGACCCGCTGCTTCAGCCCGCCGAGGTCCGTACCGGCTGCGGGCAGCACGCCGAACGCGGTGACCTGGCCGGGGCGGGCGGCGAGGCGCTCGGCCTCCGAGGTGGAGAAGAACAGCGAGGTCTGCTCCCGGAGCCGGTCGACACCCTTCGGGGCCGCGACGCCACTGACTCGGTACGCGCGAGGGGCCCGGGTGGACTGGACGGTGATCCGGTCTCCGACGGTCAGTCCTGCCCGCCGGGCGAGGTCCCGGTCGATCACCACGTCGTCCGCGGCGGCCGGTGCACGGCCTGCGGTGAGGGCGAACGGGGTGAGCGGGGCAGAGGTCCACGCGTGGCCGTAGGACGGCGGACCGGATGCTCCGCCGCCCCCGGGGAGGCCGAGCGGCTGGGCCAGGAAGGTCAGTTCGGGGACGACCGTGCGAACGCCCTCGACCGCGCGGAGCCGGTCGGCGTCGCCTGCGGGAAGCCAGGCACGTTCGGCGACGGGCTTCGCCTTGTGCTTGGTCTTGGTCTTCCCGTTGCCCTTGTGCTTGACGGTGGTCTGATGAACGTTCTGGTCGGCGGAGACGACGAGCGGGGTCGCGGCGTAGCGCTCGGTGGCGATGCGTCCGCGCAGGCCGGTCTCCAGCAGGGTGCCGCAGGCGGTGACGAGGGCGGCGGCGCACATGAGGGCCAGCAGTGCTCCGAGGAATCCCCCCTTGCGGTGTCTGATCGTCCCGAGGGCGTAGCGCAGCAGCATGATGCGACCGTCTCTTTTCGGTTGGCGTCGTCGTCGTCCGCGGTGTTGTCGGCCGAGCCGCTACCGGTTCCGGGCCCTGTTCCCAGGCCGTGTCCGGGCTGCTTCGGCATGTGTCACAGACTCCTCTGTGCGGGGGTACCGGTGCACTGGAGCGTTCCGCCGTCTTGATGCGGGGGCTTTCCCCCGCACCGGGGCTTCCCCCTCCCTACGGCCCGCCCGCCCGAGGGCTCTTCCCGGCCCGAATCCGTCGCGACACACCCGTATGGCCTCTCTCCGGTGGAGCGATCCCCGTACTGGACGGACATTCGGCTCAACGACCAGGCCGCTACGACGGGGAGCCCGCACCGATGCCGACGACTGCTCCGACCACCGCGCTGACCCCTGACGAGCTGGACGCTCAGGCCGCTCGGCTTCATGACACGGACGCGTGGCGCCAGATCGTCACGGGCTGGGACCGCACGGCCCGTGAACCCGTACGTCCCGTACCGGCCGAACCTGATCCGGACCCGTCGCATCCGGACTCGTCGCATCCGGACCGGGCACATCCGAGCCGGTCACTTCCGGACCGGGCACATCCGAGCCAGTCACTTCCGGACTCGTCGCATCCGTCGCAGGCGGACCCGGCCGACTGGCGTGATCTGCTGTCCGTGCCGGTCGATCAGCTGATCGCGGACACCCTCCGTACGCTGCCCGCCGCCGCGCCGCGCGAGCGTCCGCTTCCCGGGCGCCTCGGTGCGGTACTGCCCGACCGGCTCCACTCCTGGCGGCGCATCGGACAGGCCGAGGTTCGGCCCTCCACCCACCTCGCCCACGCACGGCAGATCCTCACCGAGTGGGGCTGGCAGAACACCCCGTACCGGTTGCGCAACGCGAGGGGCGCCCGTTGTGTCTGCGGTGCCATGCTCACCGCGCATCGCCTCGGCTACGGTTCGGCGGCCACCGTCGACCAGGCCGGCGCCTGGCTGATCACCGAGCTCCGCTCCCAGGGCTGGACCGGGCTGATCGGGCCGTGGAACCGGCACCCCGGGCGCACCGCCACCGATGCGGTCGCCCTGATCGACGCCACCATCAGCCGCGCAGCCCGCGCCGGACAGTAGCGCAGGCCAATAACGCAGGCCGACGGGCAGCGGGAACCAGTCGGCTGGAGGGCCGGCTGGAAGAACCAGTCAGCTGAGCCCGTCGGACGGGCCGACCGGCGGAACCAGTCAGCTGAGCCAGTCGGAAGTCCAGGTCAGACACACGGGTCAGACACACCGGCCGGACACACCGGCCGGAAGCTCCGGTCAGAAGGGTTCGTCCAGCCCTTCCGTGTCCTCGCCCTCTTCTTCGAGTGCCCTGCGCACCACACGCAGGGCCATTCCCTCCCCGTATCCCTTACGGGCGAGCATGCCGGCAAGCCTGCGGAGCCGCTTGTCGCGGTCCAGTCCCCGCGTGGAGCGGAGTTTGCGCGCGACGAGTTCGCGCGCCGTCGCCTCCTCCTGGTCCGGGTCGAGCCGGCCGACGGCCTCGTCGATGACCGTCGCGTCCACACCCTTGGTCCGTAGCTCGCGGACGAGGGCGCGGCGGGCGAGTCCTCGGCCGTGGTGCCTGGATTCCACCCAGGCGTCGGCGAACGCGGCATCGTCGATCAGACCGACGTCCTCGAAGCGAGACAGGACCTCTTCCGCGGCCTCCTCCGGGATCTCCCGCTTGCGCAGGGCGTCCGCGAGCTGTTTGCGGGTGCGCGGCGTCCCGGTGAGCAGCCGCAGACAGATGTTGCGCGCCTGCTCGACCGGGTCTCGCGACTCCCCCTTCTCGGCCCTCGACGAGGAGGGGGAGCCGCTGCTTCTGGAGCGGGACCGGGAACGGCGCCCGGCCCCCTCACCGAACCCCGGACCCGCTCCCGGGCCCGACCCCCTGCCCCGGCCGGCCCCCGCAGCCGGTTCGTAGGGGAGACCGGCCTCAGAGCCCGATCCGGAGGCGCTTCCGTCGGTTGACGCGGCGGCGAATCCGGGGCCGGGGCCCTCGCCGGATTCGGCGGCGAAGCCCGGCCACTCCGTACGACGTGTCACGGCCTAGCTCTTGGCCGCCGTCGTCTTGGCCGGCTTGGTCTTGCCGGCCGCAGCGGACACCGGCTTGGCCGCACCGTCGGCCGGGGCCGCGGCAGTCCCGGCCGCCGCGTCCGCTGCGGGCTCGGCGGAGGCCGCGTCGGGCCGTACACCGACGCCCAGCTTCTCCAGGATCTTCTTCTCGATCTCGTTGGCGAGATCGGGGTTGTCCTTGAGGAAGTTGCGGGCGTTCTCCTTGCCCTGGCCGAGCTGGTCGCCCTCGTACGTGTACCAGGCACCGGCCTTGCGCACGAAGCCGTGGTCCACGCCCATGTCGATCAGGCCGCCCTCACGGCTGATGCCCTGGCCGTAGAGGATGTCGAACTCGGCCTGCTTGAACGGCGGCGCGACCTTGTTCTTGACGACCTTGACGCGGGTGCGGTTACCGACGGCGTCGGTGCCGTCCTTGAGCGTCTCGATCCGTCGGATGTCGAGGCGCACCGAGGCGTAGAACTTGAGCGCGCGGCCACCGGTGGTGGTCTCAGGCGAGCCGAACATCACGCCGATCTTCTCGCGGAGCTGGTTGATGAAGATCGCGGTGGTCTTGGACTGGTTGAGCGCGCTGGTGATCTTCCGGAGCGCCTGGCTCATCAGTCGGGCCTGCAGACCCACGTGCGAGTCGCCCATCTCGCCCTCGATCTCCGCACGGGGCACCAGGGCCGCCACGGAGTCGATGACGATCAGGTCGAGGGCGCCCGAGCGGATCAGCATGTCCACGATCTCAAGGGCCTGCTCACCGTTGTCCGGCTGGGACAGGATGAGGTTGTCGATGTCGACACCGAGCTTCTTCGCGTACTCGGGGTCGAGGGCGTGTTCGGCGTCGATGAAGGCGACTGTGCCGCCGAGCTTCTGCGCGTTCGCCACGGCGTGCAGCGTCAGCGTCGTCTTACCGGAGGACTCCGGCCCGTACACCTCCACCACACGGCCGCGCGGCAGGCCGCCGACGCCGAGCGCGACGTCGAGGGCCGTCGAACCGGTGGGGATCACTTCGATGGGCTCGTTCGGCCGCTCGCCGAGGCGCATGACCGCGCCCTTGCCGAATTGCCGCTCGATCTGTGCGAGTGCGGCGTCCAGCGCCTTCTCGCGGTCGTTTCCTGCCATGGGTTCCACCCGATTTGCTTGAGTCGATCGCTTCACGTCTCAGACGCTAACCCCTGCCACTGACAATGGGCCTCGACGTCCTCCCGGCCTGTGGACAACTCCACGGTCGAGCCCGGCAAAACCCGGCCGGAATCCCATAAGAACGGATGTTCGATTTTGGTGTCAAGCGCGCCACGCCACACCGGCTCACCCGCTCTCAGGAGCGCGGCCGCGGCCCCTGCGGCCCGTCGCCCTCGCCCGGCGCCTGCCCGTCATCGCTCTCCGGGGCATGCCGGAATCGGCGCAGCCGCGCCGCCAGCGGTTCGCCGAGCCGCCACTGGTGATGACCGTGCACCCGCGGGTCGTCCGTGACGTCGTACCGCTTCACGTAGGCGCCGAGGAAGGCCTGCAGCGTGGCCACCGCCGGGATGGCGATGAGCGCGCCGACGGCGCCCATCAGTGCCGTACCCGCGATCACCGAGCCGAAGGCGACCGCCGGGTGGATGTCCACCGTCCTGGCGGTCAGCTTGGGCTGCAGCACGTAGTTCTCGAACTGCTGGTACACGACGACGAACCCGAGGACCCAGAGCGCGTACCAGGGATCGACGGTGAAGGCGATCAGCATCGGCAGGGCGCCCGCCAGGTAGGTGCCGATCGTGGGGATGAACTGCGACACGAGCCCGACCCAGACCGCGAGCGCCGGCGCGTACGGCACGCCGAGAGCCGCCAGCAGGATGTAGTGCGCGATTCCCGAGATGAGCGCCATCAGTCCGCGCGAGTAGAGGTATCCGCCGGTCTTGGCGACCGCGATCTCCCAGGCCCGCAGCACCTCCGCCTGGCGGGAGGGCGGAAGCACGGAGCACAGTCCGCGGCGCAGCCGGGGCCCGTCGGCAGCGAAGTAGAAGGAGAACAGGAAGATCGTCAGCAGCCGGAACAGGCCGCCGAGGACCGTGGTCGACACGTCGAGCACACCGGTCGCGCTGTTCTGGACGTACTTCTGCAGCCAGTCCGAGTGCAGCAGGCTGTCCTGCACCTCGACCCGGGAGAGCTCCGTGTGGAAGGTCTGATTGACCCAGTTGATCACCGAGTCGAGGTACTTGGGGAACTCGTCGACCATGTCGACGATCTGGCCCGCGAGCATCGAGCCGAGCATCACGACGAAACCGACGCTCGCGATCAGCACGGCGAGGAAGACCAGGAACGTGGCGAGGCCCCGGCGCATGCCTGCGGCCGACATACGGCTCACCGCGGGCTCGATGGCGAGCGCCAGGAAGAAGGCGATCAGTATGTTGATCAGCAGGCCGATGAGCTGGTCGAACGCCCAGCTCCCGAGCCGGAAGCAGGCGTAGAGCGCAAGGGCCAGCACCATCGCACGCGGCAGCCAGCCGGGCATGCGGACCGGCCCGGCACCCGACGGCGGGGCCGATGGCTCGACCGGCGGTACGGGCGGGGTGAGGGGCGGCTGGGTCTGAGCGGTCTCGTCTGTCGGTGCCACAGAACCAGTCTCGCCTACGGCTGCGACACTCCGGCGCGCGCCCCGGGGCGACCGTCGTCCGGGGCAGAGCTCCGAGCTGCGCCTCAGCGCTTGTCCGCCGGGATGCCGACCGCCGTGCAGACTCCGCGCCAGACGTCCTTGGCCTCCCAGCCGGCGGCCAGTGCCTCATGGACCGTACGGCCGCCCAGCTCGGCCATCACATGGTCGCGCGCGAAGGAGTCGGCGTAGCCCGCGCCGAAGTGGTCCGCCATCCGTTCCCAGAAAATCGTCAACCGCATGCCATCAGTATCCCGCTCCTGAGAGTGCAGCCGGGCCGCCTGCCCTTGCCGGGAGCCCACACCGGCTTACGGTCGGTCCATGGCTGGAACCGGAGAAAGTCCCCTCAACCGTGCCGAGCAGTTCATCTGGCTCACGGCCCGTGTCCTCGAACAGCGGCGGTTCGCCCACCACTTCCTGAACGGAAGCGCCGATGCCGTGGAAACGGCGCTCGCCGCCCATCTCAATGAGGACGGCGGGTACGGTCACGCGCTCGAACCCGATCTGCGCGGACCAGTCAGCCAGCCGCTGCACACGGCCCACGCGCTGAGCGTCCTCGATTCCATCGGCCGCTGCGGCGGGATCCGGGTGGAGCGGATCTGCCGCTTCCTTACGGACGTGTCCACGAAGGAGGGGGCCCTGCCCGCCCTTCTCCCCTCGCAACGCGGCTATCCGGCCGCACCGTTCATTCCGATCGTCGACGACCCGCCGGCCGAGCTGCTGGCCACCGGCCCCGTGGTCGGGCTGCTGCACCGCAACGCGGTGTGGCATGCCTGGCTGTTCCGGGCCACCGACTTCTGCTGGGCGGCCGTCGACGCGCTCCAGGTGTCTCATCCGTACGAGATCGAGGCGGCCGTCGCCTTTCTCGACGGGGCCCCGGACCGGTCGCGGGCCGAGGCGGCGGCCGATCGCCTGGGGCGCCTGGTACGCGAGCAGCGGCTCGCCGTGCTGGATCCGGAGCAGCGGGCGGAGTACCCGGTGGCGGCCGGTTACGCACCCGGCGAGCAGCACTTCCCGTACGACTACGCCCGTGCCCCCGAGTCGCTCGCCCGCCGGTGGTTCACCGATGCCGAGATGGGGCTGTCGCTGGACCACCTGGCGGCCGGGCAGCAGGCGGACGGCGGCTGGCCGGTGACCTGGCGGCAGTGGGCGCCGGGGACCGCCCTGGAGGGGCGGCCCCTGGTGACGCTCAGGGCGTTGCAGACGTTGCGCGCGCACGGGCGCGTTCTGGTCTGACACGGGCACCGGGCGCGGATGGTCAGCCGAGGGCGCGGACCGCGGCGGTGACGGCCACGGCAGCGCCCACCACCACGAGGAAGGGCGCGCGCAGGACGAGCGCGAGCGCTGCCGCGGCGAGACCCGCGCCCCTGGCGTCCAGCGCCAGGTGCTGTCCGTCACCGAAGGTCTGCTGCGCGGTCAGGGCGGCCAGAAGCGCCACCGGCAGCAGCGCGGCGAGGCGCTGCACGATGGGGCGCTCCAGGGCTCCGGCGGGCACCAGGAGGCCGAGGAGCTTGGCCAGGTAGCAGCCGACGGCGGTGAGTGCGATGGCGATCCAGACGTTCATCGGCCGTCCTCCGGCATGGTCGTGCGCGAGCCCTTCGCGCCCTCTGCGTGCGGCGCCTTCCCGGCGGGCTGGGCGTGCTGATCGTTCCGAGCGGCTGGGCCCCCACCGCGTCCCTTCGTGAACGGGCCCTTGTCGCGTCCCTTCATAAAGAGGACGACGGGCGCCGCGAGCGCGGAGACCAGTACGGGCACCCCTGCGGGCAGCAGCGGCAGCAGACCGAGGGCGAGGACGACCGCCAGCCCGGCGGTGACGCGCTCCGTCGTGGTCTTCAGCATGGGCGCGAGCAGAGCGAGGAAGACGGCGGGGCTGGCCGCGTCCAGCCCCCAGGCATCGGTGTCACCGAGCGCCTCGGCGCCCAGGGCGCCGACCAGCGTGGTGAGGTTCCACAGCACGTAGAGCGTGAGCCCGGTGACGGTGAAGCCGATCCGGGCGGCGCGCCGGGTGGGCTGGGGCAGGGTCACGGCCGTCGTCTCGTCGATCACCCAGTGGGCGGCGAAGGGGCGCACGGCGCGCGGGAGGGCGAGCAGCTGCGACAGCCGCAGGCCGTAGAACGAGTTGCGCACTCCGAGGAAGAAGGCGCCGGCTGCCGCGGTGTACGGGTTGCCGCCCGCCGCGAGCGCGCCCACCAGGGCGAACTGGGAGGCGCCGGTGAAGACGAGGAGGCTGAGCGCGCAGGTCTGCAGCAGGCTCAGTCCGGAGCCGGCCGAGGTGACGCCGAAGGCGAAGCCGGAGAGTCCGACAGCGATGCCGACGCCGAGCGCGTCCCGAACGACGGCCGCGTCCGGTTTGGTACCGGCGGTGATCACACTGCCGTCGGCGATCGCACCGGCGTCGGCCGGTTCACCGACTCGTTGGGGTGTTGTCTGTTCTGCCACGTTCGGAACGCTACCGGGGCGGTTCCGGATCGGTCTTGTACGTTCTTGCACGTTCACGCTGGTAGGCGCCCGGTGTCACACCCACGATCCGGGTGAAGTGACGGTTGAGATGCGGCTGGTCGGTGAAGCCGACCTCGGCTGCCGCCACCGCCGGTGGCGTGCCCGCGTCGAGCATCCGGCGGGCACGGCGGACCCGGGCGTCGGTGAGCCAGGTGTGCGGCGGCATTCCGTACTGCTTCTTGAAGGCTCTCAGCAGCGCGAACGGGCTGGTGCCCAGCTCGGTGGCCAGTGCCTCCAGGGTGGGCGGCCCGGCCATCCTGCTCTCCAGTACGGCGCGGGCACGTTCCGCGTCCCGCGCCCCCGCCGCCCGGGGCTCGAACGTGGGAAGGGCGCTGCCGTGCTCGGTGAGCAGATGCGTGACGAGGACCCGCAGCACGCTGTCCGCCGCCAGCGCGTTGCCCTCCTCCGCGGCCCGGTGGACCGCGCGGATCAGCCGGGCCGCTTGCGGATCGCTTACGCGGGTCTCCGCGAAGCCGACCGTGCCGCGCAGGCTCGTCGTATCCGCCGCGATGTCGCTGATCACCTGCGCGGACGGGTAGAGCGTGGCGTACACCCAGCCCTCGGGAACACCGGCCCTGGCGGTGTGCGGCACCTCCGGATTGATCATCACGACGGAGCCGGGGCCCGCGTGGACGGTGCCGCCGGGCAGGGCGACGTCCTCGATGCCCTGGCTGACGGCGCCGAGGACATAGCCCTCATGGCTGTGACGCGGGAAGGTGTGGCGGACGTAGCGGGCCCGCAGCAGGTCGAGCTCCGGCAGTTCCTCGTACTGCCAGTGCCTCGCCCACTCGCCCCGTCCCGCAGCTCCCGCCATACCCGGATTCTCGCAGCTCGCGGCGGTTGTCAGTGGCTGGGTGCACGATGGGGAGCATGACCGGCTCCGCACTCGATTCGTTCTCCGCCGCGACCCGCAGTTGGTTCACGGGGGCCTTCAGCGCGCCCACGGCCGCGCAGGAGGGTGCCTGGCGGGCGATCGGTGAGGGCTCTGACGTACTGGTCGTCGCACCGACCGGTTCGGGCAAGACCCTGGCGGCCTTCCTCGCCGCTCTGGACCAGCTGACGGCGGTCCCGCCGCCCGCAGAGGCGAAGAAGCGCTGCCGGGTGCTGTACGTATCGCCGCTCAAGGCCCTCGCAGTCGATGTGGAACGCAATCTGCGCTCCCCGCTCACCGGCATCCGCCAGGAGTCGGTGCGCCTCGGACTGCCCGAGCCCGAGGTACGGGTGGGCATCCGCTCGGGCGACACCCCGCCCGCCGAGCGCCGGTCGATGGCGACCAGGCCGCCGGACATCCTGATCACCACCCCCGAGTCCCTGTTCCTGATGCTGACCTCCTCCGCCCGGGAGGCGCTGGCCGGGATCGAGACGGTGATCCTGGACGAGGTGCACGCCGTCGCGGGCACCAAGCGCGGCGCGCACCTCGCCCTGTCCCTGGAGCGTCTCGATGAGCTGCTGCCGCGGCCGGCCCGCCGGATCGGCCTGTCCGCCACGGTCCGCCCGGTCGACGAAGTGGCACGGTTCCTCTCCCCGCAGCGAAGGGTGGAGATCGTCCAGCCGTCGTCCACCAAGCAGTTCGATCTCTCGGTCGTCGTACCCGTCGAGGATCTGGGCGAGCTCGGCGGCTCGCCCGCCACCGGCCCGGACACCGCGGACCAGGCGGACAAGCCGTCGATCTGGCCGCATGTGGAGGAGCGGATCGCCGATCTCGTCCAGGCGCACCGCTCCACCATCGTGTTCGCCAACTCCCGCCGGCTGGCCGAGCGGCTCTGCAACCGGCTCAATGAGATCGCGTACGAGCGGGCCACCGGCGAGACGATGCCGGAGGATCACTCACCCGCCGAGATCATGGCCGCGTCGGGTGGAGCGAAGGGCGCCCCCGCCCTGCTCGCCCGTGCGCACCACGGATCGGTCTCCAAGGAGCAGCGGGCCCAGGTGGAGGAGGACCTCAAGGCGGGCCGGCTGCCCGCCGTGGTCGCCACATCGAGCCTGGAGCTGGGCATCGACATGGGCGCGGTCGACCTGGTGATCCAGGTCGAGTCACCGCCGTCGGTCGCCTCCGGGCTGCAGCGGGTGGGCCGGGCCGGACACCAGGTGGGTGCGGTCTCCACCGGCGTCGTCTTCCCGAAGTACCGCGGAGACCTGGTGCAGGCCGCGGTGGTCACCGAGCGGATGCGGGAAGGGGCCATCGAGGCGCTGCGCGTCCCGTCCAATCCGCTGGACGTGCTGGCCCAGCAGCTGGTCGCGATGGTCGCCCTGGACAGCTGGCAGGTGGACGACCTGCTGGCCGTGGCCCGCCGGGCAGCGCCCTTCGCCTCGCTTCCCGAGTCGGCGTTCACCTCCGTCCTCGACATGCTGGCCGGCCGCTATCCATCCGACGCCTTCGCGGAGCTGCGCCCGCGCGTGGTCTGGGACCGCGTCGCGGGCACGGTCACGGGCCGCCCCGGCGCCCAGCGGCTCGCCGTCACCTCCGGTGGCACCATCCCCGACCGAGGGCTCTTCGGGGTCTTCCTGGCGGGCGCCGACCCGAAGAAGGGCGGCGGCCGGGTCGGCGAGCTGGACGAGGAGATGGTCTACGAGTCCCGGGTGGGGGACGTCTTCACGCTGGGCACCACGTCCTGGCGGATCGAGGACATCACCCGCGACCGGGTCCTGGTGTCCCCCGCCCCCGGCGTCCCCGGACGGCTGCCGTTCTGGAAGGGCGACCAGCTGGGCCGCCCGCTGGAGCTGGGCCGAGCCCTCGGCGCCTTCCTCCGCGAGCTCGGCGGGCTGTCCCCGGAGGCCGCGCGGAAAAGACTGCTGGCCGCGGGCCTGGACACCTGGGCCGTGGACAACGTGCTGTCGTACATCGACGAGCAGCGCCGGGCCTGCGGCCACGTACCGGACGACCGGACGATCCTCGTCGAGCGTTTCCGCGACGAGCTGGGCGACTGGCGCGTCGTCGTGCACTCACCGTTCGGCGCCCAGGTGCACGCCCCCTGGGCGCTCGCGCTCGGCGCCCGCCTGGCCGAGCGGTACGGCATGGACGCCCAGGTCATGCACGCCGACGACGGCATCGTGCTCAGGCTGCCGGACGCCGACATGATGGGCCTGGATCTACTGGACTTCGACCCGGTGGACCAGGACCGGCCGTCCGAATCCGGCGGCGGGGCGGCTCTCCCGCCGCCGAACGCCCCCCACGACAGCGAGCAGCCCCCGGTCGGCGCCGCCGATGTCGCCTTCGAGCAGGGCGAGATCGGACAGATCGTCACCGACCAGGTCGGCGGTTCCGCCCTGTTCGCCTCCAGGTTCCGCGAGTGCGCGGCGCGGGCCCTGCTGCTCCCCCGGCGCAGCCCCGGCAAGCGCACCCCGCTGTGGCAGCAGCGGCAGCGGGCCGCCCAGCTCCTCCAGGTCGCCTCCGAATTCGGCTCGTTCCCCATCGTTCTCGAAGCGGTCCGCGAATGCCTTCAGGACGTCTTCGACGTCCCCGGGCTCACAGAAGTGATGGGCGATCTGGAAGCCCGCCGGATCCGCCTGGTCGAGGTGACGACCCAGGAACCCTCACCGTTCGCGCGCTCGCTGCTGTTCGGCTACGTCGCCCAGTTCCTGTACGAGGGCGACTCACCCCTCGCCGAGCGGCGGGCGGCCGCACTCTCCCTCGACTCCCACCTGCTGGCCGAGCTGCTGGGCCAGGCGGAGCTGCGCGAGCTGCTCGACGCGGACGTGCTGACCGAACTGGAGCGGGAGCTCCAGTGGCTGGCGGAGGACCGGAGGATCAAGGACATCGAGGGCGTCGCCGATCTGCTGCGGGTCCTCGGACCGCTCACCACCGCCGAGCTGACCGAGCGCGGGGCGCAAGCTCCGTGGGCGCAGGAGCTGTCGTCGGCCCGCCGGGCCATCCGGGTCCGGATCGGCGGTGACGAGCACTGGGCGGCGATCGAGGACGCGGGCCGGCTGCGCGACGCACTGGGCACGGCGCTCCCCGTCGGCGTCCCGGAGGCGTTCACCGAACCGGTGAAGGACCCCCTCGGTGACCTCCTCGCCCGCTACGCCCGTACGCACGGCCCGTTCACCTCCACCGCCGCGGCGGCCAGGTTCGGCCTCGGCACCGCGGTCACGGACGGCGCGCTGCAACGCCTCGCGGCCTCCGGACGGATCGTCCAGGGGGAGTTCCATCCCGCCGGCATCGGCCAGGAGTGGTGCGACGCCACGGTGCTGCGCCGGCTGCGCCGCCGCTCGCTCGCCGCCCTCCGCCATGAGCTGGAGCCGGTCCCGCCCGCCGCCCTCGCGGGCTTCCTGCCCCAGTGGCAGCACCTCGGCAGCAACAGCCTGCGCGGAATCGACGGGCTGGCCCGCGCCATCGAGCAGTTGCAGGGCGCTCCGGTCCCCGCGTCTGCCCTGGAGAAGCTGGTCCTGCCCGGCCGCGTCACCGGCTACTCCCCCGCGCTCCTGGACGAACTCACCACCACCGGCGAGGTCGTGTGGGCCGGCGCGGGCGCACTCCCCGGCAAGGACGGCTGGCTCTCCCTCTACCTGGCCGACAGCGCGCCCCTGCTACTGGCTCCCCCGCGCCCGCTCGAACTCAGCGCGCTGCACGAATCCGTACTCACCGCCCTCACCGGCGGATACGGGCTCTTCTTCCGCCAGATCGCCGACCAGGTCCGGGCCACCACACACCCGGACTGCACCGATCCGCAGCTGGCGGACGCCGTCTGGGACCTCACCTGGTCGGGCCGGCTCACCAACGACACGCTCGCACCACTGCGCTCCCTCCTGGGCTCGGGCCGCACCGCCGGATCGACCGCGCACCGCTCCAGACGGAACGTCCCGCGCGGCCGTTACGGCTCACTGACGGCCGCCGCCCGTCCGGCCTCGCGCACCGGTCCGCCCACGGTCTCCGGCCGCTGGTCCCTGCTGCCCGCCACCGAACCCGAACCCACGCACCGGGCCCACGCGCTGGCCCGCACCCTGCTGGACCGGCACGGTGTGGTGACGCGCGGCGCGGTCCAGGCCGAGGGCGTCGAGGGCGGGTTCTCCGCCGCGTACCGCGTGCTGGCGGCCTTCGAGGACAACGGGCAGGCCCGTCGCGGCTATGTCGTGGAGGGGCTGGGGGCCGCACAGTTCGCGATGGACGGCGCGGTGGACCGGCTCCGCGCGGCCTCCACCGCCCGCGACCGCAGAGAGCCGGGCCTGGCCCCCACCGCCCTGGTCCTCGCGGCGGCCGACCCGGCCAACGCCTACGGAGCGGCGCTGCCCTGGCCGGAACCGCCGGACGGGGCCGGGCACAAGCCCGGCCGCAAGGCCGGCTCCCTGGTGGTCCTGGTCGACGGCGAGCTGGCGCTGTACATGGAGCGCGGCGGGAAGACGCTGCTGGCCTGGCCGACCGATCCGGAGGACCCGGCGCTGCGAGCTGCCGCCGCCGCACTGGCCGCGGCAGCCCGTGCCGGCGCCCTCGGCACGGTGACGGTGGAGCGCACCAACGGCGTCTCGGCGCTGACCTCACCGCTGGGCCGCACGCTGGAGGCGGCCGGCTTCCTCGCCACCCCCAGAGGCCTCCGCCTCCGCGCCTGACCCGGCGCGCGCACGCTCGTACCCCGCCCGTGTACGCGTACGCGCTCGGGAGATCGTGCGTGTTTGAACGCATAGCCGAATCACCCCGCCCGCGCACGCGCTCGTACCCCGCCCGCGCACGCGCACGCGCTCGTACCCCGCCCGCGCACGCGTACGCGCTCGTACGCCGCCCGCGCACCACGCATCCCCCACACCACCCGCCCGCGCCCCGCATCATGGAGGCATGCCAGAAGGAGACACCGTCCTGCAGACCGCCAGGCGTCTGCACCAGGCGCTCGCAGGCCAGGTCGTCACGCGGTCCGACCTCCGCGTCCCCCGCTTCGCCACCGCCGACCTCACCGGCCGGACCGTGCTCGACGCCATCGCGCGCGGCAAGCACCTGCTGACCCGCTTCGAGGGCGACCTGACCCTCCACAGCCATCTGCGGATGGACGGCGCCTGGCGGATCTACGGCCACGAGGAGCGCTGGCGCGGCGGCCCCGCACACCAGATCCGCGCCATTCTCGCCAACACCGCGCACACTGCCGTCGGATACCGCCTCCCGGTCCTGGAGCTCCTGCGCACCTCGGACGAGGAGAAGGCGGTGGGCCATCTCGGCCCCGACCTCCTGGGACCCGACTGGGACGCCGACCAGGCGCTGCGCAATCTGCTCGCCGACCCGGCCCGCCCGCTCGGTGAGGCGCTCCTGGACCAGCGCAACCTGGCCGGCATCGGCAACATCTACAAGGCCGAGCTGTGCTTCCTGGCCCGTGCCACCCCGTGGCTCCCCATCGGTGATCTGCCCGCCGCCACGGCCCCCCTTCTGGTGAGCACCGCCCACCAGCTCCTCGAAGCCAACCGCGACCGCCCGGTCCGTATCACCACCACCGGCGCGCGCCCCGGGGCAACCCCCGGCACGTACCCCCGCACCGCCACCGGTCAGCCGCTCCGCGCCCGCCGCCCGAGCGAGAACCTCTGGGTCTACGGCAGAACCCACCGCCCCTGTCTGCGCTGCGGGACACCGATCCGCGCGGCGGAGCAGGACGCCAGGCCCGCCTACTGGTGCCCGCGCTGCCAGTCCGGCCCCACCCCCTAGTTGACGGGCCGTCAGATCCGGTCGTACGGTCCGGTCATGTCCCTTGCCGCGTACGACCTCACCGGCCGATCCGCGTTCGTCACCGGCGCGGCGGGCGGCATCGGCCGCGCCTGCGCCGTCCTGCTCTCGGAGGCGGGCGCCACCGTCCACTGCGCGGATCTCGACGCCAACGGCCTCCGGGAGACCCTGGAACTGATCACCGCGGCGGGTGGCGAAGCCCACACGCACCCGCTGGATGTCACGGACCGCGATCAGGTCCGGGCCGCCGTCGCGGCCGCCGGAGATCTCGACATCCTGGCCGCCGTCGCCGGGATCATGCACACCAGCAGCGTTCTGGAGACCTCCGACGAGGACCTCGACCGCGTGCTCTCGGTCAACTTCAAGGGCGTGCTGTACGCCTGCCAGGAAGTGGCCCGCACGATGCTCGCCCGCGAGGCCCCCGGCTCCCTGATCACCATGGCCTCGGGTGCGGTCGACGCCGCGAGCCCCGGACTGCTCTGCTACAGCACGGCCAAAGCGGCGGTGGTCCAGCTGACCAAGACCCTGGCGACCGAACTGGGGCCGCACTCCATTCGGGTCAACGCCGTCGCGCCGGGGTGGGTCCGCACCCCCATGACCGCCCGCCACGACGCGGAGCAGCAGCACCGGGCGGAGGCCACCATGGCGCGGATCTCGCCGCTGGGCAGGGTCGGGGAACCCATGGACGTGGCGCACACGGTGCTGCATCTGGCGTCCGACGCGTCGGCCTTCACGACGGGTCAGATCCTTCGCCCGAACGGCGGCGTCGCCATGCCCTGGTAGCCGCCGCACCGGCCCACCAGGACCGCGCCCCCGCGGCGCACCGCCGCAGCAGGCCGGTACCCGCGTCGAATATCCCGGTCGGCCGGGCGGTCGCCGCCACATGCACCGGCAGGAGGCTCAGCCCCCAGCCGCCCGCCGCCACCGCTCCCTCGACCACTCCGGTGTGCGTCGGCTCCAGCACCAGCCGCAGCACGGCCCACCACCACACACCGCCGAGCGCGAGCGCCGGCACCCATCGCCGTACCATGGCTGCCTCCTCAGGCCGAACCCAGTACCTCCCGGCAATATGTCCGGCCTGATCACCCAGTGGGAGAGCGCACCGGTGCAGTACCGGCGCGCACGGCGCAGGCGCACACCCTCGCAGTCTCACCCGGCTCCGCCGGGGCCGCATCCAGAGCGGAGCCCCCACCGTCTCCGGTGGGGGCTCCGCGTCCAGGAACAAGCACATTCCCTGAGGTCTCCTGGACCTCAGGCACAGACCTCAGGTCTCACACCCCGGATCCCGGGCTTCACACCTCGGGTCCGAGGCCTCGCGGCTCAGCTCTTGTCGTCGCCGGTCAGCGAGTCCTTGACGCCCTCGGCGTGCCCCTTGGCATCGCCCATGGCGCCCTTGGCCTTGCCCTTCGCCTGGTCCGTCTTGCCCTCGGTCTCCTTGCGGCGGTCACCGGTCATCTTGCCCATGGCCTCCTTGGCCTTGCCGGTGATCTTGTCCTTCGTGCCTTCGTCCGTCATGGCTGCTCCTCGAATGGAAGGGGAATGGAGGGCGTGGGCTCAGGCGCTCTCGGCCTGGAACATCCACGCGTGCTTTTCGAGATCAGCGGTCAGCGTGATCAGGATGTCCTGGCTGACCGGGTCGGGGTCGCCGGTCAGCTCGATCCGCTCCCGCATCCGGCCGATGACCACGCCGAGGGCGTCGACCAGCGTGCGTACCGCGTCCACGTCCTTGACCCAGCCCTCGGGGACGGAGTCGATGGCCGTGGTCCGGGCAATCGTTCCCGACCGCCCGTCCGGATTGACGCCGAGCGCGGAGGCCCGTTCGGCAACCGTGTCGGAGTGCTGGCGGGCGGTGTCCACGACCTCGTCGAGCTGAAGGTGCACAGACCTGAAGCGCGGCCCCACCACGTTCCAGTGGACCTGCTTGGCGACCAGGGAGAGGTCGACGAGGTCCACCAGGGCGCCCTGGAGCGCACCGCCGACAGACTTGAGGTCGGCCTCGGACAGCGGGCTCTTCACCACAGACATGCACGTCTCCGATCTGTATCCGTTCCGTTCAGCACCATCCACGATGGCACAAACGAAGCGAAACGGTCATTCGAGGGAATCTCTGGACGAGATCGTTCCCCGGTCTCACAGAGAGCGCCTGCCCGGCATCGCGCGGACCACACACAGAAGCGGACAACACACAGAAACCCCGGCCCGCCCGCTGAGGGGAGGACCGGGGCTCCGGCTTCACACCGAACCGAACGGGTCAGGCGGCGACGACATCCACCGCTTCCGCAGGCGCCTTGATGGTCACCCGTCCCGTCGGTACACCCGCCACCGACGAAACAGAGACGGAATTGAGCCTGGGGCGCACCGGTACGGGTACCGGATCGCCGGCTGCTGCCGACTCGGCCAGTTCAGCCAGCGACAGATCATCGCTCACTTCACGCATGAGCTCGGACATCCGTACGTCAAGCGCGTCGCAAATGGCGGAGAGCAGTTCGGAGGATGCCTCCTTCTGCCCCCGCTCCACCTCGGAGAGATAGCCGAGCGAAACTCGGGCGGACGAGGAGACTTCGCGCAGAGTACGGCCTTGGCGCTGGCGCTGCCGACGCAGCACGTCACCAAGCAGGCGACGGAGCAGAATCATCGGTGGCTCCCTCCTCGGACCGCGTAGCCGCATCCTTCACGCCCCACCGTACCGCCTAGCGCCGCGGCCGTGCGGGGAGCGATGTCGTGTTCACTCAGGGCTGCAAACATCAATTCCCCCCGATCTGTTCCGTATCCTGTGCGCTCGCGTACTCGCCGAGTTCGCCGGAGAGCAGATCGAGCACGCTCCGTACGCTCTCATTACGGATGTCCGCTCGTCCGCCGTTCAACCTCAGTGTGGCCACTTTCGCCTCGCCGTCAGGCCCGCAGGCTGCGACGAAGACCGTTCCCACCGGCCGGCCGTCCTGCGGCTCGGGACCCGCTACTCCGGTGGTGGCCAGGCCCCAGTCCGCGCCCAGTACCCGGCGTACTCCCGCCGCCATCTGGCGGGCCACTTCGGCGTCCACCGCACCGCGTGACGCGAGAAGGGCTGGATCCACACCCAGGACTTCACTCTTGAGGGGGGTCGCGTAGGCCGTCACGGACCCGCGGAAAGACCGCGAGGCACCGGGTACGGACGTCAACTCCGCCGCGACCAGTCCGCCGGTCAGCGACTCCGCCACAGCCAGCGTCTCGCCCCGCTCGACGAGCAGTCGCAGCACCCGGGCCGCGGCTGTCACCGCTCGGCCTCCGCCGCACCACGGGCCCCTGAGGCCCCGGAGACCCGGTCCGAGGCCCCGGAGACCTGCTCCGCGCCCTCGCTGCCCCTGGGCGCCTCCGCAGCCGCCTCGACGGCCTCCTGTGCCGCGGCGGAGCGCTCCGCCGCGAGCCCCTGGCGACGCAGCACGACGGCCTGGCGCACATAGTCCAGACCGGTGACGACCGTCAGCACGACGGCCACCGCCATCACCCAGAACCGCAGCGTCGCCAGCGGTCCGGTCAGCGCCAGGACGTACATCCCGACCGCCGTTCCCTGCGCGAGCGTCTTCATCTTCCCGCCGCGGCTGGCCGGAATGACCCCGTGGCGGATCACCCAGAACCGCAGCACGGTGATGCCGAGCTCCCGGAAGAGGATCACGCCCGTGACCCACCAGGGCAGATCGCCCAGGTACGACAGACAGATCAGCGCGGCGCCCATGATCGCCTTGTCCGCGATCGGGTCGGCGATCTTCCCGAAGTCGGTGACCAGGTTGTACGTACGCGCCAGATGTCCGTCGAACAGGTCGGTGATCATCGCGACGGCGAAGGCCGCCCAGGCGAAGGAGCGCCAGGCCGGGTCGTATCCGCCGTTGTGGAGCAGCAGCATGACGAAGCCGGGGACCAGCACCAGCCGCGCCATGGTGAGGAGATTGGCGATGTTCCACAGGCTCGCCTGATTGACGGCCGCAGTGCCCAGCTTCCCGCCGCGGACCGGCGTAGCGCCGGAGCCCCCTGTCGCGGATGCCGGCGCTCCGGTCATCTGGCCACCTCCGCAAGCTCACGGCATTCCGCCACCAGGTCGACGCCCTCGGTGCCCACTGCCTTTGCCTCGACCATACGGCCCGGGACGAGTCCCTCGCGTGCCGTGAAGAGCACCTGGCCGTCCGTTTCTGGGGCCTGGTGCGCCGCGCGGCCCACGGCGCGCGGCTCGTCCTCGGTCGCCTCGACCGATTCCACGAGCACCTGGAGCGTCTCCCCGACGCGTTCCTCGGCCCGCTGGGAGGTCAGCTCCTCGGCCAGCTGCGAGATGTGCGCGAGCCGTTCCGCGATGGTGTCGGCGTCCAGCTTGTTGCCGTAGCCGACCGCCTCCGTGCCGTCCTCGTCGGAGTAGCCGAAGACGCCGATGGCGTCGAGGCGCGCACCGGTGAGGAACCGTTCCAGCTCCGCCAGGTCCGCCTCGGTCTCGCCGGGGAAGCCCACGATGAAGTTGGAGCGCGCACCGGCGTGCGGCGCCTTGCTCCGGATGGTGTCCAGAAGTCCGAGGAAGCTGTCGGTGTCACCGAACCTGCGCATCGCCCGCAGTACGCCGGGGGCCGAGTGCTGGAAGGAGAGGTCGAAGTAGGGTGCGACCTTCGGCGTCGAGGTCAGTACGTCGATGAGGCCGGGCCGCATCTCGGCGGGCTGCAGATAGCTGACCCGGATGCGCTCGATCCCGTCGACGTCCGCGAGCTCCGGCAGCAGCGTCTCCAGCAGCCGGATGTCGCCGAGGTCCTTGCCGTACGAGGTGTTGTTCTCGGAGACCAGCATGACCTCCTTCACGCCCTGCTCGGCCAGCCACCTGGTCTCGCCCAGGACGTCCGAGGGGCGGCGCGAGATGAAGGAGCCGCGGAAGGACGGGATGGCGCAGAAGGAGCACCGGCGGTCGCAGCCGGAGGCCAGCTTCACCGAGGCGACCGGGCTGGTGCCGAGCCTGCGGCGCAGGGGTGCCCGGGGTCCGGAGACCGGGGCGACGCCCTCCGGGAGGTCGGCGGGGGCCGGTGCTACCTCCTGGGCGTGGCCGGGCAGGGCGACCACGGCGTCCTGGCGCTCGGCCGGGCTGATCGGCAGGAGCTTGCGGCGGTCGCGGGGGGTGTGGGAGGCGTGGATGCCACCGTTGAGGATGGTCTGGAGGCGGTCCGAGATGTCTGCGTAGTCGTCGAATCCGAGGACTCCGTCCGCTTCCGGCAGGGCCTCCGCGAGGTCCTTGCCGTAGCGCTCGGCCATACAGCCGACGGCGACGACGGCCTGGGTGCGGCCGTGGTCCTTCAGATCATTGGCTTCGAGCAGGGCATCGACGGAGTCCTTCTTGGCGGCCTCGACGAATCCACAGGTGTTGACCACGGCGACATCGGCATCGGAGGCATCCTCGACGAGCTCCCAGCCGTCCGCTGCCAAGCGGCCTGCGAGCTCCTCCGAGTCCACCTCGTTACGGGCGCAGCCAAGAGTGACAAGGGCGACGGTACGGCGTTCGGGCATGGGCTCAAGACTACTTTGTCCCGGCACTGGCCCCCGCGTGCAGGTTCCTCGGTCACAGGGAGTGACAAAGCGGCGAGCGCCCCGCGGGGTGGCCGGGCGCTCGCCGCTGTGCGTGAGCCGTGGAGTACGGGTCAGCCGACCTCGGGGTCACCCTTGGTGTACGAGAGCCGCTCGACCTGACCGGGCTGGAACTGGTCCTCGACCTTCTTGCCGTTGACGAAGAGCTCGACAGAACCGGCGTCACCGAGGACGAGGTCGACCCGCTCCTTGTCCTGGAACGTCTTGGACTGGCCCTGCTGGAGCAGCCCGTCGAAGAGCAGCCGGCCGTTGTGGTCCTTGGCGGAGATCCAGCTCTTGCCCTGACTGGCGCTGAGCTTGACCGTCACCTTGTCCTGCGGCGCCGCGGCAATGGCGCTGTCGGAGGGGGCCGGCTTGGGGTCGGCGGGCTTGCTGCTCGCCGGCTTGGGGGTGATCTTGTCGGACGTCGGGCCCTCGGCGACCCGGCCGGCGGTCGAGGGCTCGTCACCACCCTTGAAGAAGGTGAAGCCGACGAAACCCACCACGGCGACGATGGCCGCGACCATGGCCGCGGTCCAATTGGGCCGCCGGGGTTCGGAACGGATCCGCTCGGCTTCGAACAGCGGAGCCGCCGGGGTGGGCGAGGGACGGCCGCCGTGCTCGCCGTCGTACTGCGAGACCAGCGGTTCGGGATCGATGGCGGCGGCACGTGCCAGCGAACGGATGTGGCCGCGCGCGTACACGTCACCGCCGCAGCGGGAGAAGTCGTCGTCCTCGATCGCGTGCACGATGGGGATGCGCACCCGGGTGGACGTGCTGACCTCTTCGACCGTGAGACCTGCGGCGATGCGAGCCTGCTGGAGCACTCGACCGATCGAAGGCCGGTCGTCTTCGGGGGAGTTGCCGATGGACACGGGGGCGCCTTTCGAGCGTGAGCCACCTGCTGGATGTTCAGTCTAGGGGGGGTATGAAAGGGTGGGGCAACCGGGAGGGAGCACTTTGTACGCCATCAGATTCGAACGGACTCTGATGCGCCGGACAGCCCCTCGGAAGGACATTCTGCTGTCCCTCCCTTCAACTTGACGTACGACCCGGCGAAACGGTTGCCCGCAAAACCCTCACGAACCAAAACCCTCACGCACCGGTTTCCCCGCGAATCAGCGCCAACACCCCGTCGAGCTCGTCCGGCTTCACCATGACGTCGCGCGCCTTGGATCCCTCGCTGGGTCCGACGATGTTCCGGGACTCCATGAGGTCCATCAGCCGGCCGGCCTTGGCGAAGCCCACCCGCAGCTTGCGCTGGAGCATCGAGGTGGAGCCGAACTGGGTGGAGACGACCAGTTCGGCGGCCTGGCAGAGCAGATCGAGGTCGTCGCCGATGTCCTCGTCGATCTCCTTCTTCTGCTTCGTACCGACCACCACGTCCTCGCGGAACACCGGGGCCATCTGGTCCTTGCAGTGCTGGACCACGGCGGCGACCTCGTCCTCCGTGACGAAGGCGCCCTGCATACGGGTCGGCTTGTTCGCCCCCATCGGCAGGAACAGTCCGTCACCCTTTCCGATGAGCTTCTCGGCTCCGGGCTGGTCGAGGATGACCCGGCTGTCGGCCAGCGACGAGGTCGCGAAGGCGAGCCGGGAAGGCACGTTCGCCTTGATCAGACCGGTGACGACGTCCACCGAAGGCCGCTGGGTGGCGAGCACCAGATGGATGCCGGCGGCGCGGGCCAGCTGGGTGATGCGGACGATCGAGTCCTCGACATCGCGCGGGGCGACCATCATCAGGTCGGCCAGCTCGTCGACGATCACCAGCAGATACGGGTACGGCGACAGCTCCCGTTCGCTGCCCTCGGGAGTCTTGAGCTTTCCGGTGCGCACCGCGTGGTTGAAGTCGTCGATGTGCCGGTACCCGAACGCGGCGAGGTCGTCGTAGCGCAGATCCATCTCGCGGACGACCCACTGAAGGGCCTCCGCGGCCTTCTTCGGGTTGGTGATGATCGGCGTGATCAGGTGCGGAATGCCCTCGTACGCGGTCAGCTCGACGCGCTTCGGGTCGACCAGCACCATACGGACGTCCTCCGGGGTCGCCCTTATCATCACCGAGGTGATCAGGCAGTTGATGCAGGAGGACTTTCCGGAACCGGTCGCACCGGCCACCAGGACGTGCGGCATCTTCGCCAGGTTGGCCATCTCGTAGCCGCCCTCGACGTTCTTGCCGAGTGCGACGAGCATGGGGTGGTCGTCCTCGGCCGCGTCCGCGAGGCGGAGTACGTCTCCGAGGTTGACCATCTCGCGGTCGCTGTTGGGGATCTCGATGCCGACAGCCGACTTCCCCGGAATCGGGGAGATGATCCGGACGTCGGGGCTGGCGACGGCGTACGCGATGTTCTTGGCTAGCGCCGTGATCCGCTCGACCTTCACGGCCGGGCCGAGCTCCACCTCGTACCGCGTCACCGTCGGCCCGCGGGTGAAGCCGGTGACGGCCGCGTCGACCTTGAACTCGGTGAAGACGTTGGTCAGTGACGCGACGATCGCGTCGTTGGCGGCGCTGCGGGTCTTGCCGGGGCCGCCGCGCTCCAGCAGGTCGAGCGAGGGCAGCGAGTACGTGATGTCGCCGGAGAGCTGGAGCTGCTCGGCGCGGGCCGGCAGCACCTGCGGCTCCGAGCGCTCGGGCACCGGCTTGGTCAGGTCGGGTACGCCGCCGGAGGGCGAGGACGCCTTCTCGCCGGGCCTCTTTTCGCCGGGCCGCCGGGCGGGCTCCGCCTCCCTGGCACCGGGTACCGGGGTGCCGGCGCGCTCACGGTCCACGGAGACGCCCTGGGTGAGGTCGGCGACGACGGGCGAGGGCGGCATGCCGTTGAGCACGGCGCCGTCGAGCGCGGCGGCAGCGGCGGCCGCTACGTCCACCGCGTCCATGGTGCGGTTCATCGCGGGCTGTACGGAGGGCCTGCGCGGCCGGCCGCGGCGCTTGGCGAGTGCCTCGGCCTCGACCCGGTCGGTGTCGTACACCTCCTCGGACGCCTCGGGCGCCTCCGAACGCCGGGAGGGGCGCCGGGAGCGGGCGGGCAGCGCCTCGCGCCACTGCTCGTCGTACCGCTCGTCGTCGCTCCCGTCCTCCGCCTCCGGGTCGTGCAAGGGCTCGACGATCCCGAGCCGGACGCCGAGCAGCCGCAGCCGCTGCGGGATGGCGTTCACCGGGGTCGCCGTGACCACCAGCAGGCCGAAGACGGTGAGCAGCAGGAGCAGCGGAACGGCGAGCACCTCGCCCATGGTGAAGATCAGCGGTTTGGACGCGGCCCAGCCGATCAGCCCGCCCGCGTCCTGCATGGCCTCCGTGCCGTCCTCGCGCCCGGGTGATCCGCAGGCGATGTGGACCTGGCCGAGCACCCCGATGACGAGTGCGGACAGTCCGATGACGATCCGGCCGTTGGCCTCGGGCTTCTCCGGGTAGAGGATCAGCCGCACGGCGATGGCGCCCAGCAGTATCGGCACCAGCAGGTCGAGCCGGCCGAAGGCGCCGGTGACGAGCATCTCGACGAGATCACCGACGGGACCGCGCAGATTCGACCAGGTGCCCGCGGCGACGATCAGCGCGAGGCCGAGGAGCAGCAGCGCGACACCGTCCTTGCGGTGCGCGGGGTCGAGCCCCTTGGCGCCGCGCCCTATGCCGCGGAACATCGCGCCGATGGCGTGGGCCGCACCGAGCCAGACCGCGCGCACCAGGCGGTACACACCGCCGGTGGGTGAGGGCGCCGGTCTGGGCGCGGCCGCCTTCTTGGCCACCGCCTTCTTCGCGGGAGCCTTCTTCGGGGGCACGCTCTTCTTGGCGGCCGCCTTCTTAGCGGGCGCGGCTTTCTTCGCCGGACCCGGGCCACCGCCGACGCGCTTCGCGGTGCCCGCCGTGCCCTGGGAACCCTTGCCGGACGTACGTGAGGCCATGGGCCGAGGTTACCGTTGTCCGCGGTGGTGAACACGTGCGCGGGCCCGTTCACCCGACCGTGTCGTCCTGCGGAGGACGCGAACTGACGCGCCCTCACCCGCTGTGCACCTCAGATGGGCCACCGACCGGCCCGCCCCGCCGGGCACTTGTCGCAGCCGGAGCCCGAAGGCGCCTGGCGGGAAAGGACGGTACGGGCCGCGGCCCGACGCGTTACGAGGTGAGCGGGGCAGGTCCGCCGTTGGTGCCGGGCTCCAGGGCGTCCAGCGCCCGGCGCAGCCCGGTCAGCTTCCGTTCGAGATGGGCGGCGGTGGCCACCGCTCCGGCGTCCGCCGACTCGTCGTCGAGCTGCTTGGACAGCGCCTCGGCCTGCTCCTCGACGGCCGCGAGCCGTGCGGAGAGTTCGGCCAGCAGGCCGGCGGGCTCCTTCTCGTGGTTCGCACCCGCGGGCACGCCGCCTTCGAGCTGGAGCCGCAGCAGCGCGGCCTGCTCGCGGAGCTGGCAGTTCTTCATGTACAGCTCGACGAAGACCGAGACCTTCGCCCGCAGCACCCACGGGTCGAACGGCTTCGAGATGTAGTCCACCGCGCCGGCCGCATAACCCCGGAAGGTGTGATGCGGACCGTGATTGATCGCGGTGAGGAAGATGATCGGGATGTCCCGGGTCCGTTCCCGCCGCTTGATGTGCGCGGCGGTTTCGAAACCGTCCATGCCCGGCATCTGCACATCCAGCAGAATGACCGCAAAGTCGTCCGTGAGCAGCGCTTTGAGCGCTTCCTCCCCTGACGATGCCCGCACCAGTGTCTGATCGAGCGCAGAGAGGATGGCCTCCAGCGCCAGCAGATTCTCCGGCCGGTCATCGACCAGGAGGATCTTGGCCTTCGGCACCATGGCCCGTCCTCCTCGCCCCGGAATTGCACCGGGCGCCGCCCCAGGGGACGACTCCCTTACGCCGTCCGTCCTTGTGCCGGTCATGGTAGCCGCACCCCGCCCGTCACCACACCCTGTCACCGCGATGTCACTGTGCACATACCAGAAACGCGGCGAGAGACCAAAAGGTTCCCCGGATACCGCGCTCCCACACCACTTCGGACAGACTCGATCAACAAATCATCATTGATTCGCTCAATCAGCGATCACTCTCCGCGCATCCAACCCTCCATCACGGAAAGAAGATGATCAGGATCGACCGGCTTGGTGACGTAGTCGGAGGCTCCGGACTCGATCGCCTTCTCCCGGTCGCCCTTCATCGCCTTGGCCGTCAGCGCGACGATCGGCAGCCCGGCGAACTGCGGCATCCTGCGGATCGCCGAGGTCGTCGCGTAACCGTCCATCTCCGGCATCATGATGTCCATCAGTACGACCGTCACATCGTCGTGCTGCTCAAGGACTTCGATCCCCTCGCGCCCGTTCTCCGCGTACAGAACGGCCAGTCCGTGCTGCTCCAGCACGCTGGTGAGCGCGAAGACGTTCCTGATGTCGTCGTCGACGATCAGCACCTTCTCGCCGTTGAACCGGAACGTCCTGCGGACCTCCGGCTCCTCCTGGACCGCCGGCGTCCAGGGCTCCTGCGGAGCGCTCCTGGGCGCCTGGGGAGCCGTGGGGGCCTGCGGCAGCGCGGGCTGCTGCCCGGAGCCGCCCAGCGCCTTGCGGCGGTGCCTGAACAGCCCTGCGGCGCCACTCTGGTCGTGGCCTCCGCCCTGCTGGCCCATCTCCCGCCCGAAGTCCTGGAAGCCCTCCCCGAGCCCCTGGCCGGCCTCGGGCAGCCGCCCGCTCTCGACCCCTGCACCGTGCGTCTCGATGGGCCCGGGGCCGATCTGCGGGTAGCCCTGCGGCGGGAGTTCACTCGGGTGCAGCGGCAGGTACAGCGTGAAGGTCGAGCCCCGGCCGGGCTCGCTCGCCGCGTGGATCTCGCCGCCCAGCAGTCGGGCGATCTCCCGGCTGATGGAGAGACCGAGGCCCGTACCGCCGTACTTGCGGCTGGTCGTGCCGTCCGCCTGCTTGAACGCCTCGAAGATCACCAGCATCTTGCTGGAGGCGATCCCGATACCGGTGTCGGTCACCGAGAACGCGATCAGATCGGCATCGGCGTCCCGCAGCGAACCGGCCTCCAGCAGCTGTTCCCGGATGGCGTTCGGCACCTCCGCCCCCGCATGCCGGATCACCAGCTCGACCGCACCGCTGTCGGTGAACTTCACCGCGTTGGAAAGGAGGTTGCGCAGCACCTGGAGCAGCCGCTGCTCGTCGGTGTGCAGCGTGGCCGGAAGTTCCGGCGACACCCTGACGGAGAAGTCCAGCCCCTTTTCCGCGGTGAGCGGGCGGAATGTCGCCTCCACGTAATCGACCAGCTGAACCAGCGCGATCCGGGTCGGGCTGACATCCATCTTGCCCGCCTCGACCTTCGACAGGTCAAGGATGTCGTTGATCAGCTGGAGCAGGTCGGACCCCGCGCCGTGGATCGTCTCGGCGAATTCCACCTGCTTCGGCGACAGGTTGCCCTCGGCGTTGTCCGCCAGCAGTTTGGCCAGAATGAGCAGCGAGTTGAGCGGTGTACGCAGCTCGTGCGACATGTTCGCCAGGAACTCCGACTTGTAGCGCATCGAGACCGCGAGCTGCTCGGCGCGCTCCTCCAGGACCTGCCGCGCCTCCTCGATCTCGGTGTTCTTGACCTCGATGTCGCGGTTCTGCTGGGCGAGCAGCTCTGCCTTCTCCTCCAGTTCCGCGTTGGATGCCTGGAGGGCCTTCTGCCGGTTCTCCAACTCCTGTGAGCGGTCCCGCAATTGCTCGGTCAGTTCCTGCGACTGCTCCAGCAGCTTCTCGGTGGTCGTATTGACGCTGATGGTGTTGACGCTCGTGGCGATCATCTCCGCGAGCTGGTTGAGGAAGTCCCGCTGGATATGGGTGAACGGCTGGAACGAGGCCAGTTCGATCACTCCGAGGACCTTCCCCTCGAAGAGCACCGGCAGCACGATCACATGTGCGGGCGGCGCTTCACCGAGGCCGGAGGAGATCTTCAGGTAACCCGGCGGCACGTTGTCCACCTGGATCGTCCGCTTCTCCTCCGCAGCCGTGCCGATGAGCGTCTCACCGGGCCGGAAGGACGTCGGCATGGAGCCTGCGGAGTAGCCGTAGCTGCCCCGCATCCGGAGCACGTACGCGCCCTCCTTGTCGCCCTCCGCGCCCAGCGCGTCGGTGTCGCCGGTGGCCATGGCCAGGAAGAACGCGCCGTGCTGGGCGGAGACGACCGGGGTCAGCTCGCTCATGATCAGCGAGGCCACGTCGTCGAGATCGCGCCGCCCCTGCATCAGACCGGAGATCCGGGCGAGGTTGCCCTTGAGCCAGTCCTGTTCCTTGTTGGTCGCCGTGGTGTCGCGCAGGTTGGCGATCATCGTGTTGATGTTGCCCTGGAGGGCCTGGATCTCGCCGGCCGCGTCCACGTCGATCTTCAGGTTGAGGTCGCCTCGGGTCACCGCGGTGGCCACTGCCGCGATGGCGCGCACCTGACGGGTGAGGTTTCCGGCCATCTCGTTCACCGACTCGGTGAGGTCGCGCCAGGTGCCGTCGACACCCCGGACGCGTGCCTGGCCGCCCAGTTGCCCCTCGGTGCCCACCTCGCGGGCCACCCGGGTCACCTGCTCCGCGAAGGACGACAACTGGTCCACCATCGTGTTGATGGTGTTCTTCAGCTCCTGGATCTCGCCGCGGGCATCGATGTCGATCTTCTTGGTGAGATCGCCCTTCGCGATGGCCGTGGTCACGGTGGCGATCTGGCGCACCTGGCCGGTCAGGTTGGACGCCATCGAGTTCACGGACTCGGTGAGGTCCTTCCAGGTACCCGAGACCCCCGGAACCCGTGCCTGGCCGCCCAGCTCGCCCTCCGTGCCCACCTCTCGGGCGACCCGGGTCACCTCGTCCGCGAACGAGGACAGCGTCGTCACCATCGTGTTGACGGTGTCCGCCAGTTCGGCCACCTCGCCGCGTGCCTCGACGGTGACCTTCTTCGTCAGGTCACCGTTGGCGACGGCGGACGAGACCCGGGAGATGTTCCGCACCTGACTGGTCAGGTTGTTGGCCATCAGGTTGACGTTCTCGCTGAGGTCCTTCCAGATGCCCGTGGCACCGCGCACCCGTGCCTGGCCGCCGAGGATGCCCTCGGTGCCCACCTCGCGGGCGACCCGCGTCACCTCGTCACCGAAGTTCATCAGCTGGTCGACCATCGTGTTGACGGTCGTGACCAGTTCGAGGATCTCGCCCTTGGCGTCGACGGTGATCTTCTTGGAGAGGTCCCCCTTGGCCACCGCGGTGGTGACCTCCGCGATGTTGCGCACCTGAAGGGTCAGGTTGTTCGCCATGCCGTTGACGGACTGTGTGAGGTCCTTCCACGTACCGGACACGCCCTGCACCTCGGCCTGGCCGCCGAGAATGCCCTCCGTGCCCACCTCACGGGCGACCCTGGTCACCTGCTCCGCGAAGTTCGACAGCTGGTCGACCATGGTGTTGAGGGTGTTCTTCAGCTCAAGGATCTCGCCGCGCGCGTCCACGTCGATCTTCTGCGACAGGTCACCGCGCGCCACCGCCGTGGCGACCTGCGCGATGTTACGGACCTGAGCGGTGAGGTTCCCTGCCATGCCGTTCACCGAGTCGGTCAGATCACGCCACACACCGGCCACGCCCGGCACCTGCGCCTGACCGCCGAGCCGACCGTCCGTGCCGACCTCGCGGGCCACCCGGGTCACCTGCTCCGCGAAGGCGGAGAGCTGGTCGACCATCGTGTTGATGGTGTTCTTCAACTCAAGGATCTCGCCGCGCGCGTCCACGTCGATCTTCTGCGACAGGTCGCCCCGCGCCACCGCCGTGGTCACCTGGGCGATCTGGCGCACCTGGGAGGTCAGGTTCCCCGCCATGAAGTTGACGGAGTCGGTGAGCTCCTTCCAGGTACCGGAGACACCGTCGACGCGCGCCTGACCGCCGAGGCGGCCCTCGGTGCCCACGTCCCGTGCCATCCGCGTCACCTGGTCCGCGAACGACGACAGCTGCGCCACCATCGTGTTCACGGTGTTCTTCAGTTCGAGCATCTCGCCCGCGACATCCACGGTGACCTTCTGCGACAGGTCACCGTTGGCGACCGCCGTCGTCACCTGCGCGATGTCCCGCACCTGGCCCGTCAGGTTCCGGAACGCCGTGTTCACGGAGTCCGTGAGGTCCTTCCAGGTACCGGCCGCGCCGGGCACCTCGGCCTGGCCGCCCAGGCGGCCCTCGACGCCGACCTCCCGGGCCACCCGGGTCACCTCGGAGCCGAACGACTGGAGCTGGTCGACCATGGTGTTGACGGTGTTCTTGAGTTCGAGCATCTCACCGGCCACGTCGACCGTGACCTTCTGCGTCATGTCACCGCTGGCCACCGCCGTGGTCACCTGCGCGATGTCCCGCACCTGGGTCGTCAGGTTGCGGAAGACGGTGTTCACCGAGTCGGTGAGGTCCTTCCACGTCCCGGCGGCACCCGGCACCTGCGCCTGTCCGCCCAGCACACCCCCGCCGCCGACCTCGCTGGCCACCCGGGTGACCTCGTCCGCGAAGGTGCGCAGCGTCTCGGTCATCTGGTTGATGGTCTCCGCAAGCTGGGCGACCTCGCCGCGCGCGCTCACCCGGACCTTCTGCGACAGGTCGCCGTTGGCGACCGCCGTCGTCACCTCCGCGATGCCGCGCACCTGGGAGGTGAGGTTGCCCGCCATCGTGTTGACGGAGTCGGTGAGGTCCTTCCACACCCCGGCCACGCCCGGCACGGTCGCCTGCCCGCCCAGCTCGCCCTCCGTACCGACCTCGCGGGCGACCCTGGTCACCTCGGAGGAGAACGACGACAGCTGGTCGACCATCGTGTTCACGGTGTTCTTCAGCTGAGCCATCTCGCCGGCCACATGGACGGTGACCTTCCGGGACAGGTCTCCCTTGGCGACCGCCGTCGTCACCAGGGCGATGTCACGCACCTGCGCGGTCAGCCGGAAGGCCATGGTGTTCACGGAGTCCGTGAGGTCCTTCCAGGACCCGGACATGCCGCGCACCTGGGCCTGTCCACCCAGCTTGCCCTCGGTCCCCACCTCGACCGCGACCCGCGTCACCTGCTCGGTGAAGGCCGACAGCTGGTCGACGAGGTTGTTGACCGTACGGGCGACTTTCAGGAACTCGCCCCGCAGGGGCCGTACCGTCTCGTCGGTGGAGTGTGAGCGGAGCTCCATCCGCTGCCCCAGGTCACCGTCGGCCACTGCCGACAGCACCCGTCCGACCTCGGACACGGGGCGCGCGAGGTCGTCGACGAGCTCGTTGGAGGCGTCGATCGCGGCGGCCCAGGCCCCTTCGCAGGCGCCGGTCTCCAGCCGCTCGGTGAGCTTGCCCTCCCGTCCGACGACCCGCCGTACCCGGGCGAGCTCACCCGTGAGGTGGACATTGCGGTCGGCGACCTCGTTGAAGACGGCGGCGACCTCCGCCATCACACCGTCACCGGAGACGGTCAGGCGCCTGCGGAAGTTACCGTCACGCATGGCCACCAGACCGGCCAGCAGTCTGTTGAGCGCTGCGGCGTCGACTTCGATGGTTCCATTGCGCTGCTTCTTCACGGACTGTCCGCCTTTAGTGCGCGTGCCTGTTCCCCGCGCCGCCACGCCAGACTCCACCGTGTCCCTCCCGCAGGGTTGACCGTATCGCTCGGGTCTTCTCTGGGAGCTTGCCCAGATCCTCAATGGCTCACCGCCACAGCACACCGTTGACGGGTGACCATGCGGACGTCAAATCGTTGAAACCTACCAGGCCGGAACCGGTCGGGGTGGAACGTCCAATGGTTGTCCCACATCCCTTCTTCGGGAAGCCCGCACTTGTCCGGTCACAGGCCCGTATCCGTCCGTCCTTGCCTCAAGTCTGCCCTCGTGTACCCGGTACCCGAAGGGAGCGTCTAGCCTGGCAAGCGAATCGAAGCGGCTAGAAACGGGCACAGGACTCGGGGAAGCGACGAGACACCATATGGGGAGTGCTGTGATCACGGCGCGCGCGGCTGCCACCTTCGACCCGGTCGGGCGCTCCGTCGCGACCGCCCGCGCCTTTGTCCGCGACACCCTCCAGGGGTGGGGATACACCGACGTCGTCGACGATGCCGTCGTCCTCACCAGCGAGCTGGTCACCAATGCGGTGGTCCACGCGGGCACCGCGGCGGACGTGCTGTGCCTCCGTACGGAGGACGGCGTCCGGGTCGAGATCTCGGACCACTATCCGGAACGGGAGATCCCGCTCCAGTCCACGGGCCCCGATTTCGGCAGCCCGGACCGCGAGGGCGGCCGAGGCCTGCTCCTGTGCGCCGCGCTCGCCTCGCGCTGGGGCGTCGAGTACTCCCCCGCGCACAAACACGTCTGGTTCCAGCTCGACCTCCCCGACCGCCCGGTGGGCATCCGCTCCGCGGGCCCGCTGCTCCCCGTCGACCTGCTCCCGGTCACCGATGAACGCGTTCGGGTCGCCGTCGTCCAGATCGACAGCCTCGGCGCCATCGCCGCGTGGAACGACGACGCCGCGTATCTGTTCGGATACGCCGCCGAGCAGGTCATCGGCAAGCAGCTCACCGACCTCACCGCCTGGCCGCAGACTCCCGGAACCAACACCGGTATCGCCGACGCGCTCCGCCTCTCCCGCTGGGAGGGCAGCTACGGGATCCGGGGCGCCGACGGCCGCACCATCCCGGTCTACGGCTCCCACCTGCGCGTACGGGACACCCGGGGCGAGCCCTCTACGGTCTGCCTGCTGGTCCGCGACTACGAGCGGGCCGTGCTCCAGTCACCGGTGCGCACCCCCGTCACCGACAACGGCACGGAGAGCCGCAAGACGGACCCCTTCGAGGTCTTCATCGGCTCCCCCGCCCCCGACGACCTCGACGGCCTGCTCCAGCGCACCGTCGAGCGGGCCCGCGACATGCTCGACGCCGACGCCGCGTTCCTGCTGCTGGCCACGGACGACGAGACCGAGCTGGAGGTACGGGCCACGACCGGTCTCCCCTCGGCCCGCCAGCGCTTCGCCCGCGTCCCCGTGGAGGCCGGCACCGGACGGTACGGCTCGGCCCGCATGCCCGCGGTCCACGAGGACCTCGACGCCGTCCCGGGCGCCGTCCCGCTCCTCGGCAACACCGGTATGCGTTCCGTCGTCACCGTCCCGCTCAAGGTCGAGGGCCGTCTGACGGGCTCCCTGGGCGTCGCGGCGGAGGCTGCGGGGCGGTACTCGAACGAGGAGGCCCTGCGCCTCCAGTTCGCGGCGGACCGCATCGCCCTGGCCGTCGAGTCAGCCCGTCTGGGCGAACTGGAGCGGCTGCGACGCGGCTCGCTCTCCTTCCTCGTCGAGGCGTCGGACCTGCTGGCAGGCACGCTCGACCGGGACCAGACCCTGGCCCTGATGGCGCAGATGACGGTCCCCACCCTGGCCACCTGGTGCGCCGTCTACACGATCGCCGACCAGTCCTCCGACCCGTACCTCTCGTACGTGCTGCACGAGGACGAGGAGCTCATCGACGGCCTCAAGGCCCTCCTCTCCAAGATCGCCCCGCCGGATCCGGTGCCGGCCCCCGGCGCCCGCTCCTGGGCGGCCCCGTCGGAGGCGGCCCACCAGGCGGCCCTGCGCACTTCGATGCGGAGCATCGGCCTCGGTGACGCGGGCAGCCTGGGCGCGGGTATCCGTACGACGCTCGCGACGGCGGCCGCGGTGGGCGGGGAAACGGTGGTCCTTCCGCTCGTCGCCCGCAACCGTGTCATCGGCATGCTCACGCTCGGCAAGCCGTCCGACGACCATTTCCGCCAGGAGATCCTGGAACTGGCCGAGGACCTGTCCCGCCGGGCCGCTCTGGCGCTCGACAACGCCCGCCTCTACTCGGAGCGCATGGCGATCAGCCAGTCCCTGCAGCGCAGCCTGCTGCCGCCGGGGCTGCCGGATGTGCCCAATGTCGAGATCGAGGTCATCTACCGGGCAGCCGGCGAGGGCAACGAGGTGGGCGGCGACTTCTACGACGTCTTCCCGATCCGGGACGGCGCCTACGGGTTCGCCATCGGCGACGTCTGCGGCACGGGCCCCGAGGCCGCGGCCGTGACGGGGCTGGCCCGCCACGCCCTGCGCCTGCTGGCCCGCGAGGGCTTCGGCGGCCCCGCCGTCCTGGAGCGGCTGAACGCCGCCATCCTCGACGAGGGCGCCCGCAGCCGCTTCCTGACCCTGCTGTACGGCGAGCTGTGGCCCCAGGAGGACGGCAGCGCGCTGCTGAAGGTGGTCTGTGCGGGTCACCCGCTGCCGCTGCGACTGCGCCAGGACGGGTCGGTCGAGGCCGCGGCCGAGCCACAGCCGCTGCTGGGCGTCATCGAGGACCTGGAGCTGTACGAGCAGACGGTGACGCTCGATCCCGGCGACGTCCTGCTGTGCGTGACCGACGGTGTCACCGAACGCCGCGAGGGCACCCGCATGCTCGGCGACGACGGCCTGGCGGACGTACTGGCCACCTGTACGGGCCTGACGGCCGGCGCGGTGGCGGCACGCATTCTGCGGGCGGTCGAGCGGTTCGCGGCGGACCCCGCCTCGGACGACATGGCCATCCTCGCGATGCGCGTCCCGGAGCCGCAGGCCGGTTAGGCCCCGCCTGCCCGACCGGAGTGCGGCACCAGGGCGTCGATACGCGAAAGGCCCCCGCCGAGCTTGGGTTCCAGTGGTCGTCGCAACACCGCCTGGTTTTTAGGTGGTGAGTAGATCACGTAGACGCTCGGCTGGGGTATCCCAGTCGAGCGTCTTG
>NZ_JBVJMU010000011.1:0-67214 GCF_055584045.1 Streptomyces sp. NPDC104307
TCGGACACCAGGAGATCAAGCTGAAAAAGCCACGAGAACGACGCAACCCTGGCCCGTAGCTGCATGCCGGAGATCAGTTACGGGACAGCCCTTAGCGTCACTTCACGTCCGGAAGCTCACTCCCATAACAGGAGTTGGAATGACCCGCACGAAGAAGACGCTCGTCGCCGCCGCGTTCGCCGTGGCCCTCGGCATCGGAGGCGCGTCGCCGGCTCTTGCCGACACGCACGCAACCGGCGACACCCCCGTCACTACGCAGGACACCCATGCCACGGTGGTGACCCCGCAGGAGAACCACGCAGGCTGAGCCACACGCACAGTGGGCCCGAGCCATCGCGCTCGGGCCCACTGCCGCAATCGCTACACCCCCCGCACCTGAACCCCCGCCCCGCACAGCTTCCCCATGCCATCCGCATCCGAGGTGAACACCACCGCCCGCCCCCGCTGCCGCCCCGCGATCACCGCGAGAGACGCAGCGATGGCGTACTGATCACCGTGCAGTCCGGTGGACCTGAGCAGGCGGATCGCCTCCTCGGCGGCGCTCTGGGTGACGGGCTCGATCCCGATGCCCGAGACGGCCCAGTCCCAGGCGGGCCGTCTGATCTTGCTGTGATAGGCCTCGACCAAGGTCATCGCGCTGGTCACCACGCGAATACCCGAACGGTGGGCGTCCTTCAGGAGGGCCTTCATCCCCGGGTCTCCGAGTGCGACCCGGGCGAGGCCTTCGCCGTCCAGGAGGTACGAGAGGTCGGACATCAGGCTGCCTTCCCGTGCGGTGCCGAGCCCGCGTCCTGCTCCTCGAACCACCGCTCGATCCCACGCCGCTCGGCCTCGGCCGCCGATAGATCGGCCTCCGCCACCGGGCCGTACTCGTCCTCCAACCGCTTCACCAGCTCCCCCAGCCGGTCGCGCTCGCGCCGGCGCTCGATGGCGCGGGTGACATACGCGCTGAACGCCCCGGGCCCCACCTCGCTCCGGATCTCCTCCGCCAGCTCCTCCGGCAGGGTGACCGTGTACTTCTTTGTTGCCATGCGCGTCACCGTACTGAGACCGACTGGCACCCACCACCGACTTCACCCCATGGAGTGACACAGAGCCAGCCCCATTGACGCACAATCTCGCCACCCGTCGCACACTCCCCTATCCTGTACGACATGGACAGCGAGCCCCACAGCCACGACACCCGGATCACCGTCCGCGATCTTCAGCGGAACGCCGCGGCCGTCCTCGTGCGGCTGGAGCACGGGGAGACGTTCACCGTCACCCGGCACGGCCGGACCGTGGCGCGGATAGTCCCTCCGGATCCTGCCGAGGAAGCGGTCAACCAGGCCGTCACGGACGGGCTGATCGATCTCACGGAGCTCAGCCGCGCCCGCACCGCCGCCCAGACGGCACGCGTCCGGACCGCTCCCTCGACCGCCGCCGACGTGCCGCTCACCCAGGCCCTGGAAGAGCTGCGCGACGCCCAGGACGGTGGGGAAGGGCGCTGATGCGTTTCATCTATCTGGACACCTCCGCGGCGCTCAAGCTGTTCAAGGAAGAGTCCGAATCCGCCGCTCTCAAAGCGTGGCTCTCCACTCAGGGGTCTGCCACCGTCTTGACCTGCGATCTCACGCGGACAGAGGTCCGGCGTGCCCTGCACGCCGCGCATGCCGGGCCCGATGTCGCCGCCGAAGCCGAGGAGTGGCTGGACGAGAGCGCGCTCGTCCGGATGCCGCCGCTTCTCTTCGACCGCGCGGGACAGCTGTCGCCCGGCAACCGGCTCCGCTCCCTGGACGCCCTGCACCTGGCCGCCGCACAGGGGCTGGGCAGGGCTCTCCTCTCGTTCGTCGTCTACGACAAGAGGCTGGTCGAGTCCGCACGGGAAGTGGGCCTGCCCGTCGCGTGCCCCGGGGCGGGCTGAGAACGTCAGCATCCCCGCAGCTCCCCCTTCACCACCTTGCCGCTCGCGTTGCGCGGGAGCTCGCTGACGAACTCCACCGCCCTCGGCACCTTGTAGTTCGCCATCTCGCGCCGCGACCAGGCGATCAGGTCGTCGGCGGTCACCGTCGCGCCCGGTCGGCGGACCGCGTAGGCCTTGCCGACCTCGCCCAGGCGGGGGTCGGGGATGCCGATGACCGCGATGTCGGCGACGTCCGGGTGCAGGCCCAGGAGCTGTTCGATCTCCGCGGGGTAGGCGTTGAAGCCGCCGACGATGAACATGTCCTTGATCCGGTCCGTGATCCGCAGGCTGCCGTCCGCGTCCAGGACGCCCACGTCGCCGGTGTGGAGCCAGCCGTCCGGGGTGATCGCGGCGGCGGTGGTCTCCGGGTCCTCGAAGTAGCCGCGCATCACGTTGAAGCCGCGGACCAGGACCTCGCCCGGTTCGCCGGGGGCCGCCAGGACGCGGATCTCGGTGCCGGGGATCGCGCGGCCGGAGGTGGCGGCGATGGTGCAGGCCGGGTCGCCCCGGCGGCACATCGAGACGATGCCGCTCGCCTCGGAGAGGCCGTAGGCGGTCAGGACCGTGGCTATGCCGAGTTCGGTGCGCAGGCGCTCCACCAGCTGGAGCGGGACCACCGCCGCGCCCGTCACCACGAGCCGGAGCGCGGAGAGGTCGTGGGTGGAGCGGGCCGGGTGGTCCAGGAGGGACTGGTGGAGGGTGGGCGGGCCGGGCAGGACCGAGATGCGCTCGGCGGCGATGTTGGCGAGGACCGTGTCCACGTTGAAGACCGGCTGCGGGATCATCGTCGCGCCCCGCATCAGGCAGGCGATCACACCCGCCTTGTAGCCGAAGGTGTGGAAGAACGGGTTCACGATCAAGTAGCGGTCGCCCTCGCGCAGACCGGCCAGCTCGCTCCAGATCTCGTAGCAGCGCAGGGTCTGGGCGTGGCTGATGACCGCGCCCTTGGGGTGTCCCGTGGTGCCCGAGGTGTAGATGATGTCGGAGGGGTCGGACGGGGCGATGGCGTCGGCCCGCTCCCGTACCCGCTCGGGAGAGATCCCCTCGCCGGAGGCCAGGAAGTCCTTCCAGGTGACGTAGTCGGCGGGGGCGGTGTCGGCGAGGACGACCACCGTTTCCAGGTGCGGGAGTTCGATGTCGGACCGGCGCAGCGAGGCCACGTACGACGTGCCGAGGAAGGTGCCCGTGACGAAGAGCAGCCTGGCCCGGCTGCGCTCCAGGATGTACGCCGCCTCCGTCCCCTTGAAGCGGGTGTTGAGGGGGACGAGGACCGCGCCCGCCGTCACCGCGCCGAGCGCGGAGACGATCCAGTCCAGAGTGTTGGGCGCCCAGACCGCCACCCGGTCCCCCGGTTCCACTCCCGAGGCCATGCACGCGGCGGCCGCCCGTTCCACGCGTTCGCCGAGTTCCGTGTACGTGATCCTGGTGCGGCCCTCGGCCACCGCCTCGCGGTCGCCGTAGCGCCGCGCCGCCTCCCGCACCAGGTTCGGGACGGTGGACCATTCCTCGTCGCCGCGCATCTCGTGCCCTCCGTATCGGTCCGAACGGCCCTGCCGACCGCAGTAGCTGACTATCCGTCAGATTAGCTGTAGCCTCCTCCGCTGTCAGCAGTCATGACGGCTTCGGAGGTGGCGGTGGCGACGCTCAAGGACAAGACAGCGATAGCCGGGATCGGGCAGACGCGGTTCGCGAAACACCTGCCCGAATCGGAGAAGACCCTGGCCTGCCGGGCCATCGTCGCGGCGCTCGACGACGCGGGCATCGCCGCGTCCGAGGTGGACGCGTTCGCCTCGTACACGATGGAGGAGACCGACGAGGTCGAGGTAGCCAAGTCCATCGGGGCCGGTGACGTGACCTTCTTCAGCAAGGTGGGGTACGGGGGCGGCGGCTCCTGTGCGACGCTCGCGCACCTCGCCGCCGCCGTCGCCACCGGCCAGGCGAGTGTCGGGGTCGCCTGGCGGTCCCGGAAGCGCGGCTCCGGGCCCCGGCCCTGGAAGAACACCGCCGTGCAGCTGCCCACCCCCGCCCAGTGGACCCGGCCGTACGGGCTGCTGCGGCCCGCCGACGAGATCGGCATGCTGGCCCGGCGGTACATGCACGAGTACGGGGCGACCCGCGACCACCTCTTCAACGTCGCGCTGGCCTGCCGCAACCGGGCCAACCAGAACCCCGACGCCGTCATGTACGAGCGCCCGCTGACCCGCGACATGTATATGACCTCGCGCTGGATCAGCGAACCGCTCTGCCTCTTCGACAACTGCCTGGAGACGGACGGCGCACTGGCCTGCGTCATCGTCTCCGCCGAACGGGCCCGCGACTGCCGGCAGAAGCCCGTCTACCTTCACTCCGTCGCCCAGGGACTGCCCGCCCAGCACCACGGGATGGTCAACTACTGGAACGACGACCCGCTCACCGGACCGGCCTGGGCCGCCGCCCGACAGCTGTGGAAGCAGGCCGACTTCGGACCTGACGACGTCGATGTCGCCCAGATCTACGACGCGTTCACCCCGCTCATCCCGCTCTCCCTGGAGGGCTACGGGTTCTGCGGACGCGGCGAGGGCGCCTCCTTCACCGAGGGCGGGGCGCTGGAGAGCGGCGGCCGGCTGCCGGTCAACACCGGCGGCGGCGGGCTCAGCGAGGGGTACGTGCACGGCTTCAACCTCATCAACGAGGGCGTGAAGCAGCTGCGCGGCGTCTCCACCGCCCAGGTCCCGGACGCCTCGACCTGCCTGGTCACCGCCGGGGAGGGCGTGCCCACGTCCGCCGTACTGCTGAGGAACTGAGGAGCGATTCGAGATGGATGCCATGCTGCTGCCCGTCATCGACGAGGACGGCGCGCCCTTCTGGGAGTACGCGGCCCGTGGTGAACTGCGCGTCCAGGCGTGCGCCGCCCCCGACTGCGGACGGCTCCGCTTCCCGCCCCGGCCGTGCTGCCCGCACTGCCAGTCGTTCGAGAGCGAGTGGCGGGTGATGAGCGGGCGCGGCCGTATCTGGTCGTACGTGCTGCCGCACCCGCCGCTGCTGCCCGCCTACGCCGCACAGGCCCCGTACAACGCGGTGGTGGTCGAACTGGCCGACGCCCCGGAGATCCGGCTGGTCGGCAACGTGGTCAGCGGGCCGGACGCACCGCTGAACTCCGTCGATCCGGAGCGGCTGCGGATCGGGGCCGGGGTGAAGGCGGTCTTCTGTCCGGTCTCCGCCGAGGTGACCATGGTCCGCTGGCTGCTGGAACGGTGAGGGGCGATGGCGCTGCGCACGGAGACGGACAAGGGGACCGGGGTCGCGCTGCTCACCCTGGACCGGCCGGAGAGGCTCAACGCGATCGACCTCGCGACGGCCACCGAACTGGCCGCCGCCTGGAGGGCGTTCCGGTACGACGACGAGGTGCGGGCGGTCGTGCTGACCGGCGCCGGCGGGCGGGCGTTCTGCACCGGGATCGACCGGGGCGTGGACGTCCCGCAGCCCCCGTCCCCATACACGATCGACGATCCGCTGATCGCGATCGGGCCGAAGGCCAACGACCTGTGGAAGCCGGTGATCGCGGCCGTGGAGGGGATGGCCTGCGGCGGGGCGTTCTACCTGCTGGGCGAGGCGGAGTTCGTCATCGCGTCGGAGGGGGCGACGTTCTTCGATCCGCACACCACGTACGGCATGGTCAGCGCGTACGAGGCGATCTCGATGGCGCAGCGGATGCCGTTCGGTGAGGTGGCCCGGATGTCGCTGATGGGGACGGCCGAGCGGGTCTCTGCCCGGCGCGCGTACGAGACCGGGCTGGTCAGCGAGGTCACCGGAGCCGGCGGCGCGGTGGCGGCGGCGCTGCGGGCGGCGGCGGTCATCGCCTCTTACCCGACGGCGGCGGTGCAGGGGACGGTACGGGCCGCCTGGTCGGCCAAGGAGGCGGCGAGGAGCCAGGCACTGGCCCATGCCCCGCACCTGATCGCGCTCGGGAACCTGGCACCGGAGCGGCAGGCCGAGCTGTTCGAGGGGCGGGGCGGGGGCGGCGGTGAGCCCCGGATCAGGTGAGCGCGGGGCCGGTGGCGGCGTTCGTCAGTACGTCAGCGCCTCAGCGCCTGAGCACCTCAGTACGTGAGCTCTGCGGTGACCGAGCACTTCTTCACCCGGGAGACCTTGCCCGGACTGTCCATCCGGACGGAGACGGTCTTCGTGTCGCCGCCGTCGGCGTCCACGGTCGCCTCACCGGTGTCGATGGTGGTGCCCCTGGCGTCGAGGAAGCTCACATCCACCGTGTAGGTGTGGCTGCCGGTCGCGTTCGCGGTGAGCCGCACGGTGGAGGAGGTGACGGCCTTGCGCTTGCCCTTGCGGGGTGCCGCGCAGCGGAAGACGTACGCGCGGGGCGCGTCCGTCGCGGTGGCGGTGGGGGTCGCCGTGTCGTAGGCGGAATCGCTGGACGAGCTGTTGGACGAGCTGTAGTTGTCATCGTCGTAGTCGTCGTCGGAATCGGTGTCGTGGTAAGTGCCGTTGCTCTTCTTGGAGTTGGAGCACCCGCCGCCGCTACTGCCGCTGCTGCTGGACTTCCGGCCCTTGCTGCCGCTCTTGCTGCCGTGTCCGTGGCTGGAGCTGGAGAAGCCGGTCAGCGCGAGGACCACCGCGACGAGGACCACTGTCAGTTTCATGTGCTGCCGCATCATCGATGCCGCCCCCCTTGTGTGGTGATTCAGTTGTTCGGTGCCGCGCGGCTGTTGGGCCCGGGGTCGAACAGCCGCGCGACACCGTAGCGCACAGCATGGCCGGTTTCGATCGGCAGCCCGGTCATGACCCTGTCACGGTCTCGTCACCGTCTGTCGACGGGCCTGCCCACGGCCGGTCCTTCGCCGTCTGGTGGCGGGGGTCATCCGCCCGGCGTAGCGTCGGGAAGCGAGAGCGGTGCTGTTCCGCGCCACCGGCCGGTGGCGCCTCGCGCGTCCCGCTGGAGGCCGGAGATGATCCGTAACGTCCTCGGCTCGATCGTCGCTCTCGCCGGAGCGGCGGCCGCCGTGCTGAGCCCCTTCCGTGACTGGTACGACGGCCGCCTCGGGCGGCACTACCGGATCGACGACCTCTTCACCGGCATCACCGCGACCCACCCCGGCCTGTTCAATTCGATCCTGCTGCCCTTCGCCTTCGCCGCCGTCGTGACGGTCCTCGGCGTGGTCCTGCGGTCCCGGCCGCTGGTCGTCCTCGCGGGTGTGCTGGTCCTCGGCTTCACCGTGCTCTGGATGGTCCGGCAGGGCCAGGCGGCCGGCGAACTCACGGTCACGGGTGACGGTTCCGGGCTTCAGCAAGGGGTCGCGATCGCGGCGGGCGGCGGGGTGCTGCTCCTGCTGGGCGCGGCCCTGATGTCGGGGCGGCGCCGGAGCGCGGGGCGGCCGGGGCGGCCGGGGCGTTACGGGCAGCCTGAGCCGTACGAGCCGCCGGGCTCCGGTGATCCCGACACCTGGCCGCCGACCCGGGAGCCGGGCCCTTCGGTGCAGACGAGCCCCTGGCCGGAACCGGAGCCGGACCCGTACGTCGGCCCGGACCAGCCGGGCCCGCACCGGTCGGGCCCAGGTCCGGAACCGGGCCCCCCGCCGAAATCCGGCCCGCCGCCGAAATCAAGCCCGTCCGGCGATTGAGGACGAAGCGGCCACCGGGCGCCCCCGGACCTTTCTGCACCGCCAACCACCGCGCCGGTTCCGTCCTCAAACGCCGGACAGGCTTGAAACCGCACCGCCAGCCACCGCACCGGTTCCGTCCTCAAACGCCGGACGGGCTGAGGGTGCACCGCGACAGGCTGGACGGCCCGAGCCGCCCGCCGGACGGGCTGGGGGTGCACCGCGACAAGCTGGGCGGCCCCCCGCCGCGAGCGTGAAACCCCGCAGGCGGTGCCGCCTACGAACGCGCCCGGTTCCCCGTCCCCGTCCCCTTCACCGCGTCCAGCGCGTACACGCAGCGGTCCTTGCTGCACGCGTAGACCACCCCGCCCTGCGCCACCGGAGAGCCCGTGATCTCGCCGCCCGTCGCGAGCTTCCAGCGGAGCTGGCCGCCCGCCGCGTCCAGGGTGTAGAGCACGTGGTCCGCGGAGCCGAAGTGGACCCGGCCGTCCGCGACGACCGGGGCGCCCACCACGTCGCCGCCCGCGGCGAAGCGCCACTTCGGGGTGCCGGTGACCGCGTCCAGCGTGTACAGCGCGCTGCCGCTGCCGACGTGCACGTTGCCCGTCGCCACCAGCACCGGTTCCGTCGACTGCCGGGACTCCGTGGCGATGCGCCAGCGGTCCTTGCCGGTCGAGGCGTCCAGCGCGTACACCGTGCCGAGGTAGTCCGCGAGGTACACCCCGCCGCCGGTCACCGCGGGGCCCGGCGCGAACGCGGGCGGCGAGAGGAAGACCGCGGGGGACTCGAAGTGCCAGCGCACCCGGCCCGAGCCGATGTCCAGCGCCAGGACCCGGGTCCCCGCGCTGACGTAGACGTAACCGTCCGGCGCCGGGGTCACCCGGACCGGCACCCCGCCGCAGGAGGCCGCGTCGCCCACCGGGTACGACCAGCGCTCGGTGCCCGTCCGGGCGTCGACGGCCCGCAGCCGGGCGTCCTGCCAGAGGTAGACCGTGCCGTCGTGGATCGCGGGCCCGGCCTCCGCCGTCTCGAAGTCGGTCTGCGCCCCGGTGGTCTCCCAGAGCTTCTCCCCGGTGGACGCCTCCCACGCCTGGACGCCGCCGCCCCGGGTGCCGGTGACGACCGTGCCCCGGTCCGCCTTGAGCGAGTACACCCACGCGTCGCTCTGGAGCCGCCACCGCTCGGCGCCTGTGACCGCGTCCAGGGCGTAGAGCGAGGGCCCGTCGGAGGCGTGGATCCGGCCGCCCTCGACGGCCATCGCCCAGGCCACGTCACGGGTCTTGAACTGGCGCCGCCCGTTGCCGGTGTCCAGCGCGTGCACCTCGAAGGAGGTGACGTAGAGGAGGTCACCGACGACGACCGGCGTCCCCCACACGTCGTTCGACATCCGGAACCGCCAGGGCCGCCAGCGGTCCGGGCCGGACGACGCGCTGTCCGGCGCGTGCGCCGGAGCGGGCACCGGGGCGGCCGGGGCCGTGAGCGAGCCGCTCGGCCCGCCGGGCGGGCGCACCCAGCCGGTCGCAGGAGCCGCCTCCCCCACGGCGGCGGTGGCGCGCACGTCCTGGGCGCGCGGGCCGGGCCCGATCGGCACCTGGACACCGGAGAGCCGCACCGGACCGCCCGCGTCGGGCGCCTCCGCAGGCGGGGCCACGGGCGGGGCCGCGGGCGGTACGGCCGGGGGGCGCGGGTCCGTGGCCCCGGGCCGCCGGGCGGTGTCCCGGCCGGCGCCCGGGTGCGTGGCGGGCAGCGGCTGCGCGGGTACGGGAGGGGGCGCGGCGATCACGCGTCCGCCGCCCCGGCGCAGCTCGATCATCTCGGTGGCGGAAGCCGGCAGCCAGGCCGACGCCGTACCGCTGTCGTCGCCGCCGGAGGCGAAGAGGTGCGGGGCGAGCTGGGACTGGAGCTCGGCGGGGGTGGGCCGGCGCGAGGCGTCCATCTGCATGCACGACTCGATCAGCGACCGCAGATCGTCGGGCAGACCGGCCAGGTCGGGGCCCTCGCGCAGCAGCATGAAGACCGTCTCGACCGGGTTGGCCCCGTGGAACGGCGCATGGCCGGTCGCGGCGAAGACGAGCGTCGAGCCGAGCGAGAAGATGTCACTGGCGCCCGTGACGCTGCGCGAGTCCCGCGCCTGCTCCGGCGACATGTACGCGGGCGTGCCGACGGCGACGTTGGTCATGGTCAGCCGGGTGTTGGAGACGCCGGACGCGATCCCGAAGTCGATGACCCGGGGCCCGTCCTCGACGACGAGCACGTTCGACGGCTTCATGTCGCGGTGGACGAGCTTCGCGCCGTGGATGGACTGGAGGGCCTCCGCGATGCCGGCGGCCAGCCAGCGCACCGCCTGGGTCGGCATCGGCCCGCACTCATTCACTATTTCTTCCAGCGAGGGGGCGGGCACATAGGCGGTGGCGAGCCAGGGCACGGCGGCGCGCGGGTCGGCGTCGACGACGGCGGCCGTGTAGAAGCCGCTGACCGCGCGGGCCGCCTCCACCTCACGCGTGAACCGGACCCGGAACAGCTGGTCCTCTGCGAGTTCCGTACGCACCGTCTTGATCGCCACCCGCCGGCCCGACGCCGAGCGGGCGAGATAGACCAGCCCCATGCCGCCGGCCCCGAGCCGTCCCAGCACCTCGAACGGGCCGATCCGCCTCGGGTCGTGCTGCGTCAGCTGCTCCATCACTTACCTGCCACCCTCCCCGTACGGGCCCCGGTCGCCCGAGGCCCGCGAAAACCCGCCCTGTGCAGCGTCTCACCACTGGGCGCCACCCGACGGTGCGCACCCCGATTGTTCCTGGCCGAGGCGCGGGTTGCGAACCCGGGGGCAGAACCGGGTGTCGTGGATCACTCCAGGCGGTATCAGGACACCGGTGGCTGAAGTACGGCGAAGACGGCGCCCTGGTCGTCCTGGAGCACCGCCATCCGCCCGTACGGGATGTCGAAGGGCGGTGCGGAGACCCGGCCGCCGAGCCGGACGACGGTGTCTGCGGAGGCGTCGCAGTCCGACACGGCGAAGTAGTTGAGGAAGTAGCTGGGCATCATCGCGGGGAACGCGTCGGTGATGACGCTGCGCCCGCCGACCGCGGTGTCCGGCCCGGGTTCGGTGCCGGCCGGCGACCACATGCGGAAGTCGACGCGGGACTCGTCGGTGTCCGGGGCGCCCGGTGTGCCGGGGCCTGCCGCGTCCGGATCGACGGAGCGGAAGCCGAAGACCTGCTCGTAGAAGGGGTCGACGCGGTCCTTCTGCCGGGTGTAGACCTCGGTCCAGCAGAAGGAGCCCGGCTCGTTCTGCTTCTGGAAGCCCTTGCGGTCACCCGCCTGCCAGAGCCCGAAGACCGCGCCGCCGGGGTCGGCGGCCTGGGCGAGCGCCCCCAGCCGGCCGGCCCGCACCGGTTCGGTGATCACCTGGCCGCCCGCCTCCCGGACGCGGGCGACGGAGGCGGTGATGTCGTCGGTCGCGAAGTAGACGCCCCAGGCGGTCGGCATCCGGCCGTCCTGCTTGGCGGCGAGCGCGGCGACCAGGGCCCCGTCGCTGAGGGCGTCGGTGTACGGGCCGTCGCCCGTGCGGAAGGTCCAGCCGAAGAGCTCGCCGTAGAAGCGCTTGCCGGCTTCGAGGTCGGAGAGCTGCACATCCACCCAGCACGGCGCGGACTGCGCGAATGCGGCCATGGGCCCGGGTCCTTCCGTCGCGGTGACGCTCGTCACAGCCAACGTAACCGCGGGTCGCCGCACGCGCGCCCCAGCCCTTCCGCCATCCGCCCGCATCGAACTTACATTCGAGACAGAACTCCCGAATCGCCATCGTCACGGAAAGTTATCCACGGAAGTTATCCACAGGCTGTTAATAACATTAACGTGGCCGTGGACAAGGGGTACGGAGCCACGGGGCGCACTGCGGGGCACATCGGCGGAAACCGCCGCACTCCCCCCACCACGCCTGCGCCCCTCCCCATTTGCAGTCGGCCGAATCGCGCTCCGATCACCCGTCGGTAAGCTGACGGCATGACAGGACAAGTACGCACCGTCGACGGCCGCGTGGCCGGCCGACGCGGACAGGCGACGCGGCAGAAGCTGCTCGACTGCCTCAGCGAGATGCTCAGTTCCTCGCCGTACCGGGACGTCAAAGTCATCGACGTCGCCCGGAAGGCGGGGACTTCACCCGCAACCTTCTACCAGTACTTCCCCGACGTCGAGGGCGCCGTCCTTGAGATCGCGGAGGAAATGGCCAAGGAGGGTGCCGGACTGACCGAACTGGTCGCCGGGCGCTCCTGGGTCGGCAAATCGGGCTGGCAGACCGCCGAAGAACTCGTCGAGGGGTTCCTCGACTTCTGGCGGCGCAACGACGCGATCCTTCGCGTGGTCGACCTCGGCGCGGCCGAGGGCGACAAGCGGTTCTACAAGATCCGCATGAAGATCCTCAACTCCGTCACCAACTCCCTTACGGATTCGGTGAAGGAACTCCAGGCCAAGGGCAAGGTGGACAAGGACGTCAGCCCCGCCGCGATGGCCGGATCACTGGTCGCGATGCTGGCCGCGGTCGCCTCGCACCAGAAGGGCTTCACCACCTGGGGCGTGAAGCAGGCCGAACTCCGTCCGAACCTGGCGCTGTTGGTGCATCTGGGCATCACCGGCAAGAAGCCGGCCAAGTAGCGCCCCGCGCCGGATTCCCGTACTGGGTGACGCGCGGTGATCCCGGGCGCCCCAGGTCCTGTCTCACCGACGGCGGACCACGCATGTGGTCCGCCGTCGGTGTATCCGGACACGTCCGTGGACCCGTGAACCCGCGCACCCGTGGACCCGTGGACCCGCGCACCCTCACCCCGGACCGTCGCGCTCACCCCGACCCGTCGCGCCGCTCCAGCCTGAACAGCCGGATCTCCCGGTCGATCCGCGCCTGGTACGCCGCGTAGGGCGGCCAGAACCTCAGCGCCGCCTCCCACACCTCCGCGCGCTCCGCCCCCGCCAGCAGCCGGGCCCGCACCGGAATGCCGACGCCCTTCCAGCTGATCACCGGAGCCTCCGGGTGTGCCAGCAGGTTCGCCGTCCAGGCGGGATGCCCCGGACGGCCGAAGTTGCTGCCGACCAGCACCCAGCTGCCCGTACCACCGTCCCGCGCCACCGGCATGCAGGCCAGCGGCGTCGTCCGGAGCTGCCCGCTGCGCGCCCCCGGCACCGTCAGCACCACCCCCGGCAGCATCCGCGCGCTGAGCAGCACCTTGCCCCGGGTGAGCCGGTGCACCGCGCGGTCCATGGCGGGCACGACGTGCGGGGCGATCCGCGCGAAGGCCCTGGTCGAGGAGACCTTCTGGACGAGGCGCACACCGAGGCGCACACCGGGCGCCATCAGACGGCCACCCGTTCGGCCGGTCCGTCGCCGACCGGCCCGTCGTCGACCGGCCCGTCGTCGACCGGTCCGCGTTCCGCCCGGTCCCGCTCCCCCGGCGCGCTCCCGAAGAGTCCCGCCCGCTGGGCCGCGTGGTCGCGGAGCCGGTGGACGGGGCCCAGCAGCAGTTCGTCGGCGGCGGCGCGCTTGAAGTACAGCTGCGCCTCGTGCTCCCAGGTGAAGCCGATGCCCCCGTGCAACTGCACGGCCTCCGCGGTGGTGACGCGCAGGGCCTCCAGCGCCTGGGCGAGGGCGAGCCCGCCGGCCTCCGGGTCCCAGGCCGCGTAGTACGCCGCGGAGCGGGCCGACTGCACCCGCACGTACAGGTCGGCGAGCCGGTGCTTCACGGCCTGGAAGGAGCCGATCGCCCGGCCGAACTGCTCGCGCTCCCCGACATAGGCGACCGTACGTTCCAGCGCGCTCGCCGCCGCCCCCACCGCCTCCGCGGCGAGCGCGGCCGCGGCGGCGCGGCCGGCCACCGCGAGGGCCGCCGTCGCGTCCACCATGTCGTCCGCGCCGAGGAGTTCGGCCTCGGTGTCGCGCAGCTGGACCCGGGCGAGCGGCCGGGTCTCGTCCAGTGCCGTCTGCCGGGTGCGGACGAGCCCGCCGGGCGCCTGTGGCCCGTCCGTCCTGACCAGGAACAACAGGGTCCGGCTGCGCGGGAAGCCGCCCGTGTGCGCGGCGACGAGGAGCAGTCCGGCGCTGTGCCCGTCCAGCACCTGGTCCGCCTCTCCGTACAGCCGCCACCCCGCGCCGTCGCCCCCGGCCGGCCGGGCCTGGACGCCGCCCGCCCGGCCGCCGCCCGCCCAGTTCCCGCCGGTCAGGTCGCCGGTGAGGCCGAGGGCGGTGGAGAGCGAGCCGCCGGGGACGGCGAGCGCCGCGGTGAGCCCGCCCGCCGCGACGGCCGGCAGCAGGGCGGTGCGCTGCTCCGCGGTGCCGAGGGCGGCGATCAGGGGTGCGGCGAGCACGGCGGTGGCGAGCAGCGGGGACGGCAGCAGCGCGCGGCCAGCCTCCTCGCAGACGACGGCGAGCTCGACGGGGCCGCAGCCGGCGCCTCCGTACTCCTGCGGGAGGGCGAGTCCGGGCAGCCCGAGGTCCTGGGCGAGCCGGCGCCACAGCCCGGCGTCGTAGCCGTCCCGGGTGCCCACCGCGCTCCTGATGTCCTCGGGGCCGCTGTGTCTGGCCAGCAGTTCGCGCACGGTGCGGCGGATCTCGTCCTGTTCCGCGGTGAAGGCGGCATCCATCGTCGGACTCCTTCCCCTCAGAGGCCGACGGCCTCTGATCTGACGGGCCGTCATGCTAGGGCGGATGCTACGAGATTCCCAGAGCCGCGCACCGCGACCGCCCACAAGATCCCGCCTCCGCAAGCCGGTTCACCCGGTCCAAATCTGATGTACCGTCAGGTTCATGCCTTCTTCCCACCGCAAGGTCGCTGTCGTCGGCATATCGCTCGCCGACTGCGGACGCGTCGACACGGCGACGCCGTACGCCCTGCACGCCCAGGCCGCCCGCCGGGCGCTCACCGACTCGGGGCTGGACCGCTCGGTCGTCGACGGGTTCGCCTCCGCCGGACTCGGCACGCTCGCCCCGGTCGAGGTCGCGGAGTACCTGGGGCTGAAACCCACCTGGGTGGACTCCACCTCGGTCGGCGGATCGACCTGGGAGGTGATGGCGGCCCACGCGGCGGACGCCATCGCGGCGGGCCGCGCCAACGCCGTACTGCTGGTCTACGGCTCGACGGCACGGGCGGACATCAAGGCACGCCGCCGCACGTCCAACCTCTCCTTCGGGGCGCGCGGCCCGCTCCAGTTCGAGGTGCCGTACGGGCACTCGCTGATCGCCAAGTACGCGATGGCCGCCCGCCGCCACATGCACGAGTACGGCACCACCCTGGAGCAGCTGGCCGAGGTGGCGGTCCAGGCCCGCGCCAACGCGGCGGCCAACCCGGACGCGATGTTCCGCACCCCGGTCACGGTCGACGAGGTCCTCTCCGGCCCGATGATCGCCGACCCGTTCACCAAGCTGCACTGCTGCATCCGCAGCGACGGCGGCTGCGCGGTGCTGCTGGCGGCCGAGGAGTACGTCCCCGACACGGCGAAGGACCCGGTCTGGATCATGGGCACCGGCGAGCACGTGTCGCACTCCGCGATGTCCGAGTGGGACGACTTCACGGTCTCCCCCGCCGCCGTCTCCGGCCGCCTCGCCTTCGAGCGGGCGGGGGTGCGGCCCGCGGACATCGACCTGGCCGAGATCTACGACGCGTTCACCTATATGACCCTGGTGACGCTGGAGGACCTGGGCTTCTGCGCGAAGGGCGAGGGCGGCGCGTTCGTGGAGAAGGGCCGCACAGGGCTGACCGGCGAGCTCCCGGTCAACACGGACGGCGGCGGCCTGTCCGCCTGCCACCCCGGCATGCGCGGGCTGTTCCTGCTGGTGGAGGCGGTACGCCAGCTGCGCGGCGAGGCGGGGGAACGCCAGGTCCGCAGGGCGGGCGGCCGGCTGCCGGAACTGGCGGTGGCATCCGGGACGGGCGGCTGGTTCTGTTCGTCGGGGACGGTGGTGCTGGGGCGGGGGTGAAGGGTGGGGCGTACTCAGCCATGCGCGCCTTCCTGCGGATCGTCCCCAGCCCGGTCCTCGTCGCCGAAGAGCTCGTCTGCCTCGCGACGCGTCAACGCGGCGTCCACGCGAGGAAGCCGCCGGTGCCGGGCCACCAGCTCCTCGGCACTCGGCCTCCGCCTACGCGTGAGCGGCCGGAGCTCCGCGACCTCTGTCCCGTTACGGCTGATGCGGAAGATCTCGCCCGCCTCCACAGCATCCATGACGGCCACGGACCGGTTCCGGAACTTGCGCAGGGTAATGGTCTTCATGCGTTCAGCGTGGCCCCCGCCGGCCCCTGGTGCTACATCATTCCCGGTGCCGACTGACCGATGAGGTCCAATGGCCGCATGACCGACGCATCCGCAACCGCCCAGCGCGCCTTCCGTGATCTGCTCCACGCCCAGCGCGTGTGGGACATCGAGCTGCCCGTCTTCGACCCCGCCGCCGCGCCGAGCGCCCCGCTCCCCCTCTTCCACGCCTGGTTCGCGGAGGCGGTGGCCGCCGGGCAGGCGGAGCCGCACACCATGACCCTGGCCACCGCCGACGCGGACGGGCTGCCCGATGTGCGGACCCTGATGCTGCACGACGCGGACGAGCGCGGCTGGCACTTCGCCACCCACGCCACCAGCGCGAAGGGCCACCAGCTCGCCGTCCGCCCGCACGCCGCGCTCGGCTTCTACTGGCCCGCGCAGGGGCGGCAGGTACGGGTACGGGGTCCGGTCACCGCGTGCTCCGCCGCCGAGAGCCAGGCCGACCTGCACGCCCGTTCCACCGGAGCGCTGGCCTCCGCGCTGGTGGGGCGGCAGAGCGAGGTGCTCGGCTCGACGGGCGAGCTCGACCGGGCCTCGGACGCCGCCTGGCAGCGGGCCCAGGCGGAGCCGGAGGCCGAGGTGACGAGCTGGACGCGGTACGTCGTCGAGCCGTACGAGGTCGAGTTCTTCCAGGGCGACGCGCGACGGCGGCACGTCCGGCTGCGCTACCGCCGGGAGGCCGGGGAGTCGGGGGCGGCTGGGGCGTCAGGGACCACCGGGGCCACCGGGGCCACCGGGGCCACCGGGGCCACCGGGGCCACCGGGGCCACCGGGACCACCCCGGCCTGGCAGCGGGAGCTGCTCTGGCCCTGACGGCCCCGGGGCGGCCGAGGGCTCTCGGCCGCCCCCGCCGCCAGGCAGCGCCCCCGCCGCCGCCCCCTCAGTTCACCGTGATCGCCTGCACCGGGCAGGCGCGGGCCGCCTCGCCGACCATCGGCCCGCCGAGGGCGTCACCGGACTCGGGGAGCAGCTCGCTGAACCCGTCGTCGTCCTGGGTGAACACCTTCGGCGCCGCGAGTGCGCACTGACCCGCGCCGATGCACACGTCCCTGTCGATATCGATCTGCATCTCAGCAGGACCTTTCCGATCGGTTTCCCTCATCAGTCACCACGTCGAGGGCGGTTCCGGTCACCACGTCACGGGCAGTTCCAGCAGCCCCTGGATCGTGTCCCCCGGCTTGAACGGCACGTCCTCCGCGGGCACCGCCAGCCGCAGGCCGGGGAGCCGCTCGAAGAGGGCGGGCAGCGCGATCTCCAGCTCGGCCCGCGCGAGGTTCTGGCCCAGGCACTGATGGATACCGAACCCGAACGCCACGTGATTGCGCGCGTTGCGGCCGAGGTCCAGCTCGTCGGGCGACGGGTACACGGACTCGTCCCGGTTGATCACAGACGTGGACAGGAGGACCCCGTCCCCCGCCCGGACGGTCACCCCGCCCACCTCGATGTCCTCGACGGCCACCCGCGACAGCCCGTCCGCGATGGACAGGAACCGCAGCAGCTCCTCCACCGCGGCGGGCATCCCGCGGCCGGGCTCGTCACCGGTGGAGGCGCCGGCCGCACGCAGCAGGGCCAGCTGTTCCGGGTGCTGGAGAAGGGTGAAGGTGCCGAGCGAGATCATGTTCGCCGTCGTCTCGTGCCCCGCCACGAGCAGGATCTCGGCCAGCCGCACCAGCTCCTCTGTGTCCACCGCACCGGTCTCCAGCTGCTTGACGATCAGCTCGTCCAGCAGCCCGTCGCCGGGATCGCGCCGCTTGCGCTCGATCAGTACCCGGAAGTACTCGTCGAGGGCGTCCCGCGCGGCTTCGACATCGGAGGCCTCCGGGCCCCGGAGCAGCTTGCGCGACTGCGCCTCGAAGAACTCGTGGTCCCCGTAGGGCACCCCGAGCAGCGCGCAGATGACCATCGAGGGCACCGGCAGCGCGAAGGCGTTGACCAGATCGGCCGGCGGCCCCTGCTCGACCATCGCGTCGAGGAGGCCGTCCACGGTCGCCCGGATCTGCGGCCGCAGGGCCGCCGTCCGCCTGACCGTGAAGCTCGGGATCAGCATCCGGCGCTGGACGTTGTGCTCCGGATCGTCGACGCCGATCAGTTCCACGCGCCGCTGGGTGGTCTCGGCCTGCCGCTTGGCGAACAGCGGGAACTCAGGGTGTTCCCGGTCGGACGACAGCCTGGGGTCCACCAGGAGCGACCGCGCCTCGGCGTGACCGGTCACCAGCCACACCGTCCGGCCGGTGTAGATACGGACGGGGGTCACCGACTGCTGCCCCCGGGTCTCACTCGGGTATCCCGTCGGCGGGTGGTAGGGGCAGCTGCGGTTCTGCGGAAAAGCGATGGTCTCGGTCTGGGTGTCGGTCTGGGTTTTGGTCTGGGCTTCGGTCTGGGTCTCGGTGCCGGTCTCTGCCATGGAGGACCTCGCAAAGCTATGGGGGAGTCCTGCCGATCACCCACCACTAGATGCCCCAGGCACCTAACCGGGCTAGGCGTTGTTCGGCCAAATACCCCGTACCGGACGCGTCCGCCACGGCTCGTAACGTTCCACGCCGGTTGCCCTTATCCGATTTCAACCGCCGAGGAGCACTATGGGAAGCAGATGAGGACTGGAGGTCACCCATGACCCGAACCCGTAGCCGGTACGCCTCGGACCGCGGTCTCACCACACGCATGGTCACCACCATGTTCCTGATCGGCCTGCTGTACGTGGTCCTGGTCGGCGTGCTGCTCGCCGTGCTGCGCGGTGCCTGGCCGATCATCCTGATCATCGTCGGCGGCATGTTCATCGCCCAGTTCTGGTTCAGCGACCGCATCGCCGCCTTCAGCATGGGCGCCCGCGAGGTCACCCCCGAGGAGGCGCCGGAACTGCACGGCGCCATCGACCGCATCTGCGCCCTCGCCGACATGCCCAAGCCCCGGGTGGCGATCTCCCAGAGCGACGTACCGAACGCCTTCGCCACCGGTCGCAGCGAGAAGAGCGCCCTGGTCTGCGCCACCACGGGACTGCTGCGCAGACTGGAGCCCGAGGAACTGGAGGGCGTACTCGCGCACGAGATGTCACACGTCGCACACCGTGACGTCGCCGTCATGACGATCGCCTCCTTCCTCGGCGTGCTCGCGGGCATCATCACCCGGGTGGCGCTCTGGGGCGGCTTCGCCCGCAACAGCCGCAACAACGACCCCATCGGCATCGCGATCATGCTCATCCCGCTGATCAGCGCCGTGGTCTACGCCCTGAGCTTCCTGCTGACCCGCCTGCTGTCGCGCTACCGCGAGCTGTCCGCCGACCGCACGGCCGCCCTGCTCACCGGCCGCCCCTCGGCCCTGGCCTCCGCCCTCACCAAGGTGAGCGGCCAGATGGCCCGGATCCCGACGGAGGACCTGCGGAAGGCGGAGCCGTACAACGCCTTCTACTTCGTCCCGGCCTTCTCCTCCAAGGAGAGCCTGAGCCGGCTGCTCTCCTCGCACCCGACCCTCGAACAGCGCCTGGACCAGCTCTCCCGCATCTCCGCCGACCTCTCCCGCCCGTAAGGAGCCTCCGTGGGTCTGCTCGACACCATCCTGGGCCGCAGCAAACCGGTCCGCCCGGACCTGGACCAGCTCTTCGCCGTCCCGTCGGCCGCCCTGACCCTCCAGGCGGCGACGGGCTTCGTCCCGACCGGCCTCGGCTCGGTGTGCTTCGCGGGGGTGGAGGGCGCCGGCTTCGCCCGTATCCAGCAGGACGTACGGGAGCTGCTGGACGCCGACACCGCGCACGGCGGCATCCCGGTGGAGTTCAGCCGGGACTCCTACGGCTACACCTGGCTGCTCTCCCGCCAGCCCGCCGAGGACACCGCCGCACTGGTCAACGACCTGCACGCAGTCAACACCCTGCTCCAGGACGGCGGCTTCGGCCCGCAGCTGCTCTGCTCCCTGATCGCCTTCCGCGACGACCGGGACCGCCCGCTGGCCCTGGTCTACCTCTACAAACGCGGCACGTTCTACCCCTTCGCCCCGGTCCCGGGCAGCGCCGAGAAGCGCGACAACCAGCTGGAGCTGGAGGTGCGGGCCGCCCTCGGGGACGACCTGCGCGTGGAGAAGGACCTGTCCCGGTGGTTCCCGGTGTGGGGGGCGCCAGGGGTCTGAGGGGGCCGGGGCGGTAGCCGCCGGCTGGGCCTCGGTTGCGGAAGACGGCCCGTGGGCTGACGGTGGTGCGAGGGGTGATGGCCGCAGCGACGCCCGGCACCGGGTTGAGGAGAGACGATGCGTGACTCTGGCAGGCGCCGTGCCGCCGTCCCTCCCTTGCGCGGTCGGGTCGCGGTCATCACGGGGGCCGCACGCGGCGTGGGCGAAGCCCTCGCCCGAAGCCTTTCCGGCGCCGGAATGCACGTGGCACTGCTCGGCCGGGAGCGGGATTCCCTACGGGAGGCAGCCACCGCACTGTCCGGCCCGAGCCTCTGCGTCGAGTCGGACATCGCCGACCGCGCGTCGCTCGCCCACGCCGCACGCCAGGTCGAAGCCGAACTCGGCCCCGCCAGCGTGGTCGTCGCCAACGCGGGGATCGCCGTGAGCGGGCCGTTCGACCGCACGGCCCCCGAACTCTGGCAGCGGGTCATCGACGTCAACCTCACGGGCTCCGCGAACACCGCCCGCGCCTTCCTGCCCCAGCTTGCCGCGACCCGCGGATACCTTCTCCAGATCGCCTCAACGGCGGCGTTCGGCTCCGCGCCGATGATGAGCGCCTACTGCGCCTCCAAGGCCGGAGTGGAGTCGTTCGCTCTCGCGCTGCGCGGTGAGGTCGAGCCGGACGGCGTCCAGGTCGGCATCGCCTACCTGCACTGGACCGGCACCGACATGCTCACCGGCCTCGACGACGACCCCGTCCTCGAAGCCCTCCGCCGCAACCAGCCCCGCATCGCCCGTCGCGTTCACACCGCAGACCAGGTCGCCCGGTGGCTCACCCAGGGCGTCACCCATCGCGCCCCGTACATCTACGCCCCACCGTGGCTCCGCTGGTGCCAGCCCCTGCGCCCCCTGTTCCCCGCCCTCGCCGCCCGAGCCACCCGCCGCGAACTCCGCCGGAACCCCGGCGCCACGCTCTCCTCACCCGTCGGGGTCCTTGGCACCGGCGGACTCGCCGACTGGAACTCCTACCGGGCCTCGCGCTCCTCGGGCTCCACACGCGCCGACTCGTAGCAGGGCCGTCTCGCCGCAACGCCCAGCCGCTCGCCTACCGGCCCTGAGCGCGGGTGAACACGTGGAAGCGCCCGATCGGATTGAATCCGCGGCGGCTGTACCAGGCGTGCGGCCAGTCGTCGGGGTCGGCCAGGAGGAAGACCAGGCCGCAGTCCGACGCGTACCGCAGAGCGGTGGCGAGCAGCGCGTCCGCGTAGCCGCGCCGGACGTGGGTGTCGGCGGTGACGACGTCCTCGATCTGGGCGATCCCCCGGGAGGCGTCGCGGTAGAGGTCGGCCCAGGAGCCGACCGTCCCCTCCTCGTCGCGGACGGCGAGGAAGCGGACCTGTTCGGCGCCCCGGAGCCGGACCGTCCGGCGGTCGGCCAGCTGGCTGACGATGTCGTCCTCCGCCTCGGGCATCCACCTGCGCAGCTGGCCGACCAGAGCAGGTCGTAGGTCGTCAAAGGTCACGGTCTGCGCGGACGGGTCCGGGACGGCGGCGGAGCCGGTGTACGTCATGACGAGTTCGGTCACGTGGGTGTACCCGGCTGCGGTGAGGGCGGGTGCGCAGTCGGTACCGGTGCGGTCGTCGAGCACGGTGATCTGGCGGTGACCCAGGTGGCCAAGGGCCTTCTCGGCCAGGGCCGGGAGTTCGCCGGAGGCCGGTGATCCTTCGATCACGAGCTGGTTGTGCTCGTAGGACGCGGCGTACTCCGCGTCCAGGACCACCACGCCGCCGGGAACCTCGTTCACGACCGCGGCCTGCCGCCGGGCGAAGGACAGGCGGAAGGCCGCGATGCGCTGAAGATCCGTTACTGGCATCCGGGCAGCCTAAGGATCAACACCGCCCGGCGCGAACGCGTTTACCTCCACGCGAACGGCCCGGCGCACCGGTCAGACGTTCGCCGCGTGCCCCAGGAACGCGGTCCAGGCGGCGGGGGCGACCGCGAAGGTCGGTCCTTCGGTGACCTTGGAGTCGCGGACGTGGACGGTGTGCGGGCAGGCGGCGACCTCTACGCAGGTCGCGCCCTCGTTGTTGCTGTAGCTGGACTTGTGCCAGTCGTAGGCGACTTCGATGCAAGCCCCGCCCTCGTTACCGCTATAGCTGGACTTGAACCAGGTCAGTCCGGGTCCGTGGCTCACAGTTGACTCGCCTTCGTCTCGATGATCTCTGCGGACTTCCAGGGGTTGAGTGCCTGGGCCCGCAGGATGCCGAAGAGGTCGAACTGATCGCTGACCTGCTCCGGTTTCGAGATCAACCTATCGCCGCCCTGCGCCTCTACGTACAGCAGAGAGCGACCTTCTGCTGTGGAGACCAACTGCATAGGCCCCATCAATCCCGCGTGCGTGTGCTGAGCCGACGGCATCACCTGCACCGTCAGGTGGTTGAACCGCTCGATGCAGTCGAGCAGATGCCGCAGTTGCTCCTTCAGGACCTCGGGCCCGCCGAGCGCGCGGTCCAGGACCGATTCCTCGATGACGTATCCGATGCGCGGCGGAGGCGTACGCGAGAGCACCGCCTGCCGCTCCAGCCTCGCTTCGACGTGCCGGACGATCTCGGCCTCCGAGTACGCCGGTACGCGCGACCTGTACACCGCATACGCATACGCCTCCGTCTGGAGGAGGCCGGGGATCAGCATCGTCTCGTACGCGCTGATGACGCGCGCGAGCCGCTCCAGCTTCGCCCAGTCCAAGAACTTGGGCGAGTACTTCTCCTCGTCCACCAGATCGCAGCACGCTTTCAGCGCCCCGCCCGCGTTCAGGACTCTGTCCCCGTCGTGCAGGAATTCCAGCGACGGGATGCGTTCCGCACGCTCGTACGCCCCCAGCAGGGATTCCGACATCAACAGCCTCTCCGCCGCCTCCTTCTGGGTCAGTCCCGCGCGCACCCGATGGATGCGAATCAGGTCCCCCACAAGCTTCCGCACCTGCGACGTCTCATTGCTCGTCACCACAGTCACCACCGTTCCCACCACATCGTCGGATGTGGCACGCGCCTGACTGGTCACGCTACGCAGTCGCCGCGATGCTCATAGGTATGACGAGCAAGAAACTCCCCGAATGGGTACCCGCCTCGGGGCACCAACTCCACATGTCCGGAATTCACTTCGACGCCATCCGGCTGCGCGGGGTGCGGGGCGAGGCGGTGCTGCACCATCTGGCCACCCTCACGGACGGCGATCCGGGGCCCGTCGTACGGGAGATCGCGGGGGCGCGGTGGACGTACTTCCTGCTGGCCCCCGGGGCGAGCCAGGACTTCGACTGGCCGCCCGGCGCGAAGTGCTTCGGCCCGGCCGCCCGCGACCAGTACGTGGGGATTCCCGCGCCGGACGGCAACACGTATCCGCTGAGCTGGCGGTGCGGGGCGCCGGACGACGGGGACTTCGTGGACGCGGAGCTGCTGCACGGCTTGGTGACGGCCCAACTCGTGCCCGAGGATTGACCGGGCGGGGCTGCGGGGTCTCCGTATCATCAGGTCCATGACTGCTGAGCCCTCGCCATCGGCCGGCCGTATGCGGGCCTCCGACGCCGACCGTGAGGCGGTCGTGGAACTGTTGCGGGAGGCGGCGGCCGACGGGCGGCATCCACGGCGCGGGCGGCGTCGTCATCCATAACCACAACCTCCGCGAGCGCCGCAGACAGCGCAAGGAACTCGGACTCGGACGCTGAACCGCCCGCACCGGCCTACACGGGCCTGACGGTGAGGATCTGCTGCGCGTGGCCGACCGGCCCGTTGACGTCGTGCAGGACGGTGCTGGTGATGCCCTGGCCGGTGGGGCCGAAGACGACCGTGGTGTCGAGTCCGGTCCAGCGGCCCTCGGGGGCACGGTGGAGGTGGATCGTCAGGTCCACGTTGGGGAATATCCACTCGGTGGGTGCCTGGCGGACCGCGATGCCGTTGGCCGTGTCGACGAGCGCGACATAGGACGCGAGCGGGCTCGACTGCTCGCCCGCGACCAGGTCGAGGGGCGTCGAGATCCACGCGGTGGTGCGGCCCGGCTGCGGCGGCGCGAGCGGGCGGACGTCGATGGAGGCGATGTAGCCACCGGGCCAGAGGTCCGCCATGCGCCAGGGTGCGAGCGTTTCCGGGGCCGCGAGCCTGTCGGCCTCGCCCCCGGCGACCGCTGCCGTGCCGACGGCGGCGAGGCACCAGGCCCTGGCGCGTACGACGGGGCGGTCCGCGATCAGGGCGACGGCTTCGACCAGTTCGATGGTGCGGCCGGGCCGGATGGTCTCGACCCGGATCTCGCACTCGTCCAGGGCGAGCCGGCCGAGGATGTCGAAGCTGATCCGGGACAGCAGCAGGCGCTCTCCCGGCCGGTCGGCCAAGTGACGGTCGATGGCGTGGACGATGAGGCCGCCGAGCGGGCTGAAGTGCACCTCGTCCGTGCTCCACGCGCCGCTCGCGTGGGCGGTGGGCTTGAAGTGGTGGTCGTCGGTGCGCTCGTAGTAACTGCCGGTGCTCATCGGTGCTTCCCTCGCGGCCGTACGGATCAAGGAAGCCCAGCCTGACACCCGCACGGCCGCCGCCCCGCGCCCGGGTCCCTCAGACGGGTCCTGCGGCACCGGGGTGCAGGACGATCTTTCCCACGTGCTCCCTACGGGAGAGCTCGTCCTGCGCCTCTGCGGCCCCGTCCAGCGGGAAGGCCGCGGCGATGACGGGCTGGACCTCCGCCCGGCGGGCCAGGTCCATGAGGAGGGCGAAGTGCCGGGGCGTGTGCATCGCGGACCCGATGACCTGGGCGTTGTGCAGATAGAGGCGGCGCACGTCAAAGCTCACGCCGTACCCGCCGAGGGCGCCCGCGATGACCCACCGGCCCCCCTCGCGCAGCAGCGGCAGCCCCTCACCCACCAGCTCGCCGGCCACCACGTCGAGCCCGACGTCGATGCCTTCCGGGGCGGCGGCACGGATCTGCCCAGTGATGTCTCCCGCACGGTCGACGACCTCGTGCGCGCCGGCCGCACGCACCGCGTCGATCTTGGTTCCGCTGCTGATGGCGACCACCCTCGCCCCGCGCGCACGGGCGATCTGCACCAGCGCCAGGCCGACCCCGCCGGACGCCCCCGAGACCAGGGCGGTTTCCCCCTTCCGCAGCCGGCCCCGCTCGATCATGCCCAGCGCCGTGCCGTAGGCGGTCGGCAACGCCGCGAGCTGGTCGTCCGTGAGCGGGGAATCCGTCACGTCGTGCACGCGCTCCACCGGCGCCGTCACGTACTCGGCGTACCCGCCGTCGCGCTCGCTCCCCATCAGGCCCACCGGGTTGGCGTCCGGATCGTCACTGTCGTAGATCGCGGGGTCGACGACCACGCGGCGTCCGACGAGGCTGCTCTCGACCCCGGTCCCGACGGCCACGACCCGGCCGGCCACGTCGGCGCCCTGGATACGGGGAAAGTCGATCGGGCCGCGCCAGCCCGACTTCGCGTCCGGGTCCCCCGGACGCCCGTAGGCACCCTCCCGCGTCCACAGGTCGGTGTTGTTCAGGGCCACCGCGCCGACCCGGACCAGCACCTCTCCTGCCCGAGCGGCAGGGGTGGGGACCTCCACCGGCTCAAGGACCTCCGGCCCTCCGTGCCTCGTGATCCGCACCGCTCGCATGAACTGGGACTCACCCATCGCTTGAACCTCCTCGCAGGTATACTGATCTGTGAACACGTTCCACCGTACACCGATCAGTGAAGAGGCGCGCAGTGACAGATCTCGCAGGGCAGGGGCTCGCGGGGCAGGAGGCCGCGGGGGCGGAGGCGCGGCCTGTGACGGCGGCCGGTCGCCGCATCGTGGCGGCCGCCGAGGAGTTGTTCTACGAGCGCGGGATCACCGCGGTCGGGGTGGACCTGATCGCCGAGCACTCGGGGGTGACCAAGCGGACCCTGTACAACCAGTTCGGCTCGAAGGACAACCTCGTGGCGGCCTACCTCACGGGCCGCGACCAGCGCTGGCGGGCGCTCGTCCGTACCGCCGTCGACGCCTGCGACACTCCCGCCGAGGCCGTCACCGCTCCCTTCGAGGCGCTACGGACCTGGAGCGGGGCCGGCACCCGCGGCTGCGCCTTCATCAACGCGCTGGCCGAACTGCCGGACCCCTCGCATCCCGCACACCGCATCGCCACGAACCAGAAGCTCTGGCTGCTGGACCTGTTCAGGGAACTCGCCGCCGCCGCGGGCTGCGAGCACCCAGCCACCCTCGCCGTCCAGCTCCTCGTCCTGCACGAAGGCGCCGTCGCTGCCCAGCCCCTCCCGTTGGACAGTCTCCCCGAGAGCACCGAGCTGGCCCGAGCCCTGGTCCGGGCCGACGCGCCGCCCCGCCCGTCAGCCGTGTGAACAACCCTCCAGGTCAATACGTCTAGTGCGTCCGACCGCCGCGACGCAGTGCGCGGGTGCACCAGCCGATGATCGCCGCGTTGACCACTGCCCCGAGAACGATGGCGGTGATGAACACGGCGGCGCTGTCCGGCAACACGAGAAACACGAGGCTGCCGGGGGCGGTGGCAAGAGCCGGGATCACGCCGGCCATGGACTCGCCCGAGCTGTCGACGGCCGTCACCACCAGGGCCCACACGAGCAGGCCGACACAGACACCGAGGTAGCCGAGACCGACGACACCGACGTGCTCGCGGAGGCGGCGGGCGACGGATCGGCCGGAATCGTGGTCGGAATCGTGGTCGGAATCGTGGTCGGTCATGGGGAGGGGCTCCTTGGTTGCGCCTCGGTGGTCTTGTCGCGGCTCGGTGATCAGAGGTGGGTACCGGGCGGGTTCGGGCGGGCGAGGCCGAGGTCGTACGCGAGGATCGTCGCCTGTACGCGGTCGCGCAGCCCGAGCTTGCGGAGGAGCGCGTTCACGTGGGACTTCACGGTGCCTACGGTGATGCCGAGCCGCCCGGCGATCTCCGCGTTGGTGAGTCCGGCCGCGACCAAGGTGAGGACGCCCCGCTGGCTGACGGTCAGGCTGTCCAGCTCGGGGGAGCTCCCGACCGGGACCGCGGCGGGTGGCCCTGACGCGTAGTGGCCGATGAGACGGCGGGTCGCGGACGGGGCGAGTACGCTCTCGCCGGCCGCCACCTCCCGGATGCCCTGGAGCAGTTGAGCGGGCTCCACGTCCTTGAGGAGGAAGCCGGAGGCGCCTGCGCGCAGCGCGTCGAAGACGTACGCGTCGAGGTCGAAGGTGGTCAGGACGAGGACGCGGGGAGCGTTCTCCTGTCCGGTGATGATGCGGGTGGCGGCGATGCCGTCCAGTTCGGGCATGCGTACGTCCATGAGGACCACGTCGGGAGCCAGCTCCTCGGCCAGCCGCACCGCGGTGGCGCCGTCGGCGGCCTCGCCGACGACCGTCAGGTCCTCCTCGGCGTCGATCACGGCGGCGAACCCCGCCCGTACGATGCCCTGGTCGTCGACGACCAGCACGTTGAGGCTCATCGGTGTCTCCCCTCGTCGTCCGCCTCATCGTCCGCCTCGTCGTCCGGTGCGACGGCGAGTGGCAGCCGGAGGCGGACCGTCCCCCGCGGGCCGGTGGTCAGGGTGCCGCCGACCGCTGCGAGCCGCGTGGCCAGCCGCTCCCGTACGGCGGGGTCGGCGGCGGCACGGGGCACCCCCGTGGCGGTGAGCGTCAACGTATCCTCTGCCACGTCGAGTGCGAGCACCGTGGGCTCTTCGCCGCCTGCCGCGAGCACCGTTTCCGCGGCCCGGTAGGCGGCCAGGTCGATGGCGGTGGGCAGTCGTTCCGGCACCCGGTCGGACAGCTGTATCTCGATGTCGCGTCCGGTGGAACGGAGTTGGTGGGCGAGCAGATCGAGCGCCTGGAGGGTGGGCTGCGGCCGCAGTCCGGGCCCCGTCTCCCCGTCCCGGACGGTGTCGAGCAGGGAACGCATCGCGGCCAGAGCCTCGCGGGCGCGGGTCGCTGTCGCGTCGAGCCTGCCTGCCTCCGCCTCTGTGACCATGTCGGCCGTGCGGGCCAGGACCGTGGTTTCGAGGCCGTCCGCGATGCGGCGGCGCTCGGTCCACGCGTCGCGGACGGCCTCCTCCGTCCAGGCGGCGAGGCGTTCTTCGTGCGCGCGGCGGTCGGCTTGTCGGCGCCGGGTGCGGCGGCGTCCGGTCAGGTGAGCCGCCGTGCAGGTGAGGGCCGCGCCGACCGTGGTTCCCGCGATGACCATCCAGACGGGAGCGGTCGTGCCCCGGTCCAGGACCGCGGCGGTGGCGGCCCCGGCGTGCACCGGCACCGTGAGGAGAACGGTCGTGACGTGGCCGCGCGCCCGTGTGGGCCGGCCGCTCCCCCGGCCCTGGGGGGCCTCCTTCGCGGCGGAGCCGTCGCTCGGCACGGCCCCGCGCCCTCGCCGGGCCGTGGCGGTCGCGGGCGGGCCCACCGCGAGGGCAGCGCACGTGGCCAGCAGGCTCAGCGCGGGCGGGAGGAGGACCGGGCCGCCGTAGTCGCCTGCGGCCATCGCCACCGGCCACAGAAGCGCCAGCCCCAGCAGCGTCCCGTACGCCGACCGCGGAGCCCTGCGCAGCCACAGCAGGGCCACCGCCTGGCCCGCCGCCAGCAGCGCGAAGAGGACACCCGCGGATACCGTCGTCCCGTTCGACGTCTCCCCGTCCCGGACGACCAGGACGGGGAGCAGCGGCTGAAGGACCAGGCCCGCCGCCGCCACCACCTGCGCCACGCGGTAGCTCCCCGGTGCCGACGGCTCCACCGTCGTGGCCGTCCGGCCCGGCAGTACCGCCCGCACCTCCCAGCCACCGTCCGCCGTCGGGCCGCTGTGCACCCTGCCGCCCGCCTCCCGTGCCCGGGATCGCAGGAAGCCCTGTCCCCGGCCGCCGCCGAGTCCCGCACCGTGCGCCACCGCACCGGCCTTCGGGGGTGTGCTCGTGACCACGACGTCGGTGCGGTTGTCGCCGTACCGGCACAGCACGCTCGTATGCGCGCCGGGGGCGTACCGCGCCACGTTGGTCAGCGCCTCGCGCACGATGCCGTACGCCGCGCGCCCGACGGCGCCGTCCGGCAGGGGGGTGATCTCGCAGTCCACCCGCTGGTGCAGGCGCCGGAACCCGGCGATCAGGTCCAGCAGCCGTTCCTCCGGCGCCGGTGCACTCCCCCGGGAGGGCGCCGGCGCTCGTACCGTGCCGAGCGCGCGGGTGACGTCGCGGCCGGTCTCGACCGCGAACTCCAATGCCTCCCCGGCCAGTTCGGGACGGCGGTCACGCAAGCCGAGGGCGGCTCCCGCCGTGACCACCACGGCCGTCAGATGGTGAGCGCTGACGTCGTGCAACTCCCTTTCCATACGGCGCCGCTCGAACGCAGGGAGCCGGTGGCGCTCGGACTCGGCCCGCTTCAGCAGTTGTTCGGCCGCCCGCCGCGTACGACGGGTTCGCCGTACGAGCAGACCGGTGCCGCACACGGTGGCGTACAGCAGAACGGTCAGGACGAGGTCGAGCCCGTCGCGGTCGCTCAGCCCGTGCAGGCTGATGCCGTGCATGAGCTGCCAGGCGGCGAGCGCCACCACGCACAGCACGGCGGTGAAGGCGTCGCCTTCCGTCGCCACGGTGAACAGAGCCAGCGCGACACCCGCCGTCCCGAGCACTGCCATCGCCCCGGCGGGCAGCGGCCCGGCCCCCAGCGCGCAGGCGGCGGCGACCACGAGCAGGGTGGCCACCGGGCGGGTACGGCGCAGGGCGAGCGCGGCCGCCACCACTGCGGCGACCAGGGCCGCCACGAGAAGGGCGGACGCGGGCGGGACGGTTCCGCGCGCCATCGGCACGCCGGGCCAGACCACCGCCTGGGCGCAGATCAGCGGGACCGGGAACCACCGGTCGTCGGTTCGATTCATGTCGGATCAAGGCTATGACCGCAGGTGAGCGGCCCGACTCCCGCTGAAGGCGGATCCCGGCCTCTTACCTGGGTTGCAGAGTCTCTGCCCGTGGTGCCACGCGCCAGTCGTCCGGTAGGGCGAGGACGGCGCCAGGTCCCCGCCCATAGGCTCGATCACATCGAGAAAGCGGTCGGCCACCGCTTCTACGACCACTTCCAGGACCGGTTCCACCAACGGTTCTCTCACGCTCTTCCGCGTGACCCACCCAACGTTCCCACCCACTGTTCCCACCCACTGTTCCCACCCATACAGGAGGATCTCCCATGTCCAAGCGCGTTCTCTTCTCCTCGCTCATCGGCGCCGTCGCCCTCTGCGGAGCGGCGGCCGGCGGCCTCGCCATGGCCTCGACACCCACGGAACCGACCCTGAAGGGCGGATCGGCTCACTACACGGCTCCGTCCAACGGCAAAGCGGGCTCACTCACCTACACCGTCGACGTGAGTGACGACTCGGGCGTCCGGGGCCTCAAAATCCTTGCCTGGCCCGCGAGTTCGGAACTCGACCCGATCGAGGCGGAGCTTCGCTCGGCGGAGAGCGCCACGTGCCGGAGCGTCTCGGACGAGACCGCCCGCTGCACCTACACGCTGAAGGTCACGAAGCGGGATGTGGCCGACCTGGGCAAGGGCACCTGGTACCTCTCGGCACTGGCCACAGCCAAGGACGGGGACACGGCATTCGTGCCCCGCGCCGCCACGTTCGACCTCACGGGCTGACGCCTTCGAGTCCGCCTGTTCCCGCCCGCCTGTTCCGGCCCGTCTGTTCCCGCCCGCTTCCGGCCCTGCTGATTGCGCCGATGGGCCGACAATCAGCAGGGCCGGAACACCGCGACGGCCTCGCGCCCCTCCTCCACCCGGAACGTCACCCGGAGCTCCATCCCGATGGCGAGCGCGGACTCCTCGCACTCCACCACCTCCGTCATCATCCTCGGCCCCTCGGCCAGGTCCACGACGGCCGCGACGTACGGCACACGGCCGCCGAACGGCGGCAGGTCGTTGCGGTGGACGACGGACCAGGTGTAAAGCGTGGCCCGGCCACTCGCCCGCTCCCAGTCGACGTCCTCGCTCCAGCAGTGCGGGCAGAATTCGCGCGGGTAGTGGTGCGCCCGGCCGCAGTCCCGGCAGCGGCGCAGCAGCAGGCGGCCCTCGGCGGCGGCGTCCCAGTAGGGGCGGGTGGACGCGTCCGGCTCGGGCAGGTCGTAGCGGGGGGCCGGGGCGGGGGGCGCGGTCGCGCCGGGGACGGGGGGCGCGGTCACGCCGGGAGCGGGGGCCGGGGCGGTCGGCCTGTCGGCGGTCACAGGAAGAGTCCGATCGCGTGGTCGAGGGACCAGGTCTGCCAGGACATCGCGAACAGGGCGACGAGTGAGCTGAGCGCCATCATCGCGTTCTGCCCCTGCTCGGCCCAGTCGTGGATCATCAGCACCAGGTAGAGCAGGTTGAGCAGCAGCCCCGCGATCAACGCGACGGGGGTCAGCAGTCCGGTCACCAGGCCTAGGCCCAGGGCGAGTTCCGCGTAGACGACGACGTACGCCATCGCCTTCGGGCGCGGCGCGACGATCTTCTCGAAGCCTCTCCTGACCACCGGCCAGCGGTGCTTCCCCGCGACGTCCGCAGCCCAGGCGATGCCTGTGCCGCGCTCGAACCAGCCCTTCTTGTCCTTGTGCCGCCAGCTCTCCAGCCACCACAGGCCGAGGCCTATCCGGAGCACGGCGAGCCACTGGGCTCCGTCGAGCCAGATCGTGCGCATGGGGCCCTCCCGCTCATCGGATCTGACGGTACGTCAGTTCACCTGATGGGGGCCGCCCGCGCAAGGGGTGCGTATGCCCGGCCGGTTCACGGGTGCGGACCCGTGATCAATTCGCAATCGATTCCGGTCTTGACCGAGACCCATCAACAGGGCGCGCGATTACGCTCCAAACCATGCCCGACAGCACATCTGCCCCCGGTAGCCCCATTCCGGCCTCCGTCACCCGCACAGAGGACCGGCCCGTCTACGTCATCGGCGGCGGTCCGGGCGGTCTCGCCGTCGCTGCGGCCCTGCGCGCACAGGGCCAACGGGCCGTCGTGCTGGAGAAGTCCACGGAGGTCGGCGCGTCCTGGCGGCGCCACTACGACCGGCTCCACCTGCACACCACCCGGCGCTGGTCCGCCCTGCCGGGGCTGCCCATGCCCCGCCGGTTCGGGCGCTGGGTGTCCCGCGACAACGTGGTGCGCTACCTGGAGAAGTACGCCGAGCACCACGAGCTGGAGGTGGTGACCGGCGTCGAGGTCTCCCGCATCGACCCGGCGCCGGACGGCACCGGGTGGCGGCTGACCGCGACCGGCGGCCGCGAGCTGACCGGGCGGGCCGTGGTCGTGGCCACCGGCTTCAACCACACCCCTCGCATCCCCGACTGGTCCGGGCGCGACGCGTTCACCGGCGAACTCGCGCACGCCGCCGACTACCGCGACCCGGCCCCCTACGCGGGCAAGGACGTCCTCGTCGTGGGCGTCGGCAACACCGGGGCCGAGATCGCCGTCGACCTGACGGAGGGCGGTGCGGCACGGGTGCGGCTCGCGGTGCGCACCGCTCCGCACATCCTGCGCCGCTCCACGGCGGGCTGGCCCGCCCAGGGCACCGGCATCCTGGTGCGCCGGCTGCCGGTCGCGCTCGTCGACCGGGCCGGGCGGCTGCTGACCCGCGTCTCGATGCCCGATCTCACCGAACACGGGCTGCCCCGCCCGGACACCGGCCTGTACTCGCGGGTCAAGGACGGGGCCATCCCGGTCCAGGACGTGGGGCTGATCAAGGCGGTGAAGGGCGGTCGCGTGGTGCCGGTGGCGGCCGTCGAGTCGTTCGACGAGGACGCGGTGGTGCTGGCCGACGGGTCCCGGATCACCCCGGACGCCGTCATCGCCGCGACCGGCTACCTCCGCTCCCTGGAGGGGCTGGTCGGCCACCTCGGGGTGCTGGACGAGCGGGGCCGGCCGGTGGTGCACGGCGGCCGCACGCCGAAGCAGGCCCCCGGGCTGTACTTCACCGGCTTCACCAACCCGATCAGCGGCATGCTCCGCGAGCTGGCCCGGGACGCGCAGAAGATCGCGAAGAAGCTCGCCCGCAGGGGCTGAACGGGGGCCCCATGCGGGGCCGGGGTCACCCCTGGGTGCGGGGCCGCCTGGGCGCCGCCCTGCCCTCAATCGCCGGGCGGGCTCGAAGGGGCGCCCCGCCCCGTGGGGGCACCCGTGGTGGGTGACCCGGGGCCCCTCCGGGGCGTCTCCTCGGGCGCCGAACGTTCCGCAGGTACGCGGGGAGACCCCGGGTATCTGTTCGGCGCCCTGCGGGGACTCCCCTGCACGGCCCCGGGTCGGCCGTCGGTCGTCATGCGGGGAGGGGTCGGGTGGGGTGGGGTGGGGTGGGTGCCTCTGGTGGTGGGTAGCGCTGGGTGCGGGGGGTGGGGCCGGCGACAGGGGCTCGCCCCCCGTTTCGATGCGGCGTCGGGGCTTGCGGAACCGCCACTCTCAGCCTTTGCCTGCACGACCATTCCTGACGGGCCGTCAGTTCAGTAACCTGACACGGCGTCAGCTTTTGGCGCCGGCCGGGCCGCGCGAGCGCCGGGGACCTTCGAGCAGGAGTGGGCGGAACGATGCTTGGATCGACTCACGGCACCCTCACCACCGACTTCCGCGCCAGGGTGGTGGCCTGCGGCGAGGAGCCGCACGCCGCCGTCCACAGCATGACGGCCGCCGCCGCGGAAGGCGGTCTCGACGTCAGCGGCCGTCCGCTGCACGCGGCCGTCCCGGATCTGGACCGGTTCTTCCGGCCGGAGTCCGTGGCTGTCATCGGCGCGTCCGACACCGACGGCCGGCCCAATACCGGCATCACCCGGCAGCTGATCGCCTGGGCCGAGCGGGTCGGGGCGCGGCTGTATCCCGTGCACCCCACGCGGGAGTCCGTCTTCGGGCGGGCCTGCTCTCCTTCCGTGTCCGAACTGCCGGAACAGGTGGATCTGGCGGTACTGCTGGTCGGTGACCCGCTCCCGGTGATCGAGGAACTCGCGCACGCCAAGGTGAAGTTCGCCGTCGCCTTCGCGTCCGGTTTCGCGGAGACCGGGGCGGCGGGCGCCGCCGCGCAGGCCCGGCTGGCAGCCGCGGTGGAGCGGTCGGGGCTGCGGCTGCTCGGGCCGAACACCAACCTCAACGCCTTCGAGGAGTTCCGGGACGACCTGGAGGGGCCGGCGATCGCACTGATCACCCAGTCCGGCCACCAGGGGCGCCCCGTCTACACCCTCCAGGAGCTGGGCGTGCGGCTCTCGCACTGGGCGCCCACGGGCAACGAGGCGGATCTGGAGACCTCCGACTTCATCTCGTACTTCTCCCAGCGACCCGAGGTCGGGGCCATCGCCTGCTACGTGGAGGGGCTCAAGGACGGGCGCTCCTTTCTGCTCGCCGCCGACCGGGCCGCCCGCGCCGGGGTCCCGGTGGTGGCGGTCAAGGTCGGGCGGACGGAGACGGGGGCCAGGATGGCCGCGTCACACACCGGCAAGCTGACCGGCGCCGACCAGGTCGTCGACGCGGCGATGCGGCAGTTCGGCGTGATCCGGGTGGACGGCCTCGACGAACTCCAGGACACCGCCGCCCTCCTGGCGCGGGCGCGCAAGCCGCTGGCCGACGGGGTCGTGGTGTATTCGATCTCGGGCGGCACGGGCGCGCACTTCTCCGACCTGGCGACCGCGGCGGGCCTGGACATCCCGGTCCTCTCCGAGGAGAAGCAGGCCGAGCTGCACACCTGGATACCCGACTACCTGAACGTGGCGAACCCGGTCGACAACGGCGGGCACCCGGTCGGTGACTGGCGCGGCCGGAAGATCATCGACGCGATACTCGCGGATCCCTCGGTCGGGGTGCTGATCTGTCCGATCACCGGCCCCTTCCCGCCGATGAGCGACAAACTCGCGCAGGACCTGGTGGACGCGGCGGAGGCCACGGACAAGCTGGTGTGCGTGGTGTGGGGTTCGCCGGTCGGCACCGAGGACGCCTACCGCACGACGCTGCTCGGCTCCTCGCGCGTCGCCACCTTCCGCACCTTCGGCAACTGCATCACCGCGGTGAAGGCCTATCTGGACCACCACCGCTTCGCCGCCTCCTACCGCTCCCCCTTCGACGAGGCGCCGCGCACGCCGTCGCCCTCCTTCCGCAAGGCGCAGGCACTGATGCGTCCGGGCCACCAGCTGAGCGAGCACGCGGCGAAGCAGCTGCTGCGGGCGTACGGAATCCGGGTGCCCCGCGAGCAGTTGGTGACCAGCGCCGCGGCGGCCGTCCGGGCGGCCGGGCTGGTCGGCTACCCCGTCGTCATGAAGGCCTCCGGCGCGCGGCTGGCCCACAAGACCGAACTGGGCCTGGTGAAGGTCGGGCTCACCTCCGCCAGCCAGGTGCGGGACGCCTACCGCGAACTGACTGACATCGCGCGCTACGAGGACATCGAGCTGGACGGAATCCTGGTCTGCCAGATGATCGAGCGGGGCGTCGAGATGATGGTCGGCGTCACGCAGGACGCGCTGTTCGGCCCCACCGTGACCGTCGGGCTCGGCGGCGTTCTGGTCGAGGTGCTGCACGACGCGGCGGTGCGGGTGCCGCCCTTCAGTGAGGACCAGGCACGGGCGATGCTCGGCGAACTGCGCGGCCGGGCACTGCTGGAAGGGGTGCGCGGCGGGGCGCCGGTGGATGTGGACGCGCTCGTCGAAGTGGTGCTGCGGGTGCAGCGGATGGCGCTGGAACTGGGCGACGACCTGTCCGAGCTGGATATCAACCCGCTGATGGTGCTGGGTCGCGGGCAGGGCGCGGTGGCGCTGGACGCACTCGCGGTCTGCCGCTGAACAACGCGCCGGGCAACGCGCTGACCGCCGCGCCGACCAAAGCCACCGCCGCGCCCGCCAACGCGCCGGCCAAAGCCGCCACCGAACCCGCCCACTGCCCCGCCCCCCGACCCGACACCTGCTCAGGAGCTGCCTCATGCCGTCCTCCCCCGAAGACACCACCGACCGCAGCGGCCGGCACGACCCGTCCGGATCGCCTGATTCATTGATACTCCACGCCACTGACAACGGCGTCTCGACGATCACCCTCAACCGCCCGGAGGCGATGAACGCCGTCACCTGGGACCAGCGCGAACGCGTCATCGCGCTGCTCGCGGAGGCCTCCGCCGACCCCGGGATCCGGGCCGTCGTCCTGACCGCCACCGGCCGGGGCTTCTGCGCCGGGGCCGATCTGCGGGGCGCCCCGGTCTCCGGCGACCGGGTGCCGGGCGATGTCGCCCGGACGATCCGGCTCGGCGCCCAGCGCCTGATCGCCGCCGTCCTGGACTGCGAGAAGCCCGTCATCGCGGCGGTCAACGGAACGGCGGCCGGTATCGGGGCCCATCTCGCGTTCGCCTGCGATCTGGTGCTGGCGGCCGAGTCCGCGAAGTTCATCGAGGTGTTCGTGCGCCGCGGCCTCGTACCGGACGGCGGTGGCGCGTACCTGCTGCCCCGGCTGGTCGGGCCGCAGCGCGCCAAGGAGCTGATGTTCTTCGGGGACTCGCTCCCGGCCCGGGACGCGGAGCGCCTGGGACTCGTCAACCGGACCGTGCCGGACGAGGAGCTGGCGGCGACCGCGCGGGCCTGGGCCCAGCGGCTGGCCGAGGGGCCCACCCGTTCGATCGCCCTCACCAAGCAGCTGGTCAACGCCTCGCTGGACGCCGACCGCGCCACGGCGTTCGCCGCAGAGGCGATGGCCCAGGAGATCAACATGACCACGCAGGACGCCAACGAGGGCGTGGCGAGCTTCGTGGAACGGCGGGCACCGAAGTACCGAGGGATCTAAGGTCTTTCGTTCGGATCACGGCTCACGGCGATGACAGCCCGCTCGTGTCCAGGTCCAGGCCGAACGGGTCCGGAAGCCGCAGAACCGCCCCGAACGGGTGCGGACCGTCCACCCGGGTGTAGCCCAGGTGCCCCGGCTCGGAGAACAACGTCACGCTGGCCTCGATCCGGTCGACCAAGAGGTACAGGGGCGCCCGGCACTCGGCGTACCGGCGGCGCTTCACGACCCGGTCGGTCTCCGCGTTCGACTCGGACGTGACCTCCACGACAAGGAGCGTCTGGTCGGGGAGCAGCGCCCCGCCGCCCCTGGCGAGCGCCTCGGGGACCACCGCGATGTCGGGGACGTACCAGTTCGAGGAGCCGGGCAGGTCCAGATTCCCGGAGCCTTCGACACACCCCAGCTCATCGACACGGTCCTCGATCTGCCGGCGGACCACTCGGGCCGCACGTTGGTGGTCCCAGGTCGGTGAGACCGGCTCGATGATCCCCTCGATGACCTGGACCCGGTCCCCGCGGAACCGCTGCACGGCGAACTTCAGAGCACGCTCGGAGCCGATGTCCTGGCCGTAGCCGGGCGCACTGGTCATCGCGCCGCCTCTCGACCGGTCGATCCTTGACGACTCAGCGTAGCCGCCACCGAACCACGTGTCGTCGCGGCGACGGGCGGCGGAGCGCCCTGCGAAGACCGGAGGCCCTCCCGCCCTTCCCATCTGACGCCTCGTCAGCTCTAATCGAGGAGTGATGGGACACGCAGGCATGGCCGCAACCGCCGTCCGCTACCTCAGGTCCGTCGGCGCCGCGACGGCCGTCGCTCCGGTGCCGGTCGATCCGCTGCCGCGCCCGGCCCTGCGGGCCGTCGCGGAGGACGAGCGGCTGCCCGTGGATCCGGACGAGTTCCGCCGGGTGCTGGGGCACTTCGCGAGCGGGGTCACCATCGTCACCGCGCACGATCCGGACGGTCCCGGCGGCACGGCCGGTCCGGCGGGTTTCGCCTGCCAGTCGTTCGCCTCGCTCTCGCTGGACCCGCCGCTGGTCACGTTCATGGTCGCCCGTACGTCGACGACCTGGCCGCGCATCGCCCGCGCCGGGGCCTTCTGCGTCAACATCCTGGGGGCGGAACAGGGCGCGCTGTGCCGGTCGTTCGCGGTGAGTGGGGCCGACAAGTTCGCCGGGGTGAGCCATACCCCCGCTCCCGCGACCGGGTCGCCGCTGCTGGACTCCGTGCCTGCCTGGGTCGACTGCCGCATCCAGGCCGTCCACACCGGCGGCGACCACTTGATCGTGGTCGGCCGGGTGGAGGCGCTGGGGGCGGCGGAGGGCGGGGTCGGGGACGGGCCGCTGCTCTTCCACCAGGGGGCGTTCGGGCGCTTCAGCCGCTGAGCGCCCCCGCTCACAGGACGGCGGCGGACGCCGAACCACGCCGGATCACCAGCGCCATCAGCGCCGCCGTCGCGCACAGCGCCCCGGACGCGTACCAGACCATGTCGTACGAGCCGAAGTGGTCGCGGGCGACCCCGCCGAGGAACGCCACCAGGGCGGCGCCCACCTGGTGCGAGGCCAGGACCCAGCCGAAGACGATCGCGCTGTCCTCGCCGTACCGCTCCCGGCACAGGGCCAGCGTCGGCGGGACCGTGGCGACCCAGTCCAGCCCGTAGAACACGATGAAGAAGACCATCGGCGGGTGCACGGTCGGTGCCATCAGCATCGGCAGGAACAGCAGCGAGATCCCGCGCAGCGCGTAGTAGACGGCCAGCAGCCGGCGGGCTTCGAAGCGGTCGGTGAGCCAGCCCGAGAAGATCGTGCCGATGATGTCGAAGATCCCGATGACGGCCAGCAGCGAGGCCGCGGCGGTGATGGGCATGCCGTGGTCGTGCGCCGAGGGCACGAAGTGCGTACGGATCAGGCCGTTGGTCGTGGCGCCGCAGATCGCGAAGGTCCCGGCCAGCAGCCAGAACGGCCCGGTGCGGGCGGCGTCGAACAGGACGCGCAGGGTCCGGCTCGCCACGCCTCTGGCGGGTGCGGGCTTGTCCGCGTACTCCCCGCCGTACGGGGCGAGGCCCACATCGGCCGGGTGGTCGCGCATCAGGAGCCAGACGAACGGGACGACGGCCAGGGCGGCGAGCGCGACGGTCACCGAGGCCGGGCGCCAGCCGTGCCGGTCGACGATCCAGGCGCAGAGCGGCAGGAACACCAGCTGACCGGAGGCGCCCGCCGCGGTGAGGATGCCGGTGACCAGGCCGCGCCGGGCGACGAACCAGCGGTTGGTGACCGTCGCGGAGAAGGCCATCGCCATCGAGCCGGTGCCGAGGCCGACGAGCAGCCCCCAATAGATCATCAGCTGCCAGGCGGCCGTCATCCAGACGCTGGCCAGCGCCCCGGCGGCGACCGCGCTGAGCGCGACGACCACGACGCGGCGGATGCCGAACCGGTCCATCAGCGCCGCCGCGAACGGCGCGGTGAGCCCGTACAGCGCCATGTCGAGGGAGACCGCGAGGCCGATCTGCCCGCGCGACCAGTCGAACTCCGTGTGGAGCGGGTCGATGAGCAGCCCGGGGAGGGAGTTGAAGGCCGCGCCGCCGATGATCGTCACGAAGGTGACGGCGGCGACGATCCACGCGCGGTGGATACGCGGCTGGGGCCGCGCCTCGGAGGCGGTCCGCCGGCGGGCGCCCGGGGCGGAGGATTTCGTTGTCTGGGGCACGTCACTCAGCATCCGGCCACCGCCCCTCCCCGACGAGTGGCCCGAGGGACACTGTTCGCAGGAATCGGGCCATGACGAATCGGGCTCCCGGCCCGGCACCGGAACGGACCGGTGAGCGGACGCGCCGCGCTGCGTCAACCGGCCCGCCTCAGGTGCCGGTTGACGCAGCGCGTACGCTCACCTGCTTCGGCGGCCCGTTTCACGCGGACAGGCCCGTACCGCAGCATCCACATCCTCGGAGTACCTCATGCACTGGGTCGCACGTCAGAGATTCCACCATCGGTCCGCACTGATGCAGGGGTGGGGCGTCGCCCTGCTGTTCGCCGCCTGCGTCCTGTGGATCTGGCTGGCCTTCCTGCTGGCCGATCAGGCCGACGCGTACTGCTACAGCACCGTCTCGAACTGCGAGCGGATCACGGACCTGCCGGAGCTGATCACCCTCCTGACCCTGTCCGTGCCACTGTCGGTCTTCGGTGCGGCACTGCTCATCGGCGGCAGTGTGCGCCGGCAGACCAGCGCACACATCCACCAGGTCATCGAGATGCAGTTGGCCGAGGACCGGGCACGCGAGAAGTGACCGCCACGGCGTGCACGCCCCAGACGGCAGCCGCGCCCACCGCGTACCAGAGCAGGTCCGGCGCGTTGAACGTCGAGCCCAGCACCAGCCGCGCCACCGCGCTGTGCCGGGACAGCTCCGCGGGCGCCCCGGTCAGCTGGAGCAGCTCGACGGCCCAGCTGACCGCCAGCCCCGTGACCGCCACCACGGCCGGCCGGGCGCGGGGTGCGCACAGCGCGACGAGGGCGCAGATCAGGACCGTGTAGAGCGCGTCCCCGGCGTACTTGGCGAGGTCCCCGTCCGCGACGGTACGGACGCCGAGCCCGGCCGCGACCGTGACCACGGCCGCCCCCGCCGCGACGAAGCGGCGCCGGTACGGGGAAGCGGGGGATGCGGGCGACGCGTCACGCACGGCGTTCTCGCGGTCCACGGCGGAAATGCGCGCGTGGTCGGCTGACTTTTCCTTCACACCGATGACATGTATCAGCTTATGGTCTATACCAGCTAGTGGGTGAAGGGAGTCCACGGTGCCGCACCGAGTCGTCGTTCTCGCCCTCGATGGGCTGCAGTCCTTCGAACTGGGCATCCCCCAAAGGATATTCGGCCGTTCACTCGGTTCCGAGCCGCTCAACCGGGGCGAGAAGCTCTACGAAGTGGTGACCTGTTCGGTCCGCGCACCCGGTCCCGTCCACACCGACGCGGACTTCACGATCACGGTCGAGCACGGCCCGGAGGCCCTGGCCACCGCCGACACGGTGGTGATCCCGGCCAGCCACGAGCTCGGCCCCGTCTACACCGAGGGGCGGCTCACCGACGAACTCGCGGCCGCCTTCGCGTACCTCAGGCCCGGCACCCGGATGGTCTCGATCTGCACCGGCGGCTACGTCCTCGCCGCCGCCGGATACCTCGACGGGCGTCCCGCCACCACTCACTGGTCCTCCGCAGACCACTTCCAGGCACTGTTCCCGGCGGTGCGGGTCGACCCCGACGTCCTGTTCATCGATGACGGCGACGTCCTGACGTCCGCCGGGGTCGCCGCCGGGATCGACCTCTGCCTGCACATCGTGCGCCGCGACCACGGCACCGCCGTCGCCAACGACGTCGCCCGGCGCACCGTCGTACCGCCGCACCGCGACGGCGGCCAGGCGCAGTACATCCAGCGCCCGGTCCCCGACGCCCAGCTCGCCGGCACGACCACCGCACGGGCCTGGGCGCTGGGGCGGCTGGAACGGCCGATCCTGCTGCGCGACATGGCGCAGCAGGAGTCGACGAGCGTACGGACGTTCACCCGGCGGTTCCGTGAGGAGGTCGGGATCAGCCCGGTCCAGTGGCTGACCCAGCAGCGGGTGGAGCGGGCCCGCCAGCTGCTGGAGTCCACCGACCTGTCGATCGACCAGGTCGCCAGGGACGCCGGTTTCGGCACGCCCACGTCGCTGCGGCAGCACCTCCAGGCGACGCTGGGAGTGTCCCCGACGGGGTACCGCCGGACGTTCCGGGCAACGGCGGGAGACCGCTGCTGAGCGGCTCCCCGCCCACGGAACACCCTCGGAGCATCCTCGGAGAGAGCACCCTCAGAGCATCCTCAGAACACCAGCACCCCCCGTGCCACCCGCCCGTGGTGCGCGTCGTCCGCCGCCTTGGCGAAGTCCTCCACCGGGTAGGTCTCGGTGACGAGTTCGTCCAGCAGCAGCCGGCCCTCCCGGTACAGCTCCGCGTACAGGGCGATGTCGCGTTGCGGGCGCGAGGAGCCGTAGCGGCAGCCGAGGATCGACTTGTCCAGGTACATCGACGAGACGAGGAACGACGCCTCGGCCGTCGCCGCCGGTACGCCCAGCAGGATCGCCTGGCCGTGCCGGTCGAGCAGGTCGATCGCGGTACGGATCAGCTCGGTGCGGCCCACGCACTCGAAGGCGTGGTCGGCGCCGTGCGGCAGGATCTCCTTGACGCCCTCGGCAGAGGTCAGGAAGTGGGTGGCGCCGAACTGCCGGGCCACCGCCTCCTTCGCCGGGTTGGAGTCGATGGCGACGATGGTCAGCGCTCCGGCGATCCTGGCGCCCTGGATCACGTTGAGCCCGATGCCGCCGGTGCCGATCACGACGACGCTCTCGCCCCGGTCGACCCTGGCCCGGTTCAGTACGGCTCCGACTCCCGTCAGCACTCCGCAGCCGATCAGGGCCGCCGAGGTGAGGGGCAGGTCCGCCGGGATCTTCACCGCCTGCACGGCCTTGACCAGGGTCCGTTCGGCGAACGCCGAGTTGGACGCGAACTGGTACAGCGGCTTCCCGCCCCGTGAGAACGGCTTGCCCGGCATCCCGATCGCCTTGCGGCACATCGTGGGGCGGCCCCGGTCGCACTGGGCGCAGGCACCGCAGCTGGCGAGCGTGGACAGGGACACGTGGTCGCCGGGCGCCACATGGCTCACTCCGGCCCCGACCGCCTCGACCACGCCCGCGCCCTCGTGCCCGAGCACCACCGGCAGCGGGAACGGGATCGTCCCGTCGATCACCGACAGGTCGCTGTGGCAGAGTCCTGCCGCGGCCACCGCGACCAGCACCTCGCCGGGACCCGGATCACGTATCTCCAGATCGTCGACGACCTCGGTCCGCTTGCCGTCGAAGACGACGCCTCTCATCTCGGCTCCCTCGGTAGGCCGAGCACGCGCTCGGCGATGATGTTCCGCTGGATCTCGTCCGAGCCGCCGTAGATGGTGTCGGACCGGGTGAACAGGAACAGGCGCTGTGCCTCGTCGATCTCGTACGGGGCGGCGGGCGACCAGTCGTGCGGGCCGACGGCTCCGGCCGCGCCCCTGATCTGCACGGCGAGTTCGCCCAGCCGCTTGTGCCAGCCGCCCCAGAGGAGTTTCGCGACGCTGGGCGCGCCGGGGTCGCCGGTGGTGCCGAGGGTGCGCAGGGCGTTCCAGCGCATGGTCCGCAGCTCGGCCCACTGCCGGACGAGCCGCTCGCGCAGGACCGGGTCCTCCGTGGCGCCGCTGTCGACGGCCGCCCGGACGACCCGGTCCAGCTCGGCGGCGAACCCGATCTGCTGGACGAGCGTGGAGACGCCGCGCTCCAGGGCCAGCAGACCCATGGCGACGGCCCAGCCGTTGCCCTCGCCGCCGACCACCTCCGCCGCGTGCGCCCCGTCGAGGAAGACCTCGTTGAACTCGCTGGTCCCCGACATCTGCCGGATCGGCCGCACCTCGATCCGGCCCGGCTGGTCCATCGGCACCAGCAGGAACGACAGCCCGTGGTGCCGCCGCGATCCGGGCTCGGTACGGGCCAGTACGAAGCACCAGTCGGCGTCCCGGGCGAGCGACGTCCAGACCTTCTGCCCGGTCACGCGGTATCCGCCGCGCTCCGGATCGCGTACGGCGGCCGTCCGCACCCCCGCCAGATCCGAACCCGCGCCCGGCTCGCTGTACCCCTGGCACCACAGGGCCTCGCCACGCGCGATGGGCGGCAGGAAGCGGCGGCGCTGCTCCGGGCTGCCGTGGGCGATGAGGGTCGGGGCGAGCAGGTTCTCCCCGATGTGGCCGACGCGGGCGGGGGCCCGGAGCCGGGCGTACTCCTCGGCCCAGACGACCTGCTGGGTGAGGGTGGCCCGCCGCCGGCTGCCGGCCGCCTTGCCGCCGTCCTCCCAGCCGAGGCCGATCCAGCCGCCCCGGCCGAGTTCGCGCTCCCAGGCGCGGCGGACGGCGATGCCCTCGTGTTCGCTCCCCGGGCCGCCGGTGCCGATGCCCGCCGCGTACGCGTCGACGAGGTGGCCCTCCAGCCAGCTGCGGGCCTCCTCGCGGAACGCGGCGTCGTCGGGGCCGAAGGTGAAGTCCACGGTGCGTCCTTTCGTTTACGGGGGTGGAGGCACCCATCGCGGGCCCGCCCGGCTGTCCGGGGCCGGTGCCCATTTCAAGCCCGTCCAGCTGTCCGGAGACCGGCGCCCATTTCAAGCCCGTCCAGCTGTCCGGAGACCGGCGCCCATTTCAAGCCGTCCGGCTGCCCGGGGCCCGGCGCCCATTTCAAGCCCGTCCGGCGATTGAGGACCGGGGTCCGGGGCAGCGCCCCGGAGGCTCCGCCCCCGCACCCCCGCTCCTCAATCGCCGGAGGGGCTTGAAATGGGGACTGTCCCCGCGGACTCGCCCCCCAACCGCCGAGGAGGCTTGAAATGGGGGCTGCCCCGCCGAACTCGCTCCCCAACCGACGAAGGCGCTTGAAGTGGGCGCCGCCCCACCGGAAAGGCGAGGCGTGGCCACCGTCCCCACCGGAAGGGCGAGACGTGGGCGCCGCCCCGCCGGAAGGGGCGCGAAGTGGACACCGCCGGACCGGCGGGAAGAGCGCACCGGGCTACGAATTCGGCCGCTTCGCGGCTCGCGCCGCCTCTGCCATCGCCTCCAGCTGCGCCAGCATCGGCATCGGGTCCGTGCCCACCGTCCCGGGCAGGAAGTCCGCGATGCGTTCCGGGGTCCAGGCCTCGCCCTCCGCGTACCCCGCGCGCAGCTCCCTCGGCTGGGCCCAGACCGCGATCTTGGGGCCCGCGATGGTGTACACCTGCCCGGTGATGCTCTCCGCGCGGGCCCGGTCGCTGAGGAGGTAGACGACGAGCGCGGCCACGTCCTCCGGCTCACCGATCTCCTTGAGCTCCATGGGTACGTTGGCGGACATCCGGGTCCGCGCCACCGGGGCGACCGCGTTGGCCGTGACTCCGTACTTGTGCAGGCCCAGCGCCGCGCTGCGGACCAGCGAGATGATCCCGCCCTTCGCCGCGCTGTAGTTCGCCTGGGCCACGCTGCCCTGGTGGTTGCCGCTGGTGAAGCCGATCAGGGTGCCCGCGCCCTCCTGCTTGCGCATCACCGCGGACGCGGCCCGGAAAACGGTGAAGGTGCCTTTCAGGTGGGTGGCGACCACGGGGTCCCACTCCTCCTCGGACATGTTGAACAGCATCCGTTCGCGCAGAATGCCGGCCACGCACACCACCCCGTCGATGCGCCCGAACCGGTCCAGCGCGGTGTCCACGACCCGCTGTCCGCCGGCCATGGTGGAGATGTCGTCGGCCACCGCGACCGCCTCGCCGCCCGCCGCCACGATCTCCTTGACGACGGACTCGGCTATCTCGCTGGCGGGTTCGCCGCCCTCGATGGAGACGCCGTAGTCGTTGACGACGACTCTCGCCCCCTCGGCCGCCGCGGCGATCGCGACGGCCCGCCCGATGCCCCGTCCGGCACCCGTGACGGCCACCACTTTGCCTGCCAAGAAGTTCCCCATGCCCGGCCCCTTCCCGCGGTTTCTGACGGACCGTTAGATTCTATGGGTCATCAGGTCCACCGGCACAAGCCCCAGGAGGCTCCATGTCACTGCCGGACGAGTTCCACGACGTCGCCAAGCGCGTGAACAACTGGGGCCGCTGGGGCGCGGACGACGAGATCGGGACGCTCAACCTGATCACCGACGAGGTCGTCCGGGAGGCGGCGGCCACCGTCCGCACCGGGCGAAGGGTGCCGCTCGCGCTGCCGCTCAAGCAGGACGGCGTGCAGAGCGGGCTGATCCAGGGACGGATCAACCCGCTGCACACCATGGTCCAGATCAACCAGGAGCTGTTCGGCCCCGGCACCGTCGCGACCAGCGACGACACCGCGGTCCTGAGCCTCCAGACCGCCACCCACTGGGACGCCCTCACCCACGTCTCGCACTCCGGGAAGATCTACAACGGCCGCCCGGCCGACAGCATCACCCCGCACGAGGGAGCCAGGTTCAGCGGCATCGAGAAGGCCCCGCACATCGTCTCGCGCGGGGTGCTGCTCGATGTGGCCCGCGCCCACGGGGTGGACAGGCTGCCCGGCGACCACGCCGTCACCCCGGAGGACCTGGACGCGGCGGAGGAACTGGCCGGGGTGCGGGTGCGGTCCGGGGACATCGTGCTCGTACGGACCGGACAGGTGCAGGTCTATCTGGCCGGGGACAGACACGCGTACGGCTATCCGTCACCGGGGCTCTCGATCCGGACGCCCGAGTGGTTCCGGGCCCGGGATGTGGCCGCGGTCGCCAATGACACGCTGACCTTCGAGATCTTCCCGCCGGAGATCGACGATCTGTGGCTGGGCGTGCACGCGCTGGATCTGGTCGAGATGGGCATGCTCCAGGGCCAGAACTGGAATCTGGAGCAGTTGTCCACAGCCTGTGCGGAGTCGAAGCGCTACGGCTTCCTGCTCTCCGCGATGCCGGAGCCCTTCGTCGGCGCCACCGGCACTCCGGTGGCCCCGGTCGCGGTCTTCTGAGCAGCGGCCGACGCGGCGCCGGGCCGGGCGCGGGGCGACGCCCCGCGCCGGCGGGACCGGACGGCGGCGAACCTATGCGCGATGGGTGACCGCGTGCGACGGCTCGTACGCTCCACCCGGCTCGCGCATGACGGCGTCGCGCCCGACTGCCTCGCGTCCGACGGCGTCGCAGCCGCCGGACCCGCACACCTCGGCACCGTGCCCACCCGCCCCATGCGCGCAGGGCTGCATCTGCACCTGGATCACCGGAATGCTCCGGTCCACCTCGCACCAGATGCGCTTGCCGGCGCCCTCCGGCTGCCAGCCCCAGCGGTCGGCCAGGCCGTCGACCAGCTCCAGGCCCCGGCCGCCGGTGTCCTCGCCCTCCGCGTGCCGCTGCTGCGGCGGGCGGCAGCTGGTGTCGGCCACCTCGACGCGTACGGTCCCGGCGTTACCCGGCGCCCCCGTCGAGCCGAACAGCATGCGCAGCACGGCCGGACAGCCCGTGTGCACGACCGCGTTGGTGACGAGTTCGGAGATCAGCAGGATGAGCGTCTCCGCCAGCGGCTCGTCGTCTCTTATCCCGGACCCGAGCAGCCTCGAACGCGCCCATCTGCGGGCCCGCCCGACCTCCGCGGGGTCGGCCCCGACCTCCAACTGAACCTGAAGCACCTGCACCGCTCACACCATCCGAACCGGCGGACACATCGCCTCGCGCCTCCTCAGGGTCACGGAACGTGATTCCCTTACGAGACAGCATGGTTGACGTACAGTCACCGCAACAAGCGCTTCGGGCATATTCCAGCGCGAAGGAGTACGCGTGGTGCATACTGTGCGACGCACGCTGCGGAGAGTCGAACAGAGGCGCCCGGCGGCCACGAAAACCCCGGGAAACGTTTCCCCGGCAGGCCCGGCCCCTCTGAGTGGATCACGAGCAGGGCACCTCTCGCGGACCGGAGCAGCCGCACAGGCCACATCCGGATCGCCAGGTTCCAGAACCACTCGCATCCCACGGAGCGTACCCGAGCCCGGCGCCGACTCCACCCCGTGACGAATCACGCAAAGGACACAAGCCGGTATCGGTGGCTACCGACTGCACTGCGTCACTGCGCAGCGTGAACCTCAGGGGTTCTTCGCGTCCGGCGCACGCAGCGGGCGTCCGGCCGCCCCGGATCAGCCCAGACCGGCGGCCAGCGCCTCCTCCGCGTCCGCCGCCGTCAGCCACTGCCCGGCCCGCAGCCAGGCCCGCTTCAGGTGCAGGTGGACATCCGCCTCCCAGGTGAAGCCCATGCCGCCGTGCACCTGGAGGCAGTCGCGGGCGTTGCCGACGGCCGCCTCGTCGGCCAGCAGCTTCGCCCCGGCGATCTCCACCGGGTCCGCCGTCACGGCGGCCGCGTAGACGGCGGCACGGGCCGTCTCGGTGCGCACCAGCATTCCGGCGCACAGATGCTTGACCGCCTGGAAGGAGCCGATGGGTGCTCCGAACTGCTCACGCGCACGGGCGTGTTGAACCGCCGCCTCCAGGCTGCGGGCGGCGCTGCCGAGCTGCTCGGCTGCGGCCAGCAGGGCGCCCTCGCGACGCAGCCGCGCCCCGTCGGGCAGCGGCTCGCCCTCGTACCCGTCCGGTCCCGGCACCCGCCACAGGGGGGTGCCGGGGTCGAGCGACCGTACGGGCTCGGCCTCGCCCACGAGCCGCCGCAGCGCCCCGCCGCTCAGCAGCCGGGCCGCGTCCCCGTCGAGGACCAGCAGCGCGTCGGCCGCCGCCAGGTGCCCCACCGGCCGCCCGGCCTCCGCCAGGGCCACCACCGCCTCACCCTCCGCCGCCCCCTGCACCGCCCCCGCGGCCAGCTGGGTGGCGATCAGCGGTCCGGGCAGCAGACACCGCCCCACTTCATCGAACACCAGTACGGATTCGGGCAGCCCGAGCCCGACGCCGCCCGCCGTCTCCGGCAGCCGCAGCGCGAAGAGCCCGGCCGCGCCCAGCTCCCGCCACAACGCACCACCGACTCCCCCGCCACCGTCCAGCGCGGCCCGCATCCGGTCCCTGCCGAACCGGCCGGCGAGCAGTTCCCGCATCCCCGCCCGCAGGGCCCGCTGGTCGTCCGAGAGCTGGAAGTCCACTGTCCGCTCACCGCCCCTTCGGCAGGCCGAGAATCCGCTCGGCGACGATGTTGTGCTGGATCTGCGAGGTACCGGCCGCGATCGTGTACGAGAGCGAGGAGAGCCGGTCCAGCACCCACTCCCGGTCCAGGTCGAGGGCGTCGCCCGCGCCCAGCACCTCGGCCGCCGCCTCGTACAGCTCCTGGCGGGCGTGCGAGTACCGCAGCTTGAAGACCGAGCCGCCCACACCGGGGACTCCCCCACTGGCCTGCGCCTCGCTGACGTTCCACTGGGTGAGCCGCCACAGCGCCCGGAACTCGGCGTTCAGCCTGCCCAGCCGCCGCCGCAGCACCGCGTCGTCCCACCGCCCGCTCCGGCGCGCCTCCGCCGCCAGCGCGTCCAGCGTCCGGCGGCAGGCGACGACCTCCCCCACGAACGCCGTGCCGCGCTCGAAGGAGAGCGTGACCATGGTGACCCGCCAGCCGTCGTTCTCCGCCCCGACGCGGTGCGAGACGGGCACCCGCACCTCGTCGAGGAACATCTCCGCGAACTCCGTGGAGCCGGCGAGCGTGCGCAGCGGCCGGACGGTGACGCCGGGGGCGTCCATCCGCATGGCGAGCCAGCTGATGCCCCGGTGCTTCGGCGCCTCCGCGTCCGTCCTCACCAACAGCTCGCACCAGTCGGCGACCTCCGCGTGCGAGGTCCAGATCTTGCTGCCGCTCACCACGTAGTCGTCGCCGTCGCGCACCGCGCGGGTCCGCAGCGAGGCCAGGTCGGAGCCCGCCTCCGGCTCGCTGAACCCCTGGCACCAGATCTCGTCGCCGCGCAGCACCGGCGGCAGCCAGCGGGCCCGCTGCTCCTCGGTGCCCTCTGCGGCGATGGTGGGCCCGGCGTGCAGCAGCCCGACGAAGTTGGCCCCGACGTAGGGCGCCCCGGCCCGCTCCGTCTCCTCCAGGAAGATCAGGTGCTGCGTCGGTGTGGCGCCCCGGCCGCCCGCGTCGGCGGGCCAGTGCAGGCCCGCGTACCCGGCGTCGTACAGCAGCCGCTGCCAGCCGGCGTCGTACGCCCTGCGCCCCGGCCAGTCACCGGGATCCGGCTTCCCCGGCAGCTTCGGGAGCACCGAGCCCAGCCACTCCCGCAGCCGGGCCCGGAAGGCTTCCTCTTCCTGCGTGTACGAGAGGTCCATGACGCACGCGCCTACTTGTCGAGGTCGAGACCGAGCATCCGGATCGCGTTCCCGCGCATCAGTTTGTAGACGGTCTCGTCGTCCAGTCCCTTGACGTGGTCGAGCGCGACCTCCTTGGTGTGCGGGAAGGTCGAGTCGACGTGCGGATAGTCCGTCTCGAACGTCGCGTTGTCCCGTCCCACCACGTCGAGCGAGGCGACACCGTGCTTGTCGCGGAAGAAGCAGCAGAACATCTGCCGGTAGTAGTACGTGGACGGCGGCTCGGGGATCAGACCGCGCACCCCGCCCCAGGCCCGGTGTTCCTCCCAGACGTCGTCGGCACGCTCCAGGGCGTACGGGATCCAGCCCATCTGCCCCTCGCTGTAGGCGAGCTTGAGCTGCGGGAACTTCACCAGCACCCCGCTGAACAGGAAGTCCATCATCGAGGCCATCGCGTTGTTGAACGAGAGCGAGGCCTGGACGGCGGGCGGCGCGTCGGGCGAGGCGGCGGGCATCTGCGAACTGGACCCGATGTGCATGTTCACGACCGTGCCGGTCTCCTGGCAGACCGCGAAGAACGGGTCCCAGTACCCCGTGTGGATCGACGGCAGCCCCAGATAGGTCGGGATCTCCGAGAAGGTCACCGCCCGCACCCCGCGCGCCGCGTTCCGCCTGATCTCCGCGACGGCGAGGCCGATGTCCCAGAGCGGGATGATGCACAGCGGGATCAGCCGGCCGCCGCTGTCCCCGCACCACTCCTCGACCATCCAGTCGTTGTAGGCGCGCACGCACGCCAGCGCGACCTCCTTGTCGTGCGCCTCCGCGAAGGTCTGCCCGCAGAACCTCGGGAAGGTGGGGAAGCAGAGGCTCGCCTCGACATGGTTGAGGTCCATGTCCTTCAGCCGCTCGACGGGGTCCCAGCACCCACGCCGCATCTCGGCCCGGGTGATCCCCTCCAGCGTCATGTCGTCCCGGTCGAACCCCACCGCCGCGATGTTGCGCTTGTACGGGAACTTGAGGTCCTCGTAGATCCACCAGTCGGTGGGCGGGCCGTCCGGGTCCATCGTGATGACGTACTTGCCGCCGGTGTACTCCAGCTCACCGATGCCCGCCGTCAGCGGCTGCGGACCGCGCTCGCGGTACTTCGCCGGGAGCCAGGTCGAGAACAGGTGCGGCGGCTCGATCACATGGTCGTCGACGCTGACGATCCGAGGCAGTTCCGTCATGGTGTCCCCTTCGGCGCACACATTTCTGATGACCCGTCAGATTGACGTCGCCCTCAGGCTAGCCCCGCACCCCTGGACCGACAAGGCGCAGCGCTCTACGCTCTCCGCACAATCTGACTACCCGTCAGCTGTGAGGGGTTCGCCGTGAACGAGACCGCACACGCCCTGGGAACATCGGGCACCTTCTGGGAGCTCATCGAACGCCGGGCCGCCCTGACACCGGAGGGGCCATTCCTCATCCAGGACGACCGCACACTCACCTTCGGCGAGCTGCGCACCCGCGCGGAGCGGGTGGCGGCGGGCCTGTACGACATGGGGGTACGCCCCGGAACCGTCGTCGCCTGGCAGCTGCCGACCCGGCTGGAAACAGCGCTGCTGTCCTTCGCGCTGGCCCGGATAGGGGCGGTGCAGACCCCGCTCATCCCCTTCTACCGCGACCGCGAGACCGGCTACGCGCTGCGCGAGTCGAAGGCCGAGTTCTTCTTCGTGCCCGGCACCTGGCGCGGCTTCGACCACGCGGCGATGGCCGCCCGCCTCTCGGCCGGCCTCCCGCACCCGCCCCGGATCTTCGAGGCGTACGAGACCCTCCCGGACGGCGACCCTGCCGTCCTGCCCCCACCCCCCGCCGACGGCACATCCGTACGCTGGATCTACTGGACCTCGGGCACCACCTCGGACCCGAAGGGCGTCCTGCACACCGACCGCAGCCTGATCGCGGCCGGCTCCTGCCTGGCCCACGCGCTGCACCTCTCGGCGGACGACGTCGGCTCGATGGCCTTCCCGTTCGCCCACGTCGCGGGCCCGGACTACTCGGTGATGCTCCTCCTGTACGGCTTCCCCGCCGTCCTGTTCGAGCACTTCGCGATGGAGGACGCGCTGGCGGGCTACCGGCTCCACGGGGTGACGGTCGCGGGCGGCTCCACCGCGTTCTACTCCATGTTCCTGACGGAACAGCGCAAGGCCCCGGCCACCCCCCTCATCCCCACCCTCCGTCTCCTCGCGGGCGGCGGCGCCCCTAAACCCCCGGAGATCTACCACGCGGTGGTCCGCGAGATGGGCATCCAGCTCACCCACGGCTACGGCATGACCGAGGTCCCCATGATCACGATGGGCGCCCCCGACGACACGGTGGAACACCTGGCCGGAACGGAGGGCCGCCCGCCCGAGGGCATGGAGATCCGGATCACCGACGAGGACGGCAAGCGGGTGCCCTGCGGGGTGGACGGCGAGGTACGGCTACGGGGCGAGGCGGTCTGCCAGGGCTACCTGGCCGCCGCGAGCCCCTTCGACGCGGACGGCTTCCTGATCACGGGCGACGTCGGCCACCTCCGGCCGAGCGGCCACCTCGTCCTCACCGGGCGGCTCAAGGACATCATCATCCGCAAGGGCGAGAACATCTCGGCCAAGGAGATAGAGGACCTCCTCGCCCGCCACCCCGGCGTGGGCGACGCCGCAGTGATCGGCCTGCCGGACGAATCGCGCGGCGAACGCGTCTGCGCGGTGCTCGAACAGCCGCCTGGCGCCGCGCCCCTCACCCTCTCCGAGGTCACGGCCTACCTGCGCGGCGAGGGCCTGTCCGTCCACAAGCTCCCGGAACAACTGGAGGTCCTGGACGCCCTCCCCCGCAACGAAACGCTCCGCAAGGTCCTGAAGTACCGGCTGCGGGAGCGGTTCGGGGGGTGACGAGTGCGGGGTCCTCCGGCGCGGGGTTCCGTCCTCAATCGCCGGACGGGCTTTTGTGCGGGTACCCCGCGGGGTGCGCCTGCCCCGGTGGGTGGGGGGCGGTGCCCCTCCGGGGCGTCTCCTCAAAAATGGCGTGTTCACCCGGGTACGTAAGGGACCCGGGTCGTACGCCATTTTCTGCGGGGACTCCCCTGCACGTCCCCACCCCTGCATCACTCGCGCCTGCAGACGCGAGACGGCCGGGTTCGGGGGCGTGCAGGGGAGTCCCCGCAGAACGACGAACACAGACCCGGGTACGCAATGCGGACCCCCCGCACGTTCGTCGTTTGAGGAGACGCCCCGGAGGGACCCCGAACCCCCACCCACGCACGGTGCGAACCTCTCGGGGGACCCGCACTCAAGCCCGTCCGGCGATTGAGGACGGAACCGGTCCGCCGGGGCAGCCCGCACCCCACGGAACCCCGTACAAATCCCGCGCGCCCCCCGGCCGAGGGCTACGCGTCGGGGGCGATCACCGTGAAGTACGCGGAGAACGCCGCCACCGCGTCCGCCTCCGCGACCCGCCCGTCGTGGTCGGCGTCCAGGCTCTGCGCGCCGAACGCCGCCGCCTCCGGGCTCGCGCCGAGCACCCGTAGCGCCCGCTCCACGGCCGGCACGGCGGCTCCGCCGTCCTCGTCCTGGGCGGCCACGGCGAGCGCCGCGCGGAGGAAGGGGCGGGCGATCTCCGCGAACCGCTCGGGGTTGTCGCGGAGCCGTTTCACCGCGCCGCCGACGAACTCCGCACGGCTGACACGCTGGTCACCGTCCACGTCCGCGATGCCCGCCATGCCCTGCCAGAAGGCCTCGGCCCCGCTGTAGAGCGCCTGGCCCTTGTCGCAGCGGGCCTTCGTACCGAACTCGGTGAGCAGACGGGCCGCGGCGGCATCGAAATCCGCGCGATCGATGTATCCGTTCCCGTCCTGGTCGAAGGCGGCGAAACGGAATGCGATCTTGCGCTCATACTCTGCGCTGTCCATGCGGGGAGCGTACGACGCCCACGGGGTTCACGTGTCATTTACCGGCGTCAGCGATGTGACAGGCCGGGCGGCGGCGGCGCCGGACGGACCGTTTCAGGCCGAGAGCGGCTGGGCCGCGTCGTCCACGGCGGAGTCCCAGTCGGGGTAGACCTCGAACAGCCGGCGTACTCCGAGCGCCGCGAGCACCCGGTTGACGTGGGAGCCGTCCTCCGCGCCCCGGGCGGGCAGGATCAGCCGCAGTCGGCCCCCGCAGGAGCGCATGAGGCGGCGGGAGGCGATCAGCACGCCGACGCCGCTGGAGTCGCAGAAGAGGACCCCGGAGAGGTCGAGCACGACGTCGTGGCGGCCGACGGCCACCGCGTCGTGGACGGACTGGCGGACGGCCGGCGAGGTGACCAGGTCCAGCTCACCGCTTATGTGCAGCACGGTCCAGCCGCTCTGTTCGCTCTCGGCCACGCTCAGTGGCTTGCGGGAACGTTCCGGGGCGAGCCAGGCGGCGTGGTTCGTGGCAGCCGGAAGGCCGTGTCCAGGAGGGGATGGCTTTGTCACGCGACTGGGCCTCTCGTTCCGGGGATTCCGGGGAATTCGCGATCCGGAAGTTTGCGTTCCTTCTCGCGGCTGCCCCGGGGCACACTCCATGAAACACCGCCTCCCCCATGAAGGCCCAGCAGGGTTTCAGGCAGAAATGATCACTTCGGGTCTGATTCCGTCGCTACGGGGGCCGCATTCCCTACCACCCAGGGCGTTCGCGCGGGCGGAGTTGCCGCAAAGGTCGTGCATGATCCAGGTGGCCGACTACATTCGGTGTGACGAGGGGTACAGAGTCACAGGCAACAGAGTCACGGGCACAGGGCTGGGGGTCTCATGGCCAATAACGCACCACCCCGCTGGGACCGCAAGATGCAGCAGCGGCTGGCCCGCGGAGAGGCCGCCGCCCTCGGGGAGCTCTACGACCGGTTCGCCGCGCTGGTGCACAGCCAGGCCCACCGGATGCTCGACGACGAGAGCGCCGCGGACCTGGTGACCAGGGAGGTCTTCGGGTACGTGTGGGAGAACCCCGACGCCTACGACCCCAAGCAGGGCTCGATGCGGTCCTGGGTCGCCCGGCTCACCCACCGCCAGTCCGTGCGCCGGCTCCGCAGCACCGCGGACGCGGCGGCCCGCGAGGACGCGGAGGACGGCGAGGCCCGCGCGGATCCGGCCGAGCTGGAGGAGCGGGTGCGCAGGGCCACCGCGGCGGCCCGTGCCGACTACATCGTCGCGTCCATGCCCGCCCCGCTGCGGGCGGCGCTGCAGCTCGCGTACATACAGCGCCGGGACTACCGGCAGACCGCGGCCGATCTCGGCGTCACGGAGGACGAGGCGCGGCGCCGGCTCCGACTCGGGCTCCAGCTGCTCTCCACCGCCCATACCCGGCCCCTTGAGGACACCTCGCCGCCCGGATACGGGCGGCGGCTGTGACCGACGACGGAGAAGGGCCGGGCGGTGACGGCCGCGAGCACGGCGGACGGGACGACGAGGTGCGCGGCGCCCGTCGGATACCGGGCCCGCGGGCCGCGGCGGACGACTTCGACATGGATCACGTGACGCCACCACCACCCGTACCCCAGCCGGAATCCGTACCGCCGCAGCCGGAACGGGATCAGTCCGGTACCCGGCCGGCCCTGGTGCTGCCGCACCGGGTGCTGAAGGCGCTCCTCGGGGCGTGGGCGCTGGCCGCCTGCTCCACCGAGGAGACCGAGGCCGTGGAGGAGCACCTCACGGAGTGCGCGCCCTGTGCGGACGAGGCGCTGCGGCTGCGCGACGCGGTCGGGCTGCTGCACACCGACGGCAGCCTGGATCTCGATCCGCTGCTGCGGACCCGGGTGCTGGACAACTGCCTGAGCCGCCGGCCGGCCCAGATCCCGGTGCCCGACTGGGCGGCGCCGTACGACGCGGAGACCGCCCGTCTCGACGCGCTGCTGCGTGACATCGGCACCTCCGAGTGGCACGCCCCGGTGCGGCTCAAGTGGTTCGAGGGCGAGCGCCTGGCCCACCGCAAGACGACGGTCGCCGGGGTGATCGGCCACCTCCTGACGGTCGACGGGCTGGTGAGCACCGCTCTCGGCCTCGACGACCCGCTCGCCGACAGTGTCCCGGGCGTTCCGCGCCGGGGCCCGGGACCGGTCCTCGCGCCGGCCGCCCGTACCGAGACGTACTGGTCGGCGGCGCGACGGCCGCCGACCCGTGCCGTCCGTGAGCCGTGGCGCGAGCAGAGCCACACCCTCATCCGCACGGTGTCGTTCGCCGGCCGCGGCGTATCGGATCTCTCGGTCTCCTACGGCGATTTCGCGCTGCCGTTGCAGGACGCCCTGGTGGACCGCGCGTTCGAGTGCTGGGTGCACGGCGGCGATATCGCGAGGGCGGTGGACTATCCGTACGAGACGCCCTCCGCGGCCCATCTCAACCGGATGATCGACCTGGCGGCCCGGATGCTGCCCGCCGCTCTGGCCGGGCGGCGGCGGGCCGGGCTCGCGGGTCCGGCCCGCGATCTGGTGACGGCCGGTTCCCCGGGCCGCTCGCTCCATCTGGAGGTCGAGGGCCTGGGCGGCGGCGACTGGTACATCCCGCTGGACTCACCTGCGGCGGTCGGCTCCCCGGACCACGCGGTGGCGCAGGTCGCGCTGGACGGCGCCGAGTTCTGCGAGCTGCTCGCGGGTCACGTGCCGCCCGTGGAGACGGCGGCCGGTCAGCGCGGTGACCGCGAGGCGATCGAGGACGTGCTCTACGCGGCGGCCTCACTCAGCAGGCTCTGAGCCCGGCCGGAGACACGGCCCGGCCCTACGGGAAGACCACCGTGCGGCGGCCGTTGAGCAGGATGCGCCGCTCCGCGTGCCACTTCACGGCGCGCGCCAGGGCCCGGCACTCCACATCGCGCCCGATGGCGACGAGCTGGTCCGGGGTGACGCCGTGGCTCACCCGCTCGACCTCCTGCTCGATGATCGGCCCCTCGTCGAGGTCGGCCGTCACGTAGTGCGCGGTGGCGCCGATCAGCTTCACGCCACGGGCGTGCGCCTGGTGGTACGGCTTGGCGCCCTTGAAGCTCGGCAGGAAGGAGTGGTGGATGTTGATGATCCGGCCGCTCAGCTGCTTGCAGAGGTCGTCGGAGAGGACCTGCATGTAGCGGGCCAGTACCACTAGCTCCACGTCCTCCTCGCGGACTAGCTCCAGCAGCCGCGCCTCGGCCTCCGCCTTGTTGTCCCTGGTCACCGGGATGTGCCGGAAGGGGATGTCGTACGAGGCGACGAGCTCGGCGAAGTCCGTGTGGTTGGAGACGACCGCCGCGATCTCGACCGGCAGTGCCCCGGTCCGGGAGCGGAACAGCAGGTCGTTCAGGCAGTGGCCGAACTTGCTGACCATGAGCACGATCCGCATCCGGTCTGAGGAGCGGTGGATCTGCCACTCCATCCGGAAGGAGTCACCGATCGCGGCGAAGCTCGCCCGCAGCTTCTCCGCGGTCACCGGGCTGTCCGCGGAGAAGTGGACCCGCATGAAGAACAGACCCGTGTCGTGGTCCCCGAACTGCTGGCTGTCCTCGATATTGCAGCCGGTCATGAAGAGATAGCTCGACACGGCGTGCACGATGCCCTTTTTGTCGGGGCACGAGAGCGTGAGGACGTACTGCTCGGGGGCGGTGTCAGCGGGCTGCGGCGCGGTCATCCCCGTAGGGTGCCACACCGCCCGGATCTCAGGCCGTTCTGGTCATGATGCGGAGCACGTCCAGCGAGCGCGGCGGTACGTCCGGGTCCTCGCCGTCGTTCGAGGCGAGCAGCACATGGGCCTCGCGGGCGGCCCGGACGGCCTCCGGCCAGCCGTGGTGCTCCAGGTAGGCGGAGACCGGGGCGTCGGCGCCGACCTGGTGCATGATGCGCAGCACCCGCAGCACGGCGACGTCCACGAGGGCGGCCTCGCCGGAGTCCCGGAAGACCGTGCCGACGTACTTCTCGGCGGACCAGTTGTCGAGCCAGGTGTCCTCGACCAGTCGGTACACGGCGTCGGTGACGTCGCCGTATCCCTCCCGGCCGGCCAGCCAGCACTCGTGGTGGAAGACGGGGTCGGAGAGCATGTGCAGCGCCGAGCGCACGTTGCTGCGCCAGCGCCACCACGGAATGTCGTTGAGCGGCATGCCGCCCATGGTGGAGGAGCGACGGCCGCGACGGGAAGTGTTCTCGGAACCTTGCTGCACAGCTGTCGATCGTACGTTCCCTTTCCGGCCCTCCGTGCGGCCCCCTGCAATTCACCCGGATGTCACCGAGCGTTGAACGGACCACACTGTGGCGTTACCCGGGACCGGGAAGGGTCAGGCCCCATGACCGGACGGCAGCGCCCCATCCTTTCCCGCCCCATCAGGCCGCTCATCGGCACAGTGGCGGCAGGGGCCCTGCTGATGACCGGCTGCGGTGTGCTCCCTGGGGCCTCGGGGGACTCCAGGGAGCCCGTCACCGTCGTCACCTGGGCGCCGAGCGGCGCCTCTGGCCCGGACAGCGCCGACATGGCGGGCATGACCGCCATGGCGCAGACGTACGCACGCTGGATCAACGGCAGCGGCGGGATCGACGGCCACAAGCTGCGCGTCGTCACCTGCGACGAGCAGGACACCTCGATCGGCGCGGGCCGCTGCGCCCGCCGGGCCGTCGAGGAGAAGGCGGTCGCGGTCGTCGGCTCGTACAGCCGGTACGGGCGGGCGTTCATGGCACCGCTGGAGGTGGCCGGGATTCCGTACATCGGCGGGTACGGCGCCTCGGAGGAGGAGTTCCGCAGCTATATGTCCTACCCGGTGACCGGCGGCCAGTTCGCGCTGCTGGCGGGCAACGCCAAGCAGCTGGCGCGCGGTTGCGAGCGGGTCTCGCTGGTGCGGCCGGACACGCTGGGCGGGGACGGGCAGTCGTGGCTCCTCAAGACCGGCCTCACCGAGGCCCGCAGGCCCGCGCCGACCGACATCCGGGCGTCGGAGACAGCAACGTCCTACGACAGCGCGGCCGGGCAGGCGCTCGCCGGGGCGGGCGCGGCCGGCGGGTGCGTGACGGCCGTACTGGGCGACCGCACGGAGACCTTCTTCGACTCCTTCCGGCGGCTGGCGCCGGCGACCGCGGCGGCTCGCATCTCCTCGGTGCTCGGCAGCGTGGGCCAGCCGCTCATCGACCGCACGGGCGGCCGCGACAGCCCGTTCGAGGGCGCGTACGTCACCGGCTGGTACCCGGACGCGGGTGACGCCCGCTGGAACCGGATGCGGCAGGTGATCCGCGAGCACGCCTTCGGCGACAACCGGATCGACCCGGACGACACGGGTGCGCAGACCACCTGGATCGCCTACACCGCGCTGAAGTCGATCGTCGAGTCGCTGGACGAGCCGGTGATCACCGCGGGGAAGGTCACCAAGGCCCTCAACAAGGGCATCCGGGTCGACACCGGCGGCCTCACCCCCGAACTGCGCTGGCGCTACGAGGACATGATCGGCTCGGACTCGTACCCGCGCATCGTCAACAGCAAGGTGACGTTCCAGGTGGTGCGTGACGGCAAACTGGTCGCCGACAAGAAGGGCTTCGTGGATGTGACGAAGACCCTGTCGGACGCGAGCGCGACCGGCTGAGACGGGCGGCCGGGCGGGCGGACGGGCCGGGGCAGGGGGCCCTGGGCCCTGGGGGCTCCTGTCCGGCTGCCCGTCCGTCTCAGCCGCCGGGCTCAGAGCGCGGTGGCCTCGCGCTCGGTCAGGCCGTACTTCTTCGCGATGGTGTTCCACAGCTTGGACGCCTCGCGCTTGGCCTTGCTCGCCTCGCCGCTCTGCGCGTTGGCCGCCTGCGTCTGCGGGGTCGTACGGGCCTTGCCGTGCTTGCAGACCTTCTTGCTCTTGGCCTGCGCGGCCCAGGCCGCGTAGTGGTCGTCGGCGGACGCGGAGGCCTGCCAGGCCTTGGTGAGCGAGGCGGTCAGCGCGCCGTTGTCCGGCAGCTTGTCGACCGAGAGGCCCTTGAGCCGGGTGACCAGTTCGCGGCGCTGCTTCGCGGCGCCCTTGAGATCCGCCACGGCCTTGTCGAGGTCGGTGCAGGTCTTGGTCTTCTCGACGGCGCCGATGACGGCGGCCCGGCTGTTGTTGCTGTCCGCGAGCAGCTTGTCGAGCTCCTCCGCCTGCGGCTTCGCCGGGTCGGGCGCGGCCTTGCTGGAGGGCTCGACGGCGGGTGAACTCGCCGAGGCCACCGGCTCCTTGCTGTCCTTGTCGTCGTCGCCACCGCTCAGCAGCGCCCCGGCGCCGAGACCGATCACGGCACAGCCGACGACGACCGCGGCGATCAGCGGGACGTGCGCGGGCCGCTTGCGCCGCTCCTCGCGCCCGTCCCCCGCCGACCCGTCCTCCGGCCCGCTGTACGGGGGCGGCTGCTGGTACGACTGCTGGGGCTGCGGGGGCCCCTGGTACTGCGGGGGCTGCTGCTGCGCGGGGTCGAACCGGGGCATCTGCTGCGTGGCGCCCGCGGGCTCGTCGCTGCGGAAGAGGTTGTCGAACTCGGCGGGCGGCGGGCGCTCACCGGGCGTGCCGGGCCTGATTCCGTACGGGGCTCCACCGGGCACCGGGGGTATGTACTGGGTCGCGTCCGCGTCCTGGCCGCCCTGCGGGGGCTGCTGGTACGCCTGCGGCCGGCCCTGGCCCAGGTACTGGGTCGACTCCGCGGGGTTCTCCGGCGGCAGTCCGCCCGGCGCGGGGCCCGGGGGCACCGGCGCGATGTACTGCGTGGCGTCCGAGTCCCCGCCCATGCCCATGCCGGGCACGGCCTCCGGGGGCAGCGGCTGGGCGTACGGGCCCTGCGGCTGGGCGGGCGGCAGCGGCTGCGGCGGCTGCTGGCCGTAGGACGGTCTCTGGTGTCCCTGCTCGTACTGGCCCTGGCCCTGGCCCTGGCCGTACGCCGGGGCCTGCTGCTGCCCCTGGTCGTACTGCCCCTGCTGCTGCCCGTACGCGGGCTGTCCGCCCTGCTGCCCGTACTGGCCCTGCGACCCGGCGTCCTGGTGCGGCGCCTGCGGCCCCCAGGGCTGGCCCCACGGCTGGCCCTCCGCCGGGGCGGGCTGGTTCGCCGGTGCCCCCGGCGTCCAGGGCTCGCCGCCACCCGCGGGCAGCACGACACCCTCGTGTGCGGGTCGTACAGCAGGGAGCTGCTGCTCGTCGCCCTGTCCGCTCTGTGTCACCGGGACTCCTACGTGTCAACCTATGGAATCGTCGGCTCACGCTACCGGGTGGCAGCCGTCGTTCGCCAAGCGCGTGAGCTCACTCACCACCCCTTCACACCGGCTGTAACACTCAGCGGCCTTAAGACGCTGTTAAGGGGCCGGTCCGCCGCGCGGGGTGCGCGGCGGGCCCTCCCCGTCACGCCGCCTGGAGCTCCAGGCGGGCCCCGAACTCCCGTACCGCGGGCTCGTCCCCGTACGGCACCAGTCGCTGTTGCAGGTCCTCCAGATACTCCGCGCCCCGGCTGGAGCGCACCGAGCCGAGCAGCTCCATCGCCCGCGTCCCGGTGTGGCAGGCCTGCTCCACCTCGCGCAGCTGCACCTGCGCCGTGGCCAGCAGCGCCAGGCCGATGCCGCGGCGGCGGGCGCGGGACTCCGGGTGGCCGTCCAGGGACTCCTTCGCCCGGCGCGCGGCCGACTCCGCCTGGCCGAGATCGCGGTGACAGTGCGCCAGTTCGTCGGCCAGGTAGGCGTGGTCGAAGTGGGCGATCCAGTCGGGATCGTCACCGCTGTCCGGGTCCGCACGGTCCAGGGCCGCCTGTGCCAGGTTCGCCACGGAGCGGCAGGTGCCGGCGTCCCCGAGGAGGGCGTGGCCGCGCGCCTCCGCGGCGTAGAACATCGCCTCCGCCCTCGGCGTGACCCGTCCGCGCGCACCCTCCTGCGCGGCCCTGGCCAGCTGGGCGATCTCGCGCGGATTGCCGAGCTGGGCCGCGAGATGGCTCATCGACGCGGCCAGCACATAGCCGCCGTAGGCGCGGTCACCGGCCGCCTGGGCGAGGCGCAGCGCCTGGATGTAGTAGCGCTGGGCGAGGCCCGGCTGACCCGTGTCGATCGCCATGTACCCGGCGAGTTCGGTGAGTCGTGCGACCGCCGCGAACAGTTCCCGCCCGGTCGATTCGCGGTACGCGCCGGAAAGCAGCCCGGAGACCACGCTGTTGAGGTAGTGCACCAGGACCGGCCGGACATGGCCGCTGCCGAACCGGTGGTCGAGGTCGACCAGCGCGGCCGTCATCGCCCGCACCGCCTCCACGTCCGGCATGCCGACCCGGGCCCCGGCCGCCCGTGCGACCTGCGGGTCCGCACCGCTGATCAGCCAGTCCCGGCTGGGCTCGACCAGTGCCGAAGAGGCCACCGCGGAGCCGGTGAGGAAGTCGCGGCGGCCGACGTCGCTGCGCCACAGCTCGCAGACCTGCTCGATCGCCCCGATCACCGTCGGGGCGAACTGCAGGCCCACACCGGAGGCGAGGTTCTTGCCGTTGGCCATCCCGATCTCGTCGATCGTGACGGTACGGCCCAGCTTGCGGCCGAGTGCTTCCGCGATGATCCCCGGCGCCCTGCCGCGCGGCTGCTGTCCGCGCAGCCAGCGGGCGACCGAGGTCTTGTCGTAGCGGAGGTCGAGGCCGCGTTCGGCCCCGACCATGTTGACGCGGCGGGCCAGGCCCGCGTTGGAGCATCCGGCTTCCTGAATGAGCGCCTGCAGCCGTTCGTTCGGCTGGCGTGCGACGAGAGGCCTGGCTGCCATGTGTGTCCCCCTGAGGCCGCAGTGATCGTTGCCGGATCACTGCCCGACATATGCCTGAGAAATGCGCCGATTCATCGTGTTGGTCACTTTCACGACGTCTTGCATCTTTCGTCACAGCAAGCGCTCTAAGATGCGAGTCGAACTGTGCCGGAATTCCCGTATCTGGTTACCCCTCCTTCGCCGTGACGCCTACCGCGCGCCCCCGCCCATGCATCGATGCGCCCCGTATGCGGGGGCGGAGCGGGCCCCGACCGCGCACGTCACGCCCGTAACTCCCGTTGGTGGCGGGAGTTGTGCTGGGCGTGGAAGAGCCCATCGGAGTCATGGAAGCCGCACAGGTCCCTCAGCAGCGTGCCGAGCCGCTGCTCGACGCCGCCGTGCGGTACGCGGAGGAGCGGAACTGGGACGTGTGCCCCGGCACCTGGCTGGAGCCGGCCGACGGGGTGGAGCGGTGCTCGTGCGGCGAGGACCGGTGCGCGGTTCCCGGCGCGCACCCCACCCGGGCCGACTGGGCGGGACTGGCCACCGGCAGCGGAGCGGCGGCGCGCCGGATGTGGGAGCGGCAGCCCCGGGCGTCCATCCTGCTGCCGACCGGCCGCACCTTCGACGCGATCGACGTACCGGAGTCGGCCGGATTCCTGGCGCTCGCCCGGATGGAGCGCCTCAGCCTGCCGCTGGGCCCGGTCACCCGCGCCCCCGACCGCCGGATGCGGTTCTTCGTGCTGCCGGGCGCCGCCGCCAAGGCCGAGGCACTGGTGCGGCGGCTGGGCTGGAGCGCCCCCGCGATCGGGCTGCGCGGCTGCGGCGAGGGCCAGTACGTGACGGCACCGCCGACCCGGGTCGGCGGGAGCGGCTCGGTGCAGTGGGTCCGCCGCCCCACCAACGCGAACCGCTGGCTGCCCGAGGTGGAGGAGCTGATCAGCCCGCTCGCCTACGCCTGCGGCCGGGAAGCGGCCGACGCCCGGACCCGCCTTTCCTCAGGCCTTTCCTCGGGCCTTTCCTAGGGCCTTTCGTAGCGCCTTTCGTAGGGTGGCCCCCACAGACGGGGACTTCGAAGGGCGTGCACGATGCCGGACCGGCGCGACACCGACAGGACAGACAGGACGGACAGGACAGAGCAGACGGCCGCAGCGGAATCGCCGCGGGTGACACCGCCCGCGGTGCGCGTGGAGGGGCTCTGGAAACGCTTCGGGGAGCAGACGGCGGTGGCCGGAATCGATCTGGAGCTGCCCGCGGGCAAGTTCATCGGGCTGGTCGGCCCCAACGGCGCGGGCAAGACCACCACCCTGTCCATGGTCACCGGGCTGCTCCGCCCCGACATGGGCCGGATCGAGGTCGGCGGCCGGGACGTCTGGCGCGATCCGGTCGAGGTGAAGTCCCGGATCGGCGTGCTGCCCGAGGGCCTGCGGCTCTTCGAGCGCCTCTCGGGGCGTGAACTGCTCGGCTACACCGGCCGGTTGCGCGGGCTGCCGGGGCCGGAGACGGACAGCCGGGCCACCCAGCTGCTGGACGTACTGGATCTGGCGGGCGCCCAGCACAAGCTGGTCGTCGACTACTCGACCGGCATGCGGAAGAAGATCGGGCTCGCGGCGGCGCTGCTGCACAACCCGGAAGTGCTCTTCCTGGACGAGCCGTTCGAGGGCGTCGACCCGGTCTCCGCGCAGACCATCCGCAAGGTGCTGGAGCGCTACACCCGCTCCGGGGCGACCGTCATCTTCTCCAGCCATGTGATGGAGCTCGTCGAGTCGCTGTGCGACTGGGTGGCCGTGATGGCGGCGGGCAGCATCAGGTCCCAGGGCACCCTGGAGCAGGTGCGCGGGGACGCGCCCACGCTCCAGGACGCGTTCCTGGAGCTCGTCGGCGCGGGTGGCCGCGACGACGGCGACGCCCTGGACTGGCTGGGCGGTGCCCGATGAGCGTGCTCGACGCCCCGGCGGGATCCGGGCCCCGGACGGGCACCCCGGCCGGTATGGGCGGCACGGCCCTGGTCCCCGTCTTCGTCCGGTTGAAGCTGTCGCTGCTGCGCAACGGGCTGCGGCAGTCCTCGGGGCGGCGGGCCGCCTACATCGCCTCCGTCGTCGTCACCCTGCTGATCGCCGCGGGCCAGCTGATCGGGCTGATCGCGCTGCGCGGCAACGCCCACGTGGAATCGCTCGTGGTGCTGCTGGCCGAGGTACTGGCGCTCGGCTGGGCCGTGATGCCGCTGTTCTTCTCGGACGGGGACGAGACCCTCGACCCGAGCCGTCTGGTGATGCTGCCGCTGCGGCCGAGGCCCCTGATCACCGCGCTGCTGACGTCCTCACTGGTCGGTATCGGCCCGCTGTTCACGCTCTGCCTGACCGCCGGTTCGGTGATCGCGCTGGCCCACGGTGCGGGCGCGACCGTGTTCGCGGTGCTGGCCGCCCCGCTCACCCTGCTGGTCTGCGTGGCGCTGGCACGGGCCGTCGCCACGGCCAACAGCCGGCTGCTGACCTCCCGCAAGGGCCGCGATCTGGCGGTGCTCAGCGGGCTGGTGATCGCCGTGGGCATCCAGGCCGTCAACTTCGGCGCGCAGCGGCTCGGCCAGGCCGGCGGGCTCTCCGCGCTGGACCCGGCGGCGGAGGTGGTGCGCTGGCTGCCGCCCGCTTCGGCCATCGGCTCCGTGCACTCCGCGTCCCAGGGCTCGTACGGCCGGGCCGCCGTTCAGCTGCTGCTCTCCGTGGCGGCGCTGGCCCCGCTGGTGTGGCTGTGGCAGCGCAGTCTGGTGAAGCTGATGACGGCGCCGGACGGCTCGACGCTCGCCGCGGCCGAGCCGAACCGCGCGAAGTCCGGTTCGCGCGGCGCCGGCATCTGGGCACTGTTCCCGGAGGGGCGCACCGGCACGGTGATGCAGCGCAGCCTGCGCTACGTGGCCCGGGACCCGAAGACCAAGGCGGCGTGGGTGACGGCGCTGGCGATCGGGCTGATCGTGCCGCTGCTCAACGCCTTGCAGGGCACCGGCTCCGTCTACTTCGCCTGCTTCGCCGCCGGGATGCTCGGCATCCAGATGTACAACCAGTTCGGGCAGGACACCTCCGCGTTCTGGATGGTGGCCATGACGATCTCCTCGACCCGGGACGCGTACCTGGAGGTGCGGGCGCGGGCACTGGCCCTGCTGCTGATCACCCTTCCGTACACGGTCCTGGTGACGGTGCTGACCTGCGCGCTGCTCGGGGACTGGCAGCAGCTGCCGGGGGTCATGGGGCTGTCGTTCGCGCTGCTGGGCGCGATGCTGGCGACGGGCGCGGTGGCCTCCGCGAATCTGCCGTACTCGATCCCGCAGGACGGCGCGTTCAAGAACGTGGCGCCGGGGCAGGCCGGGCTCGCCTGGATGTCGATCTTCGGCGGCATGGTCTCGGCGGCGCTGCTGTGCGCCCCGGTGATCGCCGCGACGATCTGGCTGCGGGTCGCGGGTGCGCAGGAGTGGCTGTGGGTGCTGCTGCCGGCGGGTGCGGTGTACGGGGCGCTGATCGCCTGGGCCGGGCTGCGGGTGGCGGCGCCCCGGACCGCGGACCGGCTGCCGGAGATCCTGGCGGCGGTCAGCAAGGGGTGACGGGGGCGGGGACAGCTCTTACGGAGCCACCGGCTCGCGGTCGTCCCGGTCGTCCCGGTCCTCCTCGGCCAGCTGGTCCAGGAAGGGTTCGACCGCGGCCCGCCAGCCCTCCGGCTGGTCGTAGTGGACGAGGTGTCCGGCGTCGGCCACCTCCGCGTACTGCCCGCGCGGCAGCACCCGGACCATCTCCTGGGCCTCCGCCCGGCCCAGCTCCCCGTCCAGCCCGCGGAGCACGAGGGTCGGGCAGCCGACCTGGGCCAGCTCCTCCCAGTGCGCCTCGAACACCCAGGTCGCGCGGGACTGGAGCATCTGGCGGCGGGAGAAGACGGGCCGCCAGCCGTCGGCGCGCTCGGCCATCACCTCGGCGAAGAACTCACCGCGCGAGGGGCTGGGCCGCTCCACCCATGGGTCGTCCTCACCGAACCACTTCCGCACGTCGGACAGCGTCGCGAACGGCACCGGCCAGGACCTGAACCAGTCCTCCCACTCCCGCTGCGAGGCCGCACCGAGCGCGGAGGCCCGCATGTCGCAGATGACCAGTGCCCGGACGAGATCGGGGCGCTTGGCGGCGAGCTGCCAGGCGGTGAGCGCTCCCATGGCGTGTCCGACGAGAGTCACGGGGCCGAGGTCGAGCTGTTCGATCGCCGCCTCGGCGTCGGCGACGTACGCGTCGCGCGTGTACGGGCCCTCTGCGGGCTTCTCGCTGCGGCCGTGGCCTCGCTGGTCGAGGCCGACCGCGCGGTGCCGCTCGGCGAGCCAGCGGGTGGTGGAGGCCCAGTGCGAGGCCCGGCCCATCAGCCCGTGGAGCAGTAAGACGCCGGGGGCGCGTTCGCTCTCCGCGCGCTCCTTGGGCGGATCCGCGAACTCCCAGGCCGCGAGGCGTACGCCGTCGGTTCCGGTCACATCGATGCGCCGCACCATAGTTCTGGCACCCCCTTCTGGTCCCTCGATCAGCGTGTGGTCGCGCACCAGCAGACTATCGAACTCTTATTCGAAAACTGGCTTCCGGCACGCAACACCGCTCGTTCGAGTGACCGCTTCCAAGGATTGACGTCGGCTGCGGAGGGGAGATCTTCTCCGGGAGGCGGGCCACTCGGGGATGAGGGCCCGCAGGGACCGACCTGAAGAGCTCGGGGCTCCAGGTCGGAAGCAGGGGAGGACAGGCCCCGGTGCCGTGAGGCACCGGGGCCATCCGCCGTTCACGGGGCCCCGGACCGGGGCCGGAAGCGGGCGTGGGCGCGCGGGCCGGGCACGCACAGAAGACGGGCGCATAGCCTGCTCCCCTGCCCGACCGCGCGGCCGGGCGGCCGACACTCTCAGGTAATCCCACCGGCACAGCCTGGCACGCGATCCCTCCGGGCGCTGCTGTTCCGTACGGAAAAGCGGAAAAGCGGACGCGGAGTGCCGGGGGGCCCGCCCGGGCCGGGCCCCCCCCCCACCCCCCCCCGGGCCCGCCCAACTACAGGGAGCGCGTGGGGGACAAAAAGTGGGGACCCCCCCACAAATACAACAACCCCCCCC
>NZ_JBVJMU010000011.1:67224-249842 GCF_055584045.1 Streptomyces sp. NPDC104307
CCCGGGACCCGCGTGCCACGCGACCCCCCGGGGCGCGGCTGTGCGGACCGTAACCGGTCAACTGCGGCGGGGGCGGGCGGGGGGCCCGGCCTGGCCGGCCCCCCGGCACTCCGCCCGTCGGCGCGCGAAGTCGACGAGTCAGCGCTTGGCGACGAAGACGTGCGACGCCACCTCTGAGTCCAGCTCCGCCGCCTCCCCGCTGCTGCCGACCAGCACCCCGCCGGCCGACTCCGTCACGCTGACCACGGAACCGGGCTGCACGCCCGCCCGCCGCAGCGTGTACATGAGCTGGGCGTCCGTCTGGATCGGCTCACCGATCCGGCGGACCACCACGGTCTTGCCCTCGGCGCCCGGGTCGAGATCCGAGAGGCTCACCATGCCCTCGTCGAGGAACGGATCGGCCTCGGCCTTCTCGCCCAGCTCCTCCAGACCGGGGATCGGATTCCCGTACGGGGACTCCGTCGGGTGGCGCAGCAGCTCCAGCACCCGCCGCTCCACGGCCTCGCTCATCACGTGTTCCCAGCGACAGGCCTCGGCGTGGACCTGCTCCCACTCCAGGCCGATCACGTCGACCAGCAGGCACTCCGCGAGCCGGTGCTTGCGCATCACCCGCGTCGCCAGCCGGCGCCCTTCGTCCGTCAGCTCCAGATGGCGGTCGCCCGCGACCTGAACCAGGCCGTCGCGCTCCATGCGGGCCACCGTCTGGCTGACCGTTGGACCGCTCTGGTCCAGCCGTTCCGCAATCCGGGCGCGCATGGGGACCACGCCTTCCTCTTCAAGTTCGAGGATGGTGCGGAGATACATCTCCGTTGTGTCGATCAGTCCGGACATTCGTGCCCCTCGATGCAATCGTGCGCTGGCCCTCACCCAATTCTGACGCATACCGCTGACAACCGTGCCTCGTCGGTCCGATGCGGCCCATCGGACCTGGCCGCGCGGGCCCCGTGCGGTATTGACATGTCACTGGTCCAGACCGCAACGTGATCGGCGGTACGGACGCCCCTGGTCACCTCCACCCCGCCGGAAAGGCCCTCCTCAGATGAGCGAAAGCAAGCTGGCCGGTCAGTTCTTCGACGCAGCGATCGGCCTGCTGGAGCGGGTGCGCGACGAGGAGTCCGGCAACATCGCGGCAGCCGGTGCGGCCATCGCGGACACCGTGGAGGCCGGGGGCCGGCTCTTCGCCTTCGGCGCCGGGCACTCCTCGCTCGCCGCCCAGGACGTCGTCTACCGCGCGGGCGGGTTCGCCCTGATGAACCTCATGGCCGTCCCCGGCGCCCTCGGGGTCGACGTCAGGCCGGCGACCCTGGGCTCCGCGCTGGAGCGGGTCGACGGCCTCGCGGGCGCGGTCCTCGACTCCAGCCCCGCGAAGCCGGGCGACGTACTGGTGATCATCTCGTTGTCCGGGCGCAACGCGCTGCCGGTGGAGATGGCGATGAACGCGCGTGCGCTGGGCCTGAAGGTCATCGGCGTCACCTCGGTCGCTTACGCGGACGGCACCCGGTCCAGGCACAGCTCGGGTGGCTTCCTGCGCGACCACTGCGACATCGTGCTGGACAGCAAGATCGCGATCGGTGACGCGGAGCTGAACGTGGACGGCATCGAGGCGCCGTTCGCGCCCGCCTCCACGGTGGTCACCAGCGCGGTGATGCAGGCGATGATGGCGGCGGCGGCGGAGCGGCTGGTTGAGCGTGGCGTGGAGCCGCCGTTGCTGCGGTCCGGGAACGTCGACGGCGGGCACGAGTGGAACGGGCGCGTGATGGCGCAGTACGCGGACCGGATCTTCTACCGGCACTGAACCGACCGCCCGGCGGCGGGTGAGCGGGGCCCGCGAGGTGAACGCAGCCCGCGAGGTGAGCGCCCACCCCGGTGGGCGGTTCCGTCCTCAAACGCCGGACGGGCTGGGATTGCCGGAGCCGTCCTCAAACGCCGGACGGGCTGGATTTGCCGGCCCTCAGGACCTCGTACAGGTCCACCGACGCCGCGACGCGGTCCGCGACGCTTTCCGCGTACACCGCGTCCGGGCGTTCGAAGGCGGCACGGTGGGCCGAGCGCAGGAACGTCACCACGCCCAGCGTCCGGCCCCGGCTCCGCAGCACCGCGCACAGGGCGTGCACCGAGTCGGCCGGCCACTGCCGCCCCGTCGCCCACTCCCCCGCCTCCCCGGCCCCCGCCGTGGCCCGTACCGAGCCGGTGCGGTCCACCGCCTGGAGGGCCGGGTGGCCGGGTGCGTACCGCAGCGGGATGCCGCCACCGGCCACCGGCAGGCACGGCCCCGGCGTGTCCGACGGTGTCGCGGCGGCGCGGACCAGCCGCTCCCCCGCCACCAGGTCGATCAGCGCGTGGTCCGCGAAGCCCGCGAGCGCGTAGTCGAGCGAGGTGGTCGCCGCCTCCATCGGGTCCTCGCACTCGGCCGCGGAGCGCGAGGCGCGGTGCAGCTGGTTCGACCGGAAGCGCGCCCGGTCCGCGTCCTGGGCGGCCAGCTTCGCCTCCGTGATGTCCTGGAACAGCCAGCCGACACCCAGCGGCACCGGCTCCTGCGCGAGCGGCGAGGCCAGCCGCACGAAGCCGCTGCGCCAGCAGCGCCGCCTGCTGCCCTCCGCCGTCCGCAGCGTCACCCACAGCTCGACCGGGGCGGGCGGGTCCCCGGCGGCCAGCACGTGCTGGAGCGCGCCCTCCAGGTCCTCGACGCCCTGCACGATCAGCTCGCCCAGCGGCCGCCCCAGCAGGGCCGTGCGGCCGCCGCCCAGCGCGCGGGCGGCGTGGGCGTTGACGACGGTCGGCCGCAGGTCCACATCGACGAGGACGACCCCCCACGACGCGTCCTCGAACAGCGCCTCGCTCAGCGCGATGGCCCGCTCCAGATCGATCTGCGTGTGGACCTCGCTGAACGCGCAGTACACCCCGGCCGGCTTCCCGTCCGCACCGCGCACCCCGGCCGACTGGGTCCGCACCAGCACCCGGCCGCCGTCCTTGCGCAGCAGCGCGAACTCGTGCACCTGCCGCCCCGGCGCGTCCATGACGGCCATCAGCCGCCCCTGGACCTCGTCCGCGTCCGCCCGCCGCACGGCCCATCCGGCGAACCCGGGCCTCCCGACGGCCTCCGCCGCGGACCAGCCGAGAATCCGCTCGGCCTCGCGGTTCCAGTGGGTGACGGTGCCGCCCGCGTCGAAGGCGCAGAGCGCGGCGTCCATTCCGTCGAGCAGGGCCGCCAGCAGCTCGGAGCCGGGAATCGCCGCAGGGCCGTCCGGCTGCGCCTCCGGGGGCTCGGGGGTCTCCGGCCGTCCCTCCGGGCCTTCCTCGGGCCCGAGAGCGTCGGTGGTTCCGCTGCTCCTGGAAGCACTCATCCCCGTACCCCCTGCAGGACGTGTCCGGCATTACTGCACGTCAGACCATTGAACTCGAACGTGACCCAGCACACAGCGACTTCACCGAAATCAATGACCCGGATAATTCGGTTGTGCGGCCCCAGGGGCGGTTCCTAGGCTGTGGGTACACATGAAGGGAGGTGCTCCGGAAGTGATTTCTTTTCGGACTCGTGAGGTGACTGCGGGCTGACGCCCGTCGTCGCACTCTTTGCAGTGCAAGGCCGGTCGCCGGCCAATCCCAAGCAGTCACCGACCCGCAGGCTCGCCGGTTAGTCCGGCCGGCCCCTCCGCAAGGAGGGACCAGAGCCTGCGGGTTTCTGCGTGTCCGGGGGCAGCGTCTACGGACACAGCCGCTCGACGCGCCACGCGGCCCCGTCCAGGGCCACCCCGTCCACGTCAGCTTCCTCGCGTACGTAGCGCAGCCGGTCGTGCAGCCGGTTCTCGTGGCCCTGCCAGAACTCGATCGTGGCCGGGACGACCCGGAAGCCGCCCCAGTGCGGGGGCGCCGGGATCCGTTCGCCCTCCGGGTAGCGGGCCGACAGCTCCTCGTAGCGCCGCACCAGCTCCTCGCGGGAGCCGATCACCGAGGACTGGTCGCTCGCCCAGGCGCCGAGCTGGGAGCCGTGCGGGCGGGTACGGAAGTAGGCGGCCGTCTCCTCGCGGCCGACGCGGGCCGCGCTGCCGGTGACGATGACCTGGCGGGCCAGCGGGTGCCAGGGGAAGAGCAGCGACACGCGCGGGTTGGCGGCCAGCTCGCGGCCCTTGCGGGACTCGTAGTTGGTGAAGAAGACGAATCCGCGCTCGTCGTACATCTTCAGCAGCACGGTCCGGGAGGACGGCACGCCGTCGGGCGTCGCCGTGGACACCACCATGGCGTTCGGCTCGTGCAGCATCCCGCCGGCGGCGATCTGCCGGAACCAGCGGGCGAACTGCTCCATGGGGTCCGCGGCCAGATCGTCCTCGGAGAAGCTCTCGGAACGGTACTGCTCGCGCATCGCGGCCGGATCGGTGGTGGAATCGAAGGAGGAATCTGCGGTGGACACACGCTCATCCTGCCGCAGCGGCCGAGTCTGCCCGGCGAGGAGGGTCGTCAACCGTTCCGGGAGGGAACGGGGAGCTGTGCCGGATGTCACGCTTCCCGGTCACGTCGGAACCCGCCAATATCGTGGGGCGGACCGTTCGCGGCCCGCCCGCAGCCGCCGATCCGAGGGAGCCGCCTGATGTCCGACTTCGTACCCGGACTCGAAGGAGTCGTCGCGTTCGAAACGGAGATCGCCGAACCCGACAAGGAAGGCGGTTCGCTCCGCTACCGAGGGGTCGACATCGAGGATCTCGTCGGCCACGTGTCGTTCGGCAACGTCTGGGGGCTGCTGGTCGACGGGGCGTTCAACCCCGGCCTGCCGCCTGCGGAGCCGTTCCCGATCCCGGTCCACTCCGGTGACATCCGGGTGGACGTGCAGTCCGCGCTGGCCATGCTCGCCCCCGTGTGGGGCCTGAAACCCCTCCTGGACATCGACGAGGAGACCGCGCGCAACAACCTTGCGCGGGCCGCCGTCATGGCGCTCTCGTACGTCGCCCAGTCGGCGCGCGGGCAGGGGGTGCCGATGGTCCCGCAGAGCGAGATCGACAAGGCCGGTTCCGTCGTCGAACGGTTCATGATCCGCTGGCGCGGCGAGCCCGACCCCCGCCATGTGAAGGCCGTGGACGCCTACTGGACGTCCGCCGCCGAGCACGGCATGAACGCCTCCACGTTCACCGCCCGCGTCATCGCCTCCACCGGCGCCGACGTGGCCGCCGCGCTGTCCGGCGCGGTGGGGGCCATGTCGGGTCCGCTGCACGGCGGCGCGCCGTCCCGTGTCCTCGGCATGATCGAGGAGATCGAGCGGACCGGGGACGCCACCGCGTACGTGAAGAAGGCCCTGGACAAGGGCGAACGCCTGATGGGCTTCGGGCACCGCGTCTACCGCGCGGAGGACCCCCGCGCCCGCGTGCTGCGGCGCACGGCGGAGGAGTTGGGCGCGCCGCGCTTCGAGGTGGCGCAGGCGCTGGAGAAGGCCGCGCTGGAGGAGCTGCACGCCCGGCGCCCGGACCGGGTGCTGGCGACGAACGTGGAGTTCTGGGCGGCCATCATGCTGGACTTCGCTGAGGTGCCGGCGCACATGTTCACGTCGATGTTCACGTGTGCCCGTACGGCGGGCTGGTCGGCGCACATCCTGGAGCAGAAGCGGACGGGCCGCCTGGTGCGCCCCTCGGCCACGTACACCGGCCCGGGGACGCGCAGCCCGCAGGAGATCCCGGGCTTCGGCCAGCTGGCGGACCTGGGGAACTGAGAAGCGGCCGGGGGCGGACCTGGGCGGTTCGGTGACGGCCGGGCCGCCCGTCGCCGCGCCGAGCCGTGCCGCACCCGTCGCATTCCTGTGGCATGCCTGTGTCATTCCCGACCCATGCTGAGATGCGTCTGCTGAACGCACCAGCTGTCGCACGGGGCAGCTCTCAACGCCAGTTAGGTCGAAATGACACACAAGGGACGCATCTTCTTCGCAGCCACTCTCGCCACCATGGGGCTCGGGCTCACCGCATGCAGTGACGGCGACGACTCGGCGTCGGCACAGGACTCGCCGTCGGCGTCCGCCCCGGCCTCGGCCGACCCGGCGGCGTCCGACTCGGCGGCTGCGGACCCGAGCAGCCCGTCCGCGGACCCCGGCGACGACGGTGCCGCCCCGGCCGGTGACGTCACCGCGCCGGGCACGAAGCTCAAGGTGGGCGCGAAGGCGGTGCTGCCGTTCAAGTACGGGACCGACAAGAAGGGCACCATCGCCGTGACCGTCACGGCGATCGAGAAGGGCGCGGAGGCCGACATGGCCGGATTCGGCGCGAAGGCGAAGGGCATGACGCCCTACTACATCCGTATGAAGGTGGAGAACGTCGGCGGCACCGACCTCTCGTACGCCTCGCTGAAACTGCGCGGCGAACTCGCCGACGGCGGCCCCACAGGCATCGTCCTGATCGGTGACCTCCCGGGCAAGTGCGATAACGACACGGCGCCGCGCGACTTCAAGACCAAGGGCGCTTCGTACGAGACCTGCTCGCTCAGCGCCACGAAGACCACGCCCATCGCGGCCGCCTCGTTCGACGAGGGCGACGCGTACAGCGACAGCCCGGTCCTCTGGACCAGCTGACCCGTTCCCACGTCCGCGTTCCCCCGTCCCCGTTCCCACGTCCGCGCGCCGGGCATCTCGTCCCCGACGACATGCCCGGCCGACGGCTGCCGCCCGCTCCGGGCGCCGGCACGCGGCGCGAACGGGCAGCTGTGCAGGGGTCAGAGGATTTCGATGTCCTTGACCCGCGGCGGGTTGTTCGGGAACGTGATGTCGGTCCACCGGTTGATGCGCACCGAGTCGCCGTTCGCGTCGTAGTAGATGAGGTCGTTGTTGCCCGTCGAGATGCGGTCGACCCACCAACTGCCGAAGCCGGTACGGCCCTTGTTGGCGTAGCAGTCCACGCTGGTACGGCCGTCCAGGTGGGACCAGACCTTCAGGAAGTTCTCCCCGCCTCGGCACTCGACGTGGTCGATGGCGAAGGCGTTGCTCGTGGGCATGACCATCGTGACCGCCGCGGTGGCGGCGATTGCCACGCCCAGGGAACGGGCGGCCCTCTTCGTCTTCGAAATCATAAGATCTCCTTTTCATCGGGCGTTCGACATTCGATACTCGGCACGTGAACGGGGGAGCCGCACCGGATCGGGCGAACGAATGCGCGTCGAAAACCCATTCGCCTGACCTGAATTGCCGCCGCTCCCGCCCCCCTTTCTCGCTTTACGAAGATCACCCAGGGCGGCTGCATATAGCAATCACCCACGACCCCCCGGTCCGGAAATGGACCCTTAAATGTCCAGATCGAGACGTGAGGGTGCTTTGCCGTCTTTCTAGGAGTTGGACCAGTTCCTGGTGGAGAGCACCAGGAGATATCCGTCCGGGTCCCGGACCGTCACGCCCCAGGCGTCCCAGTACGGATTGTGCGCGGGCACCCGCTCGCCGCCGTGCTGTTCGAGCCGCTCCACGAGGGAGTCCGGCACCGGTTCGCCGAGGTAGACGACCAGCAGGTCCTCCGGGGTGGGGCGCGGGTCCGTGGGGGCGTCAGGGTCGTGGACGAGTTCGAGGTGCCAGGCCGCGTCGGGCCACCCGACCATCAGCAGCGAGTGCAGGCCCGGTGTGCCGTCGGACTCGTGCCGGTAGAGGATGCCGAGCCCGAGCCCGGAGACCCAGAAGCGTTCCGCCGCCCGGAGGTCGCGGGAGGGGCGGGCGATACGTATGTGCGCCGTGGCGTTGACCGGCATGGGACAGCCTCCTGGGCCCTTTCGTGTCGGCCGCTCGACCCGGGTCGACTGTCAGAGGGCCCGACTAACGTGCTCTGCATGATGGATTGGATACGCCGCCCGCTCCCGCACCACGAGGAGACCAACGTCGTCTTCTTCCGGGGGATGTCGCTGGAAGCGCTCGTGCGAGGACTCCTCGGCGCGGACCGCATGCCGCTCGCGTACAGCACCGGCCCCGGCTGGGGAGCGGTGATGCACGACATGCTCAGCTGGGAGAGCGGGGAGTACGGCCTCGTCGATTACGGGACGTTGTGCCCTCCCGGCGCGGAGCTCGTCGTCATCGTGACGGAGCCCTGCATCGCCAAGGCGCACGGCCCCTCGTTCGCGTACTACCGCGACGGGGACCTGATCACCCACTTCAGCTTCGAGAGCCCGTCCCAGCCGGGGGGGCAAGGAGCCCGGCCTGCTGACGCCCGCCCTCACAGAGGCGAGGCTGACCGGCCCGCACGCGGAGCTCGACGGAGATGATGTCGAGGAGCGGATCATGGCGGCCGTCGCGGGCTTCTTCTCGCTGCCCGAACTCGACATGCCGTGAGGGATGCACGGACGTGAAGGAGCTTGCCGCGTCAGGCTATTCCGCCCGCCCGTTCCCGAAGTCGAAGTCCTCCACGAAGTAGCTGTCGTGCCGGATACGGAACTCCTTCAGCTCCTCCGGTCCGCGCCGCGACATCTCCGCGACCTGCTCGAAATACTCCTCGCGCGGGGATCCCGGGGAGAAGAGCATCAGCATGGACATGGGCGCGTCGGTCACGTTCTTGAAGGCGTGCAGACCGCCGACCGGCACGTACAGGAAGTCGCCCTCGCGGCCGGTGACCCACTTCTCGCCGTTGAAGAGCTCCAGTTCGCCGGAGAGAATGTAGAAGGACTCCGACATCGCCCGGTGGAAGTGCGTCTTCGCACCTGCCGAATTCGGCCCCAACACCCCTTTGTACAGACCGAATTCGCCGCCCGTCGATTCCTGCGTGGCGAGGTAGCTGGTCGATCCGCCCGGTGACGAGACCTCCGGCGGGGTGTCGGCCGGCCGGAAGGACGCGTTCACCTCGCCCTCGGTGCCGTGATAGCGGGGCTCCGGGTACCGCATGTTCTCGATGTACGACATCAGACACTCCCTCTTGGCAGGTTCACCGCAAGGATGTCCGCCCGCTCCGGGGTGCCGCATCGGGCCCGCGAACGATCCTCGCGGGCCCGGGGACCGAGGTCCGGCGGACTAGGGCCTCTCGTTTGGATCATGCCGGGCTCGCGGGGTCCGCCGCGCACTCCGGGCGGCGCCGTACGGCGGCAGAGGTCAGCCGACGCAGCTGATCGTCCCGGCCGGGAAGTTGTTCCCGGTCGAGGTGGCGGTGAAGCCGAAGCTGACGCTGTCGTCGGCGGCGATGGTCCGGTTGTGATCGACGTTCCTGACCGTGACCGTGCCGTCGGAGGCGGTGCTCAGCGCACCGTTCCAGACATTGCTCAGCGCTGCACCCACGCCTGGTTTCCACGTCGCCGCCCAGCCGCTGAGCGGAGCGGTGCCGTGGTTCATGACCTCCACGTTGCCCTGGAATCCGCCGTTCCAGGCGGAGGTCACGGTGTAGACCGCCATGCAGTCCCCGGTGTGCGGGTCCGTCGGAGTGGGCGTGGGGGTCGGAGTCGGCGTGCTGCCGGAGCCTCCCATCCCGGTCACTTCGCCGTTGCCACCGTCGAAGGCGATGTCGGAGCAGGAGAAGAAGTTCTCCTGGCTGTCCGAGCGCACCCACTGGATGAACAGCAGCGCGTTGCCCGAGCGGCCCGCAGGCAGTTGCAGGTCCCAGTTGTACGAGCCGCCTTCAGTGCCCGGAGAACCCGTCTGCGACGGGTTGGTGACCGTCTGGATCAGATCCAGGTCGTCCCAGCCCAGCGCGGTGGTGGGCGAGTAGCCCGGCTTGGACAGATACACCCTGAAGTCCCCGGGGTGGGCCGCCCAGTTGCTGTACCGGACCTGCATGGTCGAGCCGGAGGTGAGGTGCGTGCGCGGCCAGTCGTCCCGGGCGGCGTTGTAGCCGGTGAAGTTGTACGGAGAACGGTCACCGGCGCTGCACAGCGTGCCGTCCGGCACATAACCCTTGCCGCGTCCGCCCGCGTTCGAGTCGAGCACCGCGAACCAGTTGTACAGCGCCGAAGCGCCGCTCTCGGCGAGCGCGGCCCGGCACGCCGGGTTCGAGGGGTCCATCCCGCCCGTGCTGGTGTGGCCGTTCACGTAGCAGAGGTAGGTGCGCGAACCGGGCATCATCGCCACGCCGTGCGCTTCCGCTTTGCCCTGTCCGGCCAGGGCCAGGCCGAGACCGCCCAGCAGCGTCGCCAGCACGGCCACTAAGGAAACCAGTCGTCTTCTGCTTCCGATCATGCTTTGAACCATGATTCTCCTGTGCCTTCTTGTGAGGGGTTCATTGGACTCGCACACGGAGGGTCAAGGAGCACCCCACATTGCGTGGGAGCGCTCCCAAACGAGGTGTTGGGACGGGACTGTAGGAGCGCTCCCACCCTCTGGCAACCCCGTCGGATGGACGTTTTCCGGCCTCTTTCGAAGTGCCGAAGCGTCCCCCCGACGGGGCCACCGGACCGGTTCAGCCCGCCAGTTGGCCGAGGGCCAGCGTGTGCGCCCGGCCGAGGGAGTCGGCGGCGGCGCAAGGGACGTCCGGCCGCACACCGACGCCCTCCCAGTTCGTGCCGGACACGGGGTTGATGGCGCGGCCGAAGGGGACGGTGGCTTCGAGGTGCGGGTGCACGGTCCAGCCCTGGCACGGGTGCGCACCGCCCCGGGTGCTCTCGCCGACGACCACGGCGCGGCCGAGCTGCTGGAGGTCGTACGCCAGCTCCTCGGCGGCGGAGAAGGTGCTGTCGCTCGTCAGCACGTACAGCGGCTTCGTACCGCCGAAGCGCGCGCCGGGGACGTGCGGCTGGCTCCAGGACTGCTCGGTACGCTCGCCGCCGCGCCAGTACATGGTGTTGAGGTGGGTGCGCTCGTCCAGCAGGTACCCGCAGACGAAGGCGACCGTGTCCGGGTCGCCGCCCCGGTTGCCCCGCAGGTCCACGATCAGGGCCTCCGCGCGGGAGACCAGGGTGAGGGCGGCACTCAGCGGCTCCGCCGCCCACTCCAGCGGGAACAGCATCGGCGCCAGCTCCACCACGGCGACCCCACCATCGAGCAGCTCCACCCGGGGCGCGCCGCCCAGCGAGGAGTCGAAGTCTCGGCGCATCGCGTCCAGGGTGGCCGCCCCCTCCTTCGGGGGCACCGGCTCCGCATGGTGCTTCAGCCTCAGGTGCCGGTCGCTGTTGACGGACTGGAGGTCCGCGGTGACCAGACGGGACAGCTCCTCCGCGTCCTCGACGTCGTACGCGCCCTCGGCCAGGCGTCGTTGGAGCAGATCCGCTATCTGTTCGGCCGCCTCGGGGAAGACGTATCGCTCGGTCAGGAGCCGGACCGTCTCGTCGATCACGGGGGCGGGCTGAAGCTTCGTCGGTGTCGTCATGGGAGGGAGTACAGCACCCCACTTGCGAAAGCGTCAAAGGTTTTAGACACTTTCGGTATGCGAGATCAGCCTTCCCACTCACCGCCCCCCGAGGACGTCCTGGAGATCGGCGCGCCCGAGCAGTTCGCCGCCCTCGCACACCCGTTGCGGCAACGGCTGCTCTTCGCCCTGGGCCACCGGCCCGCCACCGTCAGCCGGCTCGCGGCGCAGCTCGACGCGAAGAAGGGCAACGTCGCCCACCACCTCAAGGTGCTCCGCGAAGCCGGGCTGATCCACATCGCGGAGACCCGCCAGGTCCGCGGCGGCACCGAGCAGTACTACCAGCGCACGGCCCGCCACATGGTCGTCGCCGAACCGCAGGCGGCCGGCACCGCCGCGATGCTCGCCGCGGTCGCCCAGGAGCTGGACCGCTCCCCCGTCGAACCCCACCTGACCCTGCGCCACTTGCGCCTCAGCCCCGCGAAGGCGAGGCAACTCGGGGAGGCCCTCACCGGACTGGTCGACGAAGCCGAGGAGGACGGCGAGGGGGACGGAGACGGGGCGGAAGGCGGGGAGGAAGGCGGGGAGGAACAGCCCGTGCACGGTGCGCTGGTGGTGCTCTACCAGCAGGCTCCGTCGACCGGCACCACCACACCCGGCTAGGAGCGTGGGCCGGAAAACGGTACTCGTGGCAGCTTCGGGCGTCCCTGGCGTTACCACCTCAGGCGCGTCATCGCAGCGCGTCGGCCTGCGCGCGGGCGCGTTCGATGTCGGGGACGTGGCGCTCGGCCCATTCCCGGACGGCGCGGAGCGGCATCAGGAGTGACCGGCCGAGGTCAGTGAGGGCGTACTCGACATGCGAGGGGTTCGCGGGGATTTCCGTACGGGAGACCAGACCGTCGTACTCCATCGCGCGAAGCGTCTCGATGAGCGCCTTCGGCGTAATCCCCCTTACATGCGACTTGAGTTGAGTGAATCGCATCGGACCGGCGTCCAGCGCGTTGACGACGAACACCGTCCAGCGCGCCCCGATCCGGTTCAGGACGGTGCGACTGGGGCAGGTCGCGGCCATGACGTTGTAGGCCTTGCTCATGCGTGCCTCCCGGTAGCGTTGTGTATACCGGTATAAAATCTATACCGTCCACGCTGTGAACGCTTCCGATCTCGCGCCCCCTCCCGTGACCGCTCCACACCGCCGCTTCCTTGCGGCGATCGTGATCGACTCGATCGGCACCGGCGCCTTCGTCCCCGTTTCGATGCTGTATTTCCTGGCCACGACGTCTCTGACGCCGGTGCAGGTGGGTGCGGCGCTGACGACGGCCGGGCTACTGGCGCTTCCTGCCGGACCGCTGGTCGGTGGGCTGGTCGACCGGTACGGCGCGAAGCCGGTACTGCTGGCGGCGAACCTGGCCCAGGCTCTCGGCTTCGCGGGGTACCTCGTCTCCGGCCGGCCATGGCAGATCGTCCTCTTCGCCTGGTTCACCAGCGCCGGGCGGGCGGTGTTCTTCGGCTGCTACGGAGTGACCGTCACGACCCTGGCCACGCCCGGCCGGCGCGAGCACTGGTTCGGCCTGCTGGGGTCGGTACGCAACCTCGGCTATGCGCTCGGCGGGCTCGTCTCCGCCGTGGCCGTCACGATCGGCACTCACAGCGGATATACCGTGGTCGTGATCGTCAACGCCCTGTCCTACGTTGCCGCGTTCGCCCTGTTGCGGGCGGTGCCGAACGCCCGCCCCGAGCCCGGCCGCGATGCGGCTGGAGGTTGGCCGCGCGTGCTCCGGGACCGGAAATACCTGTCACTCGTCGCACATCAGCTCTGCTTCGCCACCTCGTTGTTCGCCCTCAACATCGCGATACCGGTCTACGCCGTGAACGTACTGGGACTGCCGGGCTGGACCGCCGGAGCGGTCTTCACGCTCAACACCCTGATGGTCGGCTTCGGCCAGGGCTTCGTGGTCAGGGGACTCCACGGGCGGATCCGCAGCCGCGTCCTCGTCGCCGGTCACGCCTGCTTTGCGGCCGGTTACCTCCTGTTCCTCGCGGCAGACCGGATGGCTTTCCTGGCCCTCGCGATCGCTGTCGTGTTGCTCGGCACCGGCAGCTACACCTTCGGGGAGCTCCTCGGCGGCCCCGTCACGGCGACTGTTGCCGCGGAGAGCGCCCCCGACGCCCTGCGCGGCCGGTACTTGGCCCTCAACCAACTCGCCGTATCCGCCGCAGGAGCGGTCGCCCCGGTCGCGCTCTCCGGTTTGCTGTCCACCGGTGCATCCGCGATCTGGCTGACCCTGGTCGGCGTCAGCGCCCTCGGAGCCGCGCTCGCCGCCGCAATCGGAAGGACAGTACCGGCGGCACGGAGCCGCATCGGGGGTGTCCAGGGCGGGAAGCCGTCAACAGGACCCCGGCGGCTGAGGCAGCGCCTCAGCGGCCCACGTGTGCGGTGAACGCGGCCCAGGCGGTCGGCGGGAGCGCCAGTTCCGGGCCGTCCGGGTTCTTGGAGTCGCGGACGTGTACGGCGGCGGTGTGCGCGGCGACTTCGACGCACTGGCCGCCTTCGTCACTGCTGTGGCTGGACTTCTGCCAGGCATAGCCGACTTCGAGGCACTGCCCACCCTCGTCGCCGCTGTAGCTCGACTTCCGCCACTCGTAGGCGACTTCGAGGCATGCGCCGCCCTCATCACCGCTGTAGCTGGACTTGAACCACGCGCGTGCAGTGCTCATTGAACTCCCAGCTCTCCCAGCAGACGGTCCAACAGGCCCAGGGTCTCTTCGGGACTGAGGGCCTGAGCTCGCAGCATCGCATATTTCTGGGACAGGATGCTGATCTCATCGGGGTCGGCGACGAGCAGGCTGCCGCGCTGGGTCTCGGAGTAGGCGACCTGTTGATAGTCCGGTGTCTCCAGCAAGATGAAGGGGCCGTTCAGCCCGGCATGGGCGCGATGGCTGAGCGGGAGAATCTGAAGGCTCACGCCCGGCAGCATCGCGCACGCGCGCAGGTGGCGGAGCTGCTCCACGTACTCCTCGTCGCTGACGAGTTGAAGCCTCACCACCGGCTCCCAGATGACGAAGCTGATGGTCGGTGGCTCGGCGCGGTGCAGGATCTCCTGCCGTTCCAGTCGCGAGGCGGTCTGGATCGCGATCTTCTCCTCGCTGAACGCGGGCACCCTGTTGCGGAAGACCGCCCGTGCGTAGGCCTCGGTCTGGAGGAGTCCGGGCAGGACCTGGTTGTCGTACCAGGAGAGGGTCAGCGCCGTCCGTTCCAGGTCCATGTACTGCTCGGCCCAGGCGGGTACGAGATCGACCTCCGGCATGTACTCCACCGCCGTGGCCAGCGCGCCCTTCGTCTCCAGCAGCTCGTCCAGCCGCTCCGCCAGGTCCGGGAGCAGCGAGCGGCGGCCCTGCTCGATGGAGGCGATCGTCTCCACCTGCACCCGTGCTAAATCCGCGAGTTGGGCCTGTGTCAGTCCGGCCGCGATGCGGAAACGTGCGAGCAGTTTGCCTACGAGCTTCATGGCCGACGCGTTCTTGCGCTGTCGATTCCTGGGGTGCATACGGTCCTCAATCCCACCCATGTCCGTGATCCACTCCTCGCCGCACCCGTACAAAGAATCTGTACGGGTACGACAAGGCTTCTGGCTCGAAACTCGCAGCTCGGGGGCCGAGCCCCGGGCTTCGAGAAGGGCGGTTCACTCGTTCGAGCGTACGAAGGGGCGGGGTGGGCCCGGAGCTTGAGGCTTGGGATTCGAGCCGCCCTCGTCCCCGGCGAGGACGAGGGCGGCTCGGACCCCAAGGCCGGCCGCTCCGCGATGGCCCTGACCACGGCTGCCATCCGTGCGGCCGGGTTCACCATCGACTCCGAGTTCTGGCCGAACGAGGGCGCGGCGGACTGCTCGCAGTGCCACGCTGGTTGCACCGACAGCCCCGTCGGCGGGAAGTAGCTCCACCCAGTCGGCCAGCCGCCCGGTTCCCCACACCGGGCGGCTGTGCCCGTGAACGAGAACGGAAGCGAAGTGTCTGACACCCGTAGCGCTGCCTGGGACGAGTACGCGCGGACCAAGCCCCAGAGGCGCCCCACCAACGCCCGTGGCGAGTCCACGTGGTTCAACTGGACTCAGTACGCCGACCACGGCCCCGGGGCCGAGGTACTTGCCCTGGAGCCGGGTGAGACCGCGCTTGACCTCGGCTGTGGCGCAGGTGGGAACGCGGCGCACCTCGCCGGCCTCGGCATGCGGGCGGTGGGAATCGACCTCTCCTCCATGCAGCTCGCGAAGGCTCGGGACCGATGGTCGGATGTGGACGGGATGGAGCTGCACCAGGGCGACGCTCTCACTTATCTGGGAGAGACCTCTACGGTCTTCGATGCGATCTACAGCGTCTTCGGCGCGGGCTGGTTCTCGGATCCTGGCCTACTGCTGCCGATCATCCATGCGAACCTCAAGCCCGGCGGCGTGTTCGCCATGTCCCAGCGCCCCCCGATCGAGGGGTGCTACGGCTGCCAGGCGTCGTACATCCCTCGCGGGCCCGACGAAGACCCCGCTGTCGTCAAACGGTGGGACTACGAACCGGATCTCTGGGTGCTGATCCTCAAGGAGTACGGATACGTGGACGTGTCGGCCTCCGTCATCGCTCCACCCCCGGGAACCCGACGCACGGGCACGCTGCTCGTGCGGGGTGCCCGAGGAGACTAGGAGCCGGTTGCATCAGCCGGAAACCGAGAAAGCCCCCGGCGGCCACTCGGTCAGGGAAGCCGCCGGGGGCTGTGGTCAGAAGTGTTCCGGGCAACCGCAGACGATTCCCAGGGCGGCCGGGTCGGGATCGCTGCGCGCCTCAGCACGCAACAGCTCCACGAAGAGCGGCCAGAACGGATGCGCACCGACCTTCCAACCCCTCTTCATCGAGCCCCGGGCTTCGAGAAAGGCGGTTCACTCGTTCGAGCGTACGAAGGGGCGGGGCGGTCCCGGAGCTTGAGGCTTGGGATTCGAGCTCCGAGCCACGAGCCACGAGGTTCGAGCGCCTTCTTTTAACCGGTGGGGAAAGAAGGGTGGTTGAGAAAACCTCCCCGACCTCCCTGACCCGTCACGGACAGCAAGTATGACTAATGGTGACCGCTTGCGACGCTGCGTCGCGACTGTCTACGGTGCGAGAACGAAGCGACCCCGACGCGGTGTAATCAGCACCGGCCGGGGTCTCACCCCAAGATCGCAAGCAAAAGGAACCGATCTCGTGGCTGTTCAGAACTCTAGCCCCGCCCTGTCCGCGCCCGCAGTGTCGCCCCCGTACCCGATGGCCCATCCCGGTTACGGCAAGCGAACCGCGCCGGATCAACGCCCGCCCTGCGTGGATGACTTCGCACTGCTGCCCTTCCGGGAGCGGTATGTCGCCGGGTTCATCGAGCGGCTGCCCGAGGGCGCCGCGATGAGCGTGAAGTGCCTCGCCAAGCAGCTCCCGCTCTACGGCCAGCAGGCCATCAGCTCCGCGCTGACCGCACTGTCGGTCGCCGGGCACCTGCGGAGGGTGCGGTGCGCGGTCGGTGACGGCGACGAGGTGCGCTGGGTGTTCAGGACCTACTGGTCGCGGACCGCCCACGACAACGAGTGGTGGGCGAACCACCTTGCTCCCGCGCCGGTGCGGGAGCCCGTACCCGATCCGGTGCGGGAGGCGCCGCCCGCGCCCGCGCCGGTACCAGAACCGCAGCCCGAGCGCCCCGCCCCGGCCCCCGTCACATTCCCCGCCCCCTCCCCCGCCTACCTCGCGCTGGCCGGGCTCGGGCGGGTCGACGCACGCCTCGCGCTCTCCGCCGCCGACTGCACGGCCCTGGAAGCCCTGGCCGAGCGGTGGTTCGCACGCGGCGTGGACGCCGACTACCTGACCGGCGCGCTCACCGCCGGACTCCCTGCCCACGTCGACTCACCGGTCGGACTCGTCCGCCACCGCCTCACCGGCAAGATCCCGCCCGCGCTCCCGACCGCCCCCACCCCGCCGCCCGCCGGAACCCCGGTCCGGCGCGTGATGATGGAGTGCACCGAGTGCGGCACCCCCGGCCGCCCCGAAGCCCTCCCCGACGGCCTCTGCCAACCCTGCCGACAGCCCGCGCCACCCACCACCGTCCCGGCAGCCACCCCGCCCGCCGAACGCGACGTCACCCAACTCGTCGCCGGACTCCGCGACCTCCTCAAGGCACCGTGAGGCCTGCCGGGCGTGAACCGGACGAGGGTGGTTCACGGCCGCCCGCGTTACGGCCTCGGCAGCGACAGGCCGGGCATCAGCGGGTGCCGCAGGTGCTGCCCGCCGCCGTAGACGTGCAGGGTGAACATCTCCGGTCCCGGCCGGCCGGCCGTGTCGTAGGCGTCCAGGACGCGCTCGATGCGCTCCCACAGTTTCACCGGACCGCCCTCGCGCACGGCCCATCCGTCGCCTGTGGGGGTGAGAGTGGCCGCGGAACCGGTGACAACGTCGACCAGATGCACCACCTCTCCCAGTGTCGTCATCTGCGCGTCGGGCACCGCGCTCTGGGCGAGGAACCGCAGGTGGAACGCTTCCTCGGTGGCGGCCGCGATGCGCTCCGGGCTGTGCGGGGTGAGCCGGGGCCTGTCGGGCAGGCTCGCGGCCCAGTGGGCGGGGTTGCCGAACACCGGCGGCGCGTGCGTACGCGCTGACATGAACGACACGGTGCCGCCGAGCAACTGGCCCTCGGCGGTGCCGTCCTCGGCCACCGTCAGCAGGACGCGGGCGTATCCGTAGAGCCAGCCCGACAGGGTGAGCAGGATCTTCCCGCCCGGCCGTACTTGCGCGAGCAGAGTGGGCGGCACCGCGCGGAAGGAGCAGGCGGCCACGATCCGGTCGAACTTCGTCTCGGGCCAGTACCCGTACAGGCCGTCCGCCACCGCCAGGGTCGGGGCGTAGCCCAGGCCGTACAGCGCGCTTGCTGCCTGTTCCAGCCGGCGGCCGTCGACCTCGATCGACGTGACGTCGGCGGAGCCGAGACGTTCGCACACGAGCGCGGTCGAGTAGCCGGTCCCAGTGCCGATCTCCAGCACCGTGTGTCCCTCGGCGACCTCGGCGTCCGCCCACATGCGCACGACGAGCGAGGGCAGCGTGGAGGACGACGTCGGGGCCCCGCCGTGGCGTACGACGGGGGCCTTCCAGTCGGGCTCCTGGCGGACGGGCTCGGCGACGACGTCCCCGAATGGGTCGCGTACTTCGACGCGGCCGAGCACGCCGGCGCCCGCGCGGTCTCCGCCCGCGACCTCGCCGGCCTCGACCGTGGCCGACGGCCCGCGAGCATCCACTTCGAGGACGCACTCAAGCTCAGGAAGCCTGGCTTCGACCGCGTCCGCGTCATGGACCGCGTCGGTCTGGCCGCCGCACTGTTCGGCGAAGGCGATGCCGAACGGGGAGCCGCCGAGGCTCACCAGGCGCTCGACGACGCGGCCCACATCGACTCCACCCTCGTCGCCTCCCGGCTCAACACCCTGCTCGACGCCGCCCGCCCGTTCGAGACCGCCGTGGTCGACGAGGTGCGAACCCGGGCGAAGGAGCTCGCCGCCGCCCGGCCGACCACTATCGCGGCCTGAGAACATCGACCTCATGGGTAAGCACCGCCGACCCGGCCCGTCGAACCAGTCGTCCCGCGCCGTGCCACGCGTGGACGCCGACGACCCGCTCGCCGCCTACAACAAGCGGCGCCGCCCCCCGATGGACGTCTACCGACGCCACCGGCCGGTGCAGGGCGGCGCCGGTCACCTCAGGCCCGATGAGCCGCGCGTCTTGGAGGAGTGGAGCGGGTTCGCATACGAGGCGGTCGGCACCGCTCCCGGCCTCGCAGCAGCCCAGCAATGGGTCAACGAACTTCAGATCGGCGACGACCCCGCAGTGTGATGCCCCGTAGCGAAAGCCAGCCCGGTCCGCGGCCGGTGCGACGGCCTGCCGGACGGTGACCTCGCCGGCTGCGTACTCTCCCGTGAATTTCCGGTGGGCAACGTCCGGGAAACCCGGCTCGCCGATCTGCCCGGAGGAAGGACTCACGCGGGCCGAAGTGCCCTGTAAGACCCCCTCTCCGGGCTCCAGGTCGCTGACCTGCAACGTCAATCGGTTTGTAGCTGTGCTTCCCCACTGCTGCGCCGTGCGGCGCCGAGCCAGGCCCGGCCGCCGTCCTGTCCGTAAGCGACGACGGTCAGCCGGGGAGTGAAGATCGGCGGGTCCGGTTCGTAATCCAGTCCGTCCAGGGCCGGGGCGGGAGACTCTCCGGAGCCGAGCCGGTCGGCGACCGTGGCGACCTGTTCGCCGTTGCCGAAGACCAGCCACTGACCGCTCTGGCGGGCGGCAACGCAGTGACGCAGGTGGTCGTGTTCGCGCGATTCCGACGGTGCGACGATCAGCGCTCCCTCCGGAGTGCGGTGCAGAGTGCGGGCCTGGGACGCAGGACTTCGTCCCGTGAGGAAGTACCCGCCAAGTGTGTCGCCGTCGCCGGTCCGGCACCACAGCACCCCGCGTCCGGGGTAGTGGTTGTCTGCCAGTGTGTTGTTCAACTCGTGCGCCGAGCTCAACACCCCTCCGATGTCATGACGTTCCCCGCATTGCGCGAAGCTGTCGACGCCATCCAACCGGTGCGGGGAGCCAGGTCAACGGCCTTGCGGGCCGCCCCCGGAGCCGGACAGGACTCCGAGAATCTCCAGTATTCCGACAGTCAGGAACATGGCCCCGATGAGGAGAGGAAACGCGACCTCGAAGAACTTTCGCCCGAGGAGGTCGATTTGCGCGACGCCCGGGTCGTCGGGGGCGTAGCGCACCGGGACTTCACCGCCCACGGGAAACCTCCCGACTCCCGATGTCCTGGACTGGAAGGTGTGCGGCACACCCTGCGCGTCGACGAATTCGACTACCGGGAACCGGCCCCCGCCACCCGGGCCGGTTGACGTGTTGTGGCGGACCACCCGGCCCCTGACACGTGCCCCCTCGCGTTTGAGACGGTGCTGGACGAAAGCCTGGCGTATGCCCAAGCAGAACACGAGGAATCCTGCTACCAGCGACATCACAACCATCACTGCCACCTCTCCTGGTGCGGGGCTGGGGTGGGCTGGGGTCAGCCCCGCCAGCGCATGCCGTACTGATGCCGCAGACGATGGATCTCCCACCACGCCAGTGCCGTCACCGATGCCGGGCCGCAGAAGACCACCAGCGGCTCCGGGCCCGGCGGTGGGCCGCCCGAGGACCGGCTGACGAGGGCGAACACCCAGACCGCGGCGCACGTGGTCAGCGCCGGGAGCGCCGGATGGGCGGCGGAGAGGCTGAAGCCGTTGCGGATCGCCGGTCCGGAGGCGAAGCACACGAAGTAGACGATCCACCAGAACGGCGCCCAGAGGGCCAGTGCGGGCACGTACACGAGGAACCCGATCACATCCGTGACGTGGTGTGACAGCAGGCCACCCGTGGCCATGAGCGTCGCCACGAACAGCACCGGTACGAGCACCCAGGCACCGATATAGCCCAGGATGGACAGGCCGGCGCCCCTGAACTGCGCCCGCATGAGCGGTCGCGTCTCCCGGCGGGCCGCCCCGTACAGCACCGCCGCTACCAGCACCGCACTCGCGAGCGCCAACCAGGGGGCCAGGTAGAGCCGTTGTGCGAACTGATTCCAGGCGTCGGAGACACCGCCGTAAAGAGCCAGTAGCGCGCCCGACATGGCTATGGCGACCCACGCCCGCACGCGTTGCACCTTCAGGACCGTGCGGTCCTCGACGCGTCCTTCGGGGCGGGAGGGGAAGACGCGGCGGGCGGTACGGCGGGCGAACCGGGCGACCTCGTAGGAGATCACCAGCGGCAAGGTCAGCCACCACATGCACGGGATCATCAGCACCAACACGACCGGGCGCACGCTGCCGGGCTGCCGCCCCCCGACCAGCTCACGCAGGGCCGGCCAGTCGTCCTCACGCAGCCGACGCCACAACGGCGAGTACGGCTGCGGTGTGGGGTCCGGAACTCCTGGGGGGCGGGGCGGCTGGGGAGGGTAGGGAGGAGCAGGGGCCATCTCAGTCCCTTTCACTGCGTGGGGGGAAAAGTCCCTTTCACCGTGTGGGGCAAAAGACGCGGCCTGCCCGCTTCCGGTTCCGGCGCGTCCTGGTCAGGGAGTGGACCGCAGCGGCGGCGCCTGCCACATCATCGCCGGGGGCTGGAGCAGGGGCGAGGGCTCGGGGCCGGGGTCATCGGTGTCGACGACTCCGGCGGCCGTGTGGTCGAAGCCGGCGGGCCAGCGGGTGTGCTCGCTGGCCACGGCGCCGGTCAGGCGTGCTTCGACAAGGTTGGCGGTGCTCAAGTCGGTGCCGCGCAAGTCGGCCATGCGGAGATCGGCGCCTCGGAAGACCGTGCCGTGAGCGACGGCCTTGCGCAGGTTCGTCTCGCGCAGGTCGGTCTCGGTGAAGTCGGCTTCACGCAGGTCGGTTTCGACCAGCTTCGCACCCCGTAGGTCGGCCAGGATGCAGCGAGCCCGACGGAGGATCGCAGTCGTGAGGTCGGCGTGCCGCAGGTTGACCGAGACCAGGGAGGCCAGGGTCAGATTGGCGCGGTACAGGCCTGCGGCCTCCAGGCAAGCGCGGTCGAAGTTGACCTCGGGGAACCAGAGTCCGTCGCAGTCGGCCCGGCGCAGGTCGGTGATGCTGAGATTGACCCAGGACTGCTCCCGGTGCTGACACAGCACGCCGAGCGCGGTCAGCGCCACCTGGGCGTCGGCGGCGCGGGTCTCCAGAGGCGCGATGTCGTTGATGGGCACGTCCGCCGCCGGTGATTCCGGTCCGGTGGGTGGCCAGGGCAGGTGCGTACGCAGATACGCGGCCTGGATGGAGATGATGGCCTCCCGGTCGCGGGTGGACTGCTCCGCGATCCGCCACAGCGCGTGCAACCCGCCGATGCGCACATCCAGCTTGTCGCTGCCGAGCTGGTCGACGGCCCGGCTGAACCGGTCGGTGACGTAGCCCTCCTGGGTGGCGCGCAAACCTTCCTGACTCACCCGCAGTTGCCGCCAGGTGGCATACGCGCCGAAGAGCACGATCAGGCCGCCGACCACCTGTAGCAGCGTCGTACGGACATCGTTCACGGCCTTCAACCGATCCGGGGCGGCGACGCTCGCCCCGGCGAGATCGTGGTCGACCACCACCCCCGGCAGCAGGACGAACACCGCGCCCAGAACGGCCAGCCCGGCCGCCCCGGCCAGCAGGGCCACGGCCGTACGACGCCTGACCGGCCCCTCGCGCCGTGCCCGCCGCCCGTGGTCCGGTTCCCCCATCCCCATGGGCACAGGAGCTTAGAGACCACTCAGTAGACGATCAACACCACCCGCACCCGTCAGGGCCGGTCCAGGCCCCACGTCTGGAGCGTGTAGGGGCGCCCCTTCTCCTCACCCTCGATCAGGGGGATGTCGAGCAGGTTGAAGCCCGCCCGGGTGGCGACCCCGACGCTGGCGGCGTTGTCGGCCTCCAGCTCCAGGATCACCTGGTCCGCGCCCAGCTCGTCGAAGGCGTAACCCGCCATTAGCCGTACCGCCCGCGCGGCCAGCCCGTGGCCGCGGTGGGCGGGGCCGACGGCGTAGCCCAGCTCGGTGCCCTCGGGGGCGCGGCGCAGCATCACCTCGCCGAGCGGGGCGCCGCCGTCCACGGTGATCGCGAGCAGGATGGTCGAGCCCTCCTCCCGCAGGCGGCGGGCCCTGTCCAGGCGGGTCTGGGCGGCCTTCTCGTCGAAGGGCGAGACGATCGGGGTCCAGTGCGCGATGTCGGCGTGGTCGAACAGATCCGGCATCGCGGTCAGGTCGGCCTCCGTCCAGTCGCGCAGGACGAGGCCCTCCCCCGTCAGCTCGATCCGGGCGGGGAAGGGTGACGTGTTGCTGGTCATGTGCGGGGCCTCCCTGGCCTGTCGGGACCGAGCAGGATATCCGGGGCGTCGCTGCCACACATCGGGTCGCGCCCGCCAGACATTCCCGCCGTCGCTACCAGGCGCCGTGATCGAGCATCCCCAGCACCAGGACGGCCACCGCCGTGGCGAGGAACACGATGCCGCCCACGATGTCGCGGGAGCCCACCCGCAGGTGCGCGATGATCGCGCCGATGAAGTAGAGGATGAGGCCGACGGCGGCGAGGGTGCCCAGGACCGGGACGGCGAGTCCCGCCAGCAGCCCCACCGTGCCCGCCGCGAGCAACGACCCCAGCACCGGGACCCACTTGCGGTCGATGCCCTTCATGTCGGCCTGGGTCTTCGGGTAGTCGTGGCCGATCAGATAGGTGACGGCGGCGGCGCCGTTGAAGACCACGCCGAGGATGGTGAGGGTGAGGTATGCAGCGGACACGGTTTCTCCGATTCGAAGGGAGTGGCACGGCCCGGCGCTCCCCTGCGGGAGGCCGTTTCCCTGAACGACGAAACGGGTGGCGCCCGTTGTGACATCGCCCCGCATCGCCCCGCCGTCGGTGCCGGACGGTTGGTGCCGCGCCCCGGCCGGCGTCAGCCCAGCGCGTCCTCGATCATCGCCGCCCACTGCGCCACCACTCGGCGGCGGCGGACCGTGTCGTCGGTGAGGACGTTGGCCAGGCCCAGACCGCGTGCCATGTCCAGGAGGCCCTGGACCGTTTCGCGTACGCCGGGGCGGTTCTCGTCGGCGTGCAGGAGGCCGACCGCGATGCGGTGGGTCTCGCGGCCGACGCGGGCCTCCAGCTCGGTGACGCGGGGGCGGAGCTGCTCCTCGTTGGAGGCGGCGACCCAGAGCTGGAGGGCGGCGCGGAAGAGCGGGCCCGTGTAGAGGTCGACGAGGGCGGCGACGACCGCCGCGCGGTCCTGGTCGGGCAGGGCCCGCAGGGCGGCGGAGCGTTCCTCCGCGACGTACTCGACTGCCGCGGTGAACAGGTCCTCGCGGGTGGGGAAGTGGTGCTGGGCGGCGCCGCGCGAGACCCCGGCGCGTTCCGCGACGACGGAGACGGTGGAGCCCGCCCAGCCGTGTTCGGCCAGGCAGGAGACCGCGGCTTCCAGGAGCCGCATACGGGTGGCCCGGCTGCGGTCCTGCTTGGGGCCTGGGCTTCTGCCCGGTGTCACCACACCCATGCGGGATCCCGTCGTTCGAGGAAGGCCGTCATCCCCTCCCGGGCCTCCTCGGAGGCGAAGAGGGCCGCCGATCGGGCGATGAGGTCTTCCGCGTGCTGGTCGAAACTCTCCAGCACACTAGCCGTGACCAGCTCCTTCGATGCCCGCAGCCCCTGCGGGGAGGCCCTGCGCAGTCCGTCGAGTACGGGGGCCAGTGTCTCGTCCACGTCGTCGGCCGCGGCCAGCGTGATGAGGGAGATCCGGGCGGCCTCCGTGGCGTCGAAGCGTTCGCCGGTGAGGTAGTAGCGGGCGGCGGCGCGCGGGTCGATGCGCGGCAGCAGGGGCATCGAGATCACGGCCGGGGCGAGGCCGAGACGGGACTCGGTGAGCGCGAAGGAGGCGCCGGGTCCGGCCGCCGAGATGTCGCAGGCGCCGAGGAGCCCCAGCCCGCCCGCCCGGACGTGGCCGGTGACCCGGGCCACCACCGGTTTGGGCAGCGCGACGATCTGCCGCATCAGCGCGACGAAGGCCGCCGGGTCCGCGGGGGCGGTCAGGTCGGCGCCCGCGCAGAAGGTGTTCCCGGTGTGGGTGAGGACGACGGCCCGGACGGTGCCGTCGGCCGCACAGTCTCCCAGCGCCCGCGTCAACTCCCCGACCAGCCCCGCGCTCAGAGCGTTGCGGTTGGCCGGGGAGTCCAGGGTGAGGGTGGTGATGCCGCGCTCGTGCGTGGGGGCGGCCAGCGTCATGAGGTCTTCTCCGGGGTCATGAGGTCTTTTTCGGAGTCACGGGGTGTCGGGTGCTGTGCGGGACTTCTCGCGGTCGCGCAGTTCGCGGCGGAGGATCTTGCCGGACACGGCGCGCGGTACGGCGTCGATGAACTCGACCTGCCGGATCTTCTTGTACGGGGCGACGCGCTCGGTGACGTACCCCATGACGTCGTCCGCCGTGAGGTCGTCCGCCGTGAGGTCGACGGGGGCGACGGTCTGCCGGCGGACCAGGAAGGCCTTGGGGACCTCGTTGCCGTCGGCGTCGTACACGCCGATGACGGCGGCGTCGGCTATGGAGGGGTGGCCGAGCAGCAGCGCTTCGAGTTCTGCGGGGGCGACCTGGTAGCCCTTGTACTTGATGAGTTCCTTGACCCGGTCGACGACGAACAGCCAGCCGTCCCCGTCCACCCGGCCGATGTCCCCGGTGTGCAGCCAGCCGTCGGTGTCGATCATCGCGGCGGTGGCGTCGGGGCGGCCGAGGTAGCCCTTCATCACCTGCGGGCCGCGGATCAGGATCTCGCCGTCGGTGCCGGTTGCGGCGTCCTCGCCGGGGGCGTCGAGGGAGACGATGCGCATCTCGGTGTTCGGCAGCAGGGTGCCGACGGCCCCGGGCGGCGGGTTCTCGGCGGCCAGCGGGACGACGTGGGTGCCGGGCGACAGCTCCGTCATCCCGTAGGCCTGGCGCAGGGGCGGCAGGCCGAGCCGCTGCGAGCAGGCGGCGGCGAGTTCGGCGTCGAGCGGGGCGGCGGCGCTGACGATGTACTCGATGGAGGACAGGTCGTACCGGTCGACGACCGGGTGCTTCGCGAGGGCCAGCACGATCGGCGGGGCCACGTAGAGGCCGGTGACGCGGTGTGTCTCGATCGTGGTCAGGAACTGGGCGAGGTCGAAGCGGGGCAGGACGACGACGGTGGCGCCGGTCCGCAGCGGTGCGTTCATCAGGGCGGTGAGCCCGTAGATGTGGAAGAAGGGGAGCACGGCCAGGATGCGGGCGTCGGTGCCCATGGGGACGAAGGGGCTCAGCTGTTCCAGGTTGGTGGCCATGGAGCGGTGGGTGAGCATGACGCCCTTGGGGACGCCGGTGGTGCCGGAGGAGTACGGCAGCGCGGCGACGTCCTCCGCCGGGTCGATGGTGACCATCGGTTCGGGGGCGGTGGTGGTGAGCATGTCGAGGACGGAGGTGTGCCCTTCGGCCCGGTCGCAGACGAAGATCTCCTCAATGCCGCCGACGAGTTCGGCCGCGCGGCGGGCGGTGCTCAGGAGCGGGGAGACGGTGACGATCCAGCGCGCGGAGGAGTCGCGGAGCTGCCCGGCGAACTCCTCGGCCGTGGCGAGCGGGTGGACGGTGGTGACGGTGGCCCCGGCCCGGGTGGCGCCGAAGAAGACGGCCGGGTAGGCGATGGTGTTCGGGCTGTGCAGGGCGAGTACGTCGCCCTTGACGAGTCCGGCGGCGGCCAGCCCGGCGGCGATCTTCCGGTGGAAGGAGTCGAGCTGCCGGTAGGTGATCCGGCGGCTGTCGTCCGTGCCGTCGATCAGGGCGACCCTGTCCCCGAACTCCGCGGCGGCCTGGCCCAGCACCGCGTCGTGGATGGCCGTGTCGAGTGGCTGGACGTCGGGGTAGTCGCTCCGGAACACGTGCGCCATGACGGGAGTCCCTTCGGTGCGGATGGCGGGGCGGCCGCTGAGGTGAGCCGCCCCGTACGACGCGTGACGAGGTGACGTGCGACGCCGGGGCCGGGCCCGCCCCCGGGGAGGGGGTGCGGCGGGTCCCGTACGGCGTGGAGGGACAGAATGGCGGCTGTCAGTACGACTTGGGGAGACCCAGGGACTGATGGGATACGTAGTTCAGGATCATTTCCCGGCTGACCGGCGCGATCCGGGCCACCCGGGACGCGGTGATCAGCGAGCCGAGACCGTACTCGCGGGTGAGCCCGTTGCCACCGAGGGTGTGCACCGCCTGGTCGACCGCCTTGACGCACGCCTCGCCCGCCGCGTACTTCGCCATGTTCGCGGCCTCGCCCGCGCCGATGTCGTCGCCGTCGTCGTAGAGCCGGGCGGCCTTCTGCATCATCAGCCGGGCCAGTTCGAGTTCGATGTGGGCCTGGGCGAGGGGGTGCGCGATGGCCTGGTGGGCGCCGATGGGCTCCTTCCACACCTGGCGGGTCTTCGCGTACTCGACGGCGCGGCCGAGCGCGTAGCGGCCCATTCCGATGCCGAAGGCGGCGGTCATGATGCGTTCGGGGTTGAGTCCGGCGAACAGCTGGAGGAGGCCCGCGTCCTCGTCCCCCACCAGTGCGTCGGCCGGCAGCCGTACATCGTCGAGGACGAGTTCGAACTGCTTCTCCGGGGCCTGGAGTTCCATGTCGATCTGCGAGCGCTGGAAGCCGGGGGCCTCGCGCGGGACGATGAACAGGCAGGGCTTGAGCCTGCCGGACCTGGCATCCTCCGTGCGGCCGACGATGAGTGTGGCGTCGGCTATGTCGACGCCGGAGACGAAGACCTTGCGGCCGGTGAGCACCCACTCCTCGCCGTCGCGGCGGGCGGTGGTGGTGATCCGGTGCGAGTTGGAACCGGCGTCCGGCTCCGTGATGCCGAAGGCCATGGTGAGGCTGCCGTCCGCGAGGCCGGGCAGCCACTGGCGCTTCTGCGCCTCTGTGCCGAAGCGGGCGATGACGGTGCCGCAGATGGCCGGTGAGACGACCATCATCAGTAGCGGCGAACCCGCCGCCCCCAACTCCTCCAGCACGATGGAGAGTTCGGCCATTCCGCTGCCTCCGCCGCCGTACTCCTCGGGGAGGTTCACCCCGAGGTAGCCGAGCTTGGCGGCCTCCGCCCACAGCTCGCGGGGGTGGGCGCCGTCGCGGACGACGGAGGTCATGTAGTCGCGCCCGTAGCGCTTCCCGAGGGCGGCGACGGCTGCGCGCAGGGCCTGGTGCTCTTCGGTTTCGAGGACGGTGCTCATGCGGTCTCCTCAGCGGGTGCGGTTGCGTCTTCCGGGACGGGTGCGGACGCGTCTTCCGGGACGGGTGCGGACGCGTCCTCCGTTCCGGGTGCGGACGCGTCTTCCGTGACGACGGCGAGCAGGGCGCCGACCTCCACCTGGAGGCCGGGGGTGGCGTGGAGCGCGGTGAGGGTGCCGGTGGCGGGGGCGAGGATGCGGTGCTCCATCTTCATCGCCTCCAGCCAGATCAGCGGCTGCCCGGCCTCCACGGCGGCCCCGGCCGTCAGCCCCTCGGCCAGGCGGACGACGGTGCCGGGCATCGGGGCGAGCAGGGAGCCGGGTTCGGTGCGTTCTGCGGGGTCGGTGAAGCGGGGCAGGGCGGTGAAGGTGAACCCGCCGGACGCGGTGTCCACGTACACCCGGTCGCCCTCGACGTGGACGCCGAAGTGCCGGGTGACGCCGTCGATGTCGAGGGTGGCGCGGACGCGTCCGCCCTCGACGACGAGGACGCCCTCCGTGCCGACGGCCAGGCCGTCGCGGGTGGGGCGGTAGGTGATCTCGTACTCACGACCGTCCGGTTCGCTGCGGTAGCGCCGGATCTGGGGCTGCGAGGGGAGGTTGCGCCAGGCGCCGAAGCGCATGAACCCCCTGACATTGAGCGTGGCGTTGCGGGCCGCCTCGACGACGGCGGCGGCGGTCGCGGCCTGCCGTACGGACGTCTCGTCGAGCGCGGGCGTCAGGGCGGCCAGGTGGCGTTCGTAGAAGCCGGTGTCGAGGCGGGCCGCCACGAAGTCCGGGTGGCGCAGGGAGCGTACGAGCAGTTCGCGGTTGGTGACCGGGCCGTGCACGCGGGCGCGTTCCAGGGTGCGGGCGAGGAGGCGGACGGCTCCGGTCCGGGTGGGGGCGTGCGCGATGACCTTGGCGATCATCGGGTCGTAGTGCACGCCGATGGTGTCGCCGTTGGTGTACCCGGTGTCCAGGCGCACACCGGGCTCGTCCGGCACCTCGAACGAGAGCAGTGCTCCGGTCTGTGGCTGCCAGTCGCGCGCCGGGTCCTCCGCGTACAGCCGGGCCTCGACGGCGTGCCCGGCGGGCTGCGGGGGCTCGGCGGAGGGCAGCGGTTCGCCGTCCGCCGTCCGCAGCTGGAGGGCGACCAGATCGAGGCCGAACACGGCCTCCGTCACCGGGTGTTCGACCTGGAGGCGGGTGTTCATCTCCAGGAAGTACGGCCGCCCGTCCTCGGTGACCAGGAATTCGACGGTGCCCGCGCCCCGGTAGCCGACGGCGCGTGCGGCGGCCACGGCGGCGTCGTGCAGCCGCTCGCGCAGCGCCTCGTCCAGACCGGGTGCGGGGGCCTCCTCGATGACCTTCTGGTGGCGGCGCTGGAGCGAGCAGTCCCGGGTGCCGAGCGCCCAGACGCCGTCGTGCTCGTCGGCCATGATCTGGACCTCGACGTGCCGGCCGCGCTCCACGTACGGCTCCGCGAAGACCTCCCCGTCCCCGAAGGCGGACAACGCCTCCGCGGCGGCGGCGGTCAGCTCGCCTTCCAGGTCGGCCAGTTCGCGCACGATCCGCATGCCCCGGCCGCCGCCGCCGGAGGCCGCCTTGAGCAGCAGCGGCAGGTCCTCCGCGTGGGCGGCCGCCGGGTCTACGGGGGCGAGGAGCGGCACCCCGGCGGCGGCCATCAGCTCCTTGGCGCGGGTCTTGGACGCCATCAGCTCGATGGCCCTGACCGGCGGGCCGACCCAGACCAGCCCGGCGTCCAGCACGGCGGCGGCGAACCCGGCGCTCTCGGAGAGGAAGCCGTACCCGGGGTGGACGGCGTCCGCGCCCGCCGCGAGGGCGGCGGCCACGACGAGATCGCCGCGCAGATACGTATCGGAGGGGGCGGACCCCGGCAGCCGTACGGCGGTGTCGGCCTCCCGCACGTGCATCGCGCCGGCGTCCGCGTCGGAGTACACCGCGACGGTGGCGATGCCGAGCGCACGGCAGGTGCGGAAGATCCGGCAGGCGATCTCGCCCCGGTTGGCGACGAGGAGTGTGCTGATCATGCGTACCCTCACATCCGGAAGATGCCGAAGCCGCCGCGGGCGCCCTCGACCGGTGCGGTGTGGATGGCGGACAGACACATCCCGAGGACGGTCCTGGTGTCGCGCGGGTCGATGACCCCGTCGTCGTACAGCCGCCCGGACAGGAACATCGGCAGCGACTCGGACTCGATCTGCTGCTCGACCATGGCCCGCAGTCCGGCGTCCGCCTCGTCGTCGTACGGGCGCCCCTTTGCGGCGGCCGACGCGCGGGCGACGATGGAGAGCACCCCGGCCAGCTGCTGCGGGCCCATGACGGCGGACTTGCTGCTCGGCCAGGCGAACAGGAAGCGCGGGTCGTAGGCCCTGCCGCACATGCCGTAGTGCCCGGCGCCGTAGGAGGCGCCCATCAGGACGGACAGGTGCGGGACCTTCGAGTTGGACACCGCGTTGATCATCATCGCGCCGTGCTTGATGATGCCGCCCTGCTCGTACTCCTTGCCGACCATGTAGCCGGTGGTGTTGTGCAGGAAGAGGAGCGGAATGTCACGCTGGTTGGCGAGCTGGATGAACTGCGCCGCCTTCTGCGACTCCTCGCTGAACAGCACGCCCTGCGCGTTGGCGAGGATGCCGACGGGGTAGCCGTGCAGCCGGGCCCAGCCGGTGACCAGGCTGGTCCCGTAGAGCGGTTTGAACGCGTCGAAGTCCGAGCCGTCGACCAGCCGGGCGATGACCTCGCGCGGGTCGAAGGGCACCTTCAGGTCGCCGGGGACGATGCCGATCAGCTCGTCCTGGTCGTACTTGGGCGGCTCGGCCGGACCCGGATCAGCGTGCGCCTTGCGCCAGTTGAGGCGGGCGACGATCCGGCGGGCCTGACGCAGGGCGTCCTGCTCGTCGGCGGCGAAGTGGTCGGCGAGGCCGGAGGTGCGGGCGTGCATCTCGGCGCCGCCGAGCGATTCGTCGTCGCTCTCCTCACCGGTCGCCATCTTGACCAGCGGCGGGCCGCCGAGGAAGACCTTGGACCGCTCCTTGATCATCACGGCGTGGTCGGACATCCCGGGGACGTACGCCCCGCCCGCCGTGGAGTTCCCGAAGACGACCGCCACGGTCGGGATACCGGCGGCGGAGAGGCGGGTGAGGTCGCGGAAGAGCGCCCCGCCGGGGATGAAGATCTCCTTCTGGGAGGGGAGGTCGGCCCCGCCCGACTCCACCAGGCTGATGACGGGCAGCCGGTTGGCGAAGGCGATCTCGTTGGCGCGCAGGGCCTTCTTCAGCGTCCAGGGGTTGGAGGCGCCGCCGCGTACGGTCGGGTCGTTGGCGGTGATCAGGCACTCGACGCCCTCGACGACCCCGATCCCGGTGACGAGCGAGGCGCCGACCACGTAATCGCTGCCCCAGGCGGCCAGCGGCGACAGCTCCAGGAACGGGGTGTCCTGGTCCACGAGCAGTTCGATGCGCTCGCGGGCCAGCAGCTTGCCGCGCGAGCGGTGCCGCTCGACGTACTTCTCGCCGCCGCCCTCCAGCGCCTTGGCGTGCGCGGCGTCGAGGTCGGTGAGCTTGTCGAGCATCGCCGCCCGGTTCGCGGCGTATTCGGGGCTCGCGGTGTCGAGCCCGGTGGGCAGGACGGTCATGCGTGCACCTCCGGTGCGCTGTCCAGCAGAGCTGCGGGTATCTCCAGGTGGCGGGAGCGGAGCCACTCCCCCAGCGCTTTGGCCTGCGGGTCGAAGCGGTGCTGGGCGGCGACGCCCTCACCGAGCAGCCCGTGGACGGTGAAGTTCAGGGCGCGCAGGTTCGGCAGGACATGGCGTACGACGGTGAGCGGTGCGGTCTCCGGGAGGAGTTCCCGGAAGCGCTCGACGGTCAGCTCGTGGGCCAGCCACCGCCATGCCGCGTCGCTCCGTACCCACACCCCCACGTTCGCGTCCCCGCCCTTGTCCCCGCTGCGGGCGCCCGCGACGCGGCCGAGGGGTGCGCTGCGGGTGGGGCTCACGTCCAACGGCGTTGGCAGCGGCGGCCGTTCGACATCCGCAAGCTCCCGGGTCAGGGCAGCCGGCTCCTGCGCCTCTCGCCTTCCGTCCGGCAGCACGGCGAGGTGGGTGACGTCCCGCGCCGGTACGTACCGGGCCTCGAACACCCCGTAGGGCGCGCCCTTTCCGGGCGGGGCGGTGACGTGGAAGCCGGGGTAGCTGCCGAGGGCCAGCTCGATCGCGGCGCCGGACAGGGCCCGCCCGACCGCGTCCGGGTCCTGGTCGCGGACGACGAGCCGGAGCAGGGCGCTCGCCGTCTCCTCGGTCGCGGCGTCGGCCCGGTCGGTACGGGCCGGCTCCCACCGCACCTCGGCCGGCTGCCGTCCGGCGCGCGCGAACGCGTCCGCGATCTGGTCCCTCACTAGGCGCTCCTTGGCCTCGATGTCGAGACCGGTGAGGACGAAGACGACCTCGTTGCGCCAGCCGCCGAGCCGGGTGAGCCCGGCCTTGAGCGTGGACGGCGGGGCCTCCCCCCGCACACCGGAGATCCTTACCCGGTCGGGGCCGTCGGGGGCCAGCCGTACGGTGTCGAGCCGGGCGGTGACGTCGGGTCCCGCGTACCGGGCGCCGCCGGTCTCGTACAGGAGTTGGGCGGTGACGGTCCCGAGGTCGACGACGCCGCCGGTGCCGTCGTGCTTGGTGATGACGGACGTGCCGTCCGGGTGGATCTCCGCGACGGGGAAACCGGGGCGGCGGATGTCGTGGTCGCGGAAGAAGGAGTAGTTCCCGCCGGTCGCCTGCGTACCGCACTCCAGCACGTGCCCGGCGACGACGGCTCCGGCGAGCGCGTCGTGGTCCTCGGGCCCCCAGCCGAAGTGGGCGGCGGCGGGGCCGGTGACGAGGGCCGCGTCGGTGACCCGCCCGGTGACGACGACATCGGCACCGGCCCGCAGACAGGCGGCGATGCCCGCGCCGCCCAGGTAGGCGTTGGCCGTGAGATACCCGTCCGGCACCGGCAGGCTGTCGCCCTCGACATGGGCGACGCGCACCGGCACGCCCACCTTGTCGGCCAACTCGCGGATGACGTCCGCCAGTCCGGCCGGGTTGAGGCCGCCCGCGTTGGCGACGATCTTCACCCCGCGCTCGTGGGCGAGCCCGAGACCCTCCTCCAACTGGCGCAGGAAGGTGGTGGCGTAGCCGCGCGAAGGATCCTTGAGGCGGCTGCGGCCGAGGATGAGCATGGTCAGCTCGGCCAGGTAGTCGCCGGTCAGGATGGAGAGAGGGCCGCCGGTGAGCATCTCGCGCACGGCGTCGAAGCGGTCGCCGTAGAACCCGGAGGCGTTGCCTATCCGGAGGGGCGCGGGCGTCGGAGGCGAAGACGTCGGGGGCGGTGTCATCGGTCCGTCTTCCGGGGGCGCCCGGGGCCGGCGGGACCGGCGAAGGCCTGCGCGATGTTCAGCCAGGTGTCGGCGTCGGGCCCCTCGGCCCGTACGGCGAGGTCGTCGCGGTGGGCGCGCTGGGTGACGAGCAGGCAGAAGTCGTGCAGCGGCCCGGTGACCCGCTGGTCGGCGCCCTCGGGCCCGTACGCGATCAACTCACCGTCCGGCCCCTCCAGTTCCACCCGGAACTCCTCGCCGGGCGCCGGGATCTCCCGTACCAGGAAGGCGTAGTCCCGCGCCCGTACCCCGATCCGCGCGACGTGCCGCAGCCGGGCGGTGGGGGTGCGGGTGACTCCGAGCGCGTCGGCCACGTCCTGGCCGTGCGCCCAGGTCTCCATGAGGCGGCCGGTCGCCATGGAGGCGACGCTCATCGGCGGCCCGTACCAGGGGAAACGGGTCCCGGCGGGGGCCGAGCGCAGGGCCTCCTGGAGCCGCTGCCGCCCGTCACGCCAGTGGGTGAGCAGGGCGGGCGGTGCGTACGCCGCCACCACCTCGGCAGCGGCCTCGTCGACGAAGCCCGCCGGATCCCGCATCGCCTTCGCGACCTCCTCCCCGAACTGCTCCGGTTCGGTGACGGAGAGCAGCGCCACCTCGTCGGTCCAGCTCAGATGGGCCACCTGGTGGGCGACGGTCCACCCGGCGGCGGGCGTCGCGCCCGCCCACTGCGGGGCGCTCAACCCGGCTACCAGCAGGTCGAGTTCCTCGCTCTCGCTGCGCAGATCGTCGAGCACGGCTGAGGCATCGGACACGGTGCACTCCCTCGGGGCGTGGCGGTGTGCCCCGGAGCCTGCCAGCGGGACGGAAAACAATCAAGCGTGCTTGCATTGTTTTTCCGGCATTGTTTCTCCGGCACTGTTCCGCTCCGATCTCCACCTCTCGTTCCACCCATGGGTCCAGGTGCGAGAGACCGTGCGACAGCAGTCTTGAGGGCATGACAACCACCGACTGGATCACCGACATCGCCCTCGTACTGGTCGTCTTCCGGCAGCTGCGGGAAGGCCGACTGGACCTGAAGACCTTCCTGATCCCGCTGGGGATCGTGGCCTTCGTGGCGCACTCGTACCTCCACAGCGTGCCCACCGGGGGCAACGACCTGGTGCTGATCGGCGCGCTGATGGCCATCGGCGCGGCGCTCGGCATCGCGGGCGGCGTCTACACCCGCATCCGGGCCGCGGGCGGACACCTGCTGATCAAGGCCGGCGTGGCCTCCGCGGTCCTGTGGGTGCTGGGCATGGGCGCCCGCATGGGCTTCCAGATCTGGGTCTCGCACGGCGGGGGCGCGGACAACGTGGCGCGGTTCAGCATCGCCCACCACATCACCACGGATCAGGCCTGGGTCGCCGCCTTCGTCCTGATGGCGCTCACCGAGGTCGTCACCCGGCTCGCGACGATCTACATCCGGAGCCGGCTCGTCGCCCGGCCCGAGGACCGCGCTGCGGCGACGCGGCCCGCGCCCGCTCTCGACCGTACGGCCTGACCGTGAGCTATGGTCACGCCGTGCCCGAAGCACAGAGCACCCCCGACGCACAGAACGCCCCCGACGCACAGAGCACCCCCGACGCACAGAACGCCCCCGAAGAGCGACACGTGCCCACAGCGCAGGACGCCCCCGCAACGGGGGCGTCCTCGCGCCGGGAGCCCGGCCCCCGCCCCCTTCCGGGTCAGGACCCCCGTGTCCAGTGGGTCCTGACGCTGTCCGTCATCGGCGCCGCCTTCGCGACGGTCCGCCCGCTCGGCCTCGACGGCCGGGGCCTCGCGGTCGCCGCGCTCCTCGTGGTCAACTCCCTCGCGCTGGCGGCACGTCTCCTGCCCGAGGCGAAGGTTCCGCGCCGCGCGGCCCTGGTCTGGCTGACCCTCGGCATCGTCGCGGCGGCCGCCCTGATCGGCGTCAGCCGCAGCGGTTCGAGCTATCTCTTCGCGTACTTCCTCGTGGGCCATGCCGGATTCCGGCTGCCGGCCAGGCAGGCCGTCACCCTCGCGGCGCTCTCCGGCGTGCTGTGCGGTGGCGTCCTGTACTTCCACCTCGGCCCCGGCCACCACCTGCTGCCCTGGGTCCTCGGCCTGACCACCGGCACCCCGGTCGTGATGGGCATCGTGAACCGCGGCCGCCGGCGTGCCATCCGGGCGGCGATCGATGCCGCCGAGTCCGCCGAGCGGGCCGCCCGTGCCGAGGCCAAGGCGGCCGTGCTGACCGAGCGCGGCCGGATCGCCCGCGACGTGCACGACGTCCTCGCCCACTCGCTGGCCGGCATCAACATGCAGCTGGAACTGGCGGACGCGCTGATCGAGACCGGCGACCTGGAGAAGGTCCGTGCGGCCAACCAGAAGGCGCACAGCCTGGTCAAGAAGAGCCTGGAACAGGCCCAGTGGACCGTGCACGCACTCCGCGAGGACGCCCTGCCGCTGGTCGGGAGCCTGACCGCGCTGATCGACTCCTCCGGCCACCGCGACGCCCTCACCGTCAACGGGACCGTCCGTGAGGTGCCGTCCCGGGTGACCCAGAACCTGCTGCGGATCGCCCAGGAGTCGCTGACCAACGCCGCGCGGCACGCACCCGGCGGCGAGGTCCGTGTGGAGCTGACGTTCGACGCTGCGTCGACGAGACTGATGGTCCGCAACAGCCGGGCGACCCGTGCGGTGCGCGCGGGCGTCGGCAGCGGGATGGGACTGATCGGCATGCGGGAGAGGGTCGCCCTGCTGGGCGGGACGATCACCGCGGGCCCGGTCACCGAGGGACCGGCCGAGGGCGGCTGGCAGGTGGAGGCAGTGATCCCGGAATGAGCGAATCGACACGGAACACCCAGCGGTTGCGGGTGGTCGTCGCCGACGACCAGGCCGCCGTGCGCGAGCCATTGGCCGCCGTTCTCGGCCTGGCCGATGACATCGACGTCGTCGCGGCCGCCGCCGACGGTACCGAGGTGCTCGCCGCGGTCGCCGCAGGACCGGTGGACGTGGTCCTCATGGACCTGCGGATGCCCGTCATGGACGGCACCGAGACGACCCGGCGGCTCACGGAGGAGTACCCGGACGTGGCCGTCGTCGTCCTGACCACCTTCGCCGACGACGACTCCATCCTGGCCGCGCTGAGCGCGGGGGCCCGCGGCTACCTCACCAAGAACGCGGGTCGCCAGGACATCACCCGCGCGATCCGCGCGGCCGCGGCGGGGCAGTCCGTGCTCGACCGCGAGGTCCAGGACCGCCTCCTCGCCACCGTCCGCACCAAACCCCCGGCGCCGGGGCGGACGCTGCCCGCCGACATCACGCCCCGCGAACGCGAGGTCCTCACTCTCATCGGCCAGGGCCTGCCGAACCGGGCCATCGCGGAGAAGCTCTTCATCAGCGAGGCCACGGTGAAGACGCACATCAACAACCTCTTCGCCAAGGCGGACATCAAGGACCGCGCCGACGCGGTACGCCGCGCGATCGGAGCGGGCCTGGCCTGACGGGGCTGGCGTGACGGTCTCACCCGTCCCGGTCCGTCCCGTTCCGTCCCGGCCTGACCTGACCTGGTGAAGCCGGGTGTTCAGCTCGCCGGTGTGGCGGCCATGCCCTCGATCTCCTTGAGCACGAGGTCGGGACGGTCCTTCGGGACGTCGTGGGAGCTGCCCTCGGCGGTGACGAGCGTCCGGCCGGGCCCGCTCTTGGCGAAGAGGGTGGCGGCGTCGCGCCAGCGCTGGGCGTCCACCGGGGACGCTTCGAGCGGGGTCTTCTCCGAGACGATGTACGCGGCCGGCACCGCGTCCGGCCAGACGACCTTGTGGAAGGCCCGGTGCACCGGGACGTAGCTCTCCGCAGTGGACAGGAGCTGGCGGTTCTTCGGGTCGTCGGGGTCCTTCTTCGCGGCGGCGACCTGGGGCGCGCTCGCCGCCGCGAGACGGGCGATCTCCTCGTCGGTGAAGAGCTGGGGCAGATTGGCGTCGACCAGTACGGCGCCGGAGAGCATCTTCGGGTTCTCCTTCGCGAAGTAGTGCGCGATCTCCCCGGCCTGGGAGTGGGACACGAGGGTCACGTTCCGGGTGATGCCCAGCTGCTGGAGCCCCGACTTGAGGTCACTGACCGCGCTCTCGGCCTTCCACGGTCCGGGCACCACCTCGCTCTTGCCGAGACCGGGCCGGTCGTACGTGATGACGGTGGCGCCGGTGTCCGCGTGGAGCCTGGGGACGAGGTCGTTCCAGTAGGAGGAGTCCTCGCCGCCGCCCGAGTCCAGGACGATCGTGCGGCCGTTGCCCTGTGTGACGTGGAAGGCCACGCGGTGACCGTCGTTGGTGATCATGCGCAGCTTCGACGCGCCCGCCGCGGCTGCCGGAGAGGCAGCCGGGTGCGAAGCGCCGGGCCGGGAGGCGGCGGCCGGGTGCGAGGCGGAGGTCTTGGGGGCGGGGTCGCTGTCCCCACAGGCCGTGACGGCCCCGGCGGTCAGGGTCAGCAGGGCGAGAGCCGACAGAGCGCGGTACGTGGACCGGTGCTTCGGGGAAAGGCGCGACATGGCTGGTCCTTCGGGGACTTGAGGTGCGGGCTGCTTGTGGGCCCAATAATTCGGAAATGCGGCCGCCCGAAGAATCCGTCTGGCACGCCTGTCGGCGGTGGCACTGAAGCCAGTGAGCGGGCGGGGGTTATCCCCCGAGGACGATCACGGGAGGCGCCGTCCGGCAGCTCCCCGTGCCCCGTGCGGGCCGCACGGGACACGGACCGTGAGGCGGCGCCGAATATCGTGGCACCGCTGGTCAGTCGGGTGGTTCAGGCAGGTCTGCCGACCGGGCCGCCGACGAGGACGGACCAGCCGCCATCGACCCGCAGCGTCGTACCGGTGGCCACGGCGAGTACGGGGTCGGCGGCCAGTGCCACCGCGGCGGCGACGTCGTCCGGCTCCAGCATCCGGCCCAGCACGGACTCGCGGGCGAGGAGGGCGACGCGCTCGCCGGTCAGGACTTCGGCGACGGCGGGCGTCCTGACTGCCCCGGGGGCAACGACGAGCACGCTGACGCCGTCGCGTGCGCTCTCCGCGGCGACGTGGCGGGCGAAGGTGGCCAGCGCGGATTTCGCGGTGCCGTGCGCGAGCCGTCCTTCGCCGACGTAGTCCGCGGCAGTGCTGCCGATGTAGATGATCCGGCCCGCGCCCTGCGCCCTCATCGGCACGAGGACGCGCTTGGTGATGTGGAAGGCACCGGCCAGCTCGCCGGTGACCTTGGCCGCGAAGTCCGCCCAGGACAGGTCCGTCAGCGCGGCGAAGGGCGGCGGAGCGGTGTTGGCGGCCGCGACGACGGTGTCGATCCGCCCGTGGGTGGCGAGAATCCCGGTCACGAGTTCGTCGACGGCGGCCGGGTCGGTGACGTCGGCACAGGCGCTCGACGCGCTGCCGCCGGTGGACTCGATGGCACGCACGAGCTCGGCCGCTTCGGCCTCACCGGTGCGGTAGTTGACGATCACGTGGTGGCCGCGCGTCGCGAGTTGCCGGGCGATGGCCGCCCCCAGGCCACGGGTGGCGCCGATGACGAGCGTGGTCGGTTTCATGCTTCCTCCTCAGGGCGTGAGCAGGTCGCTAACCTAGGGAGAGCGCGGATGCGGCGGAAGGCGCTCACCATGTGGTGCGGTGCTCACCCGACGGTGAGCGCGCAGTCCAGGAGCCCGGGAGAGACGTGATGGGTGACGTGTTCCACAAGGACTGCCCGGCGCGCGAGGTGTTGGGGCACCTCGCCGGCCGATGGACGATGCTGATCCTCACGGCACTGCTGGCCGAGCCGCTCCGCTATCACGAACTCCGCACGGTGGTCTCGGGCATCAGCGACAAGAGCCTCGCGGCCAGGCTCCGCTCACTCCAGCAGGACGGGCTGGTGCACCGCCGCGTCGGCACGGGACAGCCGCCGTCCGTGACGTATTCGGTCACAGAGCTGGGCCGTGGCGCGGCGGCGGCGCTGGAGCCGCTGCTGCGCTGGATCCGTGCCAACGCGGCGGACATCACGGCCCGCCGCGAGCCGTGACCTAGGGCCTCCCGTTCACGCCCTGGCGGAGCGAGCGCTCAGGACTCCCGGGCGGGAGGCCGCCCGCCGCCCGGCTTCCGCCGGCCCCCCACCTGGCTGCGCACCGCGCCCATGCTCGCGCCGATGACCAGGGCGATGGCCAGGGCGTCCGTGGTGGAGAGCGCCTGGTCGAGGATGAGGAAGCCGGCCGTGGCCGCGATGGCGGGTTCCAGGCTCATCAGGATCGCGAAGGTGGGGGCGGGCAGTCTGCGCAGCGCCATGAGTTCGAGGGTGTACGGGAGGACGGAGCTGAGCACCGCGACGGCCGCGCCCAGCCCCAGCGTGCTGGGTACCAGGAGCTTCGAGCCGGACTCCATGATGCCGAGCGGGAGCGAGAGCAGGGCGGCCACCACCATGGCCATGGCCAGTCCGTCGGCCTGCGGGAAGCGGCGGCCGGTGCGGGCGCTGAAGATGATGTACGTCGCCCACATCGCCCCCGCGCCGAGTGCGTACGCGGCGCCCACCGGATCGAGCCGGTCGAAGCCGCCGCCGCTGAGCAGCAGGACCCCGCCCAGGGCGAGGGCCGCCCAGACCACGTTGACCAGGCGGCGCGAGGCGATGACCGAGAGGGCGAGCGGGCCCAGCACCTCCAGGGTGACGGCCGCGCCGAGCGGGATGCGGTCGGCGGCCTGGTAGAAGAGCGTGTTCATGGCGCCCATCGCGACGCCGAAGGCGAGCACCGTGCCCCAGTCGGCGCGCGAGTGGCCGCGCAGCTTGGGGCGGCACACGACGAGCAGGACGAGCGCGGCGGCCGCGAGGCGCAGTGTGACGACTCCGAGGGCGCCGGCCTTCGGCATCAGCAGGACCGCGACCGCCGCGCCGAACTGCACGGAGAGGCCGCCCGCGACCACCAGCGCGACCGGGGCGAGCGCGGCTCCGCGCCCTCCGGCGGGGGCCGGAGCGCCCGGCTCACCGAGGGCGGCGACCGCCTCCGGTACGGCGACTGCGGCGGTGGCCGGTTCTGCGGCGGTGCCCTGGTCGTTCACCTGTGGCCTGACTTCCCTAGTTCACGAGTACATCGAAAAGTGCAATATGCTGCACCATCCAATTGAAGATACTGCACTCGCTCCGCGCAGCACATCCCCTTACCGTAGGCACCTCAGCGTGGCGCGTGAAATGCCGACTGGGCTCCCGTTATGCTCCCGGCGCATGAGTACAGGACAGGGTGTGGGCCGGAGCGCCGGACGCGGGGTCGAGCTCCGTCATCTGCGGGCGTTCCTCGCGGTGGCCGACGAGTCCAGCGTCACCCGCGCCGCCGCCCGGCTCCGGCTCACCCAGCCCGCCGTCTCCCGCACCCTGGCCGCCCTGGAACGCCACCTCGGCATCCGGCTCGTCGACCGCTCCACCCACCACCTGGCCCTCACCCCCGAAGGTGTCGTCTTCCGCGACAAGGCCGCCGCCGCCGTGGCCGCGTTCGACGAGGCCATCGACCCCGGCGGGCTGCGGAGGTGGCCGCTGCGGCTCGGGCACGCCTGGTCCGCGTTCGGCCGGTACACCACACCGTTGCTCCGCAGCTGGCAGGAGCGGTATCCGCAGACCCCGCTCGAACTCCTGCGGATCGACGACCGCACCGCCGGGCTGACCCGCGGCGAGGTCGATGCCGCACTGCTGCGCGGCCCGGTCGAGGCGCCCGGCCTCCTCACCGAGGTGCTGTTCGACGAGGAACGGGTCGCCGCCGTGGCGGCCGACGGCCCACTGGCCGCCCGCCCCGCGCTCCGGCTCGCAGACCTGGCGACCGGCACCGTCGTCCTGAACACCGTCTCCGGCACCACCACCCCCGACCTGTGGCCGCCGGGCGCGCGCCCCGCCGCCACCCTCACGGTCGCCAACACCGACGACTGGCTGACCGCCATCGCGGCCGGCCGGGGCGCCGGGGTCTCCACCGCCTCGACCGCCGCGATGCACCCGCACGCCGGGGTCGCCTACCGCCCGCTCACCGACGCGCCGCCCGTCCCGGTGCTGCTCGCCCGCCGCGATGCGCCGGGCCACCCGGCGCTGGGCGATCTCGCGGCGCTGGCCCGGGAGATCGTGGCGCGGGGCGGGACACCGGCCAGTGAGGGCATGCCGGACCTGGTGCCCGAACTGGCACCGGATCTGCCGAGCCTCTCCGATCTCCTGCTGTCGGAGCGCGATGAGGAGCGTCGGCGTTGATATACCTCGACTCCTGCGCCTCTGAAGTTCATCAAGCCCGAACCCGATTCCCAGGCTCTGCGAGCCTGGCATACGACAGTGAACCGGCCGAGGCCGCAGCCGGCTTCCGCCTCCCGGTGCATGCGCCCGCTCAGCGGGAGCCCGGGGGCAACCCCTCCGCCAGTACCTCCGCCAGATGCCGCGCCCGCACGCCCCCCACCTGGTCCAGCTGGGTCCGGCAGGAGAAGCCGTCCGCCAGGAACTCCGTGCCGGGCGCCGCCGCCCGTACCGCAGGCAGCAGCGCGTCCTCCGCGCAGGCGACCGACACGTCCCAGTGGCCGCGTTCGAAGCCGAAGTTGCCGGCCAGTCCACAGCAGCCGCCGGTCAGTTCGCCGGTGAGGCCAGCCCGTTCGCGCAGGCGGCGGTCCGGGCCGTCGCCCAGGACCGCGTGCTGGTGGCAGTGGGTCTGGCCGGTGACCGGGCGGTCCAGGTGCGGGGGCCGCCAGTCGGGGGCGTACTTCTCCAGGTACTCGGCCAGGGTGTGGACGGAGGCGGCCAGTCGGGCGGCGCGCGGGTCGTCCGGCAGCAGCTCGGGGAGGTCCGTGCGCAGGGTGGCCGCGCAGCTCGGTTCGAGGACGATCACCGGGGAGTCGGGGGAGTCAGGGGAGCCATGGGTGCCGGCCAGCCGGTCCAGGGTGCGGCGCATCACCGAACGAGCCTTGTCCAGCTGGCCGGTCGAGACGTAGGTGAGGCCGCAGCACAGTCCGCGGGCGGGCGGGACCACCCGGCGGCCGGTCGCCGCCTCCACGACCTTCACCGCCGCCCGGCCCACCTCGGGCGAGAGGTACTCGGTGAAGGTGTCGGGCCAGACGGTGGCCACCTCACTGTTGGACATGAGATACGTGCCCTTGCCCCAGCGCCCGCCCAGCCACCCGGTGAACGTCTCACGCGCCAGCACCGGGATGGAGCGCTCCGGCGCGATGCCCGCCAGCCGCTTGGCGAGCCGGGCCAGGGGTGCCACCCGCGCCAGCGCGTTCAGCACGCCCGCGAACGGGGCCGCCAGGCGCAGCCACCGCGGGAGCCGTCCCAGCGCGTAGTGGGAGGCGGGGCGCAGCCGGTGCCGGTAGTGGTGGTGCAGGAACTCCGCCTTGTACGTGGCCATGTCCACGCCCACCGGGCAGTCGCTGCGGCAGCCCTTGCAGGACAGGCACAGGTCGAGCGCGTCCCGTACCTCCGTCGAGCGCCAGCCGTCCGTGATCACGCCGCCCGCCGGGCCGGCCAGCATCTCGTGCAGCAGCCGGGCCCGGCCCCGGGTCGAGTGGGCCTCCTCGCCGGTCGCGCGGAAGGACGGGCACATCACGGCCGGGCCGGCGGCCTCCGTCGTACGGCACTTGGCGACGCCGACGCACCTGCGCACCGCTGCCGAGAAGTCGCCGCCGTCGTGCGGATAGCCGAAGGCGACGTCGACCGGCCCGCGCGGCAGCACGTCGAAGCGGAGGTTCTCGTCGAGGCGGGCCGGGCGGGCGAGGATGCCCGGGTTCATGCCGCCGTTCGGGTCCCAGAGGTCCTTGAACCGGCCGAAGAGGCCCACGAGTTCGTCCCCGTACATCTTCGGCAGGAGTTCGGCGCGGGCCTGGCCGTCGCCGTGTTCACCGGAGAGCGATCCGCCGTGCGCGACGACGAGTGAGGCCTGCGCCTCCGAGAAGCGGCGGAAGCGGGCCACGCCGTCGGCGCTCAGCAGGTCGAAATCGATCCGTACGTGGATGCAGCCGTCGCCGAAGTGTCCGTACGGGGTGCCGCGCAGCCCGTGCTCGGCGAGCAGTGCGCGGAAGTCGCGCAGATAGGGGCCGAGCCGGGCGGGCGGCACCGCGCAGTCCTCCCACCCCGGCCAGGCCTCGCCGCCGCCCGGCATCCGGGTCGCGGTGCCGGACGCGTCCTCCCTGATCCGCCACAGCGCCCGCTGCCCGGCCGGGTCCGTGACGACGGCGGTGTCGACGGCGTCCGGGGACGCGGCGCGCGCGATCCGTTCGGCGTGCGCCCGCGCCTCCGCGAGCGTGGCGCCGCCCGTCTCGACGAAGAGCCAGGCCGCACCGCGCGGCAGCCCGGCCGGTTCGCGTACGAGGTCGGCGGCCATGCCCTCGACGGTGAGCGGGTGGTACGGGAGGAGGCCGGGGGCGGCCTCCGCGGCGGCGGACTCGTCGGCGTAGCCGAGTACGGCGAGCGCGCGGACCGCCGGGGCCTCGACGAGCCGCACCACCGCCTCCGTCACCACGCCGAGCGTGCCCTCGCTGCCGCAGAACGCGCGGGCGGGGTCCGGTCCGCGCTCGGGCAGCAGCGCGTCCAGGGCGTATCCGGAGATGCGGCGCGGGAGCTCGGGGAACCCGGTGCGCAGCAGGGCGAGATGGGCGGCGACCAGCTCCTGGACTCCGGCGGGTCCGGGCGCGCCGGGCTCCAGGCGCAGGGTGTCGCCGCCGTAGCGGGCGACGGTCAGCGCGTGGACGTTGTCGGCCGTGGTGCCCCAGGCGACCGAGTGCGCGCCGCAGGAGTTGTTGCCGATCATGCCGCCGATGGTGCAGCGGCTGTGCGTGGAGGGGTCGGGGCCGAAGGTGAGCCCGTGCGGGGCGGCGGCGGCCCGCAGCTCGTCCAGGACGACGCCCGGCTGGACCACCGCCGTGCGGGAGCCGGGGTCCAGCTCGACGACCGAGCGCAGGTGGCGGGTGAGATCCAGGACGACGCCGGTTCCGGTCGCCTGCCCGGCGATGGACGTGCCGCCGCCGCGCGGCACGACGGGCACACCGTGCGCGCGGCAGACGGCGAGCGCGGCGGCGATGTCCTCCGCGTCGCGCGGGGCGACGACACCGAGCGGCACCCGGCGGTAGTTGGACGCGTCCATCGTCGTCAGGGCCCGCGCGGTGGCGTCGAACTCGATCTCGCCGCGCACCGCAGAGCGCAGTGCTTCGGCGAGTGCGGTGCGGTCGGGGGCGGCGCTGTCGGGTCCGTTGCGGTCGGGGGCGGTTGTTGCCTCACGAGGTGCCATCCGGCCAGGATGCCGCCGGTCCGGGCCGGTGCGCGCCCGACTGCTCGCGTTTCCGCCGAATGCGTCAATACCTAGGAATTTGACGGCTAAGCGAACACATACGCAACAGAGAGCACCACAAGTTCTTCCCAAACAGATCGTCAATTCTCATATAGTGACTGAGACTTGTCTGGGAATTTTCTGTTCCAGTTGTCTCACTTATCTATCGCCTAGCCGACTTGCCCGAACCGCCCCGTCCGTCCTGTCCGTCCCGTCCGTCACCGTCCGCCCCCAAGGACTCCGCTTGCGCCCCTCAACCAGGCCGACCGCCATTGCCCTGCTGGCCACGGTCGTCATCACCGGGTCCCTGTGTCTCTGGGCCGCCCTCGCCGCCCCCGACTCGGCCAGGACCGCTGTGGCGTGGGGGGCCGGTGCCGCGGCCGTGCTGCTGTCCGCCGCCGTCGCCACCGCCGTCCACGCCCGTGCCACGGTGCGGCGGCTGCGGGAGGCGAACGCGGCCGAGGCCGGCCGGTTCACCGCCGAGACCTCCCGGATGGTCTCCGCCTCCGCCCAGGAGGCCCAGCGGTTCACCGCCGAGACGGCGAAGGTGAAATCGGCCGCCGCCGCGGAGGCCGCCCGGATCACCGAACAGGCCGCGGCCGACGTCGAGCGCCTCACCGCGCAGAACGCCGCGCTCAAGGCCCGCGCCTCCCGCAGCGAGACCGAGCGCGCCGCAGCGGTCGCCGCCTGCGCCAACGCCGCGGGCCGGATGCAGGCACTCGCCACGAGCATGCTCGCCGACCTGCGCGAGATGGAGCACCGGCACGCCTCGGAAGACGTACTGGGCGACCTGCTGCACCTGGACCACCGCACCGCCCAGGCGGGCCGGCTGGCCGACTCCATCGCCGTGCTGACCGGTGCGCGCTCCGGGCGCCGCTGGGCCAAGCCCATCGTCATGGAGTCGATCCTGCGCGGGGCGATGGGGCGGATCAGCGGCTACCAGCGGATACGCCTGCACTCCACCAGCGATGTCGCCGTGGCCGGGCACGCGGCGGAGGGCATCATGCACGCGCTGGCCGAACTCCTCGACAACGCGGCGAACTTCTCGCCCCCCACGGCCGAGGTCCATGTGTACGTGGAGGAGGTACCGGCCGGCATCGTGCTGACCGTCGAGGACAGCGGCCTGGTCATGAGCGAGGTGCAGCTGCGCCGCGCCGAGCGCGCCGTCTCCGCGGAGAGCCAGGACCTGACCGGCCTCTCCGGCACCCGACTCGGCCTCGCCGTCGTCGGGCGGCTGGCCCGCAAGCACGGGCTGACGATCTCCTTCCGGCCGTCGGCGCGCGGTGGCACGGGCGCGCTGATGATGCTCCCGCAGGAGGTCATCACCAGGACCCCGGCACCGGCCGTCGCACCCACCCCCGCGCCCGCCCCGGAAGCCGCCTCCCCGAGCGAGCCCGAGCCCGTCCACACCCCGGTGGCCGACGAGCCGACGGAAGCGGGCCGTACCGACGGGCCCGCCGGAACCGGCCGCACTGCAGAGGGCACAGAGGCCACAGAGACGGCAGAGGCCGCAGAGGCAGCAGAGGCCAAGCAGTCCGGCGCCCCGGACAACTCCCGCACCATGGAGTTCCTGCGCTCCGACTCCCTGCCGAACTCCGCCTCCGACACCACGTCGGACACCATGTCGGACACCACCGGCGGCCTCCCCCGGTTCGGGGAGAGCGGACTGCCCAAGCGCTCCCGGGGCCGCACCCTGGCCGCCGCCGAGTCCCGTGCCAGGGCCTCGGCGAACGCGGACGCCGAAGCGGACTCCGACGCATCCGAAGGGTCGGCCCCCCGGCCCCGTACGTCCGACCCCAAGGCCCAGGCAGCCCGCTTCAGCAGCTTCCGCCAGGCCGTACGGCCCAACTCCCCGCACCCGGAAGGCAACACCCGATGACCGCGACCACGGACGAGAAGCTCAACTGGCTGCTGGAGGGGCTCCTTGAGCGCACCCCCGGCACCCGCCACGCCCTCGTGCTGTCCAGGGACGGCCTCAAGCTGTGCCGCACCCCCGAGCTCTCCGTCGACCAGGCCGACCAGCTGGCCGCGATCTCGGCCGGCATCCAGAGCCTGTCGCACGGCGCGTCCATCGAGTTCGGTGACGGCACCGGCGGCGTACGGTCCGCCATGGCCGAGTTCTACGGCGGTGTGCTGTTCATCGTGGAGGCGGGCGCGGGCGCCCACCTCGCCGTCGTCGCCTCCGAGAACGCCGACGTCGGCCTCGTCGGGCACAACATGAGCGAGCTCGTCGAGCAGCTCGGCGAGCACCTCGTCGCCCCGCCGCGCGAACCCTCCGGGCCCCCCGGGACCTCCGGGGCCCAAGAGAACGCGGCCGTATGACGCCCCGCCCGCGTCCGGGCCGGGACGACGACCCGGACCGGCTGTACACCCTCACCGGTGGCCGCAGCCGCTCCGACTCGGACGTCTTCGACCTGGTGACACTCGTCGTCTCGGAATGCGAACCGGCCCCCGGTATGCAGTCGGAGCACGTCGCGATCCTGCGCATGTGCGAACGGCCCACCGCGGTCGTCGAGATCGCCGCGAGCCTCGACCTGCCTGTCAGCATCGTGCGCATCCTGCTGTGCGATCTGCTCGACACCGGCCGGATCAGCGCCCGCCACCCTCGTACCGCACGCGTCGCGGACCGGCTCCCCGACCCCGACATCCTGGAACAGGTGCTCGTTGGACTCCGCAACCTCTGACCGTGCCGCCCTTCGGGCCACGGCCGACAACGGACTGAAAATAGTCGTCGTCGGCGGCTTCGGCGTCGGCAAGACCACCATGGTCCGATCCGTGAGCGAGATCCGTCCGCTCAACACGGAGGAGACGATGACCCGCGCGGGCGAGGCCGTCGACCACCTCGACGGCGTTCACTCCAAGACGTCCACCACCGTCGCCTTCGACTTCGGCCGGATCACGCTCGACGAACGCTCGGTGCTCTACCTGTTCGGCGCGCCCGGCCAGGAGCGCTTCTGGTTCCTTTGGGACCGGCTGTTCTCCGGGACGCTCGGCGCCGTCGTACTCGTCGACACCCGTCGCCTCGCCGACTCCTGGTACGCCATCGACCGGCTGGAGCACCACGGCACACCGTTCATCGTGGCGTGCAACGACTTCGGCGGCCCGCTCCACACCGAGCAGCAGATCCGCGAGGCACTGGCCCTCTCGGACGACGTACCGCTCGTGGAGTGCGACGCGCGGGACCGGTCCTCCAGCAAGTACGTACTGATCACGCTGGTGGAGCACCTGCACGCGCTGTCCGCCGCCCACGCCGCGGGCAGCGCGCCGTCCACCGCGACCACCGACGCGGACGGCGGCCAGACCCTCGCCGCCCTGACCCCGGAGTCCGCCCCGTGACCCAGTGCCCCCACGCGGCCGGCACCGGAACCGGAGCCGGCACCGAGGCCGTGCACCTGTACGGCGGCCGGTTCCAGGACGAACCCGCCCGGCTCTACCGGGAGATGCGGCGCGACCACGGGCCGGTCGCCCCGATCGTGCTGCCCGGCGACATTCCCGCCTGGCTCGTCCTCGGCTATCGCGAGCTGCACCAGCTCACCGGAGACCCCGTGCTGTTCAGCCGCGACTCGCAGCTGTGGAACCAGTGGCCGGCCATCCCCGACGACTGGCCCCTGATGCCGATGATCAGCCGGACCCAGCCGTCCATCCTCTACACGGTCGGTGAACGCCACAGCCGCCGCTCCGCCGTCATCAGTGACGCGCTGGAGGCGGTGAACCCGTTCGAACTCAAGGAGGGCACGGCGGAGTTCGCGGACGAGCTGATCGACGCCTTCTGCTCGGCCGGCACCGCCGACCTCATCGCGGACTACGCGATGCTGATGCCCGTACGGGTGCTGGCGAAGCTCTTCGGCTTCTCCGACGAGAAGGGCCCCGCCCTCGTCACCGCGATGAACGACATGATCAACGGCGGGCCGACCGCGCTGGCGGGCCAGCGGCACATCGCCACGTCGGTGTACGAGCTGGTGGCAGAGCGGAAGGCCACCCCCGGCGACGACGTCGTCTCCCGGATGCTCGCCAACACCCGCGGCTTCACCGACGAGGACGTCTCCCGCGACCTCATGGTCATGATGGCGGCCGGCCACCAGCCCACCGCCGACTGGATCGGCAACTCGCTGCGCCTCATGCTCACCGACGACCGCTTCGCCGCCTCGCTCTCCGGCGGCCGGCACAGCGTGGGCGAGGCGATGAACGAGGTGCTCTGGGAGGACACCCCCAGCCAGAACATCGCCGGCCGCTGGGCCAGCCGCGACACCCACCTCGGCGGCCGCCACATCAAGGCCGGCGACCTGCTGGTCCTCAGCCTGGCCGGCGCCAACGCCGACCCCCAGGTCCGCACCGACGGATCCACGCTCACCGGCGGCAACAACGCCTTCTTCTCGTTCAGCCACGGCGACCACCGCTGCCCGTTCCCCGCCCAGGAGACCGCGGAGGTCATCGCCCGTACGGCGATCGAGGTCATCCTCGACCGGCTGCCCGACGTCGACCTCGCGGTCCCCGAAGAGCAGCTGACCAGGCGCCCCTCCCCGTGGCTGCGCGGACTGACGGACCTGCCGGCACGCTTCACGCCCACCCCCGCCCTTGGAGGCCAGAGATGACCGCGACGACGACCGAAGCGCCGGGCAGCAACGACGAGCGGGAGCCCATCGTCCTGGACCCGTTCGTCACCGACCTCGACGGCGAGAGCGCACGGCTGCACGCGGCGGGCCCGCTCGCCCGGGTGGAGCTGCCCGGCGGGGTCCGCGTCTACGCGGTCACCCACCACGCGGAGGCCAAATCGCTGCTCACCGACAGCCGCCTGGTCAAGGACATCAACATCTGGGGGGCCTGGCAGCGCGGCGAGATCCCGCTGGACTGGCCGCTGATCGGCCTGGTCAACCCCGGCCGCACCATGCTGACGGCGGACGGCGCCGAGCACCGCAGGCTGCGCGGACTGGTCGCCCAGGCGCTCACCGTACGACGGGTGGAGCGGCTGCGGGACGGCATCGAGGCGCGCACGAAGGTGCTGCTGGACCGGCTGGACGAGCGCCCCCCGGGCGAGAGCGTCGACCTGAAGGCCGAGTTCGCCTACCCGCTGCCGATGAACGTCATCAGCGAGCTGATGGGCGTCGACTCCGCCGATCTGCCCCGGATGAAGGAACTGTTCGACAAGTTCTTCTCCAACATGACACCGCGCGAAGAGGTGCCGCAGATGATGGCGGACATCCACACCCTGTTCTCCCGGATCCTCGACGAGAAGAAGGCGTCCCCGGCCGACGACCTGACCGGCGCGCTGCTCGTCGCCTCGGAGAACGGCGACCACCTCACCGACGAGGAGATCCTCAACACCCTCAAGGTGATCATCGCCGCCGGGCACGAGACGACGATCAGCCTCATCGTGAACGCCGTCGTCGCCCTCCAGAGCCACCCCGAGCAGCGCCGCGCGGTGCTCGCGGGCGAAGTGAGCTGGGACGGGGTGATCGAGGAGACGCTGCGCTGGTCGGCGCCCACCTCACACGTACTGATCCGGTTCGCCACCGAGGACATCGAGGTCGGTGACCGGGTCCTGCCGAAGGGCGAGGGCATCATGATCTCGTTCGCCGCCCTCAGCCGCGACGAGAAGCAGTGGGGGCCGACGGCGACGGAGTTCGACGTCACCCGCTCCCCCAACCGCCACATCTCCTTCGGCCACGGCCCGCACGTCTGCCCCGGCGCCGCGCTCTCCCGCCTGGAAGCGGCCGTCGCCCTGCCCGCACTGTACGAGCGGTTCCCGGAACTGGCCCTCGCCGTCCCGGCGGACGAGCTGCGCAACAAGCCGATCGTCACCCAGAATGACCTTGTCTCGCTCCCGGTCACCCTGCGGTGAACCGGGAGTTGAGGTAGAGCGGTCAACACCGATCACGTGTGGGGGGAGCACAGCAGTGGAGCTGCGTCTGTGGGTCGAGGGAGCCGATCCGGTCGAGGAACTGGAGGATCTGGACGACTGGCTGAGCCAGGAATCCGGTCTCCGGGGACGGGTCAAACCGGCTCCGGCGATCCCGGCGGCGGGTGAGCTCGGCGGGCTCCCCGAAGTCCTCATCGCGACGCTGGGCGCGGGCGGGGTGGCGAGCGCGCTGGCCACCTCCCTGGGCGCGTACCTGTCGCAGCCGAGGCGCCGGGCCGTACGCATCAAGGTGAAGGGGCCGCAGGGCCAGGAAGTGGAGCTGGACGCGCAGTCCGCCGACGACGCCGAGCGCCTCCTGAGGATCGCCCTGGGGCAGGCGGAGGAGCGTCGGTGAGCGTTCGCGGTATCGATCCGGCGCGCTCCCGCATCGTCCTTCTCGGCTCTGCCGCGTACGAGGACGAGCAGCTGGCGGACGTGCCGCAGATCGCGGCCAATCTGCGCGACCTGGCAGCCGTCCTCACCGATCCGGGCCTCGGCGGGTTTCCCGCCGAGGTCTGCGTCACCATCCCGCCCGGGGCGACCGGCCGGGCGATCGGCCAGGTGCTGCACCGGGCGGCCGATGAGGCCGAGGACCTGCTGCTGTTCTACTTCGCCGGGCACGGAATTCCGCTCGGCCGCTCCCACGAGCTCTATCTCGCCCTGCACGACACCGCCATGGACGCCGTGGAGTACAGCGCGCTGCGGTTCGACACCGTGCGCGGGACGTTCCTCGGCAGCAGAGCCAGGAACCGCGTGATCATCCTCGACAGCTGCTTCAGCGGGCGCGCGATCGGCACCACCCTGAGCGCCGGTCAGCAGGAGGTTCTCGGGCAGCTCGACATCCAGGGGACCTACACCCTCACCTCGGCCCCGCCCAACAGCACGGCGCTGGTCCTCCCCGACGAGGCGCACACCGCGTTCACCGGGCGGCTCCTGACCCTCCTGCGTGAAGGCGCCCCGCACACCGGCCCGTTGATCACCATGCAGGACATCTACCGGACCCTGTGGAGCCGGTTCACGGCGGAACGGCTGCCGCTGCCGCAGCAGCGGGGCACCGAGAACGCCGACCAGCTCGGACTCGTCCTCAACCGCGCGGCGGCCACCGGCAAGCCCCCCACCGGCCGGGACCTCCCGCCGCTCCCGCCCCTCCCCCCTCACCCACCGGACCCCAGCGCCGAATCCCTGGCCCGCCGGCACGAACAGGCCGCCGAGCTCCACATGGACGGCCGGGGCGACGAAGCGACCGCCCTGTACAAAGAGGTGGCCGAAGGGCGCGCCCGTGTGCTGGGGCCCGATCACCCCGACACCCTCGTCGCCCTCGACGACCTCGCCGCCGCCCACGGTGACATGGGGCGTGCCCAGGAGGCGCTACGCCTGGGGGAGCGGGTGGCCGAGGCACGCACCCGCGTCCTGGGACCCGAGCATCCGTACACCCTCAACACCCTCGACAACCTCGCCGCCTCCTACGATGACGTGGGACGTACCGAGGAGGCGCTGCGCCTCCGGGAGTGGGTGGCCGAGGCGCGTACCCGCGTCCTGGGGCCCGACCATCCCGACACCCTCGGCATTCTCGACAGCATCGCCGCCTCCTACGGTGCGATGGGGCGTCTGTTCGATGCGGCGGAGCTGGAGGAGCGGGGGATCCAGGCACGTACCCGCGTCCTGGGACCCGAGCACCCCGACACCCTCGCAAGCGTCCACAACCACGCCATCACCTACGGCCTCCTGGGACTGCACAAGGAGGCGGCCGCCATGCGGGAGCGGGTGTCCCAGGCACGTACCCGCGTCCTGGGACCCGAGGATCCCGACACCCTCGCGAGCTTCCACGACCTCGCCGCTTCCTACAGCTCCTTGGGACGAGACCGGAAGGCGGTCGACCTGGAGGAGTGGGTGGCGGCGGCGCGCACCCGTGTCCTGGGGCCGGAGGACCCCGACACCCTCGAAGCCCTGCACGATCTGGCCGACTTCTACAGCCGTGTGGGCCGTCATCAGGACGCGGTGGCCCTGGGCGAGCGGGTGGTCGAGGCGCGCACCCGTCTGCTGGGGCCGGAGGACCCCGACACCCTCGAAGCCCTCGACCTGCTGGCCGACTTCTACAGCGCCCTGGGACGCGACCGGGAGGCGGAGGCTACGGAGAAGCGGGCGGCGGACGCCCGCGCACGCACCGGGACGAGCTGACTGACGGAGGCGTGCGCGGGCACGGGTGACGCCGAGAGCGGTACCTGAACGACAGGACGCCGTGCCACACCACGCCGCGTCACACCACGGCGAGCCGCTCCACCAGCAGCTCCACCCGCTGCTCGGTCTCCTCCGGCAGCAGCCGCCCCGACCGGGTCAGGGTCGCCACCCCGTGCAGGGACGCCCAGAACACCTCGGTGAACAGAGCCGGATGGACGCCGTCCCCGGCGACGGAGCCGAGGCACTCCAGCAGCGCGGCGAAGGCGTCCTTGAGCGGCTCCGGGGTGTCCTCCCGCGCGTACGGGAGTCCGCCGTCGAGCTGGAAGATGGCGTCGTAGACCGCCGGGTTGCGGGCGGCGAAGTCGAGGTAGGCGCGGGCGAGGGCGTACACCCGCTCGCGCGGTCCGTCCGCGGCGGCGGTCGCGGCGCGCACCGCCGCGGCCATCTCGGCGGCGCCCTCCAGGGCGACGGCGCCGATGATCTCCCGTTTGCCGCGGAAGTGGCTGTAGAGAACGGGCTGGCTGTATTCGATGCGCTCGGAGAGCCGACGGGTGGTGACCGCGTCCCAACCCTGCTTCTCGGCGAGTTCACGGGCCGTCGCCACGATGAGGCGCTCGCGTTCCGCCCGTTCGCGCTGCTTGCGTTCCTTTACCGACATGACCCGATCCTATCACCGCTAGACAATCAAGCGGCAGTAGCGCTAGCGTTGAGCCCATCGCCTAGCGCTGCTAGAAAACAAGAAGGGCCGTCATGCTCAACGCACTTGAGGTCGTCACCACCGTGTCCGTCGGGCTGATGGTGGGGGTGGAGTTCTCCGTCGCCTTCGTCATGAACCGGATCTTCAACGCACTGCCCGAGGACAGCGACCAGCTCGCCCGCGCCCACGGGGGCCGGATGCTCGGCGCCGTGATGCCGTACTGGTACATCAGCTCGGTCGTCCTCGTCGCGATCCGGGCCGTCGCCGGATGGCACCACCCCGGCACCGGCCTCGCCGTCACCGCCGGCGCGCTGCTGATCGTGAGCGTGATCATGTCGATCCTGCTGCTCGTCCCGATCAACAACCGGGGCAAGACGTGGACCCCCGAGAACCGGCCCGCCGACTGGAAGGAGCAGAGCGACCGCTGGGACCGCTACCACTACGTCCGCGTCGCCATCCTCATCGCCGCCCTCACCCTGCTCGTGACCTCCCTGGTCTGAGCCGCCGGACAGGCCAGGGGGCGGGGAGCCCCCTACCCCCGCCCCACCTGGCGATACCGTCCACTGGCCGGATCCGGTGTCTCACCGGACGGACGCATTCGGTAGCTGCCGTGCGGAGCCGCTACCCTCCGAGTCGTGGCCGATATCGAGATTCCCGCTGACATCAAGCCCGTAGACGGACGCTTCGGCGCCGGTCCCTCCAAGGTGCGGACGGAGGCGCTCGACGCGCTGGCCGCCACCGGAACATCGCTCCTCGGCACGTCCCACCGCCAGGCCCCGGTGAAGAACCTGGTCGGTGCGGTACGGGACGGAGTGCGCGACCTCTTCTCCCTCCCCGAGGGGTACGAGGTGATCCTCGGAAACGGCGGCTCCACCGCCTTCTGGGACATCGCGACGCACGGTCTGATCGAGGCGAAGTCCCAGCACCTCAACTTCGGCGAGTTCTCCTCCAAGTTCGCCAAGGCGTCGCTCCTCGCCCCGTGGCTGGCCGACCCGACCGTGATCGCCTCCGACCCGGGCACCCACCCGGACCCGGAGGCCGAGGCGGGCGTCGACGTGTACGCCCTCACCCACAACGAGACCTCGACCGGCGTCGCCGCGCCCATCAAGCGCGTCACGGGCGCCGACCCGGGCTCCCTGGTCCTGGTGGACGCCACCTCCGGCGCGGGCGGCCTGCCGGTCGACGTGACCGAGACCGACGTCTACTACTTCGCCCCGCAGAAGTCCTTCGCCTCCGACGGCGGCCTCTGGATCGGGATCTTCTCCCCGGCGGCCCTGGAGCGCGCGGCCCGTATCCACGCCTCTGGCCGGCACGTACCGGAGTTCTTCTCGCTGCCGACCGCGATCGACAACTCCCTGAAGAACCAGACGTACAACACCCCGGCCCTGGCCACGCTGTTCCTCCTGAACGAGCAGCTGACCTGGATGAACACCCAGGGCGGCCTGGACTTCACGACCGGCCGCACGGCCGCCTCCTCCGGCCACCTGTACGGCTGGGCCGAGGAGTCCAAGTACGCCACCCCGTTCGTCACGGACCCGGCCAAGCGCTCGCAGGTCATCGGCACGATCGACTTCGCGGACGAGATCGACGCCACCGCCGTCGCCAAGGCCCTGCGCGCCAACGGCATCGTCGACACGGAGCCGTACCGCAAGCTGGGCCGCAACCAGCTGCGCGTGGCGATGTTCCCGGCGATCGACCCGTCGGACGTCCAGGCACTGACGGCGTGCATCGACTACGTCATCGAAAAGCTGTAACGCCTGCGCTTCCGGGAAACGGCCCTGCACACGTGACCACGTGCGCAGGGCCGTTTCTGCTTCACTCGCCGGGGTGATGCGGGGCGTACCCGCCGCGAAGGGGCCCACAGTCCTACGATGATGTCCTCGATACCAGCCCTTTCAGGAGGCCCTCAATGTCTGCAGCAGCAGTCGAGCACCCCTGTGACGGTGAGCCGGAACGGCCCATGCCGCAGGAGCCCGAATCGCTCCTCGAAAGCGCCAACCGGCTCTCGGAGCAGCTCCCGGGTCACCGCGTCGAGATCATCGGAGGCGTCATCACCGTGGCCCCATCGCCGGACGGCGCGCACGCGAACGCGCTGACCTCGCTCATGGTCCCCTTCCTGGCGGCAGGCCTCCACGGCGAGGAGTCCAAGGTTCTGCAGGCTGTGAGCGTCTGGCTGCCCAGCGGCCCCTCCGACTACGCCATCCCGGACCTGGCCGTCGTGGACGCCGATTTCGACGCGCATGTGGTCGAGAACAACTGCTACGCCCCGAGCGCGTTCCGGCTCGTCCTTGAGGTCACCTCCGGCAACTACCAGAACGACCTGCGGCACAAGGTCATCGCCTACGCCGCCGCCGGCATCCCGGTCTACGTCATCCTCGACCGCAAGCACGGCCGCGTCCACGTCCTCACGGAACCCTCCACTGGTGGGTACGAGACCCACCAGGTGCACGCCCCCGGCCACAGCGTCACGCTCCCCGACTCGATCGGTGCCAAGGTCACCCTCGACGTCACCGCGCTGGTGACGGCGGGCCGCCCGAGCCCGAAGCCGAAGCCCGAGCCGGAGACCGAGCAGGCGCCCGAGCCGTCCGAAAGCTGAACGGCTCGACGGGCAACCACCCCTGATCAAGCCCGTCCGGCGATTGAGGACACGGCGGTCAGCGCTCGTCGCGCCGCCACCGCGCCTCGCCGTCCTCCCACTCCTCCGTCCGCGCCAGCCCCGCAGACGCGGCCACCGCCTCGGACGCCGTGTGGTCCGGGTGGATGTGGGCGACGAGCGTGCGTACCGCTCCCCCGGCCAGCAGGTGCGCCACCAGGCCGGCCGCCGCCTCCTTGGCGTAGCCCCGGCCCTGCCACCCGGTCCCGATCACCCAGGCGATCTCCGCGCGGGCACCGGTCACGTCCACCGTCGCCTGGACGTAGCCCGCGAGGTGGCCGTCACCGCGCACGCGGAGCACCCAGTTCCACCACCGCTCGGCCGGGTCCGGGGAGCCTGCGGTCTGCCGGGCGTAGCGGGACCGCAGCGCCTCCGCGTCCTGCGGGGCGCCGCCCGTGAAGGTGTGCAGGGCGGGATCGGCGAGCACGGCCGCCATCTCGTCCGCGTGGTCCACCCGCAGCGGCAGGGCGTCCAGGCGGGGCGTGGAGAAGGGCGTCGGCCCGGGGTTCGTCGTCATGGGCGGATGATCTTACTACCGGGCCCGGTGGCGGCCGTGAAACGCCCGTTCGCCGGTCCGCCCGGGGATGACACGGCGCCGGGCCTGCGGACCATGGAGGTATGGACACGATTGCCGAGCTCAAGCCGTTCGTGAAGCAGTACGCCGTCCTGCTCAGCACCCGTCGGCAGGACGGTACGCACGTCGACACCCCGGTCAACATCGCCGTCGAGGGCGATCACGCGTACATCCGTACGTTCTCCTCCGCCTGGAAGGTGGACCGGATGCGCAACCACCCCACCGTGCTCGTCGGCCCGTGCACGGTACGCGGCAGCCCGACCGGTCCGCAGATCACCGCCCACGCGCGGCTCCTCCAGGCGGGCTCGAAGGAGAACACGCACGCCGCCCGGATGCTGTCGCGCAAGCACCCGATCGTGCAGGGCGTGCTCGTCCCGCTCGCGCACCGGATCAAGCGCGACCGGACCCTGCACTACGAGCTCCGCCCGATGGAGACGTAGGTCCGCGGGCCGCTCAGCTCTTCCGGCGGCGCCTGCCCAGGAAGAGCACCAGCCCGATCACCACCAGCACGCCGAGCCCGGTCGCCGTCGTCCCCTTCACCGGCACGCCGTCGCCGCCCCCGTCACCGCCCGCACCGGCCGAAGAGGGCGACTTGACCCCGGTACGGCCCGACTCGCCGCCGTTCTTCAGGTCCACCCGCACCACATCGCTCTGCTCACCCTCGGAGCCGTACATCAGTGCCGAACCGTCGGCCGTGTACGTGACCGACTCCGCCTGCCCCAGCAGCGGTGACTCGACCGAATAGTCCTTGCCGAGCCTGCCGTTCGCGAACACGTAGCCGCGCGCGCTGAAATACGAGCGCAGCACCAGCTCCTTCCCGTCCGGCGAGAACGCCCCGTCCGTCACCCACGGCACCTCACCGACCCGCCGGAAGATGTTGTCCGAGCCCGCCGTGAGCTTCGCCGGGCCCTCGTAGAGCCCGCCGCCGCCCTCCTTCTTCGAGGCGATGTACACCCGCCCGGTCTTCGGGTGGACCATCAGCGCCTCCGCGTTGCGCGGCCCGTCCGCGTACTTCACGTCGAACTGCGTCGCCCGGACCGTCGCGTCCCGCAGCACCTTCGGCTCGGGGAAGCGGTAGATCCAGACGTGGTCCCAGCTGCCGTTGAGGTTGTCCCCGATGTCACCGACGTACAGGTTCCCGTCCGGGCCCAGCGAGATCGCCTCCACGTCGCGCGGCTCACCGACGCCCTTCATGGTGATCGTCGCGACGGTCTTCCCGGTCCGGGAGTCGACGGCGTAGACGTACGGCCCGTCGTCGCTGTCGTTGTGCGTCCAGTAGATCCCCGGATGGGCCCGGCTGGCGGCCAGTCCGCTGGACTCGGTGATCCTCGGGTCCTTGATCGTGAAGCTGCGGTCGGCCCCGCCGTCGTCGGCCACGGCGGGCACCGCCGCCGCGAGGGAGAGGAGCGCGGCGGCGCCGAAGGCAGTCATTCGATACGAGCGCATGGCACAAGTGTCCATCGTCACGTCGCAGGCCGAAGCCATGATCGGCCATGATGACGCCATGCGTTTCATGTTCGTCGGCGATTCCATGACCATCGGGCGCGCCGGCGACTTCACCTGGCGCTACCGCATGTGGCAGCACCTCGAAGCGTCCCTCGACGCCCCGTACACGATCGTCGGCCCCCGCACCGCGCTGTACGACCCCGGCACGGGCACCCCGGTCTCCCACACGTACGGCGCCCCCGCCTTCCCCGCCGGGGCCCGCGCGCACCTGGCCGGCTGGGGCGAGGGCTGGCTGCACATGGCCCCGGTGATCGCGGACACGGTCACCGCACACCGCGCGGACATCCTGCTCGTCTCGCTCGGCCTGATAGACCTCGGCTTCTACACGGACAGCACGCAGACCGCCCGCAACGCCCGCGCCTTCCTCACCGCGGCCCGCACCGCGAACCCGCACATCAGGTGCGTGCTGCTCCCCGTCATACCGAACATCCGGGCCGAGTCCGACGCCCCCTTCGCCGCCGAGTGCGCCCGCTTCAACGAACTCCTCGCCAAGACGGTGGCCGACCTCGACGAACCGTCATCCCCGCTCCTGCTGGCCTCCCGGCCGCCGGGGTACGACATCCACACGGACACCTACGACGGCACCCATCCCGGCCCGTCCGGCGAACACCGGCTCGCGGGCGCCTACGCCGACGCGATGCACCAGGCGTGGGGGCTGGGCGGGGCTTACGCGCCGACGGTGGACCGGCCCCCGGCCTGCGCGGCTACTTGAGGAAGCCTGCGAGGTCGTCCGCAGTCCAGTCAGCCTGCCGCAGGATGGAGCGCAACGTTCCCGGAGCGAGAGAGCGGTGCAGCGGAACGATCACGGTGCGGTCGTCTCTGCGATATTTGGCGTGACTGCCGCGCGTCGATACGTGAGCGAATCCCGCGCGATCCAGGGCCTTGGCGACCTCGGCTCCCGACAGCCCGGTCGGCACAGCAGGACTCATGCGACACGAACCTCGACGGGCGCGGTGATCACGTCAGTGACCTCTGGAGCCGGCGCGTCCTCGAAATAGAGCTCCAGTGCCTCGCGGAGGTTGCTCAGCGCCTCCTCGATGGTCTCGCCCTGGCTGGTGACCTCGACCTGTAGGCAGCGAGCCACATACCAATCGGCTTCGTGCGTGACTGCGGCGGTGAGATGCAGTGCGTGCGATGTCATGGACAAAGTCTGGCACGCCCACCCGCCACCGTCCTCCGGGTCACGGAAGCCCCGGGGTCCGGCGGCCCGTCCGGCGAACACCGGCTCGCGGCCGCCTACGCCGACGCGATGCACCAGGCGTGGGGGCTGGGCGGCCCCTACCGGGCAGCAACCGCCGCAGCCCCAGCAGCCCCAGCGGCCCAAGCGCACGGAATCCGCCCATCCGTTTCATCTCCGTCCGCCTCAGGTTTTCTCTGATTTTTCGGGGCAGGTGGCTCTTTGAAATCCTCACGGATTCCTTAGGGAAAGGGTCATTCGATGAAGACGAAGAAGGCTTTAGTCGCAGCGGTCTCCGTATGCCTGGGCGTCACCGTCCTCGCGGGGTGCGGGAATGACACGGACAAGGGAACGGACAAGGACTCGGATAAGAGTGCGGGAAAGGATTCGGGCGACGCGTTCGACGGGAAGAGTGCGGACGAGATCGCGGCGGACGCGGTGAAGGCCACGCGCGACGCGCCGTCGGTCCGGGTCAAGGGCAATGTCCGGCAGCCGGGCGGCAACGTGATCCGCGTCGACTTCCAGGTGGACGATCAGGACCGCTGCACGGGCAAGATGACCGGCCAGGGCGCCAAGGCCGACGTGATCCAGGTGGACCAGAGCGCGTATGTGCGGGGCGACGAGAAATTCTGGCAGAACGCGCTTAAGGGGCAGTCCGGGGCGGCGAAGGTGATCCCCAAGGTCCGGGACAAGTGGGTGAAGTCCGAGCCGGGACAGGCCGGAATCGAGGGAATGTGCGACAAGCAGGCATTCCTCGCGTCGATGGACAGTGACAAGTCAGAACGCAAAGGCATGACCAAGGGCAGCACCAGCGAAGTCGACGGCAAGAAGGCTCTGGCGTTGCTGAAGAAGCAGCCGGGGGGCGAGAAGATCACCACGTACGTCGCCGCCGAGGGAAAGCCGTACATCTTGAAGTCGGTCACCGAGGGCGGCAAGCAGGCTGGAGAGGTCTCTCTCACCGATTTCGGAAAGAAGGTCGACGCCAAGGCGCCGCCCGCCGACCAGACGGTCGACCCCAAGATCTCGAAGTCGTAGAAGACCGCGAAGTCGTAGAAGACCGCGAAGTCGTAGAGGTGGCGCAGCCGTCTGCCGAGAGCCGTCGCCCCCGGCCTCGCGCGCTCACCCGCCCTCGCCGTCGGCAGACCGGTCGCTCCCCCTGGGCTTCGCCCGTACGTGCATCCGCTCCCCCTGCGGTCCGAACAGGCTGAGGAACTCCACCGGTTCCGGCCCGACGTTGCCCCACCAGTGCGGGGTACGTGTGTCGAACTCCGCCACCTCGCCCGCTTTCAGCACCAGGTCGTGCTCGCCCAGCACCAGCCTCAGCCGCCCCGAGAGCACGTACAGCCACTCGTACCCCTCGTGCACCCGCTGCTCGACCGGCCCCGGCGGGCCCGTCAGTCCGGGCATGACCTGCTTGTACGCGTTCACCCCGCCGATGTGCCGGGTCAGCGGCACGAACGTCATGCCGTGCCGGTTGAACGGACGGAACGTGACCCTCGGATCGCCGGTGTCCGGCGCGCCGACGAGCTCGTCCAGCTGCACCCCGTACGCCTTCGCCAGCGGGAGCAGCAGTTCCAGGGTCGGCTTGCGGCCGCCGGACTCCAGCCGGGACAGCGTGCTGAGCGAGATCCCGGTGGTCTCGCTCAGCTGGGCCAGCGTCGTGCCGCGCTCCGTCCGCAGGGCGCGCAGCCGGGGGCCGACGCCCGTCAGGACGGACGAGAACTCGTCGCCCGCCGAGCCGTCCGCCGTGCCGTCCGCCGGACCGCCGTCTTCCACGCCGTGGTGCTGGTGCTGTTGTGCTGCCATTTCTCCATGATGCCTCCGCTTGCCGATCCGGCAACCGGCTTTGTCAGGCGGCGCGGCAGGTGGTGCGGCAGGTGCTGCGGCAGTTGGTGCGGTCAGGCAGAGGCGCCGGGGGCGACTTCGGGGCCGATCATGGCCAGCGACATCCGGGTCAGCTCACTGGTCAGCCAGTCCCGGGGCACCTGACGCGGGCGGCGTCCGTGGTGGGCGAGCAGCTCGTCGACGGAGTGCGTCAGCACCTGCACGACGACCGTGAGATCACCGTCCGTCCCATGACCTCGCTCCGCCGCCCGCTCGGCCTCACGGGTCAGGAACTCGACCCAGACCGCCCGCCACATCGCGAGGTGTTCGTCCATCGCCCGGCTCACCCCGAGCACCTCGACGAACGCCACCCTCGCCGCCTGCGGGTCCCGGGTGACGACCCGCACATAGGCGTCGAAGAGCCTGCGGAACCGTTCTTCCGTCGAGCAGGTATCAATGCCATCGGACGAGAGTTCCAGCTCGGTCGCACGCATCCCGCCGATCGCCACCTCGTCGTACAGGTCGAAGAGCAGCGCCTCACGTGATTCGAACTCGCGGTAAAAATCACGCAGTTGTGCGTGCGCCGCGACGCATACATCCTCGACGGAGGTACGGGCGTACCCGTACACGGCGAACAAGGTCCGTCCGGCCGCCATCAGTTGCTCACGGCACCGCACCGGGTCCCTCGTCGCCCGAACTCCGTCCCATCGGTCAACCATGGCATCCACCACCGGTCCTCCTCAGTCCGTCCAGGCCCCTGGGCCCACTCTCCTCGCTCCACCGCGCCAGCGGTGGAACCGCCACACCAGCAAACGGCCGTACGCCTCAGCCGGCACCACCGGACGCGTCCTGCGCGAGGACGGCCGCGACCCGCTCCCGCCAGGGCAACGGTTCGGGCGCCTCGAAGTCCTCGTCCTGCACGGGCTCGTAGGCAGGCCACTTGGCCGCATGCGCCCGCCAGGCAGCGTCCTGGGCGCACGGCGGGCAGACCGTCTCGTCGCCCTTGGGCCGGAACATGTGCTCGACCCTCGCCCCCTCGCAGGGGACGGGCGGCCGGGCCGGGGACGGTACGGAGACGGACGCGGCGGCCTGTGACGCCTGCGCGCACACCGGCTCCGGAAGCTTCTGCAGCAGCCGGTACCGCAGGAACCCCACGGCCGACCGCACCCCGCCCGCAGGCAACTCGGAGACCAGCGCCAGCCGCAGCTCCGCCGCCTTCACCCCGCGCCGCAACCAGTCGGCAGCGGCCTCGGCCAGCCCCCGGGCCTCACGGACCCCGAGGTGGAGCTGCGGGTTGGCATGCCGCAGGGAGAGCAGTACGCGTTCGGCCTCGACGACCTCCGCGTCGCGCGCGGGGACGGCTGCTTCGGCATCGGGTTCGCTCACCGCTTCACGCACCGGTTCACGCACCGGCTCGCTCGCAGGTTCGCTCTCCACGGATTCGATCGAATCCGGAACCGCCTTGGAGGGTGGGTGGGTTACGTTCTTCTCATGTTCTTCATCCACCGGTAGGTAACCACCGGCCGACCGAGTACCCGGATAACCGACCGTCGGATAGTGACTACTCGGTCCCACCTGCGGTGATTCCGCTCTCGCGTCCCGGAACCTGCGGGCCTCCTCGTCGGAGAGCGACACGTTGCTGACGAGTTGATCGGTCACCCACAGCCCTCCGTCGTCCTGCCGCCGCCACTCGTGCACGAACCCGTCTTCCTTGAGCTGCGCCTTGGCCTTCTGGTACGCACGCCCCTTGATGCCGATCCACTTGGCGTGATCGCTCAACGCCCGCTCGGCCCGCTCCGGAGGCAGACCCTGCACGTAGGCGATCAAGACCTTCGCGTCGCTGCCGAGGCGCGGATGCCGGATGACGTCGTGGGACGCCTTCACGTAGCCGTAGGACGGCGGGATAACATGAAAAAGCATTCTCGGTGGACCTCTGATCCATCGCGGGGTGAAGGCCCTCGGAGCGGTGTTGGTAGCACCACCGGGGGCCGCCCCATGCGCGGATGCGCACGGAGCGTAATGACGCGGTCACGTTACCTCACAATTCTCCGCCTCCACCACACCGTTGAGCAGCTCGAACAGCAGTTCCGTATCCACGAACGGGACTTCGGCGGTGGGCAGCGAACGCCAGTCCAGCGGATACGTCAGCCCGTCAAGAGCGGGCACCCCGACGAACGCCGCCCCCTCCCGCACCAACGCCTCGGATCCGACGGGCCACCGGTGCGCGCGAGCCGTGCCGGGCGGCAGCAGGAAGAACATGCTCCGCTCCCCGATCCGGGACCTGACGATGGGCCCCGCCTGGAAGTCGGTGAACTGCATGATCTCGTACGCCACTTGCTCGCCCAGATAGCCGACGATCCGTACGGCGTCGAAGTAGATCCCGGCATGGCGGAGGGCGTGCCCGCTCGCGGGAATCCAGGCGGGCATCAGGTCAGGTGAAGTTTTCGGTTCCATACGGAAAGCGTCGGCGCCCGCACGTACTGTCACCAGGGACACAAGGCGTCTGTGCACTGTTGTGTACTTGGAGGTGGGGCTGTGCACCCCAGTAGTACCGGTGGCGGTACCGCCGAGATGTTCGGGGCGTTGTTGCGGTACTACCGCGAACTGGCCGGGCTCTCGCAGGAGGGGTTAGGGATCAGGATCGGCTTCTCCAAGTCGCAGGTGGCGATGGTGGAACGGGGGCAGCGACCGCCGAAGGGAGATTTCGTCCCGGAGGCTGACGCGGCGGTGGGTGCCAATGGCGCGTTGATCGCCGTGGCAGTGAAGTTGTCGTTCGGTCACCTGGCGTCCTGGTTCGAGCCGTTCGCCGAGGAGGAAGCCAAGGCGGTGGCGCGGTACGAGTACGAGCAGAGCATCATGCCCGGACTGCTCCAGACAGAGGCGCACGCCTACGCCCTGTACCAGGCAGCCTGCCCGCCGCTCGACGACGACGAGATCGAGAGACTGGTAGCGGGCCGTCTTGCGCGGCAGACCCTGCTGACCCGCAAGCCACCCACGGACATCAGCTTCATTCTGGAAATCAGCGCGATCACTCGCCCCATCGGGGGACGGGACGTGCACCGGGCGCAGCTTCGGCACCTCCTTGAAATGAGCGAGTTGCGGAACGTGCACATCCAGGTGATGTCACCCAACCGGGAGACACACGCCGGGCTGAGCGGGTCCTTCATCCTGCTGGAGACCGACGACCGACGGCGACTGGCGTACCTGGAGGTGCAGGGCCGGAACTTCGTTGTCAGTGAACAACCTCAGCTGGGAGACTTGTTTGCGACGTATGGCATGCTCCGGACCCAGGCTCACGGGCTGGAAGAGTCGCGCGGGTTGATCAAGCAGATAGCAGAAGGACTATGAGCACTGACCTGAAGTGGTTCAAGAGCAGCTACAGCGGCCAGAACGGCGGCAACTGCGTCGAGGTCGCCACCTGCCCCCACACCATCCACGTCCGTGACTCCAAAGACATCTCCGTCCCCGCCCTCGCCCTCTCCCCCGCCGCCTGGTCGGCCTTCATCCAGCACACGGTGGTCTAGCGCAATGTCCTGGTTCGAAGAACTGCCCGAGGTCATCGGCCGAGCCGACTTCGGCGCCCTGGTGGGGCGGCCGCCGCGCAATATCGAGCTCATGGCGTCCAGGGGGCTGGCCGCTGACCCGGTGGCCCGCAATCGCAACAAGTTCATCTGGGCGGAGGAGACCGCGCTCGGCTGGTTCCGTTCCCTCCAGGAGCACGCAGTGGTCGTACCCGCGAACAAGCAGGCCATGGACGATCTCGCCGCGCACGGCGCTTACGTATGCCCGCTGGACAGCAAGCACGTCGGGCTGGCGCGCCCCAAGATGCTCGTGATGTACCGGCCGGGCGGCACGGGGCTGGTCTTCGGGGTCGACGCGGTGGAGACCGTCAACCAGGAGATCGACGGCACGCGGCCCGCGTCCGCGCAGACGCGCCGGATCACGCGCGACGGCGAGCCCCTGGACGGCACCCCCTTCCCCCGGCCGTGGACCGTCTTCCGGCTCAAGGAAGCCGGCACGATCGGCAAGGTCACGCCCGCGATCCAGCAGGGCCGTTACCTGCGGCTGGACGACGTCCTGGACGCCCTGACGACCGACCACCTCACGGTCCCCACGCTCGACGAGGCGTTCCCCGCCCGGAAGTAGACGGCTGTCACTGGGCCCCGCCCTGGCCTGCACTGCCGAGAGGGCCCGATCTTCACCGGGGTGGCACCGTTCTCCGAGATGGGCAGCGAGGCGGCGCCGGGGGTCGTTCCACAACACCGCTGTCACGGACCGGTGACACGGTCACCGAGCGGCGGCCGGGGCGTCGAGCAGTTCCAGGGCCAGGTCGATGACCCGTTCCGGTCGGCTCACGAACGGGGAGTGTCCCGACTGCCACGCGCGGACGGAATCGCAGCGCGCGGCCATGACGCGTTGGAGGTCCGGGTCGATGGCTCGATCCTCCGTACAGACGACGTAGGAGGAAGGAGCATGCTTCCAGCTCTGGCGTTCCGGGATTCCACGCCCGCAGCCGGCCGCCTGGGGCCGGAGTAGTCCCACTGCCCAAGCGGCCAGCCGCTCGGGGCAGTCTGCGTAGAGCGCGTCCACGGCCCGACGTGGATCGAGGCTCGTAGAACCGTCGGGCTGCGGCTCGATGGCGGACCTCAGCCGGTCGGATGCGCCGCCTAAGCCCGCCGCGCTCTCACCCGCGTCCGGCACGAACGCCGCCAGATACACCAGCTGCCCTACCCCGCGCAGGCCAGTGATGACCGACCCTCCGTAGGAGTGGCCCAGAACCAAGGGAGGCTCCTCCAGCCGGTCGACGGCGGCCTGCACCGCCGCCGTGTCCGCCTCCAGAGAGCCCCTGTGCAGTGCGGGAGCAATGACGCACACGCCTGCCGCTCGCAGACCCTCGGTAACCCGGATGAAGTGGTCGGGCTGGTGGTAAAGGCCGTGGACGAGAACTGCGCTGGGCACGTGGGCCGCCTCCCCGGGTCGACTTGCCGAGGACAACGATCTCAGACTCCGGACTTCGCCGGTGGCAGCGTCTGCAGCCGCCGAAACGTCCGCCTCGGAGGTCGCGGGTTCAGGCCCGCGCGCGTGCCGGTACCTCCCGGGCGAGGACGACCGCCACGGCGCCGAGGAGGGTGCCGGTGATCCGGCGTTGCCAAGTGGCCCATTGCGGTCGGCTCTTGAGCAGTGCGGCGACCGATCCGGCCGCGAGCACGATCAGCCCGTTCACGGTGACCCCCACCGCGATCTGTATCGCGCCCAGAGTGAACCCCTGGGCCGTGGTGTGGCCGCGTTCGGGGTCGATGAACTGCGGGATGAGCGCGAGGTACAGGATGGCGACCTTCGGGTTGAGCAGGTTGGTGACCAGGCCCATCCGCAGCAGCTTCCCGTGCGAGTCGCGCTGGAGGCCGCGCGGCTCGAACAGGCCCCGCCCGCCCGGCTTGAGCGTCTGCCAGGCGAGGTAGGCGAGGTAGGCCGCACCGGCGGCCTTGAAGCCGATGTACAGCCACGGGACGGCGACGAAGACCACCGCCAGGCCCAGGTTGGCCAAGGTCATGTACACCAGGAAACCCAACGCGGTCCCGACCAGGGAGACAAGACCGGCCGTGCGGCCCTGGCTGATGCTCCGGGACACCAGGTACACCATGTTCGGGCCCGGCGTCAGCGCCATTCCCAGTTCGACCAGGGCCATTCCGCCGGCTGCCGCCGCTGAGATCATCACAACGGCCACCATGCCAGACCCAATGCGGCAGACGCATCCCGCATCCGGCATCCGGCTGGGGCCAGTGCCAGTCAGCCCAGGCTGATCCGGGCGGTCACCGGCAGGTGGTCGCTGCCGGTGGAGGACAGAGTGCGGATCGCGTCGACCGTTGCCGAGCGGGCCATGACCTGATCGATCCGGGCCATCGGCAGGGACGCCGGGAAGCTGAAGGCGAACCCCCGCTCGGCCACGTTCAGCCGCGAGGTGAGCGGGGACAGTCCCCGGTCCTCGACCGTGCCGTTGAGGTCGCCCATCAGGACCACCTTCTCGGTCTTCTCGGCGGCCAGGGCACGGCCCAGCAGGGCGGCGCTCTCGTCCCGCAAGGAGGAGGCGAGTCCGCTCGTCCGGACGCGGACCGAGGGCAGGTGCGCGACGTACGCCGCGACGTCACCGTGCGGGGTGTGGGCCACCGTGCGCAGCCCTCGGCTCCAGCCCGCCTCGATGCCGTCGGGCCTGATGTCCACCAGCCGGGTGCCGGAGAGCGGGTACTTGGACCAGAGCCCGACCGTGCCCCGAACCTGGTGGTACGGAAAGTCCGGGGCGAGGGTCTTCTCGTACAGCGGGAGCGCGGCCGGTACGAGCTCCTCCAGTGCGATGAGATCGGGGTCGGCACCGGCCAGGGTGCGGGCCGTGCCCGCCGGCTCTGCGTTCACGTCGCTGACGTTGTGCTGCACCACCACCAGGTCCCGCGGACCGGCGTCGGCCCCGGGCCCGAGCAGCCCGCCGAAGAGGTACGTCCAGACGGCGACCGGCAGGAGCAGGGCCAGCAGGGCGGTGGCGGAGCGGCGCAGCAACGCCAGTACGAGCAGGAGGACGACGACCACGCCGAGCCAGGGCAGGAACGCCTCCAGCAGACTCCCCAGGTGTCCGGGGGAGTTGGGCACCGCCCCGTGGAATGCCAGCAGGCCGCCCGTCAGCACCGCGAGGACCGCGAGGACCCGCCCCCGCGCCGGGAGAGGCGGCAGCGGGGATGCCGCCTCCTCCTCCCCCGTCGCCGTCGCCGTCCTACCGCTGTCCACCCGTTCCACCATGTGTTTCCGTCCGCTCGGTCCTGTCTTTCAGGACGAGCGGGATGCCTCATCAGTTTCAGCGCGGCCGTAAAGTGCGGGCATGACGAGCGACGCGGGGACGGGAGCGGAGTCCTGGTCCGTCCGGGCGGCCGCCGGGCGGCGGCTGGCGGCCGACGCGGAGGTGCCCGAAGTGGCCGTGGTGCTCGGCCGGTTGCTGCTGGACGTGCACAACACGTTCGTCACCCAGGAGACGGCGGAAGCGCTGCTCCTGCGCGGGGACGCGACCGGTCTGCGGCTGGTCCTGGCCGCGCTCGCCAGGGCGGACGCTCAGACCGGCGACCAGATCCAGTCCGCGATCGTCAACGTGTGTGAGCAGTCGCGGGAGGACATCGAGCACCTCGCGGAGCTGGCCGCGACTCTGGTCTCGGACCCGGATGCCGGGGTCAGGGAGGAAGCGCGCGGGCTCCTCGGGCCTGGGCGCTGACCGCCCCGATTCAATGCCGCTCGATCGTATTGGTGCTCTGGACCGGGACGCTAAACGCCCTCTTCGGCCGACTTCCTCCGGGCCGTCACCCATGCGGCGAAGTCCTCGATGCCGTCGATGAGTGCCTCGAACCGGAAGGAGTGGAAGAGGTCGAAGGCATGGTGTGCGCCCGGCATTTCGGCGTAGACGACCGGTGAGGTGGAGACGGAGCGCAGAGCGGTGACAAGGGCCCTGGGATTCTCGGTGTCCACCAGCTCGTCCAGGTCGCCGTGCGCGACGAGGAACGGAGGCGCATCCACGCGGACGAGGTTCACCGGCGATGTCGCAGGATCCCCGTCGAAGTACTCCGCGAGGAAGCCGTTGAGTGCGATGGCGCCGGTCACAGAGGTGTCCGCCTCCTCGAACCCGGGCTGGTAGGCCGGCTCGTTGGGGGTGAGTGCGGCCTGAGCGGCCATGTGCCCACCCGCGGAGCTCCCCGCCACGAACACGGCGGCCCCGGACGCCGCGCCGTACTCCGTCGCGTGTGCGCGCGCCCAGGCGATGACCTTCTTCGCGTCGATCAGGTGGGCCGGGTGCGGGAAGTCGGGCCGCAGGCGGTAGTTGGCGCTGATGCAGACCCAGCCCTGGCCGGCGAGTCGGTAGAGCAGGGGCAGCGACTGCGTGTTCTTCCGGCCCTGGTCGTAGTGGCCGCCATGGAAGTGGATCATTATGGAGCCGCCCTCGGGGCGCGAGCGGTGGTGGTAGACGTCGAGGAGGTTGCGGCGGCCCCCGTCCCCGTAGCTGAGGTTGCCCACCCGCTTGACGTCACGGCGGCGGCGGAAGACGGGCCTGAGCAGGATGCGGGCCAGCGGCAGCCGGTGGCGCGTCCCCGCGCCGGCGCCGAGCGCGTCGTCCAGGGCGTCCCGCACCACGGCTCCCGTCCGCATTCCGCGCAGGGTGACCACCACGAGCCCGGCTGCCGCGACCGCAGCCAGCGCGACGTTCACCCGGTCGGCGGTCGTGGCGATGTCGCCCTCCGAGAAGGCCAGCGCCGTCGATGCCGCCAACGCGTAGAGAGCGACGTGCGGGATCTCGTTGAAGACCAGGCCGAGCCGGTAGCTGAAGTAGAAGAGCGGCCGCGGCCCGCGTATGCGAACCAGGCAGAACACCACGATCAGCAAGGCCAACACCACGGTCACCAGATAGCCCACAGCCACCAGAACACCCCGTTCGACGCCCGACCCGACAAAGCCGTCCAGTGGTACCACGGATCGGGCGTGCCGGCGTGGGTCTAAGTGCTGGCTCTGGCTGGCCACTTGGGCTGACGTGCTGCTCCTGCGGGTCGGCTGTGGAGAGGCCGACCCGCAGGGGCGGCACGTCAGCGGTCCCTCAGCGATTCCTCGCGGGTGCGTCGAAGAACCTGATGATCCTCGGCAGGGCCTGCCGCATCGATTCGTTGTGCTCGTAGTCACCGACATCGGTCAGCCGGTTAACGGCACCGTTTCTCGTCAACTGGGCCGAGCAGTAACCGGCATGGGAGAAGTCGACGTCCTTGTCGCCCCGGCCGTGGAAGATGTTCACCGGGACGTCCGGCCGCCAGTCGCAGGTGTGGTTCATCGGGCGCAGCTTCGCCTTGAGGACACCGCTGGGGTGGCGGATCTTGTCGAGGAAGTCCTTGGTGAACAAGTCGCTCGCCTTTGAGGGCAGTTTGCCGACGAGTTCGTCGGTGGTGTGATAGCCGTCGAACAGGCCTTCCACCGTCTCGTCGTAGGGACTGAGGAATACGTCGCTGGGCGAGCGGTACAGCCCGTAGGTCTTGTTCCAGGCGGTGGCGAAGTACGCGAGGTAGAGGCCGGACTTCTCGATCCTGTCGTCGGCCGCGGCGGTCTCGAAGGCGGAGAGGTCGAAGGGGCCGCTGACCGGGGCGAGTGCGCCCGGCCGGAAGTAGCGGTCGGCGCCCTCGTCCTGTAGCGCCCGGCCCACCAGCATGGTTGCGGGTCCGCCCTGCGAGAAGCCGCTGACCTGCACCTTTCGCTCCAGTTCCCGGCCCTTGCGGTGGGTTAACGTCCTGGTCGCGCGCAGTCCGTCGACGGAGGCCGCCACGGTGGCCCGGGGGTCGCCGTAGGGGTGGAATCCCTCACCCTCGCCGAGGCCCACATAGTCGGGGGCCGAGACCGCCCGCCCGGTCGACGCGAAGAGGAGTGCGGCGAGCCGGTCGTCCGACGCCGGGTCCTCCGAGGCGACGTCCTTGCGGTAGACGGTGGTGCCGTGCAGCCAGGAGACCGTCGTGAGGCGGTGCGCTGCGCTTCGGGGCAGGGCGACGAGCTGGCTCGCGGTCGTGGGGGCTCCTGAGCTGTTGGTGGTGCGGTACACGACCCGGTAGGCCGTCACTCCGTAGCGGACCTGCGAGGAGTCGATCTGTCCCCGGAGCAGCCCGGACACCTCGGCCGCCGTCAGTTCGGCCACCTGCTCCGCGGAGACGATGTCCCCGCCCTGCGACCGCCGGCTGTGGGCGTCGGCCGCCGAGGCGGGAGCGACGAGAGCGGCCACGCTGCCCAGCAGGGCGGCGGCGGCCAGCATGCGTGTCTTGATGCGTGGTGAAGTCATGTCTGGATACTCGCCGTTGACCCCCTGGCGGCGACATGACGCGGGCACCCGGACGCGGTGGGGGCTGTCCGTCTCAGGGTTCCCTAGGGGATGCCCGTCCGAACGGGTCCGCCCGCCGCGTCGTCAGGACGCCTGGGCGCAGGACGCGTCCTTGATCCGGTTGCGGTACGCGCGCTGCGCCGCCTGCGAACCGCACGCCGTGCCGCAGTACAGACCGGAGGTGTTGCGGGTCCGGTCGAAGAAGCCCGAGTAGCAGGTCGGGTTCTTGCAGATCTTCATCCGCAGCCAGGCCCCGCGTGCGGCCAGTTCCGAAGCGGCGGCGAGGAGTCCGGCGAACGCGCCGAGCACCCCGGCCTGGACGGGCACCGGGCGGCAGCCGGCCGCGGTGACCCTGAGGGTGAGCGGATAGCGCTCCGCGACCCGCGCCAGGTACTGCTCCGCCTCCGGCAGCCGGTCCGCGCTGCCCTCGCAGCCGGAGCGGGAGAGGAAGACCGTGCAGAGCGCGGCCCGCAGCTCGTGCGCGGCCACGACGTCGGCCTGGGTCACCGCCGCGTCGGCCGCCATCAGCCCCGCTTCGACCAGCCAGGCGGTGAGGCTCGCGCTGTCGCCCAGCAGTTCCACCGGGGCGCTGCCGTGGGGCGTCGTGTTCACGAAGCCGAGGAGCACGGCCGAGCTCTCGCAGGGCTCGGACGGGGCCGGGCCCGCGCCCGCGCCGCTCCCGGCGCTCGTGCTCGTACCCCTGCCCGTGCTCGTACTCGTGCCCCTGCCCGTACTCGTGTCCATGTCGGGAACCTATCTCACGGCGACGGGGTGCGCCACAGCGGGCCATATTTGTTAACTCGCTTTGCCGATAACTCTTGACCAGCCTTGCCTGCATACCGTTATGTTCTCTCCCGTTACAGCCATCACTCGTGCGGCTGCTTCAGAGACGGGGACACATGACGCTCGACGCCTACTACACGCTCGGCCGGTCCGGACTGCGGGTCAGCCCGCTCGCACTCGGCACCATGACCTTCGGCCAGCCCGAGTGGGGTTCCGACGCCCGGACCTCGGGGGAGATCCTGGACGCCTACTTCGACGCGGGCGGCAACTTCGTCGACACCGCCGACATCTACGGCCAGGGCGCCAGCGAGGAGCTCGTCGGCAGGCTCCTGGCGGAGCGCGGCGCCCGCGAACGGACCGTGCTGTCCACCAAGTTCACCCTCGGGGCACGCGCGGGCGACCCCAACGCGGGCGGCAACGGGCGTAAGGCGATGCTGCGTTCACTGGAGGGCTCGCTGCGCAGGCTCGGTACCGAGTACGTGGACCTGTACATCGTGCACGCGTGGGACGCGCTGACCCCGGCGGAGGAGGTCATGCGGGGTCTGGACGACCTGGTCTCGTCCGGGAAGGTGCGGTACGTCGCGCTCTCCGACGTACCGGCCTGGTACGCGGCACGCGCGCAGACCCTGGCCGAGTGGCGCGGCTACGAACCGCTGGTCGCGCTCCAGTTGGAGTACTCACTCGCCGAGCGCGGCCTTGAGTACGAGTTCCCCTCCCTGGCGCAGGAGTTGGGTATGGGACTGATGACCTGGGGGCCGCTCGCCAAGGGTCTGCTGTCCGGCAAGTACTCCGCCGACGCCGCGACGGCCGCAGAGCTGCCGGAGGGACGTATCAAGGTCGCCGCCACCACCGGAACCATGGCGGACAACCGCAGCGAGCGGAACTGGCGCATCGTCACCGAACTGGGCAAGGTGGCGCAGGAGATCGGCCGGACCCCCGCCCAGGTGGCGCTGAACTGGGTGGCCGGCCGGTCCGCCGTGGGCTCGGTGATCCTCGGGGCCAGCAAGACCGGGCAGATCCGGTCCAACCTGGACGCGCTCGGCTTCACCCTGCCCGAGGAGCTCCGCGCCCGGCTGGACGAGGTCAGCGCCCCGCCGCGCGCCGTGCCGTACGCCTTCATGGACTCGCTCCAGTCCCGGCTGAACGCCGAGGTGCGGAACAAGCGCGCCGGGTATTACGCGGGCTGAAAGGGGTCCTCGCCGGTCAGCGCGGCGGCGGCGGCCGCAGGGCGTCCATGACGAGGTCGATCAGCCGCCCGGTCTGCTCGGAGGTGTGCGCGGCGGCGCCCGCGAGGAAGATCCCCAGCAGCATCACGGTCACGTCGTCCGGCTCGACGTCGGCACGGAGCGCGCCGCCCTCCGCACCGACCCCCGCGCCACCCTCCGCCCCGGCCCCCGCACCGGCCCCCGCCTCGGCCCCGGCGGCGAGGATCGTGGCGATGGCGGCGGTGATGCGCTCCCGGGTGGCGGGCGTGGCGATCCGGCCGGAGGCCCAGCCCGCGCGGAGGGTGTCCGCCATGCCGCGCTTCGTCGCGATGAACGCGGCGTACCGCTCGATCCAGGCCCGAAGCGCCGCGTCCGGCGGGAGCTCCCGGAGCAGGGCGGGGGCGCTGGCGGCGACATCGTCGAGTTCGGCCGCGTACACGGCCTCGACCAGGGCCTCACGGGTCGGGAAGTGCCGGTACAGCGTGCCGATGCCGACACCGGCATCGCGGGCGATGCCTTCGAGCGAGACCGTGCCGTCGGCCGAAGCGAAGGCCGCCCCGGCGACCCGGACGAGCTTGTCCCGGTTGCGCAGCGCGTCGGCGCGGGGGGTGCGTGGCTTCTTCCCGGAGCCGGAGCCGGAGCCGGAGCCGGGAGGTGTCGGGCCTGGGGATGCCGAGTCGGTGGACGTCAAAACGGAGGCACCTCCGATAAGAGTGCTACAGTCGATTAGGCGGAGGGTCCTCCGGTTCTCCGCTTCTCCATCGTCTCATGAGGACGGAATCTCCCATGACTGAGAACAACTCCCCCTCCTCCCCCTCTCCGCAGCTCACGGCCACCGGCGCCCCGCGCGCCGGAGGCGCCGGGACGATCGGGGACCTCACCGTCTCCCGCATCGGATACGGCGCGATGCAGCTGGAGCGGCTGCGTGACGACCGTGACGCGGCGATCGCTCTCCTGCGCCGCGTGGTCGAGCTGGGCGTCGACCACGTCGACACGGCCCAGTTCTACGGCAACGGATTCGTCAACGGGATCATCCGCGACGCGCTCCGCCCCGAGGACGGCGTCGTCATCGTCAGCAAGGTCGGCGCGGACCCCGACCCGGACGGCCCCTTCCCGATGCGTGCCGCCCAGCGGCCCGAGGAGCTGCGGGCGAGCGTCGAGGACAACCTCACGTCCCTCGGCCTCGACCGCATCCCGGTGGTGAACCTGCGCCGCCTGGACACCCAACCGGGGCTGCATGCCGAGGGCGACCAGGTGGTCGATCTCGACGACCAGCTCGCCGAGATGACCGCGCTCCGGGACGAGGGCAAGATCGGCGCGATCGGCCTGAGCGCCGTCACGCTGGACGGGGTGCGCCGGGCCCTGCCCGCCGGGATCGTCTGCGTCCAGAACCTGTACAGCCTGGTGACGCGCGACGACGAGGAGATGCTGCGCCTCTGCACAGAGGAGGGGATCGCCTGGGTGCCGTTCTTCCCGCTCGGCGGCGCCTTCCCCCAGTTCCCGAAGGTGACGGAAGAGCCTGCCGTCACCGCCCTCGCGGAGACCCTCGGCCGCACCCCCGCACAGGTCGGTCTCGCCTGGCTGCTCCACCACGCGCCGAACACGCTGCTCATCCCGGGCACGGCGGACACCGGTCACCTGGAGGCGAACATCGCGACCGGAACGGTCGAACTCGACGACGCCGCGATGGCCTCGCTGGACGCCGTCGAGTCACGGTCCCTCGCCGATATCTCGTACCGCTGACCGGTCACTCACCCGGCGCTGGTGCGGTTGAGGTCCAGTGCGTGTGGACGCGATCCGGTGACGCCGGTCAGTCTTCAGCGGCTCCGGACGGCCTCACGTACCGCCTTCTCCAGCAGCGTGAACGACTTGGGCGGACCGCCCGGCTGCGGCTTGCCCGCTATCCGCCCGACGGCCCGGTAGCCCTCGTCCAGGTAGTAGGAGTTCAGGCGCGCGTTGTCGGCCAGGCAGTCCAGGCGGACGAACTCCCGCCCCACGGCGGCGATCCGGCGTTCCGCAGCGCGCAGCAACCGGCGGCCGGTCCCGGGCGGGGCCGTCTCGCGGTCGACCATCAGCCGGTGCACGTAGCCGGCCACCGGCGGCTGCGGCCCCCAGGCGGCCTCGTCCTCCCACCACACCTCCCAGGCCCCGAGCATCCGTCCACCGCTCTCGGCCGTCCACACCTCGCCGCCGCGCTTCACGGTCAGCCGGAAGTGCTCCTCGGTCAGCTCCCCCGGCTGCCACTGACCGGTGATGCCCTGCCCGAGCATCCAGCGGGCGGCGTCGTCACGGAGGCGGGCGACGGCGGCGAGGTCGGCGTCGGTGGCGAGGCGGAGGTTCAGACGGTCCATCGCCCGATCGTCGCACGGGCGGGTCGGGGTCCACGGCGGGCGGCCGCCATGGACGAGTGCGGAGGCAAGGCGGACCGGGCCCCGGCGGTCCGCTCACGCGAGCACGGGGCGTGGACCGGGCCCCGGCGGTCCGTTCAGCGCTCCGGGAACCGCTCCCCGCACTCGCTGCAGTACTTCGGCGCACGCTCCTGCGACATCCGGCCGCACTCCGGGCACACCCGGTCCAGGGAGCACGGCGCCTCGCCGCCCTCGTGCGCGGGCGCCGTCGGCTTGATGGCCAGTCCGGGGCGGCGACGGTGGACCGTGAGGTAGGCGAGACCGTCCGGGCCCGCGGCCAGCGCGCGCCGCGAGGTGCGCGGGAGCCAGGTGACCGTCGTCGGGGTCAGCTCCAGCGGGGTGCCGCCCCCGCCCGGAGTGAGGCGGCCGCTGCCCGCGAGGACCACCAGGAGGACGTCGAGCACGTCCTCCTGGTGCTCGCCGACCTCGGCACCGGGCGGGAGGCGCACCAGGTTGGCGTCCAACTCGCGCCCTGGCTGCGCCAGTTGCCAGAGCGATCCGCGGTCCTCCGGGGCGGCGCCGGCGAGCAGGTCATCGAGTACGGCCAGTACCTCGGGAGTCGCGTTCACGGCTCCCACGCTACGCCGCGGAGCGCGGCGGCCCCATGGCGCGTCAGGCCGGCTGGGCCTGCGGTTCCCGGGCCGGGAGCACGCTGCGGCCCGTCTCGTGGGCGTAGAGCAGGGTGCGGTCCTTGAGCGCGGCGTGCACCGCCATGTGCGCGTCGCGGCGGCGCTGGGCCGGGCCGTCCGGGAGGTGCAGTACGCCCGCGTTGCCCCGGGAGCCGCGCTGGATCTCGGCGGTGCGGGGTACCCGCAGGGACTCGTAACGTGCCAGCCGGCCGGGGATGCCGTGCGGTGCGGGACCGGTGAGGCAGGACGCCAGGTCCATCGCGTCCTCGATCGCCTGGTTCGCGCCCTGGGCCATGAAGGGAAGCATGGGGTGCGCGGCGTCCCCGAGCAGCGTGATGCGGCCGCTGGACCAGGTGGGCAGCGGCGGCCGGTCGTGCAGAGCCCACTGGTGGGTGCTGTCCACGGCGTCGACGACGTGGGAGACGAGCCCCGTCCAGTGGCCGAACGCCGCGCGCAGCGCCTCCGGGTCGCCCGGCCGGGACCAGGACTCACGCTCCGGGGCGCCCGTGCTGACCGGGACGGTCGCCGCGTAGCTCAGGTACTCGCCGGAGGCGACCGGATAGCAGACGAAGTGCCCGCCGGGCCCCAGCCAGAGGCGGACCAGCGGCTTCTCCGCACCGGCCGGCAGCGCGTCGACCGGCACCAGACCCCGGTAGATGCCCAGCCCGGAGAAGACCGGCTCGTCGCGCAGGAACGTCTCGCGGACCGTGGAGTGGATGCCGTCCGCGCCGACCACGACGTCCGCCGCCGTCTCGGTGCCGTCCGCGAAGGTCAGCCGCACGGAGTCGTCCAGGCCGTCGCCGTCGCCGTCGCCGGACCGCGTGGCCGAGACCAGCCGTTGTCCCAGCCCCAGCCGGTCCCGGTCGACGAGCGACAGCAGGGCGTCGTGCAGATGCGCCCGGTGGATGGTCAGGTACGGGGCGGCGAACATCCGCTCGCACGCGTCGCCGAGCGGGGTACGGGCGATGGGCCGGCCGCTCCAGCCGCGTACCTCCATCGCCTCGATACGGACCGCGTGCTCGCGCAGCGCGGGACCGAGGCCGAGGCGGAGCAGCGGGCGGATCGCGTTGGGCGAGAGCTGGACGCCCGCGCCGACCTCGGCGAGCTGCCGGGTCTGCTCGTGGATCACGTACGGCAGGTCGTTCGCGGCGAGCGCGCCCGCCAGGGCCAGCCCGCCGATTCCCGCCCCGACGACGGTCGTTCGAGGCGTCTGCGCTTCCTTCGTCCGCGCTTCCTTGTCTTTCCCGAACCGCACGTCTGGGACCACCTTCCACGTCTGAGCAATGCCATCGGTCGCACCATGAGGATGTGCACCGTCCGGCTGCCCGGCAACGCCTGTCACTCCGTGCCCTGACAACTGTCGCCGGTTGGGTGACGGACGTCATCGAGAGCGCCGCACGGCTGCCGCGGGCCCGGTGGGCGGCCCTAGCTTCCAGGGATACAGAGGCCGGTCAGGCATTCGATCCAGGAGGCACCCATGACGCGAGAACGACGGACGGAGCGGCGACGGTGACCGCCGTGGCCGTTGAGGGCCTGCTCAAGAAATACGGCGACCGCGAGGCCGTGAGCGGCGTCGGCTTCAGTGTCGCGGAGGGCGAGATCTTCGCGCTCCTCGGACCGAACGGGGCCGGCAAGACCACCACGATGGAGATCCTGGAGGGATTCCGGGAACGCGACGGCGGCAGCGTCCAGGTGCTCGGCCGGGACCCGGGCCGGAAGGCGGACGGCCGCTGGCTGCGCGGGCAGATCGGGCTCGTGCTCCAGGACATCGCCATCGAGCCGTATCTGACGGTGCGCGAGTCCGTCGCACGCAACGCCGGCTACTACCCGGCGCCGCGTGGCACCGACGAGGTCATCGAGCTGGTGGGGCTCGGCGAGAAGCGCGACGAGAAGGTCAAGGACCTGTCCGGCGGGCAGAAGCGGCGGCTCGACCTCGCCCTCGGCGTCGTCGGCGACCCCCAGCTGCTCTTCCTGGACGAGCCCACCACCGGGTTCGACCCCAACGCCCGGCGCGGCGCCTGGGATGTCGTACGGAATCTGCGGGACGCCGGTACGACCATCATGCTCACCACCCACTACATGGACGAGGCGCAGGAGCTCGCGGACTCCGTCGCCGTCATCGCCGGCGGGAAGATCGTCGCCACCGGCACCCCGGAGACGCTCGGCGGGCGGGACAGCGCGCTGGCCCGCATCCGGTTCGCGCTGCCACCAGGCGCCGCCATCGCGGACGTGCCGATCGCCGTCACCGATGCCGAGGACGGCCTCGTCACCGCGCAGGCCGAGGAGCCCACGGCCGCCCTGCACCGGCTGACCTCGTGGGCGCTGGACCGGGGCACGCCACTGGACCGGCTGACCGTCGAACAGCCCACGCTGGAGGACATCTACCTCGGTCTGACCAGCTCGTACGCGCAGCAGGATGCCTCGTCGCCGTCCGCAGACCGGGGCCGCACAACGTCTCCGGAACGCCGGGGACGCCGACCCGGACGGAGCCGTCGATGACCAGCACCCTTCCCCCCACCACCGAGTCCCCCGCCCGTGAGCCGCGCGCCGCCCGGCAGCGCCCCGACCAGCGCGGCTCGGTCTCGATGCTCGTCCACCAGATCCGGTACGAGCAGCTGTCGTTCTGGCGCAACCCGCAGTCGATGGTGTTCACGTTCGTGCTGCCCATCGTCATCATCGCGATCTTCGGCGCGGTGTTCAGCGGCGGCTCCGGCGAGGACTTCTTCTTCGGCATGAGCGGCATGCAGTACTACACGCCGACCATCGCGGCGGTGTCCGTACTGGGCGCCTGCTACGGCCAGTTGGCGATCGTCCTCGCCATGCGCAGGCAGACCGGCGTCCTCAAGCGGCTGCACGCCACCCCGCTGCCCGCCTGGGTGTACTTCGCCGGGCTGCTCGTCCACTGCATCGTGGTGAGCGTCATCGACGTCGCGCTCGTCATCGGAATCGGCACGCTGTACGACGTGTCGCTGCCCACCCACTGGGCTGCCGTCGGTGTGACCCTGGTGCTCGGCGCCGCGAGCTTCTGCGCGCTGGGTGTCGGAGTCGCCTCGCTGATCCGCAACTCCGAGGCCGCGCCCGCCGTGGTGCAGTTCATCCAGTTCCCGCTGGTGTTCATCTCCGGCAGCTACTTCCCGATCCACTCCGACGTGCTGAACACGATCGCCGGGCTGCTCCCGGTGAAGCCGTTCAACGACGCCATGCTGGCGCCCTTCGCGCAGAACGCGAGCTTCCAGTGGAAGGAACTGGCGGTGCTCGCCGCCTGGGGTGTCATCGGCGCGCTGATCTCCGTGCGCTTCTTCCGCTGGGACCCCCGGCCGGAGTGACCCGGAAGCTCAACGGCCCGGCGTGATCCACTGCCGCGCCTTCCGTCGTGAGGGGCCTCCACCTCCAGGTGAGGCCCCCTCGGCGTATCCGGAACAGTCCACGAACCACCCCCACCGCGACCGAAGGGAACCCCCTCATGTCCTCCAGCAACGACGTGACCGCCTCCGCCTCCGCCGCCGATCTCGCTGCCCTGGCAGGCCGCTGGACGCTCGATCCGGCCGAATCCACCGTGGAGTTCACCGGCCGGCACTTCCTCTTCCTCCCGGTCACCGGCTCGGTCCCGGTCCGGTCCGGTCATGCCGCACTCGACGCGGACGGCTCGCTCACCCGCCTCGACGCCACCGTCGGCGTGGACGGCTTCGACACCGGCAACCCGCAGCGCGACGGGAAGGTGCGCGGACCGGGCTTCCTGGACGCCGAGCGCTTCCCCGTCCTGCGGTACGCCGGTGAACGCGTGGCGCGGGGAGCTGCGTTGACGCTCTCCGGGCTGCTCACCGTGAAAGAGCGGGAGGTCCCCGTGGACTTCGCCGTGGCCGAGGTGGCGGCGGCCGGGGACCGGGTCGTGGTGCGGGCCACCGCCGAGGTCGACCGGCACGCGTGCGGCGTCGGCGCCATGCGCGGGATGGTCGGGCCCCGGCTCGCCCTGCGGGTGCGGGCGGTGTTCCTCCGTACGCCGTAGGTGGCCCCGCGGCGCACGGCGCTGTACGCGCAAAGGTCCGGCCGGGAGGGGAGTCCGGCCGGACCTTCGTTGTCCGGTACCCGCGAGCGGAGACGTCAGCTCGCGGATACCGCGCTCTTCGGCGGAGCCGGGGCGTCCGCGGGGAGGGGAAAGACGTGGGACAGCCACGCGTAGGTGCGCAGCTCCTCCAGGAGGCTCAGGCCGAGCCGGTTGTGGAGCATGTGGGCGTGCGAGAAGAGGATCATTCCGGGGTGCACGGGTGAGGTGCGGCGGATGTCGGCCGCATGGCCGGCCAGCGCCTCCTGCCAGGCGGTGAACGGGCCGTGCGCCCCGGGGTCGATGCGGACGGCCGCCGGGTCCTGGTCCACCCGCGTGATGCGGTCCAGGAGCGCGTCCGGGTGTCCGGCGTCCTTCGCCCAGGAGCGCCAGGCGCCCAGTCCGTGGGCGTAGTAGTAGGCGCGTTCGGCCGGGTCACCGAGGGCGACGGCCGCGGACAGCGTGCCGCGCAGGGCGAGTTGCGCGCGCCTGGCGCCGGTGGTCAGGGCGGGCGTCAGGCGCAGGACGAGTTCGCTGGAGAGCCGGAACAGCTCCTCGGCGGCCGGCATGTGCGCGGCTCCTCCGTAGCGCTCGAACTCCGGCTCGTACGCGGCACGGTGGACGCCGGGCGGGAGCAGGGCGCGAACGTCGGTGTTCGGCCCGGTCTCCCCCGCCGCCGCCAGCCGGGCCGCGCCGTCCAGGTAGTCCTCCTCGGCCAGCGGCTCCTCACCCGGGCCGAGGACGCAGGCCTCGGCGTGACGGGTGCGCAGCGCGGCCTCCGTAGCGGCGTACCCGTCCGGGGTCAGGTCCCCCACGCGCAGCCGCAGATGCGGGCCCGACTGCCAGTAGCGGATGAAGAACCACGGTGTGCCGGGCGGGAGTTCGCGGACCGTGGGGCCGATGACGTCGGTCAGGACCCGGTCGTGCGCCTCGCGTGCGGTGGTGGGCAGGTGCAGATGCCAGGCGTGCCAGCGCGTGGCTGCGGGTGTGGCGGTGGGCGTCGCGGCTGCTGCGACTGCCGCGGTCTCTGCGGCTGCCGCGGTCTCTGTGACTGCCGCGGTCTCTGTGGGTGCGGTCATGCGGGGCTCCGGGTGATGGGCGGGCGGGGCACGGTCACGTACGCAGGTCGAGCAGGGCGCCTCCCGTGGTGCGCGGAACCCCCACCACCGCCGACAGCACGATCGTCTCGTCGTCGTCGAGGCCGATGACCCGCTGGGTGGGGATCTCCTTGAACGCCCTTACGGGGCGGGCGAAGAGGCCCGAGGCGGCGGCCGACAGGCACAGCCCGTGGACGGCCCAGCCGCAGGCGTGCTGCGCCGCACCCCAGCCACCGGGGCCGAAGCGGGCGAACAGCTCGCGGGGGCGGACGGAGAAGAAGACGGTGAGGGGGGCGTTCGCCACCCCGCAGCCGTTGACCGGTGAGACGCCGTAGCCGTAGTGCTCCTCCAGCGCGGCGGGAGCGGACCGGTCGGCGCGGACCAGCTCGGCTTCCGGGCCACGGGCCCGGTACACACCGTCCTCGTACCCCTCCACGTGCTGCACGACGGCGCTCACCCGTACCGCGTCGAACGCGGCGGCGAGCGCCGGGTGCGGCGGCGGCACGGCGAGCCAGGCCAGTGCGGTGCGGAGCACGTCCGCCGGGAGGAGCGGGTGGCGGGCCGCCGAGTCCATGCCGTGCAGTCCGCGCGGCATCCGGCCGGAGTGGCGCTGCCAGAGGAGCTCGGCCCAGTCGGGTGCCGTCGCGGACGCGGGCAGTCCGGCGGGCACCGCCGTCGTGAGCCGGGCGGCCGTGTCCGGGTACCGCTGCTCCCTGTTGACGCGTACGACGTCCGTCAGGGCCGGGTCGCCGGCGGGGACGGGGTCCTCCGGTGCGGCGTCCGCCTCGGTCCCGGCCGTGGCGGCGGCCCGGTCGCGCAGGTCCAGCCGCCAGGGCAGCGACCACTCCCAGGTGTTGCCGGGGTCCAGCTCGCGCAGCAGGGCGAGGGAGCCGTCGCCGGGCAGGGTCAGGGCCGCCGGCACGTCGAAGAGTTCGAGGCCGAGGGTCAACGCACGGAGCACCATGCCGAGTTCGATCGCCACCAGGGAGCCCCGGAACCACTGGTAGGCGGCGGGGACGGCCGAGTAGCGGCCGGTGAGGGCGATCCGGGTGGGCGGTGTGCGGTCCGTGGTGCCGGTGAGGGCGTGCCGGGTGGGTTCCAGGAGCCGCCAGGGCGCCTCCGCCGCCCCGCCGTCCACGAAGGCGTGGACGGGGAAGAGGCAGCGGGGCGAGGCGTAGGGGCGGTGCTCGTTGTAGGGGTTCTCCGGTTCGCGGCGCAGCGGCGCGAAGGCGGTGGTCAGGGCGTGGGCGAGGGCCGTGGTCTCGTCGGCCGGTCGGGGGTGCCGGGTGCCCGGGTACGGATACGGATACGGATACGGATACGAGGCCAGGTACGCCGTGGTGCCCGGGGGCAGAGCCCTGCGGTGTCCGGCGCCGCGTGGCGGCGGGGGCGGCACATGGCTGTCGGGCGGCGGGGTCTCGGCCCAGGTCCACGGGGGCGGCTCGGGGTGGTCCGCGCCCGCCCCGTAGGCGTGCCAGAGCGGTTCGCGGGCGATGCTGTTGTCACCCGCGTCGCCGGGGAGCCGCACAGGCGAACGGGACTCCTCACCGTCGGGCGGACGGGGCGCTTCACCGGCGGGCGAGCGGGGCGCTTCACCGGCGGGCGGACGGGGCGCTTCACCGGCGGCCGTGCCGGGCGCGTCACCGGCGGGCGTGTCCTCGGCCACCCGGGGCCGGACGGGGGCCCTCACGGGAACGGGTGGGGGTCGTAGGGGATCGCCCGGTGTTCCTGGTCCGTGCCGCGCAGGGCGGCCCGCAACCGGGGCAGCCCGTCGAGGCGCTGCTGGGCGTGGCCGAAGCACATCGGGAGGATGCCGGGGACGACGGCACGGGCGACGGAGATGCCCGCGTCGGCGTGCTCGCGGCTGGTCTGGTCGACGATCACGATCCGATCGAGCCCCGCGTCGGCGAACAGCCCGGAGACGTACTCCAGCGTGCCGCGCACATCGCCGGCCGCCGCCCGGTCGAGCTTCCCCGGCCAGTCGGGGAAGGCCTCCGCCAGGGTGAGCGCCGGTCCGCCGAGGCCGGACAGGGCGCGCCCTCGGGTCTCCGGCAGTGAGGAGAACCGCACGTGGTCCTCCAACTCCTCCACCAGCCAGGGGTTGTCGACCATCGGCTCGACGTCCTCGCGGGTCCAGTCGACCGGGTTGGTGACCAGCTGGGCGACCTCGCGCAGGGCGCCGCGGATCGCGGCGGCCGGGTCGGCGCCGGAGCCGGCGGAGGAGAACGTCGCCGGGAAGGGGTTCTTCTCGTTGACGGCGATCACCCAGAACACCGGCAGCGCGATGTCCCGGGTGGCGACCAGGACATGGACGTCGAAGCCGCGCGAGCGGATCAGCTCGGTCATGGCCCGGCTGGTCGGGTCGGTGAGCGTGGCGACCGGGATGTGCGGGAGCGGGGCGGCGCGGAACCACGAGGTGAGGAACGCGTCCCGCTCGGCCAGCTCGAACAGCGAGTGCAGCGCCGCCTCTTCGTGGTTGGCGCCGACGGCGCAGCCGCTGGAGCAGTCGAAGAAGTAGTGCCGTCGCCGGGCCGCGCCCGCCACCCGGGCCGCACGGCGGTCCCTGCGGTAGGCGTACTCGTACTGGTAGAAGGCGTGGTCGGCCGGTACGAGCAGCGGCCGTCCGTCGGCGAGGTCGTGGCCCCAGGCCCAGTCCATCGGGGTGTCGGCGGTGAACGGCGTGGCCCGGCTGGTGGGGTGGGCCAGCTGCTCGGCGGTGTAGCGGCCGAGTGTGCCAGGGTCGACGGCGTGCTCCGCGACGTCCCGGTAGGAGCGCTCGGTGAGCAGCGGGATGTCGTACGGGTAGCCGCCGAGGCGTTCGTACGCCTCCAGGACGGCGACCGGTTCGGTCTCCGCGAAGGTGCGGGCCCGGCCGTGGCCCATCGCGGGGGCGTCCGCGACGACGGCCATGCTCATCGCGAACGGGGTGTGGGACTCGCGCAGGATGCCCCGGACCGGACCGAAGCGGTCGTCGAGCAGCCGCTCGCGGAGCACTCCACGCTCGACGAGGCGGCTGGCGGCCGTGCGGGTGGAGTCGCCGGGCACGGCGGGACGGGGGTCGAGCGTGCGGTGGGCGGGCGGTTCGGCGGCGGCGGTCAGCTCCCGCTCCGACGGGCCGCAGACCGGGCAGTGGAAGCTGCGGGCGATGCGGTGGCGGCGGGTGCCGTGGACGGTCACCGAGTACGCCTCACCGGGAGCGAGCGGCCGGGCCGCCAGGTGCTCGACGGCGATGGCCAGGAGGTCAGGGAGGACGGCGGCGGGAGCGGCCGGGGCGGCGGCGGACCGGGTGAGGTCACCGACGAGCGGGTGGTCCAGGACCGTCCGCTCGCGGACCTCCGCGCAGGCGGCGCAGCCCGCGTCGGTGCCGGGGGCCCAGAGCGGGCCGATCATGACCTCGTCCTCGTGGATCCGGACGGAGAGGTGCGGGGTGCGGTGCGGGTCCGCCGCGGCGGAGGTGATCCCGGCCCGCTCCCAGTCGAGGTCCCAGCCGGTGTTGGCCGAGACGGTGGCGCCGGTGGCCCCGGCCAGCCGGCCGAGCGCGGGCAGCCAGTCGTCGTACGCCGCCGGGGCGAGGAACGGGCCGGCCGTCACGGCCACGGGCGCAGCCACGGTCACGGGCGCGGTGGTGTCAGTCGGCATCGTGGTTCTCCTGCTCCTGCGCGGCACGGGCGACGGCCTCCACGGGGCCGTACCGGAAGGGGATGTCGCCGAGCACCTGATCCGTGCGCGAGGCGTGGCCCCGGTAGGCGGTGCGGCCCGTTGCGGTGAGCCGGGCACGGAGTGCGTCGCGGGTGGCGTCGTCGGCGGTGAAGAGGGCGTCGGTGGAGAGCGGGTCGACGACGGTGCCGCTGTCGGTGGCGCGTGCCTGGACGGTGGCGAGTGCCGTGCAGAGGGCCGCGTGGGCCGCCTCTGCGGCTGTCGGGCCCCAGCCCGCGCCGAGCCGGTCGCCGTCGTTGGTGACGTGGGAGAGGTACCAGCCGCTCTCCGCGTTCGGCGCCACGGCGATCCGGGGGCTGATCGGGGCTGGCCCGGTGCCCAGTTCGGTGAGGACGCGCTGGCTCTCGGCGTCGAGCGGGGACACGTCGGCAGCCTGCTCGGTGAACTTCTGTTCTGCTGAGGCGAGTTGGCGCAGGGCGCCATCGAGGAGCCAGTGCTCCTCGGTGAGGCCGGCGGCCGCGATTCCCCGGGAGCCGGCGCCGAGGTCGCGCAGGGCGGCCAGTGCGGCGGCCAGGGTGACCGTCTCCTGGTGGTCCGCCCAGGCGGTGACGGACACGCCGGTGAGCGGCGCCATACGGTGTTCGGCCGCGCGCAGGGCGAGCGGCATCTGGGGCAGGTCTTCGCCCTCCGCAGAGGCGAACAGCCCGGTCCAGCGGGTGGCGAGGACACCGGCCGAGGCGAGTGCCTCCTCCGGTTCGGGGAACGGCCGGACTGGGGCCTCGTCGAGCGTGACCGCCGCCGCTTCGGCCACGGGGGCGCCCGTGACGGTGACGCGGTCGGCCGTCAGATCGTCGCCGTGCACCACGTGGGCTTCGCCGGGCTCCGCGACGCCCGTGAGGGTGTCGGCCAGGAGCTGGGCGGCGAGGGCCCCCGCGAGGGCGTGCGCGACGGGTCCGGGGGCGGGTCCATCGCCTTCGGCCGCCGCCCAGGAGCGGGCCCGGTCCCGGAACGCCGCCCAGGTGGCGGGCGTCGCCCCGACGGGACCGACGAGGGTGGGACCGGGGCCGAGCAGCACGGGCACGTCGAACGCGCCGCCCGGCTCAGACCAGGTCTCGTCCCCCTTGAGGAAGCGGATGACGGCCGGGGTGGAGGGGTACGTCCGTGCCGCCGGGTCGCCGGCGGGGATCAGGTCGTACGCCTCACGCACCGCCGGGACGCCGGCGGGAATCAGGTCACCCATGGCATGGACCGCCGGGACGCCGGCGGGGATCGGTTCATCCGTGGTGCGCACCGCCGGGTCGCCGGCGGGGATCGGGTGGTGCGTTTCGTGCGCCGCCGGGTCGCCGACGGAAGTGTGGGAGGCGGCCGTGCCGTCCGGTGCCGCGGTGGCCGTCACGTGCCCCGCCCCGGCCCGGAGCAGTCCGCGTCGCGCCGGGGCGGTCGCCGTGTCCGGGCCGCGCAGCCCGACCGTGGCCCCGCGCAGCCGGGCGAACGCCGCGTACGGGTCGTCGAGGCGGGACTCCAGCCGGGCCAGCGAGTCGGCGTACCGGGCGCGGACCGGGGCGGGCGGCTCCGGGGCGGTGAACGCGGCGCCGTCCAGGAGCAGCCCGCCCGCCCGGAGACGGTCCATCACGTGGACCACCGCGGGGCGGGCGCGCTCGGTGCCGATCGCTGCGACCAGTGCGTCCAGCGTCGTACCCGCTTCCAGGAGCGGCAGGCAGCCCTGGGCGACGGCGTACAGGACGTCGGAGCCGCGCAGCACGAACTGCCCGCGCGTGCCGCTGAAGTAGACGCCTCCGGGGACCGGCGCGCAGTGCAGTCCGGGCCGCGACCTGATTACGTCGGGGGCCGTCTCCTCGACAGCCGCCGGGGCATGGGTGGTGAGGGTCACGACCGCGCTCCTTCCGCGTGGTTCACCGGGTCGTAGGTGAAGGTGCCGCCGGCCGTACGTCCGACCTCGACGACCCACTCCGTGGCGTGGGTGCCGTCGGTGACGCCGGGCAGCGCCTCCTCCAGGTAGCCGCCGGTCGGTCCGTCGCCGCGGCGTTCCAGCATCCGGGGCAGCACCCGGACCGCCAGCGAGCTGGACAGGTCCACGTACTGGGGCTTCTGCTGGAGGCGCTTGGACTGGACGTCGGGTGCGCCCACCGAGAGCGGGCCCTCGTCCTCGGGGGCCGACTTGATGACGACCTCCTCCGGGACCCCGTGCCTGGCCCGCCAGGCCGTGAGCGCGAGCAGCCGCTCGGGCCCGTCCTGGCCGGTGGCGACCGCCGTCTCCAGCTCGGCGCCCCCGTACCAGCGGCGGCGGCCGATGAGGATGTTGCCGACGCTCATCCGTGGTGCGACGCGCGTCTCCTTGCCGTCCCACGGGAGCGACGCGTGCCAGGAGTTGGGGAGGCTGTTGAAGAGCCGGCCGCTGATCGCCAGTCCGGAGGCGACCGAGAGCGGCGGCGGGAAGAGGCCGGGGTGTCCGGTGCCCAGGGGCAGCACCCGCAGCGGGGCGCCGTCGGCGTCCTCGACCCGCAGGGTGTCGGTGTCCGGGTCGTGCGCCAGCCGGAGTCCGAACCAGTCCTCCGGTGTGAGGCCGCCGGGCAGGATCGGCGCGTGCGCGTTGACGTTGAGCCGGTGCAGGCCGAGGTCCTCGGTGACGCGGGCGCCGTCGTGTCCGTAGAAGCGCTGGAGGTGGGCGGCCAGCCGGGGCAGTGCCTGGCCGCCGAGGCGGCGGTCGGTGTCCAGGAAGCGGGCGTACAGCATGCCGTGGCCCGGCAGCCCGTCGTTGAGGACCAGCCGGTCGCCGGCCTGCTGGAGCAGCACCCCGTAGATCAGCGGGTCCTGGCGGAAGCGGCCGGGCAGCGAGGCGGTCAGCTCGGTGACGTCGGCTGCGGTCAGGTTCAGGGTGTCCCCGCCCGCGTCGGCCGTCTTGGTGAGACGGGTGTGCACCTCCTCGGAGAGCTCCCGGCGCAGCTGGTACATGCGCTCCAGGCAGCCGTCCGCCGGACCGATCCCGGCCAGTGCGGAGGCGTCGCCGGTGCCCCGGGGGCCGTAGACCGCGTCCATCGCGGCGGCCCGCCGGGAGACCTCGCCGACGACGAACGCGGCGTGCTCCGCCAGCGGGACGTTGGCCCCGGCGCCGAACCGTTCGGTGAACGCGGCGGTCATCAGGACCCGGACGTCGTGCAGCCAGTCGAAGACGGAGAGGAGTTCCACGGCGGGGCCGAGGTCGGCGAGTGGGGTGTGCCAGTGGGAGGCCGCCACCTTCAGCGGCGGCATGACGTAGTCCTCCTCGACCGTGATCTGTGCCGGGCGGCCTGCGGCCTGGCTGAACCGGCCGAGTGTGGTGCGCAGTCCGGTCAGGGCGGCGCCCCGCTCGGCGGCCGGGGCCCCGACCACCCGGGGCATGCCCCTGCGGATCGCCTCGGCCAGCTCCAGCAGCCCGGGGGTGCTCTCGGTATCGGGCAGTTCGGGGGTGAGGAGGTCCTCGTAGTCGGCCGCGCCGTCCTCCGCCTCGTTGAAGGTGCACAGGACGCCCTGGTGGAGGGCGCGGCGCACCCGGCGCTCGGCCTCGTCCACGGGTACGCCGGCCCGCGCGGCGACATGGGCGACGACGGCGGGGAAGCGGCGCGGTCCCATGGAGAGCGCGTCGAGCAGGTCCCCGGCGGGGCCGTCCAGCGGTACGGCGAAGCGCTGCATGCCCCGCTCGGTGAGCTTGAGGAAGAAGAGCTTCCCGGCCGCGGGGTCCGGTGCGGAGGTCGGCGGCACCCCGACCCACAGCTCCGTGAGGTCCTTCTCCGGTGCGGTGGGCAGTCCGCCGAGTACGTAGCCGAGCATCACCCGGTCCAGGCCCGGCACGGCCCGCGCGCCGGTGAAGGGCACGTCGCCGGGGTGCACGGCGTCCAGGTCGGTGGCGGGGGCGGGTTCGGCGATGCCCACCGCGGTGAAGCGGGAGAGCGGGCTCGTGCGGACCATGGCCCGGGTGACGTACTGGATGAGGCCGCGTTCGGACTTGCGGGTCCGGGCGGACAGCTTGCCGGGTCCCGCGACGGCGGCCCGGTAGCGCTCGGCCTCCTGATGCACCTCCGGGGCCAGCAGCGCCAGCGACCGCAGCAGGTCGTCATTGCCCAACAGCTCTGCCAGCAGTGCGCGTTCGCGCTCCGCGGCGTCCGGGTAGCCGTCGGCCACGGCGGTGCGCAGCCGCTCCCGCTCTCGGTAGGCGACGAGCCAGTTGGCCACCGCGGGTGTCGGGGCGTCTGGAGCGTTCTTGGGGGCGCGGCCGTTGTGGATGGAGCGGCGCAGGGCGATCAGGGCGCGGCGCTCCTCGTCGGAGGCGGCCGTGCCGATGCTCTCGTACAGCTCCTGCGAGCAGGCCTCCGCCGCCGTGGCGAGCTCCGTCTCGGCCAGGGCGAGTTCACCGAGGAGCCGGCGCTGTGCGGGATCGGCGAGGCGGGCCCGGCGCAGCGGGTTGACGCGGAGGAACCACTGGGGTTCGGGGCTGGTCATCTCGGGGCTCCCGTCGGTTCGGGGGTGGCGGCGGCGGTGGCGCTCAGCCGGTCCTGCCAGCTGACGCCCAGCACCTCGTCCACCGTCTCGGCGAGCGCGAAGCACATGTAGTAGCGCTGCATCGGTGACACGGTCAGCAGCGGCAGCTGCTGGTAGAAGAGGTTGGTCAGCAGGCGGTAGGCCGCGAAGAACGGTGACGGGGAGCTGATGGCTCCGGAGCCGTGCACGGCGCGGTGGAAGTCGGTGTCGGGCTGTTCGCCCTTCGGGACCACGGTGGTGGCTCCGGGCGGGCCCATCTCGCTGCGGTCCACCCCGTCGGTCACCGAGTCGAGGAGTTCCAGGGTGAGGGTGCCGGCCGCCACCGCGCTCTCCAGCGCCCCGGACGAGTAGGCGAACGCGGTGCGCCATTCGGCGGCCGCCGGGGACGCCTCACCGCTGAGCCGCTCCGCCACGACCGTGCGCAGCATGGCCGCGTCCTTGGCGAGGCGTTCCTTGAACACGGGGCGCATGTCCTTGGTCGGCGCGGCCCAGGCGAGGAAGGCCTCGACGTGGGAGCGGGGCGAGAAGACCCCGTACGCCGGGCCGAGGAAGTGCGTGTCCACGAGAGCGGCGAACGCCTCCGCGAGCCGCCGGGTGCCGCTGCCCGGTTCTGCGGCCATGCCCTCGATCATCCGGAGCACGGGCCTGGCCAGCGCGCCGCCGACGACGTGCCGCAGGGCGTCCAGCCGTGGTTCGCGGGAGGCCAGGGCCGGGTCGTCCGGGGCGATGACCTGCACGGCTCCGTGGGCGCGCAGCGGCAGGTAGGGCGGCTGCACCGCCTCAAGCCGGCCGAACTCCCGGGCCTGGTCCAGATACACCTCGTCGGTCAGGGCACGGGCCCCGTCGAGCGGTCCCGCGTCCAGCCCGGCCGCGACCGACCGCCAGTCGATGGCGCCGCCCGGCCCCGGGGCGTTCAGGGCGAGGACGTCGAAGTGCGATCCGTGCAGCCAGCCGCGTCGCAACTGGACACCGGGGGCGCCCTGTTCGCCGAGCGCTCGGGCCGCCGGAACGACGTGCCGGGCGATCCAGGCCGGTGTCACCGGCATCCGTGTGTGGAGTCGCACTCCCGTCAGGCCGGCGGAGTCCGGCCTCACGGCAGTTCGCTCCGGAGCGTCAAACCCCATGTCTTTCGCACCTTCCGAGATGAAATCGAGAACGTGAATTCACTATTGGCCAGGTGAATTTCCTGGGGAAGAGCGGGAGGCCCGGCGCTTACATACGTCACCGTTGTCGTGACACCGCTCCGAAAATCACGGAATGCGAGATTTCGCTTCGCCCTGCCGTGACAGATGTCATGGCCTTCGGGCTCCATCGGCCCGAACCGGCCGGACTGACCGAAAACAGCCGAACCGAGGCGATGACCGTTGTACTCTCCGGAAATGACCCCCACCACGCCCTCGACGCCCTCCACACCTTCGGCCACCGATGCCGAGTGCGCCGCGCTCACCCGGAACCTGCGCCGCAGAGGCACTCTCGTCCTGTCGGTGTTCGCCGTGGTCTGGGCCTTCGCCGGCGCTTCCGGACTCGCCTCTTCCGGCGCGGCCCTGGCCGTCGAGATCATCGCCGTGCCGCTCACCGCGGTGGCGATCGTGCTCGCCTACCGCAAGGGCGCGGCACCCTCCCCCCGCATGGTGAACCTGCCGGAGAACTGGGCGCGCGCCGTCGGCATCGTGAACGTCGTGGAGGTGGCCGCCGTCTTCGCCGTGATCGCGGCGTCCAACGCCTCCGACCACCCCGAGTTCATCCCGGCCGCCATCGCGCTGGTCGTGGGCCTGCACTTCTTCCCGCTCGCGCGCTTCTACGACCAGTGGCAGTACAAGGGAACGGCCGTGCTGCTGAGCGCCGTCGCGGTCGTCGGCTTCGTGCTGATCGCGGCCGACCTGTCGAGCGAGAGCGTACGAGCCGTCGTGGGCCTGGGCTCCGCCGTGGTGCTGTGGGTGTCGGCGTACCACGTGGCCGTCAGGGGCTGAAGTCGCCGGCCGCTACGCCTTGTTCCCTCCGCCCGCACACAAGTCTCTCCGCCCGCACACAAGGATGTGCCCGGCCGGCCCGTGGGCCGGACGCGGGCGCATCCTTCTGTGTGCGGTTCAGCCTTTACGGCTGAGCGGCATTCAGCAGGCGGAGCAGGTGCTCGACGAGGACGACGAGGTCCCGATCGAACCGCTGGAAGCGCCCATCTCCGGCAGCGCCACGCCCTGGGCGACCTCAAGGGTCTCCAGCTCGTCCGCGTCGAAGCCGTCGAACGCGGCGTCGTCGTTCTTGACGTCGTTGATGCTCATGTGTGAGTTCCTTTCGAGGACCTGACGGTCCGGATATCGGTTGGGGTGGGTCAGCAGGCGGAGCAGGTGCTGGACGAGGAGGAGGAGGTGCCGATCGAACCGCTGGAGGCACCCATCTCCGGCAGCGCCACGCCCTGGGCGACCTCAAGGGTCTCCAGCTCGTCCGCGTCGAAGCCGTCGAACGCCGCGTCGTCGTTCTTGATGTCGTTGGCAGCCATGTTGGGTTCCCTTCGATTGGTTCCGGGATCTACCTGAATCCAGCATTCTCTGAATTCAGCCCCGGAACAAGAGTCCTGCGAATGTGAAGCCATTCGGCGTTCCGTGCATTTCGTTTCCCCGTCCGGCTTCGATATCCATATTGCTCGGGCCGCCACCCCCGCACCAGACTTTCCGACGCCGCGCTGACATTTATCACGGGGCGAATGACGCATCGCCCGGCAGCGACCATTCGGGGCTGTTCACCATGTGCCATTCCGGACCGGGGTCGCCGGCGGCGGGGGCGTCCGCTCCTGGCGTGCCGAGCAGGAAATCCCCCACAGAGGACTCCTCCAGGTAGTCCAGGCCGAGGACCCGGGCGGACATGTCGGCGTCCCCGTTGCCCAGGCCGCAGGGGGCCAGTCCCATCGCCGTCGCCACCAGGTACATCGTCTGGTAGAGCACACCTGTGTGCCGCAGCGTCGTCGCGTACGCCATGGCCCGGTACTTCCACGCCATCCGCTGGAAGCGCGAGGTCACCGTGATGAGGACGTCGGGGCGCACGTCGAAGCCGACCGAGCGGGAGGCCACGTTCAGCAGCGATCCGCGGTCCACCTCCGCGTCGTTGACGAGGACGAGGCGGTGTCCGTAGGAGTCGTAGTGGTAGATGCCCGGCGCGAGCCCCTGGCAGCGCAGCACGGTGACGTACAGCTCCAGCTCGTAGAGCGAACCGCCGCTCGGATAGGGGCGGGAGATCACCTCGTCGATGCCGGGGCTGTCCGCCCCCGGGGTGTGGTGGACCCGGACGCGCTGCACCCGGTACAGGAACTCGCCGAGCTCCTCGGCGGTCAACTCCCGCTCCCCGTACGTCCGGTGTGAGCGCCTGGTCTCGATCGCGGCGGTCAGCGAGGGGTCCCTGGCGTCGATGTCGCGGCGCAGCGGCCGGTACAGATCGACCGCCTCCCCGACCGGGACGGGCTTCACGGCCGGCCGAGGCTCGATCTCCCCCTGGTAGGGGTAGACCGCGCCGAAGATCCCGTCGTAGCGGCCCGAGCGCACCCGGGAGTGGAACAGCAGGTCGTGGAAGTCCCACTGCCGCAGCTTCGGCTCGGTGTCCGAGGCGAACGTCCCGTCGGGCGCCTCGGCCTCGACGAAGCCGGCCCCGACGAGATGGGCGAGCACATCCAGCCGCTCCTGCGGACCGAGACCGGTGCCGTCTCCGGCCGGGCCGGCCGCCACCGGCTGCCCCAGCGCGGTCGTGAGCTCGCGCACACCTCGGTCGGTGAGCAGCACACGGAACTTCACCAACGGCGACTCCAGCACGAGCACGCCCCCGCGCGAGCGGCAGAGCGCGAACCGGGACAGCCGCACCCGGGTGGCGGCGTCGACGACGGCCGGCTCGTACCCGGCGTCCCTGGCCGTCTGCTCAAGGCGCATCAACTCCCGACGCAGCGGCGGCTCTTCGCGGCTCAGCACGCTGTACGCGAGGAGCTGCGAGGCGCGCGCCACGAGGACCGAGGCGCGGCGCCGCTCGACCGGCGTGAACCCCTCGTACAGCTCCTCCTCCGGCAGCGGTTCCCCGCCCAGCCGGTCCAGCACGGTGCGCAGCGCCCCGCGCACCGGCCGCAGCACCAGATCGCTGGTGGGGCCGTGCAGGGTCACGGTGTCGGTGGAGCCGTCCAGGGCGACACGCACATCGGCCCGCAGGACGCGGGCAGCCGTCCTGGGGGGACTCTTCGTGGATACGGGGATCATCCGGGCCTCCGGTCTACGGAACTTCGCGGGGCTGCGCGCCGCTACCGCTCAGGCGCGCAGCCCCGCTCATGCGCGCCACCGCGCAGCGTCGAAATCCACTCTGCGGCCGCGTACACCCTCAACTCCCCTGTGTGGCCCACCACATGACACTCTCCATGGCCACCGGTGACCGGAGTCACGGTTCGCATGACAGATGACAGTGGCGCCCGGCTTTCGCTCGGACATCCGCCGCCCCCGGCGCATGCTCGGAAAACGCATCCGGGCTCACCGCACCTCATCCGGTGCACTCGGGCTCACCGCACCTCATCCGGTGCACTCACAACAGGTAGGGAAATCTCGTGCTCACTCGTCGTCATGCAATACGTCTCGGTCTGAGCGCCGGTGCCGTCGGCGCGGTCGGCGCTGCGGGCGGAACGTTCCAGCTCCTGGCCGGCGGGCAGTCGGCCCAGGCCGCGGAGGCCACCGGCAGTGCCGCGGCGGCGGGCGCCGTCGAGCAGTTCACGGTGCCGCTGACCGTGCCCCCGGTGCTGGCCCCGTACCGCACCACCAGGACGGCCGACTACTACCGGGTGACGATGCGCCGGGCGAGCACGGAGATCCTGCCGGGCACCCGCACCGACGTCCTCACGTACAACGGTTCGTTCCCCGGGCCCACCATCCGCGCCCGCTCCGGCCGCACCGCGGTCGTCCAGCAGGTCAACGCCCTGGACACGCCCACCTCCGTGCACCTGCACGGCGGCAACAACCCGGTGGCGAACGACGGCGGAATGATGGACACCATCGCTCCCGGGCGCTCCCGGACCTACGTCTACGAGAACGAGCAGCCCGGCGCCACCCTGTGGACGCACGACCACGCGCACCACCTGGAGTCCGAGCACGTCTACCGGGGCCTGTCCGGGGCGTATCTGATCGGCGACCGGAACGAGGACGGACTCGGACTCCCGTCCGGCGCCTACGACATCCCGCTCGTCCTGCGCGACGCGCAGTTCGACGAGAACGCGGCCATGGTCTACACGATGGACGACGCGGACAACCGCACGACGATCCTGGTCAACGGCAAGCCGTGGCCGTATCTGAAGGTCGAGGGCCGCAAGTACCGCTTCCGGCTGGTCAACTCGTGCAACCTGCGCATCTTCATCCTGGCGCTGACCGACGGCACGACCGACCAGCACCCGGTACAGCAGATCGGCTCGGACGGCGGGCTGCTCTCCGCACCCGCCGAGACAGCCGTCATGGTGCTGTCACCCGGCGAGCGCATCGACTTCGTCGTCGACTTCTCGCAGTACGCCCCCGGCACCCAGCTCACCCTGTCCAACATGCTCGGCCCCGGCCCGACCGAACTCGTCGGCCAGGTCATGCGGTTCGACGTGGGCGAGAAGACCGCCGACACCAGCCGGGTGCCCGCCACCCTCGCCACCCTGCCGGCGCTGCCGAAGCCGACGGTGGAACGCGCCTTCGAACTGAACATGGACGAGCCGGGCACCGGAAACCACCAGGCCTACATCAACGGAAAGACCTTCGACGCGAACCGGATCGACACCACGGTCCAGTGGGGCGCCACGGAAGTGTGGACGGTCACCAACAAGAGCGCGACCATCCCGCACAACTTCCATACCCACCTGGTGCAGTTCCGCATTCTCGAACGCGACGGAGCGGCTCCCTATCCGGCGGAGGCCGGCCTCAAGGACACCGTCCTGCTCTTCCCCGGACAGGTCGCGAAACTCCAGCTCACCTTCAATTCACACAAGGGCGTCTATCCCTATCACTGCCACATGATCGACCACAGCGCCATGGGAATGATGGGCCAGATGAAGATCGTCTGATCAGACCTCCCCACCCCTTTCCCCTCTTCGCTTTCCCTTTCACCAACACCCTTGTACAGAAAGGAGGATCATGACCACCCGAACCGATTGGCCCCCTTACCCGCGCCGGATACTCGCCGCGCTGGCACGGGATCCCGACCGTGCGGTCCTGCACCGGCGCGACGCGACGGTCGCAGCGGGTGAGCTCCATGAATCCGTGCTGGGGACCACCGCCCTGCTGAGATCCGGCGGCATCGGCCCCGGCACCACCGTCGCCACCCTGACGGGACCGAACCACCCGCTGATGCTCAGCGCCCGGTACGCGGTCAACCTGCTGGGCGCCACCTCCGTCTACGTACGCTCGATGAATCCCCGGACCGACACCCAGACGTTCTCGCTGGCCACCCAGACCCAGCTGCTGCGCCAACTCGACGTCTCCGTACTGCTGGTGGACGACCAGGACGAGGAGAGCGTTGCCCGCGGCCGGTGGCTGTCGCGCCGGCTGCCCGGTCTGACCGTGCTGCCGATCGCCCGCCGGGCCGGGCCGAGGGCCGAGCTGCCGGACCTGCCGTCGCCCAGACCGGACGACGTCGCGGTCGTCGACTTCACCAGCGGCTCCACCGGCCGGCCCAAGATGGTCGCGCAGCACTACGGCACCCGCGAACAGCTCGTCGCGCGGCTCGCGGACGGCCTCGATCCCCGGGGACCGGCGACGCTGCTCTCCGTCACGCCGATCAGCCACACGACGGCGCCGATGGCCGACGCGGTGCTCTCGTGCGGCGGAACGGTGGTGCTGCACGACGAGTTCGACCCCGACGCCACCTTGCACGCCTTCGAACGGCTGCGGGTGACCGACGTGTACCTCGCCGTGCCGCACCTCTACCGGCTGCTCGACCACCCGCTGGCGGCCTCCTGCGAACTGTCGTCCCTGCGCCGCATCACCTACAGCGGCACCCCCGCCGCACCCGAGCGGGTGCGGCAGGCCGTCCGGCTCTTCGGTGACGTACTGATCCAGGTGTACGGCACGACGGAGGCCGGCGGCATCTCCAGCCTCAACCCGCTGGACCACCGCGAACCGGAACTCCTCGGCTCCGTCGGCCGGCCCTTCCCCTGGGTACGCGTCGAGATCAGGACCCCGGGAACCACCACGGCGCTGGGGCGCGGGCAGAGCGGCGAGATCTGGGTCAGCTCGGCCACGGTCTCGGCCGGCTACCTGGACGACCCGGAGCTCACCGCCCGCACACTCAGGGACGGCTGGCTACGCACCGGGGACCTCGGCCACTGGGACACCTACGGCTATCTGCACCTGGACGGCCGGATCGGCGACGTCATCAAGCACGGCGGCCTCAAGCTGGACCCCGCCGCGATCGAGGACGCGCTGACCTCGCACCCCCAGGTACGGCAGGCCGCCGTCTTCGGAGTCCGCGACGCCGACTTCGTCGAGCAGGTGCACGCGGCCGTCGAACTCCACTCGGGCGCCGGGCACACCTCCTGCGACCTACGTGACTACGTGGCGGCGACGCTCACTCCGGAACACACCCCGGTCAGCGTCTCCGTCTGGCCCGAACTGCCGCTCACGCCCGCCGGGAAACCGGACCGCGCCCATCTGCGCGGCGTGACCGCACCGGTACGGGCCGCCCCACCAGGACCCGCGCGCGCCGCTCCCCTCCCGTCACCCGGCGAGGACACGGAAGCGCGCGGTACGGGCCCGCCGGGGCCCGACGACGCCGACTGCCGGCGTACCGGTACGCGCAACAGAAAGGGCGCTCCATGACCGCATACGGCCACTTCGCCAGGTCACTGCGACTGCGGCGGCTCTACCGCCACAGCACGGCCGGCCTGATGATCACTCCCCTCGACCACTCGATCAGTGACGGACCCGTGGTGCCCAAGGGCACGACCCTCGACCAGCTCGCCGGCCGGCTGGCCGCCGGCGGCAGCGACGCGGTCGTCGTGCACAAGGGCAGCGTGCGCCACATCAGCCCGGAACGGTTCGCCGCGATGTCGCTGGTCATCCATCTCAACGCCTCCACCAACCAGGCCCTCGACCCGAACGCCAAGTACCTGGTGACGGAGGTCGAGGAGGCGCTGCGGCTCGGCGCGGACGCGGTCAGCGTCCACGTCAACCTCGGCTCGGACGACGAACGGCAGCAGATCGGCGACCTCGGGCGGATCGCCGACGCCTGCGACCGCTGGAACCTGCCGCTGCTCGCCATGGTGTACCCGCGCGGCCCGCGCATCACCAACCCGCGCGACCCGGAGATGGTGGCGCACGCCGTCACCGTGGCGGCCGATCTGGGCGCGGACCTGGTCAAGACCGTCTTCCTCGGATCCACCGCGGAGATGCTCGACCTGACGGCGGCCTGCCCGGTGCCGGTCCTGGTGGCGGGCGGGCCGGTGCTGCCCACAGAGGAGGACGTGCTCGGCTATGTGCGCGACGCCCTGGCCGGCGGCGCGGGCGGGGTGGCGATGGGCCGCAACATCTTCCAGGCGGAGGACCCGCGGCGGCTCGCGGCCAAGGTCGCCCGGCTGGTCCACCACTTCCCCGAACAGCACTTCGGCCCGGACCCGTTCCCGGCCGCCGACCGGACGGACGAGCGGCTGACGCCCGACCACGCCCCGGATCACCCCGGAACGACGGCGCCCTACGCCGAAAGCGCCACCCACCTCTCCGAACTGACAGGAGGTCCGCATCATGACGGACGCAAAACTGTGCTGGCTTGACGTTCGCGGAACCGGCAACGCCACGACCGCGGTGCTGGAGGAGGCGATGCACCAACGGATCGACGGCGTCGTCGCCGCCGACCCGGCCGTCTTCGCCGGCCTGCCGCCCACCGTGCGCAAGATCCTGCTCTTCCCGGACGGCCCCGACGCCGTCCCCGCCGACCTCGGCGCCACCGATGTGGTGATCGTCCCCGGCGGCCGGGACGCCCGCGCCGCACTGATGGCCGCGCACCCGGACGTGGAGTTCGGCCGGTACGTCGAGATCGTGGACGCGGACACCCTGGAGGACGCCTGCCTGGCGGCCCGGCTCGAACCGTGGAGCATCCTCGACTTCCGCGACCCGACCAAGATCCCGCTGGAGATCGTGATCGCGGCGGCGAGCGGCGCGCCCGGCTCGATCATCACGACCGCGTCCAACACCGAGGAGGCCGAGATCATCTACGGCGTGCTCGAACTGGGCTCGGACGGCGTCCTGATGCGGGCCAACACCGTCGGCGACGCCACGGCCCTGCGTACCGCGGCCACCTCCCGCAACGGTGAGATCCCGCTGGTGGAACTGACCGTCGTCAAGGCCACCCACATCGGCATGGGCGAACGAGCCTGCGTCGACACGACGACGCACTTCCGCAAGGACGAGGGCATCCTCGTCGGCAGCCACTCCAAGGGCATGGTCCTGTGCGTCAGCGAGACCCACCCGCTGCCGTACATGCCCACCCGCCCCTTCCGGGTCAACGCCGGCGCCCTGCACTCGTACACCGTCTCGGAGAACGGCCGGACCAACTACCTGAGCGAACTGCACTCCGGCAGCACCGTCCTGGCAGTCGACGTGAAGGGCCGGACCCGTCCGGTCAGCGTCGGCCGGGTGAAGATAGAGACCCGGCCGCTCATCTCCATCGACGCGGTGGCCCCGGGCGGCCAGCCGGTCAACCTGATCCTCCAGGACGACTGGCACGTGCGGGTACTGGGCCCCGGTGCCTCGGTCCTCAACTCCACGGAGCTGAAGCCGGGCGACACGATCCTCGGCCACCTGCCGACGGCCGACCGCCATGTCGGCTACCCGATCGACGAGTTCTGCCTGGAGAAGTAGGACCGCGCGGGCCCAGCCGCGTCGCACCGCACGCACCATCCGCATCACCTCGCCACGCCCCGGCACCTCACGTGCCGGGGCCGACGCGTGTCTCCGTCCGGCGTTCACAGCAAGCCGTGCTCGATCGCGATGCGGGCCGCGTCGAACCGGTTGCGGCCGCCCAGCTTCTTGATCGCGGCCGAGGTCAGATTGCGTACGGTCCCGCCCGCCAGGAACAGCTCCCCCGCGATCTCCTTGACGGTCGCCCCGCCGGCGGTGAGCCGCAGCACGTCCACCTCGCGGACACTCAGCGAGGCATCACCCACGGCCACCGTCCGCAGCAGCGAGGGGTCGACCGTCAGACAACCACCCGCCACCCCCATCAGCGTCGTGATCAGCTGCGGCAGCCGGGCGTTCTTCGGTACGACGCCCAAGGCCCCGGCCGCGACCGCCCGGTCCACCACCGACTGCGTCGCCGCGCCCACCATCAGCACGACCCCGCACCTCAGGTGGTGGGTGCGCACATCTGCGGCGGCCCGCAGCGCCTTGCCCCCCATCGTGGACTCACCGAGCAACAGCACGGTCGGACGGTGTCGTTCGACGGCCGGCAGCACCGACTCGTAGGACGTGGCGAGACCCACGACCTGGAGCCCGTCGGCACTGTTCAGGGTCTCTGCGAAGGCTTCCAGGACGAGTTGGTGGTCGCCGGCGACGACGATACGTACGGACATGTGCTCAACCCCCGTTGGTTGACGGATCCGCTGGGTGGCGCATCCTCAGCAGGTGTGCGGTCTGCGGTGCAGCAACTGGTCCACGAGCCCGTGGGCCGCTTCCTCGTGGCCGCCGGCGCAGTCGGCCATGTCGATCTCGATGAGCCGCGCACCGGGCGGCAACGCGGCGCCGATCACCTCCGGCATGGAGCGGAAGGCAGCCGTGATCTCCTCGGCGCCGGGCTCGGCGGGAATCACCACGACACAGACGGCGACCGGGCCCAGGTCCGCGGCGATCTGGCCGGGCAGGGTGCGGAAGGTGTCGGCCCGTTCGATGTCCGCCCGGTAGGGCAGGGCGCTCATCCCGATCTCGGCCAGCTCCTTGCAGAGGAAGGCCGCGTTGGTGGCCGCGTCGTCCCCACGTCCCCGGTGCGCCGTCCCGACGACGGCGACCCTCGCACCGGCGGCACACAGCCGGATGGTGACGATCCGGCCAATTCCGGTCGTGGCATCGACGACGAGAACGACCCGGCCCTCAAGAGACCGGGGCGCATAACTCGCTGCATGGGACACCGAGACTCCTGAGCAGTAATGTGTTAACCGTGTGAACTGATGAGCAAGGGGAGTTGTGGGGTGTGTGACGCTCCCCTGTGTCGGATACAGCGCGCCTGACCCAGCACGTGCGCACAATTTCGGCCACGATCCGGGGGAGACACACGTGGACGAGGTCTCATCGCTCGACCAGGACACTCTGGCGGTGTACCGGGCGATCCTGTTCCACAAGGAACACGATCCGCTGAAGCTCGCCCAGCTGCTCGACATGAGCTTCGCCGAAGTGGAATCCGCCCTGTTACGGCTCTCGCAGCTGTCCCTGCTCGCGCCGTCCCGGGACTCTCCCGGAACCCTGCGGGCCGTCAACCCGTCACTCGGCCTGAAGGTCCTGCTCCAGCGGGAACAGGACGAACTGGCCGCGCGTCAGCAGCGCATCGAACAGAACCGGGCCGCGCTGGCCGCGCTGGCCGCCGAGTACACGGCGTCCGGCCACTCCTCGTCCGACCAGACCGAACAGCTCGACAACGTCGACGACATACGGATCAGGCTGGAGTCCCTCGCCGAGTCCTGTCAGCGCGAGTCCCTGGCCTTCCACCCCGCGGGCGGGCTGACCGAGGACTCGATCGTGGCGGGCCGGCCGCTGAACGAACGGGCGCTCGCCCGCGGGGTCCGGTTCCGCTCGATCTACCTCGACAGCGTCGCCAACGACCGGGTGACCAAGGCACACGCGCAGTGGATGGCGGAACGGGACAGCGAGATCCGCACCTCGCCCACCCTGCCGATGCGCCTGCTCATCGTCGACACGACCGCCGCCGTCGTAGCGGGACTGCCCGGTCAGACGGGGCCCTCCGCGCTGCTGTTCAGCAGCCAGCCGGTGGTGCTCGCCATGCGCGCCCTGTTCGAGGCGTACTGGGAGCACGCCAGCCCGCTGAACGGCCCCGGTCACCCGGGCGAGGCCCTGGCCTGCGGGCTCACTCCGCAGGAGCGCAAACTCCTCCAGCTCCTGGCCACCGGTCTCACCGACGACGCGGTGGCACGGGCACTGGGCATCGGGGTCCGTACCGAGCGGCGCCTCATGGCCGAGCTGATGGAACGGCTCAGCGCGTCCAGCCGCTTCGAGGCCGGGGTGCAGGCGACGCGTCGGCAGTGGATCTGACGCGCGGCGCCCGCCGCGCTGCCGGGGCGCTTCACGACGCGGCCGGCGGAGCGGGCCAGACGAAGTCGTCCGGCGTGTGCGAACCGCCGCCGGCCCCGTGTCCCGGAGCGACCGACCACACGAAGTCACCCGGCGTCCACTGGTCGCCCGCTCCGCCATGCCCCGGCGCGACCGGCCAGACGAAGTCGTCCGGGGTACGCGGGTCGCCGCCCGGAGCCGACGTCCACACGAAGTCGAAGGTGGTGTGGTGCGCCGTCTCCACGCCTGCGGCCTGAGCGGGAGCCGCCCAGGCGAGGGCGCCGAGAACACCGGCGGCAAGGGTGGTGACAACGGCGGTACAACGAGTGGCGCGGGCAGCTCGGTTCATGGCTGGTCTCCATTCCAGGTGTGACTGGTTACCGGATCTGCGGTGCTTCTGGAGCCAGTGGTGCTCGGTAGCTCCCCCGGGCCGGTTCGCGATTTCCGCGTTCCGGCCGCTGAGATGAGATAACCACCGGCGCGGGCCGGCTGTCCGCATCCCGCCAGGCCAGGAAGCTGCCTGGCAGGGAGCTGCCCGAACGCGGCACCTGGTCGCCGCCCGGCCGCACCCGTCGGGGGCACGGGACAGCCTCCACAGGCTGTCCCCCTCGCACCCTCTACAGGCTGTCCCGCCTCGCACGCCGCATAGGCTGTCCCGCCTCGCACGCCGCCGAACCGAGGGAGACACCGCCATGCACCGCCGCCCGGACGAGAAGTACCCGCCGATCGAGCCGTACGAGCAGGGCATGCTCGACGTCGGGGACGGCAACCTCGTCTACTGGGAGGCGTGCGGCAACCCGGCGGGCAAGCCCGCCGTCGTCGTGCACGGCGGACCGGGCTCGGGGTGCACGGAGCGGCCCCGGCAGTACTTCGACCCGGACCGCTACCGGGTGATCCTCTTCGACCAGCGGAACTGCGGCCGCTCCACCCCGCACGCGAGCGACCCGGCCACAGACCTGCGGTTCAACACGACGGACCGGCTGATCGCGGACATGGAACGGCTGCGCGTCCGGCTGGGCATCGACACCTGGCTGCTGTACGGGGGTTCCTGGGGCTCGACACTGATCCTCGCGTACGCGGAGCAGCACCCGGAGCGGGTCAGCGAGATCGTGATCCCGGCCGTCACCACGACCCGCCGCTCCGAGATCGACTGGCTCTACCGGGGCGCGGGGAACATCTTCCCCGAGGCCCTGGATGCCTTCCGGGCGGGGGTCCCGGAGGCCGCGAGCGACGCGACCCCCGACGTGCTCGCCGCGTACGCCCGGCGCACGGAGAGCCCGGACCCGGAGGTACGGGCGCGCGCGACCGCCGACTGGTGCGCCTGGGAGGACGCGGTGCTCTCCCAGGAGGCGTACACCGGACCGCCGCCGTACAGCGGCCGGCCCGCCCGCGCGCAGCAGGCGCTCGTCCGGATCTGCGCGCACTACTTCTCGCACGGCGCCTGGCTGGAGGAGGGACAGCTGATCCGGGACGCCGGACGGCTGGCGGGAATCCCGGGCGTGCTGGTGCACGGCCGGTTCGACCTGGGCGGCCCGCTGATCACCGCGTGGGAGCTGACGAAGGCGTGGCCGGACGCGGAACTGACCGTGATCGAGGACGCGGGGCATCTCGGCGGGGCGGCGACCAGCCGGGCGGTACTCGCGGCACTGGACCGGTTCGCGGGCAGCTGACGGGCGGCTGTCCGGGCACAGCGGCCGGCCCCGGGGAGCTCCGCCCTTGCTTCGAGCGGACTCCAAGGCGTTGGCTTGGCTCCATGAAGTACACGCAGCTCGGACGCACCGGACTCAAAGTCAGCCGCCTCGTCCTGGGGACGATGAACTTCGGCCCCCAGACCAACGAGAGCGACAGCCACGCACTCATGGACGCCGCCCTGGACGCGGGTGTCAATTTCTTCGACACCGCGAACGTCTACGGCTGGGGCGAGAACAAGGGCCGCACCGAGGAGATCCTCGGCACCTGGTTCGCCCAGGGCGGCGCCCGCCGCGACAAGGTCGTCCTCGCCACCAAGGTCTACGGCAACATGGCCGCCGACGGCGAGGCCTGGCCCAACCACGACAAGCTCTCGGCGCTCAACATCCGCCGGGCCGTCGACGCCAGCCTGAAGCGGCTCCAGACCGACCACATCGACCTGTACCAGTTCCACCACGTCGACCGGTCCACCCCCATCGAGGAGATCTGGCAGGCCATCGACGTACTGATCCAGCAGGGCAAGATCCTCTACGCGGGCTCGTCCAACTTCGCCGGTTACAAGATCGCGCAGGCCAACGAGGTCGCCAGGCAGCGCGGCAGCTACGGGCTGGTCAGCGAGCAGTGCATCTACAACCTGATGGAGCGGGGGGCCGAGATGGAGGTCATCCCGGCCGCCCAGGAGTACGGCCTCGGCGTCATCCCGTGGTCGCCGCTGCACGGCGGCCTGCTCGGCGGCGCCATCCGCAAGGAGCGCGAGGGCGGCGGCGCCCGGTCCACCTCCGGCCGCTCCGGCGAGGCGCTCGCGGACCCGAAGGTGCGGGCGCAGATCCAGGCGTACGAGGACCTGCTGGAGAAGCACGGCCTGGAGCCCGGCGAGGCCGGTCTGGCCTGGCTGCTGACCCGGCCCGGCGTCACAGGCCCGATCTCGGGTCCGCGCACCCGCGAGCAGCTCGACTCCGCGCTGCGCGCGGTGGAGCTGGAGCTGTCGGACGAGGTGCTGACGGCCCTGGACGAGATCTTCCCGGGTCCGGGCCCGTCGCCGGAGAACTTCGCCTGGTAGCAACCGGCGTGCGTCGCGGCCGTCCTCACCGGGCTCATCAGCCGAGGGCGGCCGCCACCGCGACGACGGCGAACATGAGCACGAGCACGGCCGCCATGATGCGGTTTCGGGTCTTGGGGTCCACCCGACGAGCGTAACCGCCCCGCCCGGCGCCCCGACGTCCAGGCCCGCACCGCCGCATCCAGTCACCGGCGTGTCCTGGTCTCCGTGCGTATCGTTGTACTGCGCGGCTGCCCGCGCCCGTGCGGCAGCGGGGAGGAGCGGCACGATGACCGTCGTAGACACCGACAGGATCGAGATGGCCGACACCAGCGACGAGCGCACTCTGGACATGATGTTCGAGTGGCTTGAGCCCACCCCCGAGGGATTCAAGGTAGAGATCGTCGAGGGGAACATCTACATGTCGCCGCAACGGGACACCCACTGGGAGATCATCCTCGACCTCGTCGAGCAGTTGCGCTCCAGGTACGCCCGGAAGCAGCTGAAGTCCGACGTGCGCATCGACTTCCCCGGACGGCTCAACGGCTTCGCCTCGGACGTCGTCGCGCTGGCGGAGGGCACGGAGAAGGACGCGAAGGGCCACTTCCGCTACCAGGACATCGAGTTCGTGGCCGAGGTCATCTCCAAGCAGACCGCGGCCAACGACTACGGATCGAAGCTGGCCACCTACGCCGCCGCAGGCGTCCCGGTGTACCTCATCGTCGACCCGTACACCGCCAAATGGCACCTCCACACGCTCCCGAAGGACGACGAGTACCGGTCCACGTTGAGCTTCGATTTCGGCAACCCGATCGACCTCACCGACACCCTCGTCGGCCTGACCCTGGAGACCGGCGGCTTCCCCCGCGACTGACGCCCGGTACGCGCCACGGCCCCGTACCGGGTACTCCGGTCGGGGCCGTGGCGCGTGGTGCCTGGCGGGTCTCAGGCCGCCGTGGCCGGCTGCGGCGGGTCTCAGGCCGCCGTGGCCAGCTGCTCGCGCGGGACGAACCGTACGTGCGGGCGGCCCGGTCGCAGGTCGACCTTGAGGCGCAGGCCGCCGACGCGGGCCAGCATGAAGCCGACGCCGAGCGCGGCCACCAGCGAGAACGCGCCGCCGACCGCCATTCCGGTCCGGACGCCGTACGCGTCGCTGATCCAGCCGACGATCGGGGCGCCCACCGGCGTACCGCCGGCGAAGACCATCATGTACAGGCTCATCACCCGGCCGCGCATGGCCGGGTCGGCCGCCATCTGGACGCTGGTGTTCGCGCTGATGTTGGTCGTCAGACCGATCATGCCGATCGGCAGGAGCAGGAGCGAGAACAGCCAGACGGACGGCGACATGGAGGCGATGACCTCCAGCAGCCCGAACAGCGTGCCCGCGCCGACCAGCATCCGCAGCCGCGAGGAGCCGCGGCGGGCGGCGAGCAGGGCCCCGGCGAGGGAGCCCGCGGCCATCAGGATGTTGAAGAACGAGTACATCCCGGCGCCGCCGTGGAAGACCTCGTCCGCGAAGGCGGTCAGGAAGATCGGGAAGTTGAACCCGAACGTGCCGACGAAGCCGACGAGGACGATCGGCCAGATCAGCTCCGGGCGGCCGGAGACGTACCGCAGCCCTTCGCGCAACTGACCCTTGGCACGCCGGACGACGACGGCCTTGTGCAGCTCACCCGGGCGCATCATCATCAGGCCGACGAGCGGGGCGAGGAACGACAGGCCGTTGAACATGAACGCCCAGCCGCTGCCGACCGAGGTGATCAGCACACCCGCGACGGCGGGACCGATGAGCCGGGCGGACTGGAAGTTCGCCGAGTTCAGGCTGACCGCGTTCCGCAGCTGGGCGGGGCCGACCATCTCGGAGACGAACGACTGGCGGGCCGGGTTGTCCACGACCGTGACCATGCCGAGCAGGAACGCGATCAGGTAGACGTGCCACACCTGGACCACGCCGGAGAGCGTGAGCACCGCGAGCGCGACACCGCACAGGCCGAGCGCGGCCTGGCTGAAGAGAAGGAGCTTGCGCTTGGGCATGCGGTCGGCGATGACGCCGCCGTAGAGGCCGAAGAGCAGCATGGGGAGGAACTGGAGTGCCGTGGTGATACCGACGGCGGTGGCGGACCCGGTGAGGCTCAGGACGAGCCAGTCCTGCGTGATGCGGGACATCCAGGTACCGGTGTTGGAGATCACGGCGCCGGTTGCGAACAGGCGGTAGTTACGGATCTTCAGCGACGAGAAGGTCCCGCCGGGCTTGCTCTCGTGGGTGGAAGTCGGTGCGGGGGCGGAGTCTGCTCCGGATCCCGTACTCAAAAGGGTTCGCCTCCTCGGGCGTGGACATCGTGCTGACTGACGGGGATGCGGCGGTGGGGGGCGGTGCGCCGGTGATGGTCCGGCGCGGCCCGCTCCGCTACAGGTGGGCGAGCTTCTCCAGCACGGGGGCCGCGTGGCGAAGCGTCTCCCACTCGTCCTCGTCCAGGCCTTCGGCGAGGGTGGTCAGCCAAGCGTTCCGCTTGTTGCGGCTCTCGGCGAGCATGGCCTCTGCCTGCTCGGTCTGGCTGACCATCTTCTGCCGACGGTCATCGGGGTGCGGTTCCAGTCTGACAAGACCCTTCGCTTCCAGCAGCGCGACGATGCGGGTCATCGAAGGCGGCTGCACATGCTCCTTGCGGGCCAGCTCACCGGGGGTGGCCGAACCGCAGCGGGCGAGCGTGCCGAGCACCGACATCTCGGTGGGGCTCAGCGACTCGTCGACGCGCTGGTGCTTGAGGCGCCGGCCGAGCAGCATGACGGCGGAACGAAGGGAGCTCACGGCGGCGGCACTGTCGCTGTCGTGGATCAGGTCAGGCATGTTTGTTAGCGTAACTCATTACCTACCCTAAAGACCACTCGTGGTACACGCGCGAGACCCGAATCACCAATCGATCACCCAAACGAGTGAGTCAGTTCCGGAAAGTCACGCGTGTCGGGCCCGGGAAACGTAACCCTGCTTGGCATGGGATCGACAGTGCTCAGCCTGCGGATAGACGGTGAGCTGCTCGACCGGCTCAAGCAGCACGCCGCCAGACGCGGAATGAGCGTCCAGGACTATGTGGTCCGGACGCTCATTCGCGATGACTTCGACGAACGCTTCCAGGCGGCCGTCGACGAGACGGAGAAGTTCTACGGAGCGGAAGGACGGGCGGCCGAGGAGGTCACCTGACCTCCTCGGCCGCCCGTCCACGCTGGATCACGTGAGGCCGAGCGCCGGCATCGCGTAGTAGAAGACGAAGACCGCGGAGACCGCGTACATGGCCACCGGCACCGAGCGACCGCGCCCGGCGGCCAGCCGCAGCACGCAGAACGCGATGAAGCCGATGCCGATGCCGTTGGTGATCGAGTACGTGAACGGCATCATCACCATGGCGAGGAAGGCCGGCATCGAGAGCGTGTAGTCGCTCCAGTCGATGTCCCGCACCGAGCCCGCGATGATCAGGAAGCCCACCGCCAGCAGAGCCGGAGTAGCCGCCTGCGAGGGGACCATCGTCGCCAGTGGTGTCAGGAACAGCGCCGCCGTGAACAGCAGACCCGTCACGATGCTCGCGAAGCCGGTGCGGGCCCCCTCACCTACGCCCGCCGTGGACTCCACGAAGCAGGTGCCCGCGGAGGCGGAGCTCGCACCGCCCGCGGCGACCGCGATGCCGTCGACGAGCAGCACCTTGTTGATGCCGGGGAAGTTGCCGTCCTTGTCCATCAGCTTGGCCTCGTCGCCGACGCCGAGGATGGTGCCCATAGCGTCGAAGAAGCAGGACAGCAGCACGGTGAAGACGAACAGGATGCCGGTGAGCACACCGACCTTGTCGAAGCCACCGAACAGGCTGACCTTGCCGATCAGCCCGAAGTCCGGCGTGGAGACCGGATTGCCCGGCCACTCCGGAACGGTCAGCCCCCAGGCCTCGCCCGGCAGGTCCGCGACCGCGTCGATGATCAGCGCGACCACCGTCATCGCGACGATGGAGATCAGGATCGCGCCCGGCACCTTGCGGACGATCAGCGCGAGGGTGAGCAGCGCGCCCAGCACGAAGACCAGGACCGGCCAGCCGTTGAGGTGTCCGTCGCCGCCGAGCTGGAGCGGGACGGTGGTGTGGGCGACGTCCGGGATGCGGGAGACGAAGCCGGAGTCGACCAGGCCGATCAGCAGGATGAAGAGGCCGATGCCGATCGCGATGCCCTTGCGCAGCGAGGTCGGTACGGCGTTCATCACGCGTTCCCGCAGCCCGGTCGCGACCAGCAGCATGACCACGATGCCCGCGAGGACGACCATGCCCATCGCGTCGGGCCAGCTCATCCGGGGGGCGAGCTGGAGGGCGACGACGGTGTTGACGCCGAGGCCCGCCGCCAGCGCGATCGGCACGTTGCCGATGACGCCCATGAGCAGCGTGGAGAACGCGGCGACCAGCACCGTCGCGGTGACCAGCTGGCCACCGTCGAGCTGATGCCCGTACATGTCCTTCGCACTGCCCAGGATGATCGGGTTCAGCACGATGATGTACGCCATCGCAAAGAAGGTGGCGAATCCGCCACGGATCTCACGCGCGACCGAAGAGCCCCGCTCGGAGATCTTGAAGAAACGGTCCAGGCCGCCTGAGGGCTGGGGAGCCGGGGGCGGCACGGCGTCGACCGGGGCGGGGGCCGAGGGGGACATGTATGACCTCAGTCGTACCTAGAGGGGCTCAATATGGTCAGCTTTGGATGTTCACACGAACAAATCGAGACAGCCGTAAGCAGATTCAGTATGAATACATAAGGCGAAGATCGCTATCTCCGCGCGTAGACCCTTGGGCCGACTGGCCCGGCAGCTCTTACGTATGCGCCGCATACACTGACTGCATGGCGAAGTGGACACCGAAGCACGAGGCACCCGAGCCCCTGGAGGGGCCCGTCGTCGCCACCATCACCGGCGGCACGATCCTCTGGTTCGTCCTCTTCCTCGTCCAGCTCCCGTTCTACGGCTGGTTCGACGACCACGGACACCTGTGGTGGGTGTGGACGTGCCTGGCCGGCGGCGCCCTCGGCCTGATCGGCATCTGGTACGTACGGGGACGCGACGCCGCGCTCAAGCGGGCGGCGGCGGCCAAGACGGCTGGTCAGGGCCCGGCCACCGGCTGACCCGTACCACCACGGGACGATTTCCGTCCTCCCCCGGTCTGATCTTCGGACCACCCGATGGGTGAACCGGACGTTCCACCCGTACCGTCTGAACCATGACTCAGCGGGCAGTCGGCCCCTCCGGGGACGAGCCGAACAGATCCTCCGTGCCTTCCGGCACCGACCGGCCGGTGATGATCGACGCCGGCAGCGAGCTCGACCCGGTGCACCCGGTCGGGCTCCCGGCACCCGGCGGCGGGCGCGGGCTGACGGCGGCCGAGGTCGCGGAGCGGATCGCCCGGGGCGAGGTCAACGACGTCCCGGTCCGCTCGTCCCGGTCCGTGCGCGAGATCGTCCGCGCCAACGTCTTCACCCGGTTCAACCTGATCATCGGCGTGCTCTGGGTGATCATGCTGTTCGTCGCGCCGATCCAGGACAGCCTCTTCGGCTTCGTGATCATCGCCAACACCGGCATCGGCATCGTGCAGGAGTGGCGGGCCAAGAAGACCCTGGACAGCCTCGCGGTCATCGGTGAGGCCAAACCCACCGTGCGACGGGACGGGGTCGCCGCCGAGATCTCCACCTCCGAAATCGTCCTGGGCGACCTCGTCGAGCTCGGCCCCGGCGACAAGGTCGTGGTGGACGGCACGGTCGCGGAGGCCGACAGCCTGGAGATCGACGAATCCCTGCTCACCGGCGAGGCCGACCCCGTCCTCAAGCGCGCCGGCGACCCCGTGATGTCCGGCAGCTTCGTCGTCGCCGGCGGCGGCGCCTTCGCCGCCACCAAGGTCGGCCGCGAGGCCTACGCCGCCCAGCTCGCCGAGGAGGCCTCCCGCTTCACGCTCGTCCAGTCCGAGCTGCGCAGCGGCATCTCCACCATCCTCAAGTACGTCACCTGGATGATGATCCCGACCGCGATCGGGCTGATCATCAGCCAGCTCGTCGTCAAGGACAACAACTTCAAGGACTCCGTCGCCAGGACCGTCGGCGGCATCGTCCCGATGATCCCGGAGGGCCTGGTCCTGCTCACCTCGGTCGCCTTCGCGATCGGCGTCGTCCGGCTGGGCCGCAAGCAGTGCCTGGTCCAGGAACTCCCCGCCATCGAGGGGCTGGCCCGGGTCGACGTCGTCTGCCTGGACAAGACCGGCACCCTCACGGAGGGCGGCATGGACGTCACCGAGGTCCGCCCGCTGAACGGCACCGACGAGCCGTATCTGCGCCGCGTACTGGCCGCCTTCGGCGCCTCTGACCCGCGGCCCAACGCCAGCCTCCAGGCGATCATCGACGCCTACCCGGCCCCGGACGGCGAGGGCTGGCGCGTCACCCAGGCGCTGCCGTTCTCCTCGGCCCGCAAGTACAGCGGCGCCTCCTTTGAGGAGGCCGAGGGGCAGCCCTCCGGCTGGCTCCTCGGCGCCCCCGACGTGCTGCTCCCCGAGGACGACCCGGCGCTCACCGAGATCGGACAGCTCAACCAGCAGGGACTGCGCGTCCTGCTGCTGGCCCGGGTGGACGGGCCGCTCGACGAACCGGCGACCGCGACCGGGGCGGGCCCGGCCGCGCTGATCGTCCTGGAGCAGCGGCTGCGGCCCGACGCCCGGGAGACGCTCGCCTACTTCGCGGACCAGCGGGTCGCCACCAAGGTGATCTCCGGCGACAACGCCGTCTCGGTCGGCGCCGTCGCCGCGAAGCTCGGGCTGCCGGGCGCGGAGCACACCATGGACGCGCGCAAGCTGCCCACGGACCCCGACGCCATGGCCACCGCCATGGAGGAGAACACCGTCTTCGGCCGCGTCACCCCGCAGCAGAAGCGGGAGATGGTCGCCGCCCTCCAGTCCCGCGGCCACACCGTCGCGATGACGGGCGACGGCGTCAACGACGTCCTCGCCCTCAAGGACGCCGACATCGGCGTCTCGATGGGCTCCGGCTCCGAGGCCACCCGCGCGGTCGCCCAGATCGTGCTGCTCAACAACAGCTTCGCGACACTGCCGTCCGTGGTGGCCGAGGGCCGCCGGGTCATCGGCAACATCACCCGGGTCGCCACCCTGTTCCTGACGAAGACCGTCTACTCGGTGCTGCTGGCCGTCCTGGTGGTCTGCTTCCAGGTCGAGTACCCGTTCCTGCCCCGGCACCTGACCCTGCTGTCGACGCTGACGATCGGCATCCCGGCGTTCTTCCTCGCCCTGGCCCCCAACAAGGAGCGCGCGCACCCCCACTTCGTGCGACGCGTCATGCGGTACGCGATCCCGTCCGGCACCATCGCGGCCGTCGCGACCTTCGCCACGTATCTGATCGCCCGGCACGTCTACACCGGCCCCGGCTCGCTGGACGCGGAGACCAGCGCGGCCACCCTCACGCTGTTCCTGGTCTCGATGTGGGTCCTGGCGATCATCGCCCGCCCCTACACCTGGTGGCGGATCTGCCTGGTCGCGGCGATGGGCGTGGCGTTCCTGATCGTGCTCGTGGTGCCCTGGCTCCAGGACTTCTTCGCACTGAAACTGGTCGGTGCGCAGATGCCGTGGACGGCGGTGGGCATCGCCGTGATCGCCTCCGCGGCGCTGGAGTACGCCTGGCGCCTGGTGAGCCGCCGCTTCCCGGTCTAGGGGAAGCGGCGGCCCGCCGGACCGGCTACTTCACGTCGACGAAGTCACCCGTGGAGTTGACGGCCGGAGTGGAGGTCGTACCGGCGAAGCTGTAGCGCCAGTAACCGTCGACCGAGGCCTTCACCGTGGTCTTCAGGGTGCCGGTGCTGTTCGTCTTGACGGTCTTCACCGTGCCCCAGGTCTTGCCGCCCTTCTTGAGGAACTGCAGCTTGACCGGCTGGCTGGTGTAGCCGTGGTACTTGAAGTCGTCCCAGTTGGCCCGCGCCAGCTTGCCGGTGACCGTGATGGTCTTCCCCTTCTTCACCGGCTCGGGGGCGGCGTTGACGGTCTGCGAGGCCGCCCGCTGGAACTTGAAGGAGCCGGCCTTTTCCTTCCAGTTGTAGTCGCCGTCCTTGGCGTCCACCCACGCGTCGACGTACCAGGTACCGGCCACGTCGTTGGAGTACGGCAGGTCGACCTTGGGGGCGACGGAGAACGAGGCGGTGCAGGTGCTCCCGGAGCACTTGGTGCTGTCCGGCGTCAGGTAGCCGAACCCGGGGCCCACCAGCTCTATGTCGATCCCCTTGATGCCGGAGTTGTCCTTGCCGGTCACCACGACGGTGAACTTCTTGACGGCGCTGGTGCCGACCACCACGTTCTTGCCACCGTTGACCGTCACCTTGGTGATGGCGGTGTCGCCGTAGTGGCCGTTGGCCTGGGCGGCCGGTACGGCGAGGGCCAGCAGGCCCAGAGCGCCGACGGCAACGGTCGCAGAGGTACGCATACGCATGTTTTTTCCCTGTGGGAAAGGGCCCCTGGCGCGCGAGCGCACCGGCGGGGCCGATCGGTCTGCTGAGCCGGAGTGGCTCAACAGACCAGACAGGCGAGGGATGTGAAGGGTTGCCTGCGAATATGAAGATTCTGCGAAGGGCCCCCGAAATCTGGCTGCCGGGCCGTCAGTCGAACCAGCGGTCCCGGGCCAGTTCCCCGGTGCGGGACGGATCCTCCAGCAGCGCCGCGACCTCGAAGCGGCGCGGCCACTGGCCCGCCGCCCAGGCCAGACCCGCCGCGACGCCCTCCAGGGTGGCGGCGTGCACGGTGCCGTCCGGGGTGCGGCGCCAGTCCAGCTCCACGCCGCCCGCGCGCAGTTCACCGTGCTCGACGTACGTGTCCGGGGTGCCGGGGCCGAGCAGGACGCGCACCGACTCCGGGACCCTGTGCTCCTCGCCCTCCGACGTCACCTCCGCCTCGACGCTCTCGCCGAGCCGCCGCACCTGGAACAGCTCGGCCAGCTCCGCCGCGTTCGCCGGGGCGACCGGCAGCAGCGGCAGCCCCCCGGTCAGCGGGAGCAGATCGGGGGCGTCCGCGATCACCGCGTCCGCCGCGTCGACCACCCGCACCTCGCCGTCCACCACGGCCCGCAGCTCGTCCGGCAGCGTGACCTGCTCCGGGTCCAGCTCGGCCAGGGCGGTGTACAGGGAGTGCAGTTGGACGGGGCCGACCGGGCGGTCCCCGTCCGCGAGCCGGCCGAGGAGTTCGGCGGCGCCGCCGGGCTCGTCCAGCAGGGCGGCGACCGAGGTCCGCACCCCGAGGGCGCGCAGCACCTGGGCGTCGTCGAAGCCGGTGGCGTCGGCGGGGTCGTACAGGCCCGCCAGCCGGGGATCGCCCCCGTCGGCACGCAGGCCCGCCGGGCGGCGGCCGTCCAGCACCGGATGGTCGCGCAGCCACCAGGCGGTGTACGGGCGCACGGACTGCGTGGTGCCGTCCGGGAGGAGCACCCGCACCGGCTGGGTCAGGGCGTCGCGCAGCGGGGGGCGGGCCAGCATCGCGAGCGCCTGCGGCCAGGCGTCGTCGTCGACCAGGTCGAGATCGCGGACGGCGACGAGTTCGGTGGCGACGGGCGGCACCACGGTGTCCGGGAGCTGGTCCAGGATGTCCTCGCACCAGACGTCCACGGCGTCGAGCAGCCCGGCGTCGTCGGACTCCGCGAAGTCTCCGTCACGGGGCTCCAGTTCGTCCGGGTCCAGCACCACATCGGTGGCCCGCACCAGCGCGAACGTGGCCAGCACCCCGCAGGCGGTGAGCGGCTGCTCACCCCAGCGCTCTGCCAGCTCCTCTTCGCACAGGGCGAGTTCGCCCTCACGCATGACGGCGGCGAACGGGCTTCCGGGCAGCACGAGTTCACCGGCCGGGGCGGGCTCGCCGTCCTCGTCGGGCAGCGCCAGCGCGCCGAGCCAGGGCTCGTCGCCGGGCGCCAGCTCCGCGTCCCGGACGAGCGTGAGGACGGTGTCCACCAGCTCGTCGCCGTCCAGCGCGTCCTCGTCCCAGATCTCGCCCGCGTCCAGCGAACCGGCGACGGCGGCCCGCACCTGCGGAGTCGTCAGGACGGCGCGCGGGGTGGCGGGCAGGGCGCCCAGCTTCTCCAGGAGCGGATGTGCGGCGTCCGGGTGGGCGACCTTCAGCCCGAGCCGGGCGAGCCGGTCCAGGACAGGGCCGGTCAGCGCGTCCGGGAGCGGCAGCAGGATCTGCCGGGGGCCGATGGTGGTGCGGGGGACGGCCGGGGCGTCGGGGTCCCCGCCCCGGGAGTCCGTACCGGCGAGCGGCACCGGCAGCCCGGAGAGCCGGTCCGGGTCGATGCCGGCCAGGCTGTCGTACAGCCGCCGCCACCAGCCCGGGTCGCGCTCCAGACCGGCGAGCCGGTCGATCGCCTCGGTCAGCGGCACCCGGGCGACGCCGAGCGTGCGCAGTTCGACGCGGCGCTCAAGTCCGGCGGGCAGCAGGCAGGGCAGTACCTCGGCCAGCACCGCGACGGTCGCGGCGCCGACGCCCTCCAGCACCTCGGCCTCCAGCGGCCGCAGCGCGGTGGTGGCCTTGCGGCCCTCCTCGGTCCCGGCGTCCCAGCTGTCCCAGCGGTCGGGCTCGGCGGCGGGGTCGCGCGGGGCGGCGGGCTCCAGGAACGCGACGCGCGGCAGCCGCTCCAGGATCGCGGCACGCAGCGCGCCGTCCAGCTCGCCCTTGCCGAGCGGTCCGGGCACGAGCGCGATGGTGGCGGTGGAGACCGGCTGCCAGTCGGCGAGCAGTTCGGCGTACGCGTCGGCCGCGCGCCGCACCAGGAAATCGGTGAGCGGACCCGGCGCGGGGTGGCGGCGGGTGGTGTCCAGCGGCAGCGACGCGATGAGCAGCGCGGGGACGCCGAGCGGTTCGTCGGTGGGCGTCGGCGCGTGCACCACGGGTGCGGTACGGGGGCGCACCGGGGCGCCCTCCGCGTCCACCGGGACGGCCCAGGTCACCGACCAGTGCGGGCGCAGCCGTTCCTCCAGCGGGCGGCCGACGAGCAGCTCGGGCTCCACGGGGCCGTGCCGGGAGACGGTGCGCCAGCGGTTCGTACCGTGCGCCGAGTCGTCGACGTGGACGTACGGGCCGTGCTGCGAACGGCTCAACGTCCTCACGGCGTCCGGGGTTTCGATGAAGATCTCGTCGAGTCCGCTCAGTGTGAGCAGCAGCGCGTCGTCCACGGCGGCGAGCAGCCGGCCGACCAGGTCCTCCGCGACGCCGTCGCGCAGCGGCAGGACGACGACGGTGTCGTAGCCGTCCGGGGCGGTGCCCTCCGCGGGCAGCGGGAGCCGGAGCAGCGGTACGTGTCCGTCGCGGCGGCGCAGCTCGTCGCCCAGCCCGGGGCTGCCGACCGCGGCGTCCCGGGCGAGCTCTCGGGCCTCGGCCAGGGACCAGCGCACGCCGCCGTGCCGGCCGATGACGGCGGGCTCGTCGCTCACCGCGAGCACGGCGGCGAACCCGACGCCGAACCTGCCGACGGCCCCCTCGTGGCCCTCGCGCTTGGCGGACGCGCGCAGGGTGGACAGCGACTCCACCCCGGTGGCGTCCAGGGGCGCGCCCGTGTTCGCGGCGGCGAGGACGGCGGGGGCGCCGTCGGTCCCCGGGTGCAGGGTGAGCCGGAGCCGCCCGGGGGCCTGGGCGCGGGCGGCGGCGTCGGCGGCGTTCTGGGCGAGCTCGACGACGAGGCGGTCGCGGTAGCCGCCGAGCGCGAGGTCCTCCTCGGCGTTGGCGTCCTCCCGGAAGCGGGCGGGACCGGCGCCCCACGCGTCGAGCACGCGGCGCCGCAGCCGTGCGGTGCCGAACGGGTCGGCCCCCTCGGTCGCATTCATGCTCACGCTGTGACTCCCTCGTCCGTGGTCCGGTACGCGTACCGCGCGCTGCCCAGTGTGCGCCCTGTCCGGGGCGGGGGGTTCCGTCCTCAATCGCCGGACGGGCTTTTGTGCGGGTACCCCGCGGGGTGCGCCTGCCCCGGCGGGTGGGGGGCGGTGCCCCTCCGGGGCGTCTCCTCAAAAATGGCGTGTTCACCCGGGTACGTGAGGGACCCGGGTCGTACGCCATTTTCTGTGGGGACTCCCCTGCACGTCCCCACCCCAGGCCCAGTCGCGTCTGCACACCGGCGAAACGACTGTCGCAGACGCGCGACGGGCGGGTTCGGGGGCGTGCAGGGGAGTCCCCGCAGAACGACGAACACAGACCCGGGTACGCAATACGGACCCCCCGCACGTTCGTCGTTTGAGGAGACGCCCCGGAGGGACCCCGAACCCCCACCCACCGGGCAGGCGCACCCGCGCAACGCGGAGCACCCGCACCCAAGCCCGTCCGGCGATTGAGGACGGAACCGGCCCGCCGAAGCACCCCGCACCCCACAAGCGCGCCCCGAACCCCGCGGCGCAAGCCTCAGGAGTGGCCGAGGTCCTCCGACGGCGCATCCGGTTCCGCCGGCACGGAGCCGGAATCCCGCGCCGGACGAAGCGGGTACTCGTCCACCTGCATCGTGTCCAGCGCATGCGGCGCCGGCTTCGGCGGCTTCGGCATCACCGCGGCCTCCGAATGCCCGCCGCAGCCGTACGACAGCGACACCACGTGCCCGTCCGCCGGACCGAACTCGTTCGCGCACACTCCGAAGGCCTGCTTCAGCGAACCCGCCAGCGGCACCAGGAAGGCGCAGGACACACAGGTGGCCGGAGCCGCCTGGGCCATCGGCGTCTTCGCGCCGAACCCCTCGTCCCAGCGGTCGGCCGCCGCGTACAGCCCGTACCGCGACAGCACCCGCGCACGCCGCATCCCGAGCTCGTCCGCGACGGACGCGATCGAACCCCGTCGCGGGGTCTCCGCCGCCGGGCGCGTCGTCAGCTCCGCGTCCTCCGACTCGACGAGCTCGGCCAGCTCACCGGAGACCGGAGAGTTGGGCGGCGGCTCGTCGTCACCGGTGTATCCGGGCTCCAGCCGCAGATCGTCCGCCTCGGTGGGCAGCAGATCGCCCGGCCCCATGTCGCCCGGCCGCAGCCGCTCGCTCCACGGCACCCACTCCGGCGCGAGCAGCGCGTCGCCGCCCGGCAGCAGCACCGTTTCGTCCAGCGTGACGTTCTTCGCCCGGGAGGCCCTGGCGACCGTCACCGCCCAGCGCCAGCCCCGGTAGGCCGGGTCCTTGCACTCGAAGTAGTGCGTGACGACCCGGTCCCCCTCGGGGACCACGGCCACATGCTCACCCACGACCCCTGGCGCGGCTGCCTCCTCGGCCGCCGCGCGGGCGAGGTCTACGGCCTCGGCGCACAAACGGTCGGGAACAGGGGTACGGGCCGTACGGCTTCTCGTCGTCGCAGCACTCACAGGTCTCGCTTCTCTCCTACGCCAGTCTCACGAGCGCGCCAGCACATCCATCGATTTCAGCCATTCGGTTGCGGGCGGAGCGGACCTGGGGGCCGCGTCGACGTCCACACCCGTTGTGCCTGCCTCGGGCGCACCTTCTGCAATCCATTCTGCGGGATCGCCGAGAGGCGCGCGGCCAAGAACAACCGCCGGTGGCGCGCTACGCACGCTACCCTCTCCGCCGCTTCCCGCCCACCTGCCCGTCCCAAACAACGCCGTATCCGGTGCCGTGTCCCGTGTAAAGGGCACTGTCCGGCCATCCGTATCCGCGGGCCCCGCACCCCCTCCGAGCTGGCAGGTCACTGACCCGACGGGGCGTCGCGCGCCGCGTCCCGCGCCTGTCCCGGTTCGTGACGACGGGTCCTGGGGCACTATGACCAAATGGCTTCTGCCAGGTCGCACGACGGACCCGGCCCGCTCCGCAGGACGGGCCGGACGATCGGTCGTGCCCTGCGCTCCCCGTTCACCGGGACCGCCCGCTCCATCCGGAAGGCGACGCACGCCCACGGGGCGGGGGAATCCGGCCTCGGCAGGCTGATCGAGCTGCACGCGGTGAACGGCGCGGGCGACGTGATGATCACCGTCGCACTGGCGTCCACGGTGTTCTTCTCCGTACCGACGGACCAGGCCCGCGGCCGCGTCGCGCTGTACCTCGCCGTCACCATGGCGCCGTTCATCGTCCTCGCCCCGGTCATCGGCCCGCTCCTGGACCGTCTGCCGCACGGCCGCCGCGCGGCGATGGCGGGCTCCATGCTGGCCCGTGCGCTGCTGGCGCTCACCATGTCGGGCGCGGTCGCCACCGGCGGCCTGGAGCTGTATCCGGCGGCCCTGGGCGTCCTGGTCTGCTCGAAGGCGTACGGAGTCGTGCGCAGCGCCGTCGTGCCGCGCCTGCTGCCACCGCGCTTCTCGCTGGTGAAGGCGAACTCGCGGGTGACCCTCGCCGGTCTCCTCGCCACGGGTGCGGCCGCTCCGATCGGCGCGGGGCTCCAGACGATCGGCCCGCCGTGGCCGCTCTACGGCGCGTCCGCGATCTTCGTCGGCGGCGCGGTCCTCGCCTTCACCATGCCGCCCAAGGTGGACTCGGCGAAGGGCGAACGCAAGGCGCGCCTGGTGCACCCGCACGGCGAGCGCACCGTCCGGCCGGAGCCGCTCCGCAAGGACGCCACGCCCGGGACCGGAAGAAAGAGCAGATTCGGGACGAGGAACGGCGAGAAGCGGCCGGGGCTGCGTTCGGTCGGCCCGTCCGTGCTGCACGGGCTCCAGGCCAACGCCGCACACCGCGCGCTCTCCGGCTTCCTGATCTTCTTCCTGGCGTTCCTGCTGCGCGAGCACCCGCTCTCCGGGCAGAGCGCCGCGATCTCGCTCGGCATCGTCGGCGTGGCGGCCGGGGCGGGCAACGCGCTGGGCACGGCGGTCGGCTCCTGGCTCAGGGCCCGCGGCCCGGAGATCATCATCGCCTCCGTGCTGGGCCTGGCGCTGGGCGTCGCCGTACTGGCCGCGGCCTTCTTCAGCACGGTCATGGTCGCCGCGCTCGCGGCCATGGCGGGCTTCACCCAGGCCCTGTCGAAGCTGTCGCTGGACGCGATGATCCAGCGCGACGTGCCGGAGGAGGTGCGCACCTCGGCCTTCGCCCGCTCCGAGACGCTGCTCCAGATGGCGTGGGTGGTGGGCGGTGCGATCGGGATCTCGCTCCCCCTCAACGGCGTACTGGGCATGGCGGTCGCCGCGGGCATCCTCGGGCTCGGCGCGGCGGCCTCCGTACGGGGGCTGCTGGGTGCCGCGCGGCGCGGCTCGCCGCACCCCCGCGTGGCGTGAGCCGGAGCGACCGATAGCCTTCGGCCCATGACCGTTGCGTTCTTCTCCGGTAAGGGCCGTCGAATCGGCGTCGCTCTTGGTGCCGTGTCCGCGGGACTCCTTGTCCTCTCCGCCTGCGACAAGCCGACGCCACTCGCCACCGTGACGGTCGGCGACAACTCGGTGCACACCGAGGCGTCCTGCTACAACGACGGCAAGGCCCTCAAGGAAGCCGATATCAAGGGCTGCCTCAACAAGAAGGCCGACAAGACCGTCAAGGTCGCCATGGACGACAAGGTCCACTTCGGTGTCGACCCGTCGGTCTCGGACCACGGCTGGACGCTCTTCATCAACGGCCAGCAGGCCGAGCAGGAGCCGTTCAAGAAGACCTACCGGTCCATCCCGGGCAGCGCCTTCTTCGCCAGCCAGACCGGCGAGACCACCGCGGACAAGACGCAGGTCAGCATCGTGGAGACCAAGGGCAAGGAGCTGCTGGGCATCTGGCACTTCGAGCTCAAGAAGACCAGCTGACCCACACTCCCCTGTCGCTTCCTCGGAGGCCCCTCCCGTGCGCGTGCTCGTCGTGACCGCAGTCCCGGTGGAACGGGACGCGGTCACGCGTGCGTTCGCGGACGGCCCCGAGGTGTCGGTGCGCCAGGTGCCGGGTGCGGAGATCCACCGCGCGGGCCCCTTCGACGTCCTCGCGGGCGGCGCGGGACCGGCCGCGGCGGCGGCCTCCGCCGCGTTCGCCCTGGCTGCCGACCGCTATGACCTGGTGATCTCGGCGGGCATCGGCGGCGGCTTCACCGGCGTCGCCCCGGTCGGCTCGCTCGTCGTGGCCGGCCGCATCGGAGCGGCGGATCTGGGCGCCGAGACCCCTGCGGGCTTCGTGCCGGTCACCGATCTCGGCTTCGGCCGGGTCTGGCACTTCCCGCCCCGCTCCCTGGTCCGCGCGGTGACCGCCGCGACCGGTGCGACGACGGGCGACATCGTCACCGTCTCCACCGTCACCGGCAGCGCCGAGCGCGCCGCCGCCCTCCTCGCCGCGCACCCAGGCGCCGTCGCCGAGGCCATGGAGGGCTTCGGGGTCGCGGAGGCGGCGGACAGGCTCGGCCTGCCCGTCCTGGAGATCAGAGCCGTCTCGAACGCCGTCGGCCCTCGCGACCGCGACGCCTGGCGCATCGGGGACGCGCTGGCCGCGCTCACCGACGCGTTCGGCAAGCTCATACCCGTACTGGAAGGCTGGACGACCCACCATGACCGCGACCACTCCTGACCCGCTGCGCATCGCCTTCTCGCCGTGCCCGAACGACACGTTCGTCTTCGACGCCTGGGCACACGGCCGGGTCCCGGACGCGCCCGCCCTCGATGTCACCTTCGCGGACATCGACCTCACCAACGGCATGGCGGAGCGCGGCGAGCTGGACGTCCTGAAGGTCTCGTACGCGGTGCTGCCCTGGGTCCTGGAGGAGTACGCGCTGCTGCCGTGCGGCGGCGCGCTGGGACGGGGCTGCGGGCCGCTCGTCCTGACGCGGGAGCCGGGCACGGATCTGACGGGGAAGACCGTCGCGGTACCGAGCGAGCGCTCCACCGCCTACCTGCTGTTCCGGCTCTGGGCCGCGGAGGCGGTACCGGGCGGTGTGGGCGAGATCGTCGTCATGCCGTTCGACGAGATCATGCCGGCGGTACGGGACGGCAAGGTCGACGCCGGTCTCGTCATCCACGAGGCGCGCTTCACGTACCAGAACTACGGTCTGCACAACCTGGCCGACATGGGCCGCCACTGGGAGGACACGACCGGCCTGCCGATCCCGCTCGGGGCGATCATCGCGAAGCGCTCGCTGGGCGCGGAGACGCTGAAGCTGCTCGCGGAGTCGGTGCGCGCGTCGGTGCGGATGGCGTGGGACGACCCGCAGGCCTCGCGCCCGTACGTCCAGGAGCACGCCCAGGAGATGGAGCAGGGCGTCGCCGACCAGCACATCGGCCTGTACGTGAACGAGTTCACCGCGGACCTCGGCGAGGACGGCTACGCGGCGATCCGCGGACTGCTGACCCGCGCCGCGGCCGAGGGGCTGGTACCGCCCCTCGGACCGGACGCGCTGTCATATCCCTGAGGCCGGGGGCCGTACGTCACACGTCGAGCTGGTCCGCGACCGCCCGCAGCAGGCCGGCGATCTTCGCTCCGGCCGCCTTGTCGGGGTAACGGCCGCGCTCCAGCATCGGCGTGATGTTCTCCAGCACGGTCGTCAGGTCCTGCACGATCGACGCCAGCTCGTCCGGCTTGCGGCGCTGGGCGGCCGCGACGGACGGGGTGGGGTCGAGGATGGCCACGGAAAGCGCCTGGTCACCGCGCTGCCCGGCGACCACGCCGAATTCCACGCGCTGACCGGGCTTGAGTGCGTCGACTCCGGTGGGGAGCACCGACGAGTGCACGAAGACGTCACTGCCGTCGTCGCGGGAGAGGAAGCCGAAGCCCTTCTCGCTGTTGAACCACTTGACCTTGCCAGTCGGCAAAGCACGCACCCCATCTCAACCCGTATGCCGGAACAAAGCCTCAGCAGGTCAGGCCGTCCAGTGAGCGCGCTCCCCCTGCTGGCAGAAGCCTCCACAGGGGAAGTACCCCTCGTCAAGGCAGGTCATCCGGACTGGTGTCCTGAAAGAACTACTCTGACGGGGTGAGTACTTCCCCTTCTGGCGCGGGCGACCTGCTGGTCCGGCTCGGCGCGATCATCTTCTTCATCGGCGCACTGGCCACACTGATCACGATGGCCCCGCTGTTCCTCGGCACCGAGCCGTTCCCGTCCATCGCGTACGCGGTGTGCATGCTGATGGGCGTCGGCTTCGTGGTCGCCGCGGCGGGCGTCATCCGCTCGGCACGGGCGGGAGCGCCGCAGCAGTAGGGCCTCCTACGCCGCGTACCCGTTCGCCGCGTACGCGGTCAGCCAGGCCGGGAACTCCGTCAGCGACGACAGGACCACGTCCGCGCCCGCCGAGCGGAGCTCGTCCGCGTCGCACGGGCCCGTCGTCACGGCCACCGACAGGGCGCCCGCGGCCCGTGCGCCGCGTACGTCGCCCGTGTGGTCGCCCACGTATACGCCCGCCCGGTGCTCGCGCAGGGCCTCCGCCTTCGCCTCGGCCCACAGACCGCCGGCGAGTACGTCGGGCTCGATCCCCACATGGGTCAGGTGCAGCTTCGCGCTCGGCTCGTACTTGGCGGTGACGACCATCGCGCGGCCGCCCAGCTCGCGGATCGCCTCGACCGACTCGCACGCGCCGGGCATGGCGGGTGAAGAGGCGATCGCGTATGTGGGATACATCTCACGGTAGCGGCCGACCATCGCGGGCACCTGAGCCGCCGGGAACCAGTTCGCCAGCTCGTCCTCCAGCGGCGGTCCCAGCCGGCTGACCACGAGATCGGTGTCGATCACCGCACCCGTCTCGGCGGAAAGAGCCAGGTAGCAGGCCTTGATTCCGGGCCGGGAGTCGATGAGCGTCATGTCCAGGTCGAAGCCGACCATCAGCGCGTGCGATGCCATGGCCTCCATTGTGCCGAGCGGACGCGGGGACCCGGTACACCCCCGGACCACCGCACGGGGGCGGTGCTTAGACTTAGCCAAGCCTTACTTTGCTTCGCTTTTCGATTGGGTCCGATGCCAGCCGCCGCACCACGCCGCTCCAGACGCGCTCTCATGACGGCGGCGGCCGTCCTGGCGCTGCTGTTCGCCGTACTGCTCAGCCTCGCCGTGGGAGCGCGCTCCATCGCCCCGTCGGCCGTACTGGACGCCCTGCTGCACGGCGGTCACTCCGACGCCGCAGAGGTCATCCGGAACATGCGGGTGCCCCGCACCCTGATCGGGCTGATGGTCGGCGCCGCCCTCGCCCTCGCCGGCACGGTGCTCCAGGGCATCACCCGTAACCCCATCGCCGACCCCGGCATCCTCGGCATCAGCCAGGGCGCCTCCGTCGGGGTGGTGCTGGCCATCGCGTACGCGGGCATCCACACGCTCACCGGGTACGTCTGGTTCGCCTTCGCGGGGGCGGCGATCGCCTCCGTCGCGGTGTACGCCATCGCCTCCAGCGGACGCGGCGGCGCCACCCCGGTCAAGCTCGCGCTCGGCGGCGCCGCGATCAACGCGCTGCTGGTCTCGGTGACCATGGCCGTACTGACGACGAAGGCGTCCGCGCTGGACGAGTTCCGGTTCTGGCAGGTCGGCTCGATCGCCGGACGCGAATCCCAGGTGGCCCAGCAGATCTGGCCGTTCCTGCTGGTCGGCACGGTGCTCGTGCTCTCCGTCGCCCGAGGGCTCGACGCGCTCGCGCTCGGCGAGGACATGGCGAAGGGGCTCGGGCAGAAGATCGCGACCGTACGGATCGTCGGCGGCATCGGCGCCACCGTGCTCACCGGGGTCGGCGTCGCGGCGGCCGGGCCGATCGCGTTCATCGGCCTCGCCGTCCCGCACATCGCCCGAGCGATCGTCGGCAGCGACCACCGCTGGGTGCTCCCGATGGCCGCCCTGATCGGACCCGTGATGCTGCTCGTCTCCGATGTGATCGGCCGGATCGTCTTCCCGCCGAGCGAGGTCCCGGCCGGGGTCATGACGGCGCTCATCGGGGTGCCGTTCCTGGTCACGCTGGTGCGCCGGAAGGCGGTGCCCGCATGAGCGCCACCACGGCCGTCGTACGGCCCGCCGGGTACAGCGTCCTCAAGGTCGGGACGCGCGGACGGTTCCTGCTGCACCGCCGGGCCGCCGTCGTCGCCGTCTCGCTCGTCGTCCTGCTGGCCGTCGTCTGCGTCGCCTACCTCTGCGTCGGCGAGAGCTTCGTCGCGCCCGGCGAGGTCCTGAAGGTGATCCTGGGCAAGCCCTCCGCCGACGAACTCGTCGTCGGCACGCTGCGGCTGCCCCGCATGGTCGTCGGGCTGCTCGTCGGCCTCGCCTTCGGGATCGCCGGAGCACTGATCCAGACCGTCGCCCGCAACCCCCTCGCCAGCCCGGACATCATCGGCATCAGCCAGGGCGCGAGCGCGCTCACGGTCGGCGCGATGACGTTCGGCATCACCTCGTACACCGTCCTGCCCTACCTGTCGGTGATCGGCGGGGTCGCGGCCGCCGCGCTCGTCTACGCCTTCGCCTGGCGCGGCGGACTGCACGCCACCCGGTTCGTGCTCATCGGCATCGGCTTCGCCATCGCGCTGCGGTCCGTCACCACCCTGTTCCTGACCAAGGGCGACTACCTCGTCGCCCAGCAGGCCCAGATCTGGATGACCGGCTCGCTCAACGGCCGCGGCTACGACGAGGCCGCCCCCATCGGCTGGACACTCCTGATCCTGCTGCCCGCCGTCCTGTGGGCGGCCCGCGCACAGCGCACCGTGACCATGGACGACGACACGGCGACCGCGCTCGGGGTACGCCTCGGCCGGGTACGGCTCGGGCTCGTCGCACTCGGCGTGATCCTGGCGTCGGTGGCGACGGGGACGGCCGGGCCGGTCGACTTCGTCGCGCTGCTCGCCCCGCAGATCGCCCGCCGGATGACCCGGACCGCGCAGATCCCGCTGTTCTGCTCCGCGCTGCTCGGCGCGGTCATCGTCGTCTTCGCGGATCTGCTGGCCCGCAGGCTCTTCTCCCCCACCGAACTGCCGGTGGGCGTCCTGACGGCGGCGGTCGGCGCCCCGTACCTGATCTGGCTGATCATCCGCGGTCACGGTGGCCGCAGGGGAGGCAACGCATGACCACGACCCAGCAGGACGCGGTGACCAGCCGGCTCACGGTGGCCGGGCTGACCCTCGCGTACGAGGACCGCACCGTCGTCCACGAGCTCGACCTCGCCGTCCCCGACGGCCGGGTGACGGTCATCGTCGGGCCGAACGCCTGCGGCAAGTCGACGACACTGCGCGCGCTCGGCCGGCTCCTCAAGCCGCGCGGCGGGGCGGTGCTGCTGGACGGCACCGAGCTGTCGAAGATCCCCACGAAGAAGATCGCCCAGTCCATCGGGCTGCTCCCGCAGACCCCGGTGGCCCCGGAGGCGATCACCGTCTCCGACCTGGTGGCCCGCGGCCGCCAGCCCCACCAGCACTGGTGGCAGCAGTGGTCGCAGGAGGACGAACGGGCGGTGACGGACGCCATGGAGCGCACCGACATCACCGCGCTCGGCTCCCGCTCGGTGGACGAACTGTCCGGCGGGCAACGCCAGCGGGTGTGGATCGCGATGGCGCTCGCCCAGGAGACCGATCTGCTGCTGCTCGACGAGCCGACCACGTACCTCGACATCGCCCACCAGGTGGAGGTCCTCGACCTGGTGCGCCGGCTCGCCGCCCCGGCGGCCGACGGCACCCGGGGCCGGACCGTGGTGACCGTGCTCCACGACCTCAACCAGGCCGCCCGCTACGCCGACCACCTGGTCGCCATGAAGGCGGGCCGGATCGTCGCGGAGGGCCGCCCGGAGGACGTCGTCACCGCCGGGCTCGTCCGCGAGGTCTTCGGCCTCGAAGCGGTGATCGTCCCCGACCCGGTGACCGGCTCACCGCTGGTCGTGCCCGGGGCGCCCTGGCAGCCCGCGCACGCGTCCTGAACCCGGACTCCGCACGCCCCACCTCTACGAAAGGCACCCCATGGCCACCTCCGTCCGCCGCCGTGGCCTCACCCTCGGCGCACTCGCCCTGACCGGCGCACTCGCACTCTCCGCCTGCGGCTCCTCCGACTCCGACTCCGACTCCGGCCCCAAGGGCGACGGCGGCTCTTCGGCGGGCGGCGGCACGCACACCGTCAAGACGGCGATGGGCGACGTGAAGGTACCGGCGCACCCCAAGCGCGTGGTGGTCCTGGACACCGGTGAGCTGGACTCCGCGCTCACCCTCGGCGTGGAGCCCGTCGGCGGAACGCACTCGGCGACCGAGGACGGCTTCCCCGCCTACCTGCCGGCGGCGAGCACGAAGGGCATCAAGGAGGTCGGTGAGATCGCCAATCCCAACATGGAGGCCGTCGCCTCCCTCAAGCCGGACCTGATCCTCACCAGCAAGGTCCGCGACGGCGACCGCTACAAGCAGCTCAGCGCGATCGCCCCGACCGTGATGACGGAATCCACCGGCTCGGACTGGAAGAACAACTTCAAGGTCCACGCGGAGGCGCTCGGCAAGCAGGCGGAGGCGAAGAAGGTCATCGCCGCGTACGACGCCCACGTCGCGAAGGTGACGGAGGCGGTCGGCGGCAAGAAGAAGGCGGCGGCCACCGACGTCAACTTCGTACGGTTCGTCGAGGGCGCGGACATCCGCATCTACGGCAAGCAGAACTACATCGGCTCGATCCTCGCCGACATCGGCATGGGCCGCCCCGCCATCACGGACAAGGCCAAGGACGGCTTCTCGTACGACGTGTCGCCCGAGAAGATCGACCTCGCGGACGCGGACGCCGTCTTCACCTCGACCTACGGCGACCCGGACAAGGCGGGCACGACCCGGACCATGAAGAGCGGGCTCTGGAAGAACCTGAAGGCCTCCAAGGACGGAAAGGTCTTCAAGGTCGACGACCGGCTGTGGATCGCGGGCATCGGCTACACGGCGGCCGACCAGATCCTCGACGAGTTCCAGACGAAGATGGGCTGACGGGCCCTTGGGCGGGCGGCAGCGGGGCCCTTGGCCTTGCCCCTTTCCGGGGTGCGGGGTTCCGTCCTCAATCGCCGGACGGGCTTGTTTGTGCGGGTCCCCCGAGAGGTTCGCACCGTGCGTGGGTGGGGGTTCGGGGTCCCTCCGGGGCGTCTCCTCAAACGACGAACGTGCGGGGGGTCCGTAGCGGACCCGGGTCTGTGTTCGTCGTTCTGCGGGGACTCCCCTGCACGCCCCCGAACCCGGCCGTCTCGCGTCTGCAGGCGCGAGTGATGCAGGGGTGGGGACGTGCAGGGGAGTCCCCGCAGAAAATGGCGTACGACCCGGGTCCCTCACGTACCCGGGTGAACACGCCATTTTTGAGGAGACGCCCCGGAGGGGCACCGCCCCCCACCCACCGGGCAAGGCGCACCCGCGCACATCAGGCCCGAGGCCTCCGGGCCCGCCACACCAGGTAGAGCGCAGAGGCCACGGCCGCGCCCCGCAGCACCCACGGCCAGGTCTGGCCGATCGCGGGGCCCATCTGCCCGTCGCCGATGGGCGCACCCCACCGGCCGTCCATCCGGCCCCACAGCCAGACGAGAGCGCCCGCCGCGACCACCCCGGGCAGCCCCATCGCCACCCACTTCGCCTCCGCGCGGGACAGCTTGCGGGAGCTGTACGCGAGGGCCCAGCCGCCCGCCAGGGCCAGCAGCGCCTGCGGGGAGTCCATCACCGCGCCGGCCACCAGCAGGACGGCGGCGAGCAGCAGCACGGGGTGCGAGAAGCCGCGGCGGGGCGCTCCGACCACGGCCCCGCCGCCCACGGCACGGCGCCGCTTGGGCAGCCACCGCCGCCGGGGCGCGGCCCGCGCCTCCTCGTCCTCCTCCTCGAACTCCCCGTCGCCGTCCTCGTACTCGTCCTCGACGCCTTCGTCGTCCTCGTCGTCCGCAACCGGCGGACGCAGCACCGCCGGGATCTCCACCCCGCCGCGGAACCCCGCCACTTCGGTGCCCGCACCGAACTCTCCGGACTCGCCGAAGGGCCCCGGTTCGACGCGCCACCAGTCCGCCTCACTGCCGGACGGGCCCAGCTCGTCCGTGCCGACCCGGTGCGGGGAGGACGGCGCACCCCCGGCCGGTGCCGCCTCGGGCGCCTCCGGCGCCTCTCGCGGCTCCGACGCGCCCTTGCGCGAACTGTCTTTCCGGCTGCCCTGGCGGCTGTCCTTGCGGAGCTTCGGCCTGCGCGGCCGGGGCACCCCGGGCGTCTTCGCGGGCCCCGGCGCCGCCTCCGGCGACTGCGGCAGCCGCACCGATCCGTCGGCGGACGAGGCCGCCGCGGCGACCAGTTCGTCCGGTGTGCCGAGCTTCCCGATGATGCGGCGCACCGCCGCGGGAGTGTCCGCGGCCTGCTTCACCCGCTGCCGGTCGATCTCGCCCCGCAGCGCCGAGACCAGCCTCATCCGGGTGCCCGAGGACAGCTGTTGCTGCTGTGCCATGTCCCCGACCCGGCTCAGGTAGTCGTAGACCAGCTGATCGCTCTCGATCCCCACGCGATGGTTCCCCTCTGACCGCCCTGCACCGACGGTAGCGCCCTCGGGCCCGTCCGGAGCGACTACCGTGGGACGGATGGGGATGACCACACCACCGCGGACGCTGGCCGAGGCTCTGCGCGCCCGGGACGACGAGTCCTTGGCCGGGCTGCTGCGCGCCCGGCCCGACCTCCTCAGCCCGGTGCCGAACGACATCACCCAGCTCGCGACCCGGGCGGGCACCCGTGCCTCCGTCGTCCGCGCCCTGGAACACCTCGACCGGTTCGCCCTGCAGACCGCGGAAGCACTCGCGGTAGCACCCGATCCCGCTCCGTACGACACCCTGCTGGGGCTGCTCACCGGCGACGGCCGGGACGACGGCGAGCTTCGCGGTGACGCGGGCGCGGCCATCGTGGACGCGCTGCCCGGCGCCCTCGGCACGCTGCGCGAACAGGCTCTCGTCTGGGGCGAGGACGAGCGGCTGCACCTGGTGCGGACGGCCCGGGAGCTCCTGGCGCCCTCTCCGCAGCACCCCTCCCCCACCGGTCTCGGCCCGACCGTCTCCGAGGCCACCGCCGGCATGTCGCCGGGCCGGCTCCAGGAGATCCTGACCTCGGCCGGGCTGCCCGCCACCTACGACCCGGTGTCCGCGGTGACCTCGCTGTCCGCGCTCTTCACCGACCGCGCCCGGATGGGCGAACTGCTGGACACCGCCCCCGTGGAGGCCCTGTCGGTACTGGACCGGCTGGTCTGGGGCCCGCCGTACGGGGAGGTGACGCCGAATCCGACGCCGCCCGTGAAGTGGCTGCGCGACCGGGGGCTGCTGCTGCCGGTGTCGACCCGCACCGTGGTGCTGCCGCGCGAGGCCGCCCTGCACCTGCGGGCCGGGCGCGCCCACCGGGTGCCGGAACCGCTGCCGCCCGTCGTGGCGGCCGCGGCCGAACGCGATCCACAGGCTGTGGACAGCGCGGCGGCCGGTCAGGCGTTCCTGTCGGTGTCCACCGTCGAGGAGCTCCTGAAGAGCTGGAACGGCGGCGGCCCCGCCATACTGCGGGCCGGCGGGCTCAGCGTCCGCGAGCTGAAGAAGACCGCGACGGTGCTGGACGTGTCGGAGCCCGTCGCCGCGTTCTGGATCGAACTGGCCTACGCGGCCGGGCTGCTGGCCTCCGACGGCGAGACCGACGAGCGGTACGCGCCGACCCCCGCGTACGACGACTGGACCGAGCTCCCGGCCGAGGACCGCTGGGTACGGCTCGCCACCGCCTGGCTCGCCGCCACCCGCACCCCGGGCCTGGTGGGCGGCCAGGACGCCAAGGGCCGCGCCCTGTCCACCCTCGGCCCCGGCCTGGACCGCTCCGCCGCCCCCGAGGTCCGCCACCGGGTGCTGGCTCTGCTCGACGCGCTGCCGCCGGGCACCGCCCCGGAACCGGAGACGCTGCTCGCCCGGCTCCGCTGGGAACGCCCGCTGCGCGGCGCCTCCAGCTCCGCCGGGGACACCACCGACCTGCGGTCCCGGATCGCCCTGTGGACGCTGAACGAGTGCGAGCTCCTCGGCATCACCGGCCGCGGCGCCCTCGCCTCGCAGACCCGCGCCCTGCTGACGACCGGGCCCGCGGCGGCCGCCGCCAAGCTCGCCCCGCTCATCCCGGAGCCCCTGGACCACGTCCTGCTCCAGGCCGACCTGACCGCCGTGGCCCCAGGGCCGCTGGAACGCCCCCTCGCCGACATGCTCGCCGCGCTCGCGGACATCGAGTCGAAGGGCGGCGCGACGGTCTACCGGTTCACGCCCGGGTCCGTACGGCGCGCCCTGGACGCCGGGCAGTCCGCCGCGGACCTGCACGCGTTCCTCGCCGCGCACAGCCGTACGCCGGTGCCGCAGCCGCTGAGCTACCTCATCGACGACGTCGCCCGCCGCCACGGCCACCTGCGGATCGGCACCGCGTCCTCGTACGTGCGCTGCGACGACGAGGCCGTCCTCAACGAGATCCTCGCCGACAAGCGCTCGGCCACCCTCCGGCTGCGCCGCCTCGCCCCGACGGCCCTCGCCGCCCAGATCGACCCGGTCTCGCTCCTGGACGGGCTGCGCGAACTCGGCTACGCGCCCGCCGCCGAGTCCGCCGACGGCGATGTCCTGATCACCCGCGCGGGCGCCCGCCGCACCCCGCCCCGCTCGGCCCCCGCCCCGGTCCCCGAGGGCCCGCCGCTTCCGGAGCCCGCCCTGCTGGGCGCGGCGGTCCGGGCGATCCGGGCCGGTGACACGGCCGCCACCGTCGTCCACAAGGACACCGGCCCCGCGGCGCCCGGGGACACACTGCCGCGTACGACGTCGGCCGAGACCCTGGTGACGGTCCAGGCGGCCGCGATGACGGGCTCCGCGATCTGGATCGGCTACGTCAACGCGGAGGGCGCCGCCAGCCAGCGCGTCATCGCCCCGGTCCGCGTCGAGGGCGGCTACGTCACGGCGTACGACCACACGGCCGACGAGGTCCGCACGTACCCGCTGCACCGCATCACGGGCGTCGCGGAACTCGCGGACGGCCAGACGGCGTAGGGCCTGTCCGGCGGGTCAGTGCTGCACCTGCACGGCGCAGACCTTGGCCGCTCCGTTGAAGACCGACCAGGAGAGCGTCCGGCGGTCGCTCCGCTGGGGGCAGCTGCCGCCGCTCACCAGCGCCGTGATCCCCATGATCGCGTTCTGCCCCTTCGGGACCTGTGTCCGGTCGCAGCCCCAGACGCTGAACAGCCGCGCGGTGCCCTTGACCGAGCCGTCGGCCTGTTTGGTGAGGACGGCGGGGAAGCACTGGCCCGTGACGAACACGCGGTCCAGGCAGAGCGCGATGGAGGACCCGTCGTCGTTCACATGACCCCAGCCGTGCTGGCCGCCGCCCTCGGGGCAGCCGGAGGCTGCCGTCGTCACCATCGTCACCTTCGAGAACGCGATGCTGGCACCGCAGTCCACCGCGGACGGCCGGTCCCGGTTGAGCTTGCCCCAGCCCTCGTCGTACACGTTGAGGCAGGTCCCGACGCGGACGGACGCGAACGCCACGTCCACCGGGTCCGGCGGGGCGGGTGGCGATGGGTCCGGGGTAGTGGCCGAGGGGCCGGGCGTGGTCGGGCTGTCGTCGGGGGCGGGCGTGCTGGGGTCGTCGTCCGGCTCCTTGGTCTCTCCGCCGTCCGCCGACGGATCCGGGTGCGGTGGGGGTATCGCCGGAGAGCTCACGCTGTCAGAGGACTTCCCGTTCCCGACCGTCTCCGGCTCCTGCCACGGCTTCCACGTGCCGAGGAGCAGGGCGAGGCCCAGCAGCCCGACGAGTACCGCCGACGAGACGCTGATGAAGTACGTGCTGGTGATGTCGCGGCCGGCGACCGTGACCCGGCCCCGCCCGGACGCCCGCGCGTTGATCCGGGTCCCGCCGGTCCCGCCGTCGCCGTAGTCGTCATCGTCGTCGCCGCCGTAGTAATCGTCGTCGTCGTCGAATCCGCCCGGGTTCCCTCGGGAGTAGCTCAAACCGTCACCCGCGCTCGGTGATGTTGACGTCACGCCCCGCCATGGTGATGCGGGCCTTCCCCGACGCCCGCGCCTTCATGGTGATGCGGTGGGCCCGGAAGTCCTCGGGCCGGCCGGCTGCCCGCACCTCGTTGATCAGCTGCTCCATCGCGGGCACCAGCTCCGGGTGGTCGGCCATCAGCCGGCGCAGGCGCTGCTTCCACTCGGAGACGAGCTCCTCCTCGGTGCCGTCGTCCGCGTCCCGCCGGGCGGCGAGGAGTTCGCCGCGCATCCGGTCCAGATCCCGCACCGCCGCGTCCGCCCCACCGGGCTGCGCCCGGCGCCACAGCTCGCCCACCGCCCGCTGAACCTGTTCCCATCCGGTCGTCGCCATTCCGTTGACCACCGTCGAAGCGGCCTGACCGGCCAGTGCCGCGAGTTCCAAGTCCATGGCCCCACTCCTGCCTTCGCTGTGCCACCGGAGAAACGTGTATATCGCCCGCGACGGTGAGGCGTCCCGCGATTTGAGGAGTTACTGAGCATGTGCGCACGGTGTCCACCGAGCCCGGTTCCTGACGGGCCGTGAGCATGCCTGGTCAGGACCGGGGCGCCCGCACCCGCCGCATCCCGCGACCGCGTACGGCACACTGGACGTTTGGCCGGTACACGGCCACCCCGCAGTAGAAAGGGCCGAAGCGCGTGACCGGACCCCTCATCGTCCAGAGCGACAAGACGCTGCTCCTGGAAGTCGACCACGAGCAGGCCGACGCCTGCCGCCGGGTGATCGCCCCCTTCGCCGAGCTGGAGCGCGCGCCCGAGCACATCCACACCTACCGGCTGACCCCGCTCGGGCTGTGGAACGCGCGGGCCGCGGGGCACGACGCCGAGCAGGTCGTCGACGCGCTGGTGAAGTACTCCCGCTACCCCGTGCCGCACGCGCTGCTCGTCGACATCGCGGAGACGATGGGCCGGTACGGCCGCCTCACGCTCTCCAAGCACCCGGTCCACGGACTGGTGCTGACCTCCACCGACCGGCCCGTCCTGGAGGAGATCCTCCGGTCGAAGAAGGTCCAGCCGCTGGTCGGCGCCCGGATCGACCCCGACACCGTGGCCGTGCACCCCTCGGAGCGCGGGCAGGTCAAGCAGACGCTGCTGAAGCTGGGCTGGCCCGCCGAAGACCTGGCCGGTTACGTGGACGGCGAGGCGCACCCGATCGAGCTGGACGAGAACGGCTGGGCGCTGCGGCCGTACCAGCAGCAGGCGGTCGAGGGGTTCTGGCACGGCGGTTCCGGTGTGGTCGTGCTGCCCTGCGGGGCCGGGAAGACGCTGGTGGGCGCGGGCGCGATGGCGCAGGCGAAGGCGACCACGCTGATCCTGGTCACCAACACCGTCTCCGCCCGGCAGTGGAAGCACGAGCTGGTGAAGCGGACGTCGCTGACCGAGGAGGAGATCGGCGAGTACAGCGGCACCCGCAAGGAGATCCGGCCCGTCACCATCGCCACCTACCAGGTGCTCACGACCCGTCGCAAGGGCGTCTACGCACACCTGGAGCTGTTCGACTCCCGCGACTGGGGTCTGGTGATCTATGACGAGGTGCACCTGCTGCCCGCGCCGGTCTTCAAGTTCACCGCCGATCTCCAGGCGCGGCGCCGGCTGGGGCTCACGGCCACGCTGGTGCGGGAGGACGGCCGCGAGTCGGACGTCTTCTCGCTGATCGGGCCCAAGCGGTTCGACGCCCCGTGGAAGGAGATCGAGGCACAGGGCTACATCGCCCCCGCCGACTGTGTCGAGGTACGGGTCAATCTGACGGACAGCGAGCGGCTCGCGTACGCGACCGCGGAGGCCGAGGAGAAGTACCGGTACTGCGCCACGACCGCGACCAAGCGGAAGGTCACGGAGGCGCTGGTGCGCAGGCACAAGGGCGAGCAGACCCTGGTCATCGGGCAGTACATCGACCAGCTCGACGAGCTGGGTGAGCATCTGGACGCCCCGGTGATCAAGGGCGAGACCAGCAACGCCCAGCGGGAGAAGCTGTTCGGCGCGTTCCGGGAGGGCGAGATCAGCGTGCTCGTCGTGTCGAAGGTGGCGAACTTCTCCATCGACCTGCCGGAGGCCACCGTCGCGATCCAGGTGTCCGGCACGTTCGGCTCGCGCCAGGAGGAGGCCCAGCGGCTCGGCCGGGTGCTGCGCCCGAAGGCGGACGGGCACGAGGCGCGGTTCTACTCGGTGGTCGCCCGCGACACGATCGACCAGGACTTCGCGGCCCACCGCCAGCGCTTCCTGGCCGAGCAGGGCTACGCGTACCGGATCGTCGACGCGGACGAGCTGCTGACGGACGACCGGGACGGCTGAGGGACGGCCGGGGGCGGGTGGTCAGCGGGGGCGGCGGACCCCCGCCTCCTCCGCGTACTCACCGAGGACGACGACGCCGAAGGCGGCCCGTACGAAGATCCCGGCGGCGCGCAGGGCGTTCCCGGCCCGGTGGGTGTGGTGGTGACCGGTGGCCGCGGTCGCGCCGTGCGCGGGGCCGGTCCTTCGCGGGTTCAGGGTGACGGTGCTCATGTGTTCCATGGTGCTCCGGTCCGGCCGGTGACGTCGTCGGCCCGCAGGGTGAAGGTGCCGGGGCCGCGGCTACCCCTCTGGTCCCATGCCGTCCCCTACGGGATGGACCCTTCGCTCGTACTCCCGGGTCGTACTCCGGTTATTCGTTCGCGCCCGGACCGGCCCGTCGATACAATCGCCGGTCTGCCCGCCTCCCGCACCGTGGTACCGGCAGCCCGCAAGGGCTCGCGCCGGCAGCCGGGGGAGCGCCGCCGACCGGACGGAAACCGGCCGACAGCCGTACGCGCGCCCTCGTGCGTACCCGTGATCGATCCCCGAGCGGACCGCATCGCCCCCGGTGAACGGCCGGGGACGGGAAGCGGTCCGCCGTCCTGCGTTGAATGCCGGAGGCAACACCGTGCCCGCGCACGTACACGAAAGCGACACCACCACCGACCCCCTGGCTCATGAACGCGCCCATCTGTCGGCCTCGCGCGCCGCGCTGCGTGCCATGCGCGAGGACGCCCAGGCCCTGAACATCCGCGATGTCACGGCGAACTGGGTGAACGCCGCGGTACTGCAGGCCCAGATCACCGACCGCATCAAGTCACTGGCCGACCTCGCCCACACCCCGCTCTTCTTCGGACGGCTCGACTACCTTCACGTGGTCGGCGCGGAGAAGGCCGAGGGCGCGGCGGGCGAGCAGTTCTACATCGGGCGCCGCCACGTCCACGACGCCGACGGCGACCCGATGGTGATCGACTGGCGGGCGCCGGTCTCCCAGCCGTTCTACCGGGCGTCCCGCAACGACCCGCTCGACGTCGGCCAGCGGCGCCGCTTCGGCTACACCGGGGGCGAGCTGACCGCGTACGAGGACGAGCACCTCACCGACCCGGCAGAGGCGGCGCAGACCAGCAAGCTGCTCCAGGCGGAGATCGAGCGGCCGCGCGTCGGCCCGATGCGCGACATCGTCGCGACGATCCAGCCGGAGCAGGACGAGATCGTCCGCAGCGAGCTGGGCGGCTCCGTCTGCGTGCAGGGCGGGCCCGGCACCGGGAAGACCGCGGTCGGCCTGCACCGGGTCGCGTATCTGCTGTACGCGCACCGGGACCGGCTGGCCCGCACCGGCACGCTGGTCATCGGGCCGAACCGGTCCTTCCTGCACTACATCGAGCAGGTGCTGCCCGCCCTCGGTGAGCTGGAGGTCAAGCAGGCGACGGTCGACGACCTGGTGACGGCGAACGTCGAGGTCCGGGGTACGGACGAGGCGCGGGCCGCCGTCGTGAAGGGCGATGCCCGGATGGCGGAGGTGCTGCGGCGGGCCATCCGTTCGCACGTGACGCCGCCGACGGAACCGGTGATGGTGGTGCGCGGTTCGCGGCGCTGGCGGGTGCCCGCGTACGAGATCGAGGAGATGGTCGACGAGCTGCTGGCCCGCGACATGCGGTACGGGGCCGCGCACGAGGCCCTTCCGCAGCGCATCGCGCACGCCGTGCTGGTGCGGATGGAGGAGGCGGGCGAGGCGCCCGACGACCGGGTGCAGAACGCGGTGGCGCGCAACCCCGCGGTGAAGGCGGCGGTGAAGGCGGTCTGGCCCTCGGTCGAACCGGCGAAGCTGGTGCTGCGGCTGCTCTCCGACCCGGAGTTCCTGGCCGCGCAGGCGGACGGGCTGCTGACGGAGGACGAGCAGAAGACGATCCTGTGGACCAAACCGGCCCGCAGCGTGAAGTCCGCGAAGTGGTCGGCGGCGGACGCGGTGCTGATCGACGAGGCGAGCGACCTGGTGGCGCGCACGCACTCGCTGGGCCATGTGGTGATCGACGAGGCGCAGGACCTCTCCCCCATGCAGTACCGGGCGGTGGGCCGGCGCTGCTCGACCGGTTCGGCGACCGTCCTCGGGGACCTGGCGCAGGGCACGACGCCGTGGTCGACGCAGAGCTGGGAGCAGGCGCTGCACCACCTCGGCAAGTCGGACGCGGTGGTGGAGGAGCTGACGGCCGGTTTCCGCGTGCCGCGCGACGTGATCGCGTACGCGTCCCGGCTGCTGCCGGTGATCTCGCCGGGCCTGGCGGCGGTGGAGTCGGTGCGTGAGTCGCCGGGTTCGCTGTCGGTGCGGCGGACGGCGGATGCGGACGCGCTGGACGCGGCGGTGGTGGCGGCCTGCGAGGAGTCCCTCGGGCACGAGGGTTCGACCGGTCTGATCGCCGCCGACGCCCGTATCCCGTCACTGGCGGCCGCCCTGACGGCGGCGGGCCACAGCTACCTCTCCCCCGGTGAGGAGACGACCGCCGAGTCCCGGCTGACCCTGGTCCCGGCGTCACTGGCGAAGGGGCTTGAGTACGACTACGTGGTGCTGGACGAGCCGGCGGCGGTGGTCGACGGCGAACCGGACGAACGGACGGGCCTGCGCCGCCTGTACGTGGCCCTGACCCGAGCGGTCTCGGGCCTGATCGTGGTCCACGCGGCGCCGCTCCCGGACCGCATTTCAAGCCCCTCCGGCGACTGAGGAGCGGGGGCCCGGGGGCGGGGCCCCGGGGTGCGGGGGCGTCAGGACCCCCGCACCCCGGCCGCACCGCGGCCCCCGCACCCCGTTCCCGCTCAGCCCGACGTACACGCCCTCCCGTTCAGCTTCACCGCGCCCGGGTCTGCGGCCGGGCCCGCGATGCTGCTGTTGAACCCGAAGTCGACCGAGGTGCCCGGTGCGAGCGTGCGGTTCCAGGACAACGGTACGGCGGTCACCGTGCGTCCGTGCTGGACCAGTTCGGCGCTCCAGGCGTGGCCGATCTTCTGGTCACCGGGGAGCAGCCAGGTCAGGGACCAGGGGGTGACCGCCTCCGTACCGGTGTTCTGCACCGTCACCGTGGTGGTCGAGCCGGTGTTCCAGGGGTGCGAGGAGTACGTGACCCGGCAGGCGGGCGCCGGGCCCGCGCCGTCCCCGGCGTCGTCCAGGTAGGAGGCGACGAAGGCCAGCGGCGCGTTCCAGTTGATGGCGACCTCGTTGGTGGCGTAGGAGCCGTTGGAGTCGAGGTAGCACATCGCGGCCGCGCAGCCCTTGAGCTTGGCCGCTGCCTCCGGGTCGCCCGAGGTGGCGGCGGTCAGGTTGGGGCCGCCCGCGAGGGAGCCGGGGGGCGGGTGCGGCAGGGCGGGGTCGCTCTGGTGGGCCCAGACCCGGTGGTGCTGGTTCTCGGAGTCGCGCGTGCCGTAGCCGGTGACGTAGGACTGGTTGAGCGGGTTGCGCCCGAACAGGTAGTCGGCGCCGCGCAGTACGGCGTCGCGGTACTCGGAGTCGCCGGTGAGGTCGGCGGCGGTGGCCAGCACGATCATGTTGTTGAGTACCTGGCTGTTGGAGCCCCAGGCGTAGTTCTGGCCGGCCGGGGCGTACGGAACGCCGTAGAGCTGGTCCTCGGTCTGTCCCGCGTAGTGGCCGGCGGCCGTGGTCACCACGGAGCGGACCTGGGTGAGCTGCGCGGGGGTGAGGTCGTTGGGCACGGTGGCCAGGGTCAGGACGCCGAGTCCGGCGGTCTCGCCCCACCACATGCCGCCGTCGGCGGGGAAGACCGCGTCGGCGTCGCCGTGCAGCGGGGACGCCAGCAGGGCCTGCCGGTAGGTCTCGTCGCCGGTGGTGGTGAACAGTTCGGCCGCGGCCCAGTAGAACTCGTCGGTGACGTCGTTGTCCTCGTAGGTCCCGCCACCGACGCCGTCGGCCGGGTCCGCGAGGATGTCCGGGTGGGCCTTCGCCGCGGTCCACGCCGTGGTCGCTGCGGTACGGCACCGGGCGGCGAACTCCGCGTCGTACGGGGCGAACAGCCGGGCGCACTGGGCGGCCGCGGCCGCCAGGTTGAGGGTGGCGGCGGTGGTCGGCGGGTGCAGTTCGCGCTGCTGAGGATCGAGATGGGGCATCATCGGCAGCCCGGTCCACTGGGCGTCATGCACCTTGTGGTGGACCATGCCGGCCAGCGGGTTACCGGCCGGGACCTGCATGCGCATCATGAAGTCGAGTTCCCAGCGCGCCTCGTCGAGGATGTCCGGGACGGCGTTGCCGTGCTCGGGCACCCGCAGCGCGCCGTCGCCGAGTTCGGCGGACTCCGCTCCGTCGGCGGTCAGGGTCCGCTCATAGGTGTCCATCAGCTCGGCCACCGCGATGCCGCCGTTGACGACGTACTTGCCCTGGTCGCCGGCGTCGTACCAGCCGCCGCGCACGTCGAGCCGGTAGTCGCAGACGCCCGGCTGGCACGGCACGTCCGTGTCGCCCTTGTTGGGCGCGGCGCCGAGGTGTCCGGCGGGGCGCGCGTACTCCTCACCGACCAGGTCCGCGTCGATCGCGATGCCGCTGCGGTTCTGGTAGAAGTACGCCAGCGAGTCGCCGCGCAGGCTGTCGTACAGGTCGGCGCGGATCGAGAAGGGCTCGCTGACCTGCCCGTCCGCCTCGATCGTGTAGCCGTTGCCGGTGGTGGTGACGTCGCTGAAGTCGAAGGTGTGGACGTTCTGCCGCGAGGTCGCGTCCTCGCCGCCCGGCACGGTGGTGCCGGCGGCGGCGGTGGCTCCGGCGGCGGTCTTGAGGGTCCACGGCAGCGGGGTCTTCGCGTCGGTGACCAGGGTGCCGTTCTTGGGCCCTCGCGGCAGGTAGCCGACCTGGTTGACGCGGACGCGGGAGCCGGTGTCGGGCACGTACACGGGCGGCTCGGCCCCTCCGCGCAGGGACACGTCGTCGAGGCAGAAGGTGGCCGCCGCGTCGTTGCCGCCGATCTGGAAGGCGACCTGCGCGTCGTCACGGTCTGCGGCGGCGGTGAAGACGTGGGTGACCGGGGTGGCCTCCGCGCTGACCGTGTCGGTGGCGGAGAGGTCGGTGGCGTACGGCTCGGTGGCCTGCTGCACGTTGGTGTGGATGGACAGCGGGGCGGTGGAGGTGGCCGTGTAGGTGAGGGTGTACGTCTCCCCCGCCACGAGCGGGATGTCGTTCTGGCCGACGATCACGTCCCACGGGTTGGCGGTCCCGGCGGGCGCCTGGGTGCAGAGCCTGCCGTCGGTGACGGCGGCGGAGGCGTTGGCCGTCCACCACCAGGGGGCGGTCCCGGCGGCGAAGTCGCCGTTGGTGATCTGCTCGGGAGCGGGGGCCGGATCGTCGGCGGCGGCCGCGCCGGGCGCGCCGAGGGCGCCGCCCGTCAACGCGGCGACGGCCAGTATCCCGAGCACACGGCTCCGGCGCCGGGCGCGGCCGGCGGGGGGCGGGGGCGATGAGGCGTTCACCGGGAACCTTTCGGTTGGGGGTGGGGCGGTGTCGGTCCGTCGGGGAGGGAGATGGGGCGGGGAGATGAGGCGGGGAGACGGGGCGGGGGCAGGAGCGGGGAGAAGGGAGGAGCACGGACGCGAACAGACGTGGGAGCGCTCCCATTCGCGTCGCGCCATTGTGAAGCCGAAGATGGGTGTTGCGCCAGGGGCATGACAAGACTCGCCGCGAGAGCACGCCCCGAGGGGTACGGGGCGGGGGGCCGGGGCAGTGCGGTGAGGCGGCCCCGCCACCCACGGGACCCCACCCACGGAAACGCGCCCGCAGGACCCCACCCCCGGGACCCCACCCACGGAAACGCCCCCCGGTGGCCCCGCCGCCCTACGCGTCCAGCACGTCCCGCCACTCCCGTACCGCCGCCGCGTCCACCGGACCCGCCCAGCCGCCCGGCCGCGCCGCCCCGCCGATGTGGACTGCGTCGATCCCCGCGTCCAGCAGTTCCGGCAGATGGTCCAGGCGGAGTCCGCCGCCGACGAGGATCTGGGGTTCGTACCCCGGCTCCCCCTTGCGCGCGGCCTCGACCAGCAGCGTGGGGATGCCGTCGTCCACCCCGGCAGCCGATCCCGCGGTGAGGTACGTGTCCAGTCCCGGCAGGTCCGCGAGGGCCTTGCGCAGGGCGTCCCGGTCGGTGGCGCGGTCGATCGCGCGGTGGAACGTCCAGTGGCAGCCGTCGAGTTCCGCGATGATCCGCTCGACCGCGACGAGGTCCGGGTGGCCCTCCGCGTCCAGGAAGCCGAACACGAACTCGTCGGCGCCCTCGGCCCGCAGCTCGCGCGCCTTGCGCACGAGTACCTCGATGTCACCGGCCGCGAAGCCGTCCGCCACTCTGAGCATCACCCGCAGGGGGATGTCCACCGCGGCGCGGATCGCCGCGAAGGTCGCACAGGACGGGGTGAGGCCGTCCGCCGCCATGTCGGTGACCAGCTCAAGCCGGTCCGCACCACCCGCCTGGGCAGCGACCGCGTCCTCCGCGTCGAGAGCGATCACCTCCAGGACTGCACGGTTGCTCATGGGAACCCAATCCTCCAGGAAGCAGCTATAGGTCTAGTCCAATGGCCAGCCTACGGGCCGAGAGGCTGAGGACACAGTCTCACCGCGCACGCAAGATACGCGAGGTCAGAGGCGCGCCCGGCGATCGGACGGCCGGAATCCACGGATCCGCCGGCGGCCGCCCTTGCATACCCATAGGGGTAGGGGGTATACCTGAATGAGCACCACATACCCCCTAGGGGTATAAACGAAGCCCAAGATCACCGTGATCCAAGTGATCACCTACCGAGGAGGCCCCGTGTCCGCGCAGACCGCAGCCACCACCGGCGCCGCAGAGGTCGAGCTCGCCATCGGCGGCATGACCTGCGCCTCGTGCGCGGCCCGTATCGAGAAGAAGCTCAACCGGATGGACGGGGTCGAGGCCACCGTCAACTACGCCACGGAGAAGGCCAAGGTCAGCTACCGGGGCGAGGACGTCTCCGTACAGGACCTGATCGCCACCGTCGAGAAGACCGGTTACAGCGCGCAGGAGCCCGCTCCCCCGGTGCGCGGCGCCGCCGCGTCCGGCGAAACGGACGAGACGGCGGAGGGGGCCGACGAGCTCCGCCCGCTGCGGCAGCGGCTGATCACGGCGGTGCTGCTCGCGGTGCCGGTGATCGCGATGTCGATGATCCCGGCGCTCCAGTTCGACAACTGGCAGTGGCTCTCGCTGACCCTCGCCGCGCCCGTCGTCACGTACGCGGGCTGGCCCTTCCACCGCGCCGCGTGGACCAACGCGCGGCACGGCGCGGCCACCATGGACACGCTGGTCTCGGTCGGCACCTCCGCCGCGTTCCTGTGGTCGCTGTGGGCGCTGTTCTTCGGCACCGCCGGGATGACCGGCATGACGCACCCCTTCGAGCTGACCATCGGCCGCAGCGACGGCGCCGGGAACATCTATCTCGAAGCCGCCGCCGGGGTCACCGCGTTCATCCTGGCCGGGCGCTATTTCGAGGCCCGTTCCAAGCGGAAGGCGGGCGCGGCGCTGAAGGCCCTGCTCGAACTGGGCGCCAAGGAGGTCACCGTCCTGCGCGACGGCCGCGAGGTCACCGTGGACACGGCGGACCTGCGGGCCGGGGACCGTTTCCTGGTCCGGCCCGGCGAGAAGATCGCCACCGACGGCACCGTCGTCGAGGGCAACTCGGCGGTCGACGCCTCCATGCTCACCGGTGAGTCGGTCCCCGTCGAGGTCGGTGTGGGCGACCCGGTGACCGGTGCCACGCTCAACGCCGGCGGCCGGCTCGTCGTCGAGGCGACCCGGATCGGCGCCGATACCCAGCTGGCCCGGATGGCGAAGCTGGTCGAGGACGCGCAGAACGGCAAGGCGGCCGCCCAGCGGCTGGCCGACCGGATCTCGGCGGTGTTCGTCCCCGTCGTGATCCTGCTCGCGCTCGGCACGCTCGGCTTCTGGCTCGCCACCGGCTCGGGACTGACGGCCGCGTTCACCGCCGCCGTCGCCGTACTGATCATCGCCTGCCCCTGCGCCCTCGGCCTCGCGACCCCCACCGCCCTCATGGTCGGCACCGGACGCGGCGCCCAGCTCGGCATCCTGATCAAGGGCCCGGAGGTCCTGGAGACCACCCGCCGCGTCGACACCATCGTCCTCGACAAGACCGGCACCGTGACCACCGGCAAGATGACCCTCCAGGACGTCCACACCGCCCCCGGCACCGCGGAATCCGACGTCCTGCGCCTGGCCGGAGCACTGGAGCACGCCTCCGAACACCCCATCGCCCAGGCCGTCGCCACCGGAGCCGCCGAACGCACCGCCGCTCCGCTCCCCACCCCAGAGGACTTCGTCAACGTCCCCGGCCTCGGCGTCCAGGGCGTCGTCGAGGGACATGCCGTCCTCGTCGGCCGCGAGCAGTTGCTGGCCCAGTGGGAGATCCACCTCCCCGTGGAGCTGGCGCACCGCAAGGCCGAGGCGGAGGCGGCGGGCCGCACGGCGATCACGGTCGCCTGGGACGGCGAGGCGCGGGCGGTCCTGGAGGTCGCCGACGCGGTGAAGGACACCAGCGCGGAGGCCATCGTGCGGCTCCGGGCGCTCGGACTGACGCCGATCCTGCTGACCGGTGACAACCAGGCGGTGGCGGAATCGGTCGCGGCCGAGGTCGGCATCGAGAAGGTGTACGCGGAGGTCATGCCGGAGGACAAGGTCGACGTCGTCAAGCGCCTCCAGGCGGAAGGCCGTTCGGTCGCGATGGTCGGGGACGGCGTGAACGACGCGGCCGCCCTCGCCCAGGCCGATCTGGGCCTCGCGATGGGCACCGGCACGGACGCGGCGATCGAGGCCGGTGACCTGACCCTGGTCCGGGGCGACCTGCGGGCCGCCGCCGACGCGATCCGGCTGTCGCGCAGGACGCTGGGCACCATCCGGACGAACCTGTTCTGGGCCTTCGCCTACAACGTGGCGGCGCTGCCGCTGGCCGCGATGGGTCTGCTGAACCCGATGATCGCGGGTGCGGCGATGGCGTTCTCCTCGGTGTTCGTGGTCGGCAACTCGCTGCGGCTGCGGGGGTTCAGGGCCGGGGCGTAGCGGGCGGCACGGTTCCGCCCTCGGGCGGCCGGACTCAGCTCCTCTCGGGGAGACGGGCCTCCGGCCGCCCTTCGCCGGGTCCGCGTGCGAGCCGCTCTTCGAGCCCCGCCCGGACGTCCGGCCACTCATCGGCCGTGATGGAGAAGATCGCGGAGTGCCGCAGCAGCGCGCACCCTCCAGCACCGGCCCTCCAGGGTGAAAACCCTTGACGGGCCCCTCCAGTTGTTGTCAGTGCCCGCGTCTAGTCTTCCGGCATGACCAGCTGGATGCACGATTCCTTTCCCGGCCACGAGGTGAACCTCGTTCTCGCCCGCGGCCAGTCCCTCGACGCCCTCGTCTCCGGACTGCGCGAGCTGAACCGCGAGCCGCTCGCCCAGGGCGAGGCGGGCGGCTGGGCCTGGGCGGTGCACGACATGATCGAAGAGGATTCCGAGGACTACGAGGGAGCCGACTACCGGCTCGTGTGTCCCGAGGGCACGGAGCTCGTGGTGTTCGTCACCGAGCCGTGCAGCGCGAAGGCGCACGGGCCCCAGTTCCACTATCTGCGCGGCGGTGCCACGACTCTCTACTTCAGCTTCGAGGACATCGGGGAGCGGTTGGGGGACAACCCCGACTACATCTCGGCCGAGCTCCTCGCCGCGAACCTCATCGGCCCGGATGCCGGGTGCGAGAAGTGGCGCACCGACGAGAGCCACCACTGCGACGAGCACGAGGGCGGTGCGGAGGAGCGGCTGGTGAAGACGATCGCTGAGGCCTTCGCCCTGCCCTCTCCCCCGCTCGCGCTGGAGGTGACGGCGAAGTGAGCCCGATCGCTCCGAACACCTACCTCACCTACGCCAGAGGCCTCGACCTCCCCACCCTCACCGCCATCCACACCGAGGCGGCGCTCCCCGTCCGCACGGCGGGTGAGTCGGACGGCTGGGCGTGGGTGACGCACGACGCGACCACCGTCAGCGCTGAGACGGTCACGTCCCTGGCCCGCGATATCACCGGTTTCCGCTACGAGGAGCGGTTCGGCGGGCCCGACCGGGTGGATACGGTCTTCCTGGCCACCACGCCCGCGTGCGAGTGCCCGCACGGGCAGAACTACTCGATCCCGCACTGCGAGGACCACCCGGTCCACTACTCCTACAGCCGGGGCGGGTTCGAGCTGGACTACTTCAACATCGGGATGCGCCGTGAGGCGCACCGCAGCGGCGACCTGCTGATCCGGGAGCTGCTCGCCGCCGGGATCGTCGGCCGGGAGACCCCCGTGTACGACGCCGATCCGGCGTACAACGCGGACGGCTCGGTGACGATGCGGATCATCACCGAGCACTTCGGTCTGCCCGCAGCCCACTGAGCAGCACCCGGCGGCTCAGTGCGCCGTGCGCACGAACCGCACCACCGTCCCCGGGGTCACCCGCGCCGCCCCGGCCAGCGCGGGTTCCGGGACGACACCGACCACGGGGTAACCGCCCGTCGTCGGATGGTCGTTCAGGAACACCACCGGGCGGCCGTCCGGCGGGATCTGGACCGCGCCCAACACCATCCCCTCGCTGGGCAGTTCGCCCTGCCGGGCACGGTCCAGCGCGGGGCCCTCGGTGCGCAGGCCGATCCGGTTGCTCTGCTCCGAGACGCGGTACGCGGCGGTGGTGAGCGTGCGCAGGGCGTCGGCCGTGAACCAGGTGTGGCGGGGGCCGAGGAGCAGCGGGAGCACGAGTTCGGCGGGCACCCCCGGCCACGGAACGGCCGCCGTCGCCGGGGGGCCGCCCGTCCGGGGCGGGCCCAGCGGCAGCACGTCGCCGTCGCGCAGGGGGTCCGGGCCGAGACCGGAGAGCAGGTCCGCGGACCGGCTGCCGAGCACCGGCTGCGGTTCCAGGCCGCCCGCGAACGCCAGGTAGGAGCGCACCCCGTGCGCGGCGGGACCGGCGTCCAGCACCGCGCCCGCCGGTACGTGGACCGCCGCACCCCACGCCACCGGCCGCCCGTCCACCGTCACCCGGCAGGGCGCACCGCCGACGACCGCCCGCACCGCGCGGTCCGGGCGGACCGCGCAGCCGGTGACGGTCGTCTCCAGCAGCGCCGCGCCGACGGGGTTGCCGGCCAGCCGGTTGGCGAGCCGGGCGGACGGTGCGTCCAAGGCGCCCGCCCGGCCCACCCCCAGGTGCGCGTGGCCGAAGCGCCCCTCGTCCTGAACGGTGGTCAGGGCCCCGGCGCGGACGACCTCGATGCCCGCGCTCATGCCTCCGCTCCCGCCCCAGAAGCCGAGCCAGAGCCCGTACGGGATCCCGCACCCGGCCCCGTACGCGTGCCGGCTTCGACGAAGCGGACCCGGGCCCCGGGCACCAGCAGTGCGGGGGGTTCGCGGTCCGGGTCCCACAGGGCGGCCGGGTCCGGCGTCCGGCCGATCAGCTGCCAGCCGCCGGGGGACGGGCGCGGGTACACCCCGGTGTACGGGCCCGCCAGGGCCACCGCACCGGCCGGGACCCTGGTCCGCGGAGTCGCCCTGCGCGGCAGGTGGAGGTGGTCCGGCAGGCCCGTCAGATAGCCGAAGCCCGGGGCGAACCCGCAGAAGGCGACCCGGAATTCCGTCCCGGAGTGCAGGGCGGCCACCTCGGCGGCGGCGACGCCCCACGCCTGCGCCACGTCGTCCAGATCCGGGCCGTCGTACACGACCGGGATCTCCACCGCGGGCCCGGTGGACCGCAGCGGCGGCGGCAGTGGCCAGGACGCCAGCTCGCGGGCGAGCCCGGCCGTCTCCCGCGCGATCCCGTCCAGCAGCACCGTGCGCGCACCGGGCACCACCTCGCGTACGCCGGGCAGTTCACCGGCCGCGCGGCGGCGCAGCACCTCCGCGTGGAAGGCCTCCGTCTCCTCGCCGGAGCCCAGCTCGACCAGCAGCGCGTCCGTTCCGACGGCCAGCACGACCGGCCCCGGCCCCCGGCTCTCCCCGTCGGGCGTCGGCGTACTCACGTGAACGCCCGCACCACGACGCCCGCCTCTTCCAGCGCGGCCCTGACCCGCCGGGCGATCGCCGCCGCGCCCGGGGTGTCGCCGTGGACGCACAGGGACCGCGCCGCGACCGCGATCCGGCTGCCGTCGGCCGCCCGCACGCTCCGGTCCACCGCGATCCCGACGCTCCGGCGCACCACCGCGTCCGCGTCGTGCACGACCGCGTCCGGCTCGGTGCGCGGGACGAGCGTGCCCCGCTCGGTGTAGGCGCGGTCCGCGAAGGCCTCCTCGACCGCCGTCAGCCCCGCCTCCGCCGCCCGTACGAGCAGCCGGGAGCCGGGCAGCCCGAGGACGGCCGGGCTGCCGCCCGCCAGCCGGACGCCCTCGATCACCGCGCCCGCCTGCTCGTCGTCGTGGACGGCGCGGTTGTACAGGGCGCCGTGCGGCTTGACGTACGAGACGGTGGCCCCGGCCGCCTCCGCGAACACCCGCAACGCGCCGATCTGGTACGCCACTTCGGCGGCCAGCTCATCGGCCGGTACGTCCATGGAGCGGCGCCCGAACCCCGCCAGGTCGCGGTAGGAGACCTGGGCGCCGATCCGCACGCCCCGGGCGGCCGCCGTGTCGCAGACCCGGCGCATCACGGAGGGGTCCCCCGCATGGAAGCCGCACGCCACGTTGGCGCTGGTCACGCAGGTGAGGAGCGCCTCGTCGTCGGTGAGCGACCAGCGCCCGAACCCCTCACCGAGGTCCGCGTTGAGGTCCATGGCAGCCGGTGCGGCCGAGGCGTCACCCCGGTCCGCCGGATTCATCAGATTCGTCACGAAGCGCACGTTAGCGCCTGCGCGCGCGGGAGGGCGGGCTCAGAACACGTTCAGCTCGTTCTCCTTCACGCCCTCCAGCTCGTACCGCGTCCCCACCAGCGGCCGGCCCGCGAACAGCCGGATCAGCGTCGCCCCGTCCCCCCGGTAGCGGCCGGGCGCCCGGCCCTCGTGCTCGGTGCCGATGGTCAGCTCGTCGCCGCCGTCCTCCAGCCGCGCGACCAGCAGAGGTGTCTTCCGGCGCCGCGCGAAGGGGGCCAGGAGCCTGAGCGCGTGCGGCAGCCCGTCACCCTGGTACGCCCCTTCGAGCCCCCACGCCTCGCGTACGTCCCCGGCGTGGATCCACTCCCCCAGCGCCACCCCGTCCAGCACCCCGCCCGCCTTGGCGATCGCGGCACCGGCCTCGGCCATCCCCCGCTCCAGCTCGTCCACCACCTCCGCGTCCGTCCATCCGGCCCGCTCGGCGATGTCGCGGTCGTTGCACTCGGGGCTGAACACGTCCGGTTCGAAGCGGCTCTCCACCACCCGGTTCAGCACGGAACCGCAGTGCGCGAGGACATGGCGCACCGTCCAGCCGGGACAGGCGGTGCGCAGGGCGAAATCGCCTGCCTCCGCCGACCGCAGCAGCGGGATGAAGGCGTCCCGCTCGGTGCGCAGGAGAAGACCGGGCAGTTCGGGATCACGTTCGTCAGCCATGCCCCCAAGCCAACCATCCCGCTCCCCGGCGGACTTGGGTATTTCGGGAACGCGCGGCCCGGTGAGAGGTGTCCGCCCGGTGAGAGGTGTCCGCCCGGCGGCCGGTCGCGGGCGGGAGGAAGGTCGTAACCTCGGTGGCATGGACCACGACACCGGCAGGGCGCACGAAAGCGGCACAGACGAAGCGCTCCGCGGCCGGTGGCAGGAAGCCCTCGTCGCCGCCCGGCGCGGCGCGGAGGGTCCCGACCCGCTGCCGTACGCGGACAACCTCCTGGCGCGCTGGGCCGAACCCCAGCGCAAGTACCACACCACCGACCACCTGGCGACGGTCCTGGACCATGTGGACACGCTCGCCGGTCACGCCGGGGACGCGGACGCCGTACGGCTCGCCGTCTGGTTCCACGACGCGGTCTACCGCCCCGACCGGACCGAGAACGAGGAGCGCAGCGCCGTCCTCGCGGAGCGCGCGCTGCCGGAGGCCGGGGTGCCGGCCGCGACCACCGCAGAGGTCGCCCGGCTGGTCCGGCTCACGGTCACGCACGACCCGGCCGCCGGGGACGGCAACGGCGAGGTGCTGTGCGACGCGGACCTGGCGATCCTGGCGTCGCCGCCGAGGGAGTACGCGCGGTACGCGGCCCAGGTGCGCGAGGAGTACGGCTTCGTGCCGGAGGACGCGTTCCGGGAGGGGCGGGCGGCCGTGCTGCGGCAGCTGCTGGAGCTGCCGAGGCTGTTCCGTACCCCGCACGGGGCGGCCGAGTGGGAGCCGAGGGCCCGGCACAACCTGCGCACGGAGCTGGAGCTGCTCGCCCGCGACAGGTAGGCGCGGCAGCGGGCCTCCGCGCCACCGGCCGGGAATGCGACAGGTAGGCGCGCTGTTAAGACGTGTCATGCCCGACTCTGCCGCTAGCCGCTCGCGTATGCCCCTGGCCGTATACATACTCGGCCTCTCCGTCTTCGCACTCGGCACCAGCGAGTTCATGCTCTCCGGACTGCTGCCGCCCATCGCGGACGACATGAACGTGTCGATCCCGCGCGCCGGACTCCTCATATCCGCGTTCGCGATCGGCATGGTGGTGGGCGCCCCGCTGCTCGCCGTCGCGACGCTGCGGCTGCCGCGCCGCACCACGCTCATCGCGCTGATCTCGGTCTTCGGGCTCGGTCAGGTCGCGGGCGCGCTCGCGCCGACGTACGAGATCCTCTTCGCGTCCCGGGTGCTCAGCGCCTTCGCGTGCGCCGGGTTCTGGGCCGTGGGCGCCGCCGTCGCCATCGCGATGGTCCGGGTGAACCAGCGGGCGCGCGCCATGGCCGTGATGATCGGCGGGCTGTCCATCGCCAACGTGCTCGGAGTGCCGCTGGGCGCCTTCCTCGGGGAGAACCTCGGCTGGCGCTCCGCGTTCTGGGCGGTCGGGGTGGCCTCCGCGATCGCCCTCGTCGGCGTGGCGACGCTGATTCCCCGCATCCCCGTGCCGGACGAGAAGCCGCAGCTCAAGCGGGAGGTGGGCATCTACCGCGACCGGCAGGTGTGGCTGTCCATCACGATCACCGCGCTCGCGGCGGGCGGGGTGTTCTGCGCGTTCAGTTATCTCGCGCCGGTGCTCACGGACGTCGCCGGCCTGGACTCCGGCTGGGTTCCGGCCGTCCTCGCGCTGTTCGGGGTCGGCGCGCTGATCGGTACGACGATCGGCGGCCGGGTCGCGGACGCGCACCTCTTCGGGGTGCTGCTGAGCGGTATCACGGCGTCCACGGTCTTCCTGGCCGCGCTGGCGCTGTTCGCCTCCAACCAGGTCGCCGTGATCGTGCTGTCGTTCCTGCTGGGCCTGTCGGCGTTCTACACGGCCCCGGCGCTGAACGCCCGGATGTTCAACGTCGCGGGCGCCGCCCCCACGCTGGCCGGTGCGACGACCACCGCCGCGTTCAACAGCGGCAACACCGGTGGCCCCTGGCTGGGCGGCGCGGTGATCGACGCGGACTTCGGGTTCGCGGCGACCGCGTGGGCCGGTGCCGCGATGACCGTGCTGGCGCTGGTGGCCGTGGTCGTCTCGCTGCGGTTGCAGCGCGCCCGGGGCTCGTCGTCCCGGCTGGTGGCCAGCGCCCCGGCCGCGGTGCCGTCGCAGTCGCGGGACGCGGTGGAGGTATGCGCCCCCTCGACGAACGGCTGAGCGCGGACGCGGCGGGCGGCTGAGCTCCAGGCCCCCGCCTACCGGCCCGGCAGTTAGGGCCTGTCCGGCGGATCATGGCCGGGGTCACGGTGCCTGGCACGGCACCTCGCCGCGTTACCGAAACGCCCCAATAGCTCCGCTATCGAGACGCTCCGGCGCCTTGCGATGCACCGCACCAGACACCGCGCCCTATCCGACCCTGATCCGCCGGACAGCCCCTAGCGCCCCTTCGGGCGGCGCAGGCCCGCCTCCGTGATCCGGCGCACCAGTTCCTTGGAACCGATCTGCCGGGCCCCGGCCCGTACGGCGTCCTCGTACCGGGTATCCGGTACGTCGTAGTGGTCCCGCTCGAAGGCCCGCGCCGGGCAGCCGATGGACGCCGCGAACGCGTGCAGCTCGTCGAACGAGTCGTCGCTGACCAGGTGCGACCAGAACCGCCCGTGGCCCGGCCAGTCCGGCGGATCGATGTAGACGGTCACGGGCGCGGTATTCCGCCGAGCGCGCCGACCGGGGCGACCGCGACGGTGGCCTTCGTGCAGACCCAGTGCGGGTCGGGGCCCAGCTCCGGTTCGACGTCGAGCGCGTGCGGGTCGCCCGCGTCGCAGACCGGGCACAGCGGCCAGCGGCCGTACTGCTCCAGGAGCGCGTCCTGGACGTCCTGGGCGACGAGGCCGACGACGAATTCCGCGCCCTGCGGCCACTGCTCGACCCACCAGCGGCGGTGCGTCACCGCGTCCTCGACCATCGAGACGATCTGCGCCTGAGCGACGTCTCCGGCGGCGAGGTCGGCCATGACGCGTGCGCGGGCGGTGTGCAGCGCCTGCTCCAGGGGATTCAGCTCCATGCCTCCATTGTCCACCTGCGCACCGCGGCGCCCGCCGCTGCCGCCAGAGGTCGGGACCAAAGGGGGGTTGACGGACCCCGGGGTTGAAAATATCTTTCAAAGGTGACCAATGACTTGAAGGAAAGTTTCAGCGCTGATTCGCCGCCCGCCCCGGCAGCCCTCGCCGCGAAGGTGCGCACGCTCGCGCCGTCCATGACCCGTTCCATGCAGCGGGTCGCGGAGGCGGTCGCGGGCGACCCGGCGGGCTGCGCCGCCCTGACGGTCACCGGTCTCGCCGAGCTCACCGGCACCAGCGAGGCCACGGTGGTCCGCACCGCCCGCCTCCTGGGCTACCCCGGCTACCGCGATCTGCGCCTCGCGCTCGCCGGTCTCGCCGCCCACCAGCAGTCCGGCCGGGCGCCCGCCGTCACCGCGGACATAGCGGTGGACGACCCGATCGCGGACGTGGTCGCCAAGCTCGCCTACGACGAGCAGCAGACCCTCGCGGACACCGCCGCCGGGCTCGACACCGTGCAGCTCGGTGCCGCCGTGGCCGCCGCCGCGACCGCCCGCCGGATCGACATCTACGGGGTCGGCGCCTCCTCGCTCGTCGGCCAGGACCTGGCCCAGAAGCTGGCCAGGATCGGCCTGATCGCCCACTCCAACATGGACCCGCACCTCGCGGTCACCAACGCCGTGCAGCTGCGCTCCGGTGACGTGGCCATCGCGATCACCCACTCCGGTTCGACGGGCGACGTCATCGAGCCGCTGCGGGTCGCCTTCGACCGGGGCGCGACCACGATCGCGATCACCGGCCGCCCCGACGGCCCGGTCACGCAGTACGCCGACCACGTGCTGACCACGTCCACGGCCCGCGAGAGCGAGCTGCGCCCGGCCGCCATGTCGAGCCGGACGAGCCAGCTCCTCGTCGTCGACTGCCTGTTCATCGGGGTCGCGCAGCGCACGTACGAGACGGCGGCTCCGGCCCTCGCCGCGTCCTACGAGGCGCTGGCCCACCGTCACAACCCCCGCACCCGCTGACCGACCCCCGGAAGCCCACGCACCGCACCCGCACCCGCACCCGCACCCGCACCCGCAGAACCGTACGAGTTCAAGAAAGCAGAGCCGCTCTCCATGACCTCCATCACCGACGCCGACGCCACCGCTCCCGACGGATACGGCGAGCTGCGCGCCCAGCTCGAAACCCTCACCACAGAGGCGTTCCGTCCCGAGCTCGCCGAGATCGACCAGCTGGCCACCGAGGAAATCGCCCGGATCATGAATGGCGAGGACCAGACCGTCCCCGTCGCCGTCGCCGCCCGGCTGCCCGAGATCTCCGCCGCGATCGACGCCACCGCGGCGCGCATGGCGCGCGGCGGCCGGCTGATCTACGCGGGTGCCGGAACCGCGGGCCGCCTCGGTGTGCTGGACGCCAGCGAGTGCCCGCCCACCTTCAACACCGACCCGGCGCACGTCGTGGGCCTCATCGCGGGCGGCCCGTCCGCGATGGTCACCGCCGTCGAGGGCGCGGAGGACAGCAAGGAGCTGGCCGCCGCCGACCTGGACGCGCTGGGGCTCACCGCCGAGGACACCGTCGTCGGCATCTCCGCCTCCGGCCGCACGCCGTACGCGATCGGGGCCGTCGAGCACGCCCGTGCCAAGGGCGCGCTGACCATCGGCCTGTCCTGCAACGCGGACTCCGCGCTCGGCGCCGCCGCCGAGCACCCCGTCGAGGTCGTCGTGGGCCCGGAGCTGCTCACCGGCTCGACCCGGCTCAAGGCGGGCACGGCCCAGAAGCTCGTCCTCAACATGCTCTCGACGATCACGATGATCCGGCTCGGCAAGACGTACGGAAACCTCATGGTCGACGTACGCGCCTCCAACGAGAAGCTGCGGGCCCGCTCGCGCCGGATCGTCTCGCTGGCCACCGGAGCGTCGGACTCCGAGATCGAGGCGGCGCTCGCCGCCACCGACGGCGAGGTGAAGAACGCGATCCTCACCATCCTCGGCCAGGTCGACGGCCCCACCGCCGCCACGCTCCTGTCCGCCTCCGACGGCCACCTGCGCGCCGCGCTCGCCGCCGCCCCCCGCACCACCTGACCCTTCGGGCTCCACCCCGCTCCCCGCACAGCAAGGCACCACGCACCATGGCTACAGAAGACAAGAACCGCGCCACTGCCGCCGCGATCCTTCCGCTCGTCGGTGGCGCCACGAACGTCAGCTCCATCGCCCACTGCATGACCCGGCTCCGGCTGGGCCTGCACGACCGCTCGCTCGTGCAGGACGATGCGCTGAAGGCCGTCCCCGCCGTCATGGGTGTGGTCGACGACGACACGTACCAGATCGTTCTCGGTCCCGGTACGGTCGCCCGCGTCACGCCGGAGTTCGAGAAGCTCGTCGAGGAGGGGAAGGCCGCCGCCCCGGCGGCCGACCCCGCCCCGGCCTCCGGAACCCCGCTCAGCGCGGCGGAACTGGCCGCGCAGGGCGCCGAGATGAAGGCGGCCAGGAAGGCGAAGAACGCCACCCCGTTCAAGCTGTTCCTGCGCAAGATCGCCAACATCTTCGTGCCCCTGATCCCGGCCCTGATCGGCTGCGGCATCATCGCGGGCCTGAACGGCCTGCTGGTCAACCTGGAGTGGCTGCCCTCGGTCACCCCGGCCCTGGCGGCGATGGCGTCCGGCTTCATGGCGCTGATCGCGGTCTTCGTCGGATACAACACGGCGAAGGAGTTCGGCGGTACGCCGATCCTCGGCGGCGCGGTCGCGGCCATCATCGTCTTCCCGGGCGTCGCGAACATCGAGGCGTTCGGCCAGAAGCTCTCCCCCGGACAGGGCGGCGTCCTCGGCGCCCTGGGCGCGGCGGTGCTCGCGGTGTACGTGGAGAAGTGGTGCCGTCGCTGGGTCCCGGAGGCGCTGGACGTCCTGGTCACCCCGACCCTGACGGTCCTGATCTCCGGACTGGTGACGATCTTCGGCCTGATGTACGTGGCCGGTGAGGTGTCCACCGCGATCGGTACGTTCGCGGACTGGCTGCTGTCCAACGGCGGCGCGGGCGCGGGTCTGGTCCTCGGCGGGTTCTTCCTCCCGCTGGTCATGCTGGGCCTGCACCAGGCGCTGATCCCGATCCACACCACGCTGATCGAGCAGCAGGGCTACACCGTCCTGCTCCCGATCCTCGCCATGGCCGGTGCGGGCCAGGTCGGTGCGGCCATCGCGGTCTACTTCCGCCTCCCCCGCAACGAGTCGATCCGCAAGACCATCAAGTCCGCCCTGCCCGCAGGGTTCCTGGGCGTCGGGGAGCCGCTGATCTACGGTGTCTCGCTGCCGCTGGGCCGTCCGTTCATCACGGCGTGCGTGGGCGGTGCGTTCGGCGGCGCGTTCATCGGCTTCTTCAACCAGCTCGGCGACGCGGTCGGCTCCACCGCGATCGGCCCGTCCGGCTGGGCCCTGTTCCCGCTGCTGGACGGCAACCACGGCCTGGGCGCGACGATCGCGATCTACGCGGGCGGCCTGGTCGTGGGCTACCTGGCCGGCTTCGTCGCCACGTACTTCTTCGGCTTCAGCAAGGACCTGCTGGCTGAGTTCAACGTGTCCCAGGAACCGTCGGCGTCCCCGGCGGGTACTCCGGAACCGGTGACCGCGAAGGGCACCCCGGCGGAGGAACCCGCGGCGGTCTGAGGCACACACCTGAAAGCGGCGGCACCCACAAGGTGCCGCCGCTTTCCTGCGCGCCTCAGACCGGGAAGGCGTCCGTGGCCAGCGTGACGCCGAAGGGCGCGGGCAACCCGAGCGGCTTGCCGAACGGCACCGCCTCCGAGCACTTGTACGTGCCGTCCTCGTTCGGCTCGGTGAACAGCGTGCTCATCGCCCCACGCGTGTCGAACCGGTCGATCAGCAGATACATCGGCACACCCGCACGCGCGTAGGCGCGGTACTTCTTGGTCCGGTCCTCCCGGGCGTTCCCCTTCGACGTGATCTCGACGACGAGGAGCGCTTCGGAGGCGCCCTGGGGATCACCGGCCTCGGGGTCGGCTCCATCGATCAGCTCGGTCGGCATGACGACGAGATCGGGTACGTACAGCTTGTCGAGGGGCGCCACATGCACGCCCAGAGTCTGATAGACGCCCAGTTCGTCGGAGAGGTTCGCGTAGAGGCGGCGCTGCACCTTGTCGGCAATCCCGCTGTGCTGCGCATACGGCGGCGGTACCAAGCGGATCCGCCCTTCGTCGATCTCGGCGCGCCATCCCTCGGGCACGTCCAGTTCCTGCCACGTGCGCAGCAGGTAGTCCCATGGCCAGCCTTCGGAATCCTGCTCGCGCTCGACCATCGCGACGGTCATTCGGGTCCCTTCCCCCTGAGGCCTGTCCGGCGAGCGTAGATCGACGGTTTCCGCAACGCGGTGCCGCTTACCTCCCCGTCCCACGATCGTGTGACGGACGCACCGGGCAACCCGCCCCGCTCAGCGTTCGGAGGCGACCGGCTCGGGCGGCCGGACCCGTTGGACGGTGACGAGGGAGATCCCCGCACAGCACACGGCCAGGAGCAGCACCTCGGGGAGGGACGGGGCGGGGGCGCTGTCCAGGGCCCAGTCGCCGAGCCGGACGGTGAAGGGGACGGCCAGTTGGACGGCGGCCGTGAAGACCGGGCCGCGGAGCAGGATGAGGCGGTGCTGTACGAGGTAGGCGGGGGCGTAGACGACCGCGCCGAGCACCACGATGCCGCCCGTCGCGGCGAGCGTCGGGGGGTGGGCGATCAGCGCGGGCAGGGCCATCGGCAGCAGCAGACAGCTGGCCGCCGCCAGCAGTACGGGCAGCACGGCCAGCGGCGGCAGCCCGGAAAGGCGTTCCCGGTACAGGAACCCGTACACCGCGAACGCCACCGTCGCGGCGGCCACCAGCAGCAGCCCCACCGCGTCCAGGTCCCCGGCGTCCGCGCCCAGCGCCGCGTATCCGGCGGCCGCCGCGCAGGCGATGACCGCGCCCAACGCCTTGCGGGGCCCGGACCGTTCGCCGAAGAACAGCGCGCCGACGGCCACGGAGGCGCACGGCATCAGCGCGACGACCAGGTTGGTCAGGGAGGTGCCGATGCGCGGGATGGCGAGCAGGGTGCCGGCCGCGTACCCGGCGAAGCCGAGCAGCCCCAGCAGCCAGACGGTCCCCGGCCGGGCGGCGGCCCGCCGCAGGTCCGCCCGGCCGCTCGTGCTCGACGCGGCGACAGCGGTGAGCACCAGACAGCACACGGCGGTACGGCCCACCGCGACGATCAGCGGATCGGTACCGGTGACCAGCGCGCCGGACAGCAGCCAGGTACCGGAGAGCAGCAGGACGAGAACGGCCGGCACGGGGTGTCCTTTCGACTTCGACGGTGGGACCGCGGGCTGCCCTCATCGGCACAGGGCAGCCCGCGGCACGGCGTCACCTCAGGGGCGGGCCGTGATCTTGTAGGTGGCCTTCGCGTCGGGCAGGCCGCCCGTGCTGTGGGCGGTGACCGTGAAGGTGGACTTCGCGGCCCGGAGCGGTTCCCCGGTGATGCCGCCGGTGTCCTTGTTCAGCCGGAGCCCCTTCGGGAGGGCACCGCCTGTCACCTCGTAGCGGACCGTCGCCGGGGTGTTCGTGGTCAGCCGCGCCTCGTAGAGCTGGTGCGTCCTGGCCGTCGGCAGCGTCGTAGGACTCAGCCGGGGCGCCGGGGCCGAGACGTCCTGGGCGGTGCCGACCGGCTGTCCGGCAGCGTCGAGTTCCTGGAGCGACCACCGCTTGCCGGGGGTGACCTCCGTCAGGTGCCAGCGGGTGGACCGGTCCCGGAAGCTCGCCTTCTGGGCCTCGGTGAAGGCGCCGAGGTTGCGTGCCGTGTCCCACTGCTTGATCGCGTCGAGCAACTGCTTGCCGTGCTCGCCGCTCGCGGTGAGTGCGGAGACCGAGGCCTGGAAGCCGGAGCCCGCGTTCAGGCCCGCGCCCCGTGCCAGGACACTTTCGAAGTCGGCCAGGTTCTCTGTGCCCGACAGCTGGATCCAGCCCAGCATCCCCGGCAGGAAGTTGTCCTTGTAGTACGCGTTGTTGATGAAGACCTGGTCCATGCTGGTCACGCCGACCTCGCCCCAGCTCGCGCGGGTGAGCGCGTCCCAGGTGTTGGACGTCATCCGGCTGGTCTCGGTGACGAACCCGTCCTTCTCGGCGTTCCCCTTGTAGGCGCCGTTGATCAGGCGGGCCTGGCCGTAGGAGCCCCAGCCGGACTCGGAGGCCGATTCCACTCCGTCGTAGGAGTTGGACATGATTCCGGTGTTGTTCCAGGCGGTGGACAGCCGGGTGGCGATCTCGTCGATGATGCCGTTTCCGCCGATCGCCCCGTTGTAGCTGTTGACGATCACCCGGGCGGTGCGGTCACCCGTGGCGTGGTCAACGGCGGCCGAGCTCCACCGGGCACGCTTGAGTCCGGTCACCTCCCACTCGTCGCCAGTCTGCCGGGCCCCGGTGTATTCGACGAACTCGTCCCCGATGCGCAGGATCTTGCTGTGCAGCCCGTCCGCGAGCAGCGTGCCGGAGTCGAGGTACACCGTGGTGTCGCCTGCCGCCAGCGGGCGGGTCAGGGTGGCGCGGCCGCCCGTCGCGAGGCGGTCGTCGGCCGACTTCACGTAGGCGTCGTCGGTGCTGATGAAGTCGGAGATGGTGTGCACACCGAGCCGTACGCCGTTGGCCCTGGCAACGTCGACCGCTGCCTCGGCCCCGGCGTCGCTGCCGCCCAGGCCCGCGTCGAACCGGTAGTGCCCCGTCGTCTGCCAGGGCCCGACCGAGTTGGGCAGGGAGTAGATGTAGTCGATGCCGGCCGCCTTCGCGAAGCCGGCGCCCGCGGGGATGTTGGCCGTCTTGAGATCCCTCAGTACGAGGAAGGACTGGCTGCTCGCCTGGGCCGTCTTCTGCCACTGCCCGTTCTGCGTCGGGTACGGCAGGCTCTCGCCGCGTGCGATGTCCGACAGGACCGTCGGCGTCATCTCGGGCGAGGCGCCGAACAGCGCGACCTTGGAGCCGGTGACCTTCGCGGTGGCCGCGGGCAGCGGGCCGACCGGAATCCGGTAGCCGCCGACGTTCTGCCGCTCCCGCTCCTTCGTGTAGTCGTACGTGAAGGACCGCAGTACGGAGCCCCACGGCGTCCTGCCCGCGGCGCTCCACTCCTCGTGCGGGGCCACCTGGAGCTTGGACGGGTTGTCCTCGACCTCGTCCTCCCAGCCGAACTTCTGGTACTCCTGCGGCCAGGCGCCCTCGGTGCGGTCGGTGAGCGGTTTCAGGCCGATGGCGAAGTCCTGGTCCCGGACCACGCCGACGGATTCGCCGACGGTCCGGGTGACGGACGTCGCGAGGGGGCCCCAGAGCAGCGTCTGCGCGTCGGCCCCGGCCGGTACGTCGACCCGGACCGCTTCGAGGGTGGCGTAGCCGTCCTCGTCCCGCACCCGCACATCGATCCGGAGTCCGGCCTTCCTGTTGGTGAAGGTCAGCAGCCCGCCGTCCCGCCCGGAGCGCCGGACCTCGGTCGGCCGCACCTGACGCCCGTCGACCACCAGGCTGACCAGGGAGGCCGCCTTCCCGGCGGCGGCGTAGTCCTTGCCGGTGCGGGAGTCCTTGAGGGCGGTCACGGTCCCGGTGGAGTCCAGTCCGATGTCCAGGTAGCCGGCCGCTATCTCCAGCGCGGCGTGCGCCCCGTGGTGCGCGGTCCGGGCGGACGGTGTGCCGGTGCCCTCCGCGCCGTTGGCCGGTACGGCCGCGACGACACCGATACTCAGGGCCACCGCACTCGCCCCGACCGCCGTGCTCCATGTGCGTGTACGCCTCATGTGATGACCCTTCATCAAGAAGTAACAGCAATAACAGGGGTAGATGGAGCAGAGGAGCCGGAGGGAGTGCGGCTGCGGCTCAGAGCCGGACGACCTGCCCGGTCAGCCGCGCCCGCTCCGCCGCGAACACCACCCGGTGGCTGTCCCGGCTCGCGCTCGCACCGGTGAGCAGCAGCTCGGGCCGTCCTTCGTGGTGGGCCCGGACGAAGGCGTCGAGCAGGGCCGCGTCGCCGCCGCCGTGGCCCTCCGCGGCGGAGGAGCCGCCGTTGTCGGTGTCGATGACGGTGCGCTCGTCGGTGGTGAAGTCGTAGATCTCGATGGTGCGTCCGTCACCCGTGAGCTGGCCGAGGGTGCCGAAGATCTTGGTGTGGCGGTTCTCCTGCGGGGTGAAGGCGGTCAGCGTGAAGGCGGCCGTGACGCCGCCCTCGTACTGGAGGCTGACGACCTGGTGGTCCACCACGTCGTTGTCGCTGCGGTAGACGCACCGCCCGTACGGCCCCTCGGTCATGGCCTGTTCGACCGCCTCCTCGGTCAGTTCGTCCGAGGCGATCCGGGTGAAGTAGCGCTTGACGCCGCCCTCGCGCAGCCCGATCTGGTAGAGCTTGCGCGCCGAGTACGGGCAGGAAGGTTCGACGGCGCAGGACACGCACCGCTCCCCCGCGCCTTCCGGTGCGTTCTCGGCGCGGAAGTGCCGGAGCGAGCCGAACGACGAGACGGCCTCTACGGGCCTGCCGACGATGTGACCCAGCCAGTCGATGTCGTGGCAGGACTTGGTGAGCAGGGCGAAGCTGGACCGCTCCTCGCGGCTCCAGTTGCCGCGTACGAAGGAGTGCGCGAAGTGCCAGTAGCCGATGGGCTCCAGGTGCTGGACGCTGACGATGTCACCGATGCGCCCCTGGTCGACCAGGGTCTTGAGCCGCTCGCTGTACGGCGAGTAGCGCATGACGTGGCATACCGTCAGGGAGACGACCGCCGCCTCGGCCGCCGCCGCGATGCGGTCGCAGTCCTCGGCGCTGAGGGCCATCGGCTTCTCCAGCAGGATGTCGTAGCCGAGGGCGGCGAACGCCTCCGCGGCCTCCAGGTGCATGGAGTCCTGGACCGCGATGATCACGGCGTCGGCCAGGCGCGGCACGGCCGCGAGCTCGCGCCAGTCGGTGTACCGCCGCTCCTGCCCAATGGCGTGCCGGTCCGCGAGTTCGTCGCGCCGGCCGGTCCTCGGGTCCGCGACGGCGACGAAGGAGACGGGGGTCGTGCCGTCCGCCGCGAGGTCCGCGTATCCGGTTCCTCTGGCACCCGCGCCCGCGAGGACGAGGGTGAGCGGCCGGTCGAGTGGGCGGCCTCGGTGGGAGAGGAGATTACTGAAGACCTGCTCGGTCGCGTCGACGTGCGTAACTGTCACGGTCATCCCTTGACGGCCCCTCCGGTGAGGCCCTTGACGAAGTGTTTCTGGAGGACGATGTAGAAGATCAGCACCGGCAGCGCGGCCAGGAACATCAGGCCGAAGACCTGGCCGAAGTCCTGCTGGTGCTCCCCGATCGCCCGGTACACCCCGACGGTGACGGTGGTTCCGCCCGCCGGGCCGAGGATGATCAGCGGGTTGAGGAAGTCGTTCCAGATCCACACCCCCAGGAAGATCAGCACACTGGCGGTCGCGGGCCTGAGCAGTGGAAAGACGACCTGCCAGAACGTGCGCCAGCGGCCGGCGCCGTCGATCGCGGCGGACTCCTCCAGCTCCATCGGGATGGTGCGGATGAACCCGGAGAAGACGAAGACGCCGAAGGGCACGTAGTAGCCGACGTTGAAGGCGACGATCCCCTGGAGGGTGGCCATCATCCCGGTCAGCTGGAGCATGTCGGTGACGGGGACGAGGATCACCTGCGGCGGGATCATCAGCCCCGCCAGCAGCACCAGCATCGTGATCCGCGCGGTCCGGCTGCGGCTGCGGCACAGGTAGTGCCCCAGCATCGCGGAGAACACGGTGAGCAGCACGATCGAGGTCAGGGTGATCGTGACGCTGTTGATCAGGCCGTTCCAGAACAGCTGATCGGGCCGGGACAGCGCGGCGGAGAGGTTGTCGAGCGTCGGCGGCCAGGGCAGCGAGGCCGGCGAGTCGGTGATCTCTTCGCCGTGCTTGAAGACGTTGGCGAGTACGAGGTAGAGCGGCAGGAAGAACACCGCGGTCGCGACGAGTGCGACGACCGGCCTCACCCAGGGCGCGCGTTCACGCTGTTGCATCAGAAGTCCACCTCACGGCGCTGGAGGAAGCGCAGCACGACGCTGGAGACCACGGCGACGATCACCAGCATGATCAGGGCCATCGCGGAGGCCTCACCGGTCCGGTTGGCGGTGAAGCCGGTCTGGACGACGGAGAAGGCGAGGGTCGCCGTGGTGCCGGTGCCCGGTCCCCCGTTGGTGAGGACCTGGATGTGGTCGTACGCCTTGAAGCCGGTGATCAGGAGCATCACGGTGTTGATGGTCAGGGCGGGGGCCAGCATCGGCCAGGTGACCTTGCGGAACCGCAGCCAGGGCCCGGCGCCGTCGATCGCGGCGGCCTCGTGCAGTTCCTGCGGTACGCCCTGGAGTCCGGCGAGGTAGACCACGGCGCAGAAGCCGAGCATCTGCCAGCTGATGATGAAGCCGACCGAGTACAGCGCGATGTCGGGGTCGGAGAGCCAGCCCGGCGGGGTGTCGACGCCCAGCGAACGCAGCACGGTGTTGACGAGCCCGTCGTCGGTGAGCATCGCCTGCCAGACGACGGACACGACGACGGCGCTGAGGACGACGGGGACGAAGAAGACGCTGCGCAGCGCCTTGTACAGCCAGCCGTCCCGGTCGAGCAGCAGGGCCACGGCGAGGCCGCACACGTTGGGGACGATCACCACGATGAGGGTGAGGATCGTCGTCACCCTGAGCGCGGTGAGGAACTCCTCGTCACCGAGCAGCCGGGTGTAGTTGTCGAGGCCGGTGAAGTGGGTCTCGGGTGCGAACTGGTTGGCGTTGGTGAAGCTGTAGCCGACGCTGAGCACGATCGGGGCGAGCACGAAGCAGGCGTACACGAGCAGGCCGGGTGCGCCGAAGCCGAGGAAGTGCCGGACGGCGGGCCAGGGGCTGCGGCGGGCGGGGCCGCCGGGCCCGCTGGGGGCCGGGGGGCGGGAGGCGGGGACGGTGTCCGCGGCGGTGCGCCGCTCCGTCCCGGTCGCGGGAGTCGACGTCGCGGGAGTCGTCACTGGGTATCGGCCTTCGCCCAGTCGTCGTCGAGCGCCTTCGTCGCCTGGTCGGCGTCCTTGCGCCCGGCGATGATGTCCTGCGCCAGGGCGAAGGTCTTGTCGACCATGCCGGGCAGCAGCGCGTCGTCACCCGTCTCGATCAGGAAGGCGTTGACGACCCCGTCGCTCTTCGCCGCCTCGTCGTACACCTTGACGGTGGCGTTGTAGACGGGCCCCATACCGGCGGGCGGGGTGTAGCCCTTCATCGCGATGATGGCGCCGTCGCTCTTCACCACCGCGTCCTGGTTGACCTTGTCCTGCTGGAAGGCGAGCGCGAACTCCTTCGCCTCCTTGAGGTTCTTGGACTTCGCGGAGACCGACATGCCGCCGCCGGTGTACGAGGGCAGGGCGGGGGAGCCGTCGTCCGTCGGGAACGCGAAGACACCGATGTCGTCCTTCATCGGGCTCTTGTCGGCGGCGGTGGCGAACCAGGTGCCCATCGGGTACATCGCGCCCTTGCCGCCGAGGAACGCCTTCTCGGTGTTGGCGTAGTCGCGCGAGAGCCCCGCCTTGTCGACGTACCCCTTCTTGACCAGGCCGACGAACTTGTCCGTCGCGCCCTTGAAGTCGGCGTCGTTGAACGTGACCTTGCCCGCGCGGCGCTGGGCGATCCAGTCCGGCGTCTTCTTGTAGACGTCCGTGCCGACGAGGGCGGTCCACAGGTAGGAGGAGGCGAAGGCGTCCTTGCCGCCACCGCCGACGACGAACGGGTCGATGCCCTTGTCCTTGAGCTTCGCGGACGCGGCGAGGAGTTCCTTGTACGTCTTCGGCGGCGCCGTGACGCCCGCCTTGGCGAAGAGCTTCTTGCTGTAGTAGACGAGCGGCGTCGGCTGGGTGTTGTACGGCAGTTGGTAGACCTTGCCGCCGATGGGGTTGGACTGCGGGAACGTGTAGGAGGCGAGCTCCTTGTCCGTCCACGGCGCCATCTCCCCCGCCTCCGCGAAGCCGACCGGGGACACCGAGATCATCACGTCCGGGAACTGACCGGAGGCCAGCAGCTGCTTGGCGTATCCGGTGCGGTCGGCACTGGGCGCGACCAGCTTCTTGACCTTCAGCCCGGGAACCTTGCTCTCGGCCCGCGCGATGGCGTCGTCCCAGTACTTCGCGTCCAGGTTGGGGGTCTCGAAGGTGAGGAAGGTGATCGTCCTGGTGCCGTCCCCGCCTCCGCCCGCCGTGTCGGAGCCGGCCGGGGAGCAGGCAACTCCCGTGGCACCCAGCAGAGTTACGGCGGCAGCGAGGCGCGTGATGCGGTTCACTTGGTGGTCCTCAATTCAGAAGGTCAGCAGCGCCGCTGATTATTTTTGGTACCTTCTCAAATAATGATGCGCCGATAGTGCAGCGCTCATCCGTACGGAGTCAAGGGGTCGACACCATATGACCGTTGCCGGGGGAGACTCGTCCCTGCTGCGCCGCCTCAACGCGGCAGCCGTACTGCGCGTGCTGTACGAGGCGCGCAGCCTCACGCTGACCGAGCTGGTGCAGTCCACCACCGTCACCCGCGCCACCGTCGAGAACGCGCTCACCGGCCTCGTCGAGCAGGGCTGGGTCGAGGAGGTCGCACCGCCCGCCGACGGCCGCCGCCAGGTCGGCCGCCCCGCCAAGAGCTACCGCTTCCGCGTGGAGGCGGGCTGCGTCCTCGGCCTCGACATCGGCATGCACAAGGTCCTCGCCATGGTCACCGACCTCGGCGGACAGGTCCTCGCCACCCGGCAGACGGCGGTCTCCCCCGGCCTCCCGGCCGCAGACCGCATCGCCGCCGCGCGCACCCTGGGCCACCGCACCCTGCGCGGCGCGGGCCTGCGCGCCGCCGATGTCCAGGCGGTCGGCATCGGCTCCACCGGTATCGTCGACGCGGCGGGCAGGGTACGGCTCAGCTCGCTGCTTCCCGACTGGACCGGCACCGATCTGCCGGGCGCGTTCACCGAACCGTTCGGCGCCGAGGTGGTCGCGGCCAACGACACCAAGATCGCCGCCCTGGGTGAGCACTGGAACGGCGCGGCGACCGACGCCCGCGACGTCCTCTACATCCACGCGGGCCGACACATCTCCGCAGGTTCGCTGATCGACGGCCGCCTGCACACCGGCCGCAACGGTGCGTCTGCCGAGATCGGCAACCTTCCGGCCGCCCGCTGGCGCAGCGCCCCCGAGCACCCCCTGCGCTGGCTGGACGAGGGCCGGGACCAGGGCCGGGACGACGTCGAGGACCTGTTCGCGGCGGTCCGCGCCAACGACCCGAGCGCCCTGGAGGCCCTGGAGCACTACGCCGACGACCTGGTCCAGGGCATCGCGGCGATGGTGCTGGCCATGGACCCCGAACTCGTGGTGATCGGCGGCGGGGTCTCCCTCGCCGGCGACCTCCTCCTCGACCCGCTGCGCGAGCGCCTCGACGCCCTCTGCCTGTTCCCGGTGGACGTGGTCGCCTCCCGGCTCGGCGACCAGTCGGTCGCCACGGGGGCGGTACGGCTCGCTCTGGACGCGGTGGAGAAGCGGCTGTTCGAGGTGTCCGCCAGGGGCTGACCCGTCGCGGGCGTCTCCGGAGCCGCTCCTGCCGGGCAGCGCGTCCACGGGCGGGCCGGGCGCGGCAGGTCAGCCGGTGCGCGGGCGGTCGCGCCCTCCCGGCAACGCGGCGACCAGCACCGCGCCGAGCACCAGGAGGGCGGCGGTGACGGTGAGCGCGAGCGAGAAGCCCTCGGTCGCGGCGGGCAGCGGGCCCTGCCGCGCGGCCAGGGCGTCCGCGCGGCGTGCGGCCACCGCGACGAGCACCGCCACCCCCACGGCGCCGCCGACCTGTTGGACGGAGCTGAGGACGGCCGAGCCGAGCCCGGCGTTCTCCTCCGTGGTTCCCGTGAGCGCGGCGACGGTCAGGGCGGGCAGGGTGAGTCCACAGCCGAGGCTCGTGAGGAGCATGCCGGGCAGCACTCCGCGGGCGTAACCGATGTCCGGTGTCACGCCGGACAGCAGCAGGATTCCGGCCGCGCTGACCAGGAACGAGAGGACGAGGGCCGGGCGCGTCCCGAGCCCGGCCACGGCCCGGGAGGAGAGCCACATGCCCGCCAGGATGCCCGCGCAGTACGGCAGGTAGGCGACCCCGGCCGTGAGGGGGCGGTAGCCGAGCACGGTCTGCAGGTGAACCATCAGCAGGAAGGCCATCGCGTACATGGCGGCGGAGAACAGCAGCGTCGCCCCGTTCGCCACCGCGCGAATCCGGTGGGCCAGGAACGCCAGTGGCACCAGCGGCTCGGCGGTCCGCGCCTCCACCACGACGAACGCGGCGGCGAGCACCACGGCCAGCACCAGCGGCGCCACCCCGCCGAGGTCCCGCCAGCCCGACTCCCCGGACTCCCCGGCCCTGAGCAGCCCGTAGACCAGGGACACCAGGGCGCCGGTACCGAGGACCGCACCGGGTACGTCGAGCCGCCCCACCCGCCCGGCCCGGCTCTCCGGAACCAGGCGCGGGAGCAGCACCAGGGTCACGAGGGCCACCGGCAGGTTGATCAGGAAGATCCAGCGCCAGGACGCGAGACCGGTCAGCGCACCGGAGATCACCAGGCCCGCCGTCCCGCCGAGACCGGCGATACCGCCCCAGACGCCGAACGCCCTGGCCCGCTCCCCGGGGCCGGGGAACAGCAGGGTGATCATCGCCAGCGCAGCCGGTGCGCACATGGCCGCCCCCGCACCCTGGACGAACCGCCCGGTGACGAGCTGCCACGGCTCCTGCGCGAGCCCGCAGACGAGGCTCGCCGCACCGAACAGCGCCACCCCGGCCAGGAACACGCGTCTGCGGCCGAGCAGATCCGCCATGCGGCCGAACAGCAGCAACAGGCCGCCGAACGCCAGGAAGTAGGCGTTGACGACCCAGGACAGACCTGCGGCCCCGAAGCCCAGTTCGTCGCGGATGCTGGGCAGCGCGACGCTCACCACGTTGTCGTCCAGGACGAGCATGAACTGTACGAAGCACAGCACCACCAGCGCGGGTCCCCGGCGCGCGGAAGCGGCATCGGCCTCTGAGCCGGTCGTGGTCGTCTTCGATGCGGATGTCATGCCGGGCGTCCCGTCGTCGTGAGCGGCTGGCGGCGCCGGACGGGGGGACGCGGACCGGCCCACGCGCTCAGCGGCACAGAACAACGCTATGCAGGGGCCGTTCTGGCCGCTACGGGCTACGAGGTCAGCTCGTATCGCGTTGGGGACATAGCCTCGGGGGCATGACCAATGACGTCTTCGGGGACATCCCGGCCGGGGTCGGCGCCATCGTCGTGGGGAACTTCCCGCTGGCGGCCGGGCAATGGTTCGTCCCGCACCACCACCCGCAGCACCAACTGGCCTGGGCTCGGCGCGGGGTGCTCGGCGTCGCGGTCGGGGACGCGCACTGGGTCCTGCCGCGCACAACGGCGCTGTGGGTGCCCGCAGGCGTCGTGCACCGGACCGGCGCGACCCGGGACGCGGTCCTGTGCAGCCTCTACTTCCACCCGGACCGGTGCGACAAGAGCTGGACGGAGCCCACACCCGTCGCGGTGGACGGGCTGCTGGCCCACCTGATCGCCCACCTCGGCCGCGACAACCTCCCCGACGACGAGCGGCTGCGGGCGGAGGCGGTCGTGCTGGACCTGCTGCACCCCTTGCCGGCCACGCCCATCGACGTACCGGAGCCCACCGACGCCCGCGTCCGCGCCGTGGCCGACGCACTGCTCGCCCGCCCCGACGACCCCCGGGGCCTGGAGGCGCACGCACGGGCGGTGGGGACCAGCCGACGCACCCTCACCCGGCTCTTCGTCCAGGACACCGGCATGAACTTCGACCGCTGGCGCACCCACGTACGGCTGCGCGCGGCGCTCCCCCTGCTCGCCGAGGGCCTGCCCGTCTCCCGGGTCGCGCGCACCGTCGGGTACGCGACGCCGAGCGCCTTCCTCGCGGCGTTCCGGCGGACGGTCGGCACCTCGCCGGGGCGCTACCTCAACGGCGACGCGTCGCCCGAGGCAGCGGAACCCGATTCCTGACCCCTGGTCATCTCTCCTGACCCCTGATCATCTCTCCTGCCCCCTGATCATCTCCAGCAGCAGGCCGTGCGTCTCCCGGTCGGCCGCGACCACCAGTCCCTCCGCGCCGGTGTGCGGCGGCTGCCCGTGGATGCCGGTCACCACACAGCCCGCGGCCTCGCACAGGGCGATGCCCGCGGCGAAGTGCACGCTGTCGCGCAGCCCGCGCCCGTCCGTGACGTACGCGGCCCTGCGCCCCGCCGCGACCCAGGCCACGGCAAGCGTGCTGGAGACCACGCGCGGCCGGAAGTGCTCCGCGAACTCCGGTGCGGCCAGCAGGCCGACCGCCCGGAAGCCGGGCGCGTTGGGAAATGGCGGGTCGAGGTTGACGTCGACCAGCCGCGACCCGGACGAGGGCGCCAACTCCTCGTCCGTACCACCCGTATCGCCCCTGTGGAGGCGGGCGCGCTCGCCGTCCGTCCAGAACACCTCGCCGCCGAACGGGTCGGCCGAAGCCGCCGCCGTGATGGACGACCCCTCGCGCAGGGCGACGTTCACCGCGACCACCATCGTGTTCACGGCGTAGTTCAGCGTGCCGCACAACGGGTCGACCAGCCACCTGCGTTCGGCGCCGTCCGCTCCCGTGCGGCCGCTCTCCTCACCCGTCACCGCGTCATCGGGCCGGGCGGTACGCAGGACGTCCAGGATGGCCTTCTCCGCGGCGAGGTCGGCGGCCGTCGCGAAGTCACCGCCGCCCTTGTCGAACCGCTGCGGCGATGTCCCGTACATCTCCCGGACCACCGCCGCGCCCGCCCGCACCGCTCTGACGGCCAGTTGTGCGTCGCTTTCCGTGTTCATGCCGAGCATGAACACCGGGATATCAGCGCCCATTCCCGTCGCGGCAGAACACCCCTTCGCATCCTCATCGAGGCAGCTGCCCCTCCCGGTTGACCTCCGTCACCCGCGCCCGCAGCACGAGCCCCGGCGACGCCGGCCGGACGGACTCCGGCGGGCAGTCCCACTCCGGGCCACCGCCGGGCGGCCGCAGCCGCACATACGGCCCGACGCGCGCCGTCACCCGGCCCACCCGTCCGTCCCGCACATCCACGACGAACGATCCGGGCTCCGGCGTACACGCCTCCGGCTCACCGCCCTCACCCGCCATGACCTGCCGCCTTTCCGTCCAGCACCCCGCTCAGCCGCCGCACCGTGTCGAGGTTGCAGCGCCCGAGATCCACGAGCACGCCCGGCCCGCTCCCCGCACACGAGACCGGGTCGATCCCCAGCGAAGGCAAGGTGATCCCGACCCCCGCGAGCCCTTCCCGCAGCCGCTCGACCGCCTCCTCCGCCTCCCGCACTCTGCCTGCCGTAACCCTGCGCTGCTCCGTTGTCGTCATGATCCATTCCTTCCACGCTGAGTAATGTCAATGCATACCCAGCGTGGCCAATATCTCGTTAGCCTGGAAGAGGTGCGGTTCCAACAACCGCTGGTGCGTCACAGGGAGTTGTCATGCCGGGTCCCAGAAAGCTCGATCCCTCCGCCTCGCCCCGCGCCCTCCTGGGCGCCGAACTCCGCCACAGAAGAGAGGCGGCGGGCCTCTCCCAGACGGACCTGGGCGCCCCGCTCTTCCTCAGCGGCTCGTTCATCGGCCAGCTGGAGTCCGGGGTGCGGCGCATGCAGATGGACCAGGCGGAGAAGTTCGACGAGATGCTCGGCGCGGACGGCTTCTTCGTACGGAACTGCGAGGCGCTGAAGAAGTCGAAGTACCCGGAACACTTCGCGGAGGCGGCCGAGGCGGAGGCCCGCGCGGAAACCATCCGCGAGTACGCGCCGCAGCTCATCCCGGGCCTGTTGCAGACGGAGGGGTATGCGCGGGCGGTGTTCCGCGCGTATCAGCCGACAGCAGAAGAGAGCGTCATCGACGAGTTGGTGGCGACCCGGCTGGAGCGCGCCCAGATCCTCGCCGATCCAACAGCCCCGTTGTTGTGGGTGGCACTGGACGAGGCAGTGTTACGCCGACGGGTGGGCGGGCCCGAGGTGATGGCGGAATCCCTGTGTCACATCGCAGGCCTTGCCAGGCGGCACCGGATCATCTTGCAGGTTCTGCCATTCAGTGCGGGGGCCCATGCGGCACTGAACGGGGCTCTCAAGATGATGTCCTTCTGCGACGCACCTCCACTTGCCTATCTCGAAGTCCTGGGTGTCGGGAGGCTGGAGGACGATCCAGCCGCCGTCGCTCGCTACGACCTGTCATACGATCTGGTCGCGGCCAGCTCACTGTCCCCCGATGAGTCCCTGGCCCTGATCGAGACCGTGGCGGAGGAATTCACGCATGAAGCTCAAGAGCTCTGACTACGACCTGTCAAGGGCGACCTGGCACAAGTCCTCATACAGCGGGGGCGAGGGCGGAAACTGCGTGGAGATCGCGACCTGGCACAAGTCGACGTTCAGCGACGCCAGTGGGGGCAACTGCCTGGAGCTCGGCACCTGGCGCAAGTCCAAGCACAGCGGCGGAGACGGCGGGGACTGCCTCGAAGTCCTCGACGGGCTTCCCGAGGCCGTCCCCGTACGCGATTCCAAGGTGGCCGACGGCCAGGTGCTGATGTTCCGCATGGGCGCCTGGCAGTCGTTCGTCACCGATCTCAAGCGCGGCTGACCGGACACCTGGTGCCACGGGCCGGCACCGTCAGATCGGTCAGGTAGCCGTTGACGGCGTTCTCCATGCACGGGCCGCTGGTGACGCTGCCGTGGCCCTGCCCCTCGTACGTCAGGAGCACGCCGCTGCGGCCGAGCTGCCGGGCCACCGAGACCGCCCACGGGTAGCCGGTGGCGGGATCGTGGAGTGCATTGGACACCAGGACCGGCGGGGCGCCGTGGGCGGTGAGGCGGTGCTGCGGGTTGGCGGTCGGCATGCCCAGGCAGGCCGCGGTCATGTGGACCGGCAGCAGGTGGGGCAGGTCGGGCGCGGCACTGTTCATCGTCCGGACGAGTGAGGCGTATTCCGGGTAGTCGCGTACGGGCAGGTGCCAGTCGGCGCAGAAGACCGGGGTCGCGGGCGGGAGCGGCATGGCAGAGGTGGGTGAGGCGGGGAGCGGGCTGCTCGCCTCCATCCCGGCGATCGCGGTGGCCAGTTCGGCGTACTTCACGTCGTAGAACTTCTTGAAGGCGATCCGGTTGACCAGATCGGCCGGTGAGAGGGCGGTTCCCGGGCGGTCGGGGTTGTCGAGTTCGCCGCGTTCGGCCCGGCCCAGCAGCCCCTGCCAGACGGCGTGCACGTCGCGGCCGTGCAGCGCGCAGGCCGAGTCGTCGGCGCACCACTTGGTGAACTCGTCGAAGGAGTCCTGCGCCGCGACCGCTTGGGACCTCAGGAGGTCACGGGTGCGGGTGACGCTGTGGTCCATCACGCTCTCCAGCACCATGGCGCGGACCCGGTGCGGGTACGTCTCGGCGTACTGCGCCCCGAGCAGGGTGCCGTACGAGCTGCCGTGGAACGTCAGCCGGGTCTCTCCGAGGGCCGCCCGCAGCGCGTCCAGGTCCTGGACGGTCTGGCCCGAGTCGAGGTGGTCGAACACCGGGCCGGTGCGGGCCCGGCAGTCGGCGCGGAGCCGCTTGTTGTACGCGAGAGTGGCGTCGAAGTCCGTCTGGCTCGCGAGATCTGCGGACGGGCGGCGGGCCAGCAGCTCGGCCGAGCAGTTCACCGGGCTGCTGGCACCGACGCCGCGCGGGTCGAAGCTGACGATGTCGAACCTGCGGCGGACCTCGGGGCTGAACCGGCTGATGCCGCCCACGACCCGCTCCACCCCGGAGTCGCCGGGCCCTCCGGGGCCGAACACCATCGAGCCGACGCGGGCGCCGGGCCCGGTGGCTTTGCGGCGGGCCACGGCCAGGCCCAGTGTCGGTCCCTCCGGGTCGGACCAGTCGACGGGGACGTCGAGTGTGGCGCACTCGGCTCCCGGTTCGTCCGGGGCGCCGCACGGAGCCCAGTGCAGCGTCCGGGCGGCCGGCACCGGGGCCGCGTGCGCGGCGGGCCCGGCGACGCATCCCATGACGGCGGCGACGGCGGTCCCCACGGCGACGGCCGTGGTCCGTGTGGCGGTGCGGCGTAACGCTGACGGGCCCCTGACGGGCGTAGATCGTCCCAGCATGAATCGTCCTCCTGGCGAGACCGGGCATGGCGGACGTGGCCAAGGAGAGATGCGGTCCTCGACCGGTCCTTGCGGTCACGCTAGGCGCGGGACGGGCCGTCCGGCGGCGCTGTCAGGGGCCGTTCCGGGAAGGATCAGGGCTGTGTCAGGGTCGTCCCCGTCCGCGAATCCAAGGTGACCGACGGCCCGGTGCGGATGTTCCGCGTGGCGGCGTGGCAGTCGTTCGTGGACGACCTGAGGTGAGCTACTCCCGGACCTGGGCCTCCACCGCGCCCACCACATCCGCCGCGTCGCCACTCCCCGTGCCCAGGCTCGCGAGCAGCCGCAGCCCGTCCTCTGCGGGGCTGCCGGGGGGCGCGGAGAGCACCACGAGCTCCATGCCCGACTCGTCCGGCAGCGCGAAGTTCTCCTGGTGCAGTTCCAGCAGCCCGACCAGCGGGTGCCGGTACGCCTTGCAGCCGTGCGTGCGGGCGCGCACGTCCGCGCGGGCCCAGAGGCGGCGGAAGCGCTCGCTGCCCATCGAGAGCTCCCCGATGAGCGAGGCCAGCCGGGGGTCGTCGGGGTATTTGCCGGCGGCGAGGCGCAGGTGGCCGACCGCGTCGAGGGTGCACGTCTCCCAGCCCGCGTAGAGGCCGCGTTCGGACTCCTCCAGGAAGATGTGCCGGGCCGTGTTCAGGCCGGGCAGCGGCCGCCCGTAGAGCAACTGGGCGAGGCGGTTCCCGGCGAGCACGTCCATCCGGTGGTTCATGATCATCGCGGGTGCGCCGGCGGTCAGGTCGAGGACCTGCAGCAGCTCCGGCCGGACCCGCGCGGCCGGGGCCTTCGCGGGGCGGCGGCGCTGACCGGCGAGCCGGCCGAGGTGGTCGCGTTCCGTCTCGTCGAGGGACAGGACGCGGGCGAGCGCGTCCAGGACCTGTTCGGAGGGCTGGGTGGCGCGGCCCTGCTCCAGGCGTACGTAGTAGTCGACGCTGACCCCGGACAGGTGCGCGACCTCTTCGCGGCGCAGCCCCTCGACCCGGCGGCGGCTGTCGACGGTGATGCCGACGGACGCCGGGTCGACGCGCGAGCGACGGGTCCGGAGGAAGCCTGCGAGATCGTCCATGCCTTCCAGTATGGGCACAGGGGTACGCCGGGAAGGTGGCCCTGCCGATACCAGGAAGTCCGGTCCGACGGAAGCGGCGCCCCTGAACAAGGGGCGCCGGGGTGCGCAGAATCGGAGGCAACCGAACCGGAGGAATTGCCATGAAGACGCTGATCGTCCACGCCCACCCGGAACCGGACTCGCTCAACGGTTCGCTCAAGGACCTCGCGGTGTCCACGCTGGAGGCGGCGGGGCACGAGGTGCGGGTGAGCGATCTGTACGCGATGGGCTGGAAGGCGGTCGTGGACGCCTCGGACTACGGGCCCGCCGCGTCGAGCCCGTTGCAGGTCGCCCGGGACTCGGGCCGGGCCTTCGAGACCGGGACGCTCACCCCGGACGTGCTGGCCGAGCAGGAGAAGCTGCTGTGGGCGGAGACGATCATCTTCCAGTTCCCGCTGTGGTGGTACTCGATGCCCGCGATCCTCAAGGGCTGGGTGGACCGGGTGTTCACGTACCGGTTCGCGTACGGCGTCGGGGAGCACAGCGCCACCAAGTACGGGGAGCGCTACGGCGAGGGAACGCTCGCGGGCAGGAGGGCTCTGCTGTCGGTGACCGTCGGCGGCCCGGAGGGGCACTACGCGGCGCGCGGGATCAACGGCCCGATCGACGATCTGCTGTTCCCGATCCAACACGGTGTCCTGTTCTACCCGGGCATCGAGGTGCTGCCGCCGTTCGTGCTGCACGGCACGGACCGGATGGGCGCCGAGGAGTACGCGGTCGCCGCCAAGGCCTGGGAGCAGCGGCTGCTCACCCTGGAGTCGACCGAGCCGATCCCGTTCCGGCGGCAGAACTTCGGTGACTACGAGATCCCGTCACTGCACCTCAAGGAGGGGCTGGAGTCCGCGAACCGTACGGGGTTCGGGCTGCACGTGCGCGGCTAGGAGCCGGTGTGCATGATCTGGATCAGGTTGCCGCAGGTGTCGTCCAGGACGGCGGTGGTGACGGGGCCCATCTCCGCCGGTTCCTGGGTGAAGCGCACGCCGAGGCCGTGCAGCCGGGCGAACTCCGCGTGCACGTTGTCCACGGCGAAGGAGGTGGCCGGGATGCCGTCCTTGAACAGGGCGGTCGTGTACGGCTTCACCGCCGGATGGCCGTTGGGCTCCAGCAGCAGCTCGGTGCCGTCGGGGGCGTCGGGCGAGACCACGGTGATCCAGCGGTCCGCGCCGACCGGCACGTCATGCTTCTTCACGAAGCCCAGCACGTCCGTGTAGAAGCGCAGGGCCTTCTCCTGGTCGTCGACGAAGACACTGGTCAGGTGAATCCTCATGGTGCTCCCGGTGCATGGGGTGGTCGGATCGCGGCAACTCGCCCCTGAATCGTGGCACCCGCCTCTGACAGACCCCCCGCTCAGCGCTGGTCGGCGCGGAAGATCTCACTCTCACGCACCACGGCCAGGGCGAAGGCGAGACGCTTGTCGAGCGGACTGTCCTGGTTGATGAAGTACCAGCGCTCGCTCTGGGTGCTGTGCGGAAAGGTCAGCACCACCTGCCCGTACTCCTCGTCCGTCACTCCGAGCACCCAGACCAGGGGTTTGAGGCTGCCCCCGGAGCCCGACGTCTCGTTCGCTCCGAGGAACACCGCGCTGAGGACGCCGTCCACGACATGTTCCGCGACATGCCCCGCCCCGCGCCCCAGGGACGCCATCGGGCCGCCCTTCGCCCACTTACGGGGGGCCACTATGTCCGGGTGTCCGGGCTGTTCCAGCCACAGGCCGTGCTGGCTGAACCGCTTGGTGACCGGGGTGCGGCGGACCGAGCCGAGCTCCTGACCGGCGGCGTCCGTCACCCGGTAGCGGTCGGAGCCGTCCGGCAGCACCGTGCACAGCAGGCGGCGGGCGGCCTCGTCCTCGAAGAGCCGGAACCCACCCTTGGCGAGCGCCAGGGCCGGGTCCACGGGGACGATGTAGACGCCGGGGACCATGTACGTGTCACCCCCGCGCCTCGCCCTGAACCGGACCGCGTGCGCACCCTCGCCCCGCGTCGACTTCCGCATCGTGTGCCGCATCATCCGGCCCACCGTGAACTGCGTGATCGCGTCCCAGTGCACCGCCTCGAAGGGCTCGACCCGCCGGTTCCTCCCGAACGCCATGCGCTTTCCCTCCCCGTTCCGCCGGATTCCCCTCCAGTGAAACGACGATACGACCTAGGATTGGATGCCCCATCGGAGGTATCCACATGTTGTTCCACCATGTGCGGACCGTCATGGTCTTCGCTGATGACCCGTCAGCGTCAGCGGCCTGGTGGGGCGCGCTCCTCGACGCTCCCGTCAAGACCGATATCAGCCCCACGGGCGACGTCTACGCGTGGGTCGAAGCCGCCGGGATCGAGCTGGGATTCCACCCCGCTGACGACGAGCACAACCCGCGCGGTGGCAGCCCCGTCGTGTACTGGCACGTTGACGACGTCGACCAGGCCCGCGAACGGCTCCTCGCCGCCGGCTGCGAACACCATCGCGGCCCCTTGGACATCGAGCCGGGCCGGCGCATCGCCCAACTGCGTGACCCGTTCGGCACGATCATCGGCATCGACGGCCGCTGATTCCGGGACGTGAGTATGCCCGGCGCCCCCTGATAGGTGGCCTTGATTCCGAAGGCCGCTGTGCGGGGTTCCCCGTGACCGTTCGTTACGGTGTGCCGTATGGGATCCGACACCGACCAGCCACGACGCAGCCGCCGGGAACGGCCGGCCAAGCCCGCGCTGTCGCGGGACGGGATCGTGGCCGCGGCGGTCGGGATCATGCGGTCGGAGGGCCTGGCCAAGGTGACCATGCGCCGTCTGGCGCAGGAGCTGGACACGGGCCCGGCCTCGCTCTACGTGTACGTCGCCAACACCGCCGAGCTGCACGCGGCGATCCTGGACGAGCTGCTGGAGCCGTTGCGGGCCGAGGACGACGGCGACTGGCGCGAGCGGCTGGAAGGCCTGCTCACCTCGTACACGACCACCCTCTTCGCGCACCCGGGGCTGGCCCGCGCCGCACTCCTGATCCAGCCCAGCGGCGTGCACTACCTCCGGCTGATCGAGACCCTGCTCGCCCTGCTCGACGAAGGCGGCATCCCGCCCGCCCAGGCGGCCTGGGGCGTGGACCTGCTGCTCCAGTACACGACCGCGACGGCGGCGGAACAGTCGACGCGGGACCAGTCCGCCGACACCCGGGCCGAGTGGGACTCCCTCACGGGGGCCCTGCACGAAACCTCGGAGCGCACCCACCCGCACATCGCGGCGCACGCCACGCAGTTGGTCTCCGGCACGGCGGAGCAGCGCATGTCATGGGGCATCACCACCCTGATCAACGGCATCCGGGCCACCCCCTTGCCTACGGGGGACGCCCCGGACCGTCGGGACGAGGTGTGAGCGTCGGAGACAGCGATCAGGCAGCGGGACGGGTGCCTGAGCCGTCCCTGCCCGGGGGTTTCGTCAACGTGGTCGTCCGCGTCGGGGACACCGTGCGCCGTCCGGCCTCGGCACCGTTCGTGGGCGAGTTGCTGAAGACACTCGAAGCCGGTGGCTGGAGTGGTGCTCCGCGATATCTCGGTGTGGACGACGAAGGCCGTGAAATCCTCGGTTACCTCGACGGCCATGTGGCATGGGAGCCGAACCAACCCGCTGCCGTGTCATCGGACGAGAGCCTGGTGGCGGTCGCCCGGCTCGTGCGTGAGTTCCACGACCTGACGGCCGGCACTCCTCTGGCCGGAGGCCACGAGGTCGTGTGCCACAACGACCTGTCGCCCAAGAACACGGTCTATCGGCTGCACGGTGGCCGGCTTCGACCGACGGCCTTCATCGACTGGGACCTGGCGGCACCGGGCGCACGCATCCACGACATCGCCCATGTCTGCTGGGAGTACCTCGATCTGGGCCCTTCGGTCACCGACGTCGAGCAGGTGGCGCGACGCATGAGGCTGATCGCCGACAGCTACGCGTTGGCGGACCGGCAACGTCTCGTGCCCACGATTCTGTGGTGGCAGGACCGGTGCTGGCGGGGCATCGACGCCCAGGCCGACGCGGGTGACGCCGCCATGGCCCGGCTCCGTGACGCAGGGGCGGTGAGGCAAGTCCGGACGGCCTTTGAGTGGGTCTCCGGTCATCGTGGCGCGCTGGAACGCTCGCTGCGGTGAGCGCGTGGGACAGCGGGGAGCGGCGCGGCCGGGCCGCGATGCGCTCTGCGGGAGAAACCCGATTGCGGACCGAAGCGGGCCACGGCTAATCTCGCGGAGGCCGTGCGAGAGAACGAGGAGGTGGTACCCGTGAACACAAACGCGACATGGGTGCTCTCCTCCGGGGTCACGGTCGGGCGATAGGTCGTCCGGGAGCGCCGTTCAGCAGCACTCCCGAAAGGCACGACCATGCGATTCATTTCTGAGCAGCGTCTCGACGACGGCGTCCTCGAACGCGAATTCACCCTGGGCGAGATTCCCGGTCTCCTGTGGACCTCCGGGTCCGCCCCCGCACCTCTGATCCTGATCGGTCACCCCGGCAGCCTGCACAAGCGGCTGCCCCGGCTGGTGGCGCGGGCCCGCTACTACGCGGCGGAGCACGGCTTCGCGGTGGCGGCCATCGACGCTCCGGGCCACGGCGACCGGCCCCGTTCCGCGGATGACGAGCAGACCCGGGCCGATCTGCGCCGGGCGTTGCAGGCCGGCGAGCCGGTCGACGAGATCGTCGACCGGCTCCTCCTCCCGCTGGTCGAAGGGGCGGTCCCGGAATGGCGGACCACCCTGGACGCCCTCCTCGCGCTGCCCGAGATCGGCGGACCGGTCGGGTACGAGGGGCTGACCGCCATCGGCATCCGGCTGGCGCTCGTCGAGCCGCGCATCGCGGCCGCCGTCTTCTTCGGCATGGGCTTCGTCCCCGGCATCGTCCGCGAGGAGGCCCGGCAGCTCACCCTGCCGCTTCAGTTCCTGCTCCAGTGGGACGACGCGGGCATGGAACGGCAACCGGTCCTGGACCTGTTCGACGCCTTCGGCAGCCAGCAGAAGACCCTGCACGCCAACATGGGCGGCCACACCGGCACCCCGTGGTTCGAGACGGAGGACGCCGCCCGGTTCTTCGGCCGCCATCTGAAGTGACCGGCAGGGGGCGGTAGGCCGGCGGCCGTGCCCGGCCGGGCACGGCCGCCGGCCACCGAGAAATCCCCCGGGGCTCAAGCGTCGCGCTCCGAGCCCTCCTTCAGCGGAGCGCCGCGAGCGGGCTGCGAGGTCCCATGAGCTCGGAGGCGGTCCCGGGCCCCGCGACGGCCGGGACTGGCGCATCTCGTCGGGCAGCCCGGCGTTCGCGCCAGGAACCGTCTCCGGTCGATGCGGCGTCCACCCATGAGACGGGCAGGGGAGGGGAGGCAGCCGTGTGGGTTGCGATGGTGCTGCTGGCAGGTCTCATCACCCTCTGGTTCGGCACCCGCGAGGCCGTGTTGCGGCACCGTCTCCGGCGCAAGGGGATCCGTGCCAGAGGCCTGGTGGTCCGCCACGACTTGCGCGGCGCCGGAAAGGACGGCGGCCCTCCCTCCCGCACCGCGGTGGTCGAATTCGTTGACGCGCGCGGCAGCCAGCACACGCTCCAGGCCGGGTCCTCCGGAGTCAAGGGCCTTCCCGTGGGCGGAGAGGTCCCCGTGAGGTACCTGCACGATGCCCCTGAGAGCGCGCGGATCGATCTCATCGGGAAACGGATCATGGACGTCGCGTTTCCTCTCGCGCTCGGCACCCTGTTCACGGCCCTCGGCATCTGGATGCTCGCCACCGGCCGTTGAGCTCGGCCTCCCCGCCCGCACCAGGCGAAGCTCTGGGCGCGCGGGAATCTGACCGCTCCAGCGCTTGCCCCAGCCTCACCGACCGAGCCGGTTTATGCGATGACGGGAATATTGGGGCTCCCGCATAGACGACTCGGGCGCCCCGCTCGTACCGTCATGACATCCGGCCCGCAGGGGGCCGTCCGAGGGGGTCCGCAGTCATGGCTCGTGAGGAACTGACCCGGCTAACTGGCAACGGAAACGGGAACGGTACGTGCGGTAAGGACGACTGCCCGAACATCTACCGGACCCCATCGGGATCCTTCGTGATTCAGGGCAACGTCTCCCATTCCTTCAAGGCGCCCGACGGGGAGGGGCTTGTGGAGATTCCGGAGGCGACATTTAGGGAGGCCATTCGTGTTCTTGGCTGGTGAGGAGTGGGCTGCTCGCTTTGAGGGATTCCAGCGGGAAGCCTGGCGTCTGGAGACCTTGCCGCAGTACCTCATGCCCCAAGAGGCGGCAGAGTTCGAGTCATTCAGGAACGGCGCGCGCATCGATCCGGTATCCGTGTCGAACGAGTACACGGATCGACTGCGTCGGCAAGCCGCAGAAGGGCGACTCCAAGGCAGGGTCCATGTGTTGACTCGCCCGCTCTCGGACTACCTGCGGTTCGAGTTCCATCACTACTACAAGCCTCACGTCCTGGCCGGTGAGCAGATCCGCATTCTCGATGTGACGGACCGCCCCAACCCTCTTGAAGGGGCACAGGACTTCTGGATGTTCGATCGTTCCTCAGTGGTCCTCATGAACTACCATACCGACGGCCGGCAGATCAGCCGGGAAGTGTTCGACGGCGATATCACACCATTCCTCGAATATCAGAGGATCGCCGTCGACGAGTCGGTTTCCGTCGAGGAGTACGTGAAGGGCCTTGACCTTTGACCCTGGGACCCTAGGTCATTCCAGGTCGGACCTAGCGGCAGCATTGAAGCAGGAGCGCAAGCGGGCCGGATGGACTCAAGCCCGGCTCGCCAAGCGCTGCAACATGAGTCAGACCAAGGTGAGCAACATCGAAAGCGGGAAGTTGACACCCGCCATGGTCGATGTCGAGCTGATCCTTGAAGCCTTGGGCGCAGAGGTCCCGCTAGCTAATGAAATATTTTTGCTCGCCCGCTCCGCCAACACCGAGTGGCAGGACCATTGGGCTTCTCGTCGCCGAGGGCTGGACAAGAAGCAGAACGAATTGGCCCGACTGGAGGCCGCAACAAAAGAATTTCGCTTCTTCCTACTCTCCATGATTACCGGTCTGCTCGCCACACCCGACTATGTGCGGGCAAGCATTTCCGATGTTCCCGGCGATCAGTCAAAGACTATCGCCAAGAAACTCGAACGACAGAACATTCTTCTTGAAGTCGCGAAGTCGTTCACCTTCGTGCTGACCGAGCAGGCTGTCAGATGGCCTGTCCTCCCGCCGCTGGCCATGGCCATGCAGTTGGACCGATTGGTATCGGTTTCCCGCCTGCCCAACGTCCGTCTGGGAATCATTCCCCTCTCTGGCCACATCCCCGAAAGGCCATTGAATACGTTCACGGTCTACGACCGGCGCCTGGCAACCGTGGAAACCAGCACGGGGGCTTTGATGCTGCGAGACCGCCGCGACGTGAACGCGTACCGAGATGACTTCGACAGGTACGAGGGATACGCGGTTTGGAGTGAAGACTGTCGGCGTTTGCTGACCGAATGGTCCATGATTTTTAACCGACAGCGGCAATAAAAGGTCAAGTCGGTGCCAGGGGGAGGAATCATGTGTCAGCACCACCTGGCAACGGAGGCGCAGAGTAGATGACGCAGACACCCGCACCATGGGGCACGCAGCGAATGGGCCCGTATGCGGCCACCAGCGCGGCCACACAGTTCACGCCCATGATCGACCCCGAAACACAGATCGCGGTGATCGTGGACGAGCAGGGCCGGACGATCGAACTGGGGAGCCACGGCACCAGCACGAGCGGGCTGACGCCCACGTCGACCACACCTGGTGACGGGGCTGGTCCAGGCGGCGCGACCGACGCGGACAGCACCGAGTCCTATGACCAGGACCAGAGCTCCGGCTGATGGATGACAGCCGGTCCGTACTGGTGCTGACCAATCCCTACGACGTCACAGCGGACGTGGTGCTGCGGATTCTCTGCGAACGCCGGATCCCCGTAGTCCGCCTCGACCCCGGTGCCGACCTGCACGCGGGTGCCGCGCTGACCGCCACGTACCGCACGGGTGAGCAGCGTGGCACCCTGCGCACGGCAAGCCGCGAACTCGATACCACCCGGGTTCGGTCGGTCTGGGTACGCAGGCCCTCGCCCTATGGGCCGCCACCCTGGTTGAGCGACCAAGTCCACCGGTTCGCGGCAGATCAAGCACTCTGGGGCGCGGGGGGCATCCTCGCTTCCCTGTCCGGAGCGCGCTACGTCAACCACCCCTGGAACAACCGGGCTGCCGAGTTCAAGCCGTCGCAGCTTTCCACCGCGCAACGCTGCGGATTCCTGGTTCCCGACACGGTGATCACCAACGACCCGAAAGAGGCAAGGGAGTTCATCACTTCGTACCACGGCGGAGTGGTCTACAAGCCGCTGTGGAACACGCCGTACCGCGTCGACGACCAGCCGCACAGCATCTGGGTCCGGGAGGTGCACGGGGCCGAGATCACCGATGCCGTGTCCGTGTGCCCCCACATGTTCCAGACCAAGGTGGACAAGGCTTTCGATGTGCGGGTGACCGCCGTGGCCGACCGACTGTTCGGGGTCCGGATCGACAGCCCGGATCTCGACTGGCGTCACCGTCAAGATCTGATGACGTGCGCGCCGGTCGAGGTGCCGAAGTCTGTCGCGCGTGCGGTCGCGGCGTATCTCGCTGAACTCCGTTTGATCTACGGCGCGTTCGATTTCGCCGTAACCGCCTCCGGTGACTGGTACTTCTTTGAGTGCAACCCGAACGGCCAATGGGCATGGCAGCCGGCCGAAACCACCGCAGCTGTCGCCGTCGCCATCGCGGACCAACTGGAGAAGGGGCCCTGCACGTGAACACAGCGATTCAGCTCCGCGCCGCTCTCGCGGACAGACTCACCGAGAACGGCACCCTCACGGAGCCCGAGTGGAGCAGCGCGGTCAGGGCGGTGCCCCGCGAGTTCTTCACGAGTTCCTACTTTCTGGCGGTCGCCGGCAGTGTCCCGACCGCCTACCGCCCCGTCCGCGAGGGACGGACCGAGTGGCTGGAGGGGGTCTACTCCGACAAGACTCTGGTCACTCAACTCGACGGGCGAACCAGGCCCGGTGATATGGCCGATGGGACCGTGACCGGGTCCCCCTCGTCGTCGTCCACCCTGCCGTCGCTCGTGCTGCGCATGTGGCAGCAGCTCGGCGCCCTGGCCGGACACCAGGTGCTGGAGATCGGCACGGGCACGGGCTACTCGACCGCCCTCGGCGCGCATCGCCTCGGGGACGCCAACCTCACCAGCATCGAGTACGACCCAGTAGTGGGCAGGGCTGCGGCTTCGGCGCTCAAGGCGGCCGGTTTCGCGCCCCGGCTGATCATCGGTGACGGGCTGCGCGGCGACCCGGACGGCGGACACTATGACCGAATCATCGCCACCTGTTCGGTCCGGTACATTCCGCTCCCCTGGCTGCACCAGGTCAGGCCGGGCGGAAAGATCCTGGTCACGCTGTCCGGGTGGAGCTATGCCAACGCCCTCGCGCTGCTCGATGTCACCGGCCCCGGACAGGCCAGGGGCCGGTTCCTTCCCGGGTACACCAGCTTCATGATCGCCCGACCCCACGACCGACCGCCCCGCCCGACACTGGCCCTGCTACCCGGGGAGGAGCGCCCGAGCCGGATCGCCCCCGCGAAGCTCGACGACTGGACCGGCGGTTGGGTCGCACAGCTCGCCGCGCCCTCGGCCGAGCGCATGGGGGCAGGAGCGGAGCAGATCCTCTGGGACGTGTCTACCGGTTCGCAGGCCCGGACGGTGCCCGACGCCAAAGGAGGTTGGGACGTCGTGCAGCGTGGGCCCGTACGCCTATGGGATCGGGTCGAGCGAGCGGTACAGCACTGGCAGGACGTCGGCGAGCCCCACCAGCAGGAATTCGGCATCACGGTCTCGGCCGCCGGTCAGCGGGTGTGGCTCGGCACCGAGGACGGACCCGGCTGGGACCTGCCGGTCTGAGGCACAGCGCCCCCGGGCAATCTCCGTTCACTTCGGCCCACCATCCCCCGGAGCTCAAGCGTCGAGCTCCGAGCGCTCTTTCAGCGGAATGGTGGGTGGGTCTGCATACCCACCCACCCACCCTGACCGGCAACTTGACCATTTGTGACCGACTTGCGACGGACCGTAGCGACGCTCTAGCGTCAGCGGAACCAAGTCGGCCCCCGCCGGTGCGCAAACACCCTTGGGTTCTAACGGTCCTCGCAACACCCATGATCTGTGGGAGTTGCGAGGACCGTGGGCGTTGAGCGTGGTGATCTTGCGGGTTTGCGGGAGTGTTTCCTTGCGCGGCTGGATGTCGTGGAGAACGTGACCGTGGCAGCGCGTGAGCTGGGG
>NZ_JBVJMU010000012.1:0-242152 GCF_055584045.1 Streptomyces sp. NPDC104307
CGCGCCTCATACATCGGCAAGGCTGGAAGCGGGGGCGGCGAGGCTGGTGCGGGGCTGGGGTGACGCCCCGGTGGGCGGGCTCCCGCGCCTCATACATCGGCAAGGCTGGAAGCCGGGCTCGGCTGGACTCGCGCGGGGCTGGGGTGACGTACAAGTAGGCGGGCTCGCGCCTCATACATCGGCAAGGCTGGAAGCGGGGGCGGCGAGGCTGGTGCGGGGCTGGGGTGACGCCCCGGTGGGCGGGCTCCCGCGCCTCATACGTCGGCGAGGCTGGTCTTGCGGGAGGCTGCTTGTGTCGGGAGCGGTGGATCAGGGTGCTGATCCAGGCCTGCGGATTACGGCCGGGGTCTCCTTGGACGCGGGCACAGCTCAGCGCCTCCGGCCCGTTTGCTGATCACGGCCTGCGGATTACCGTCAGGGCCTCGTCGCGTACCGCTGCCATCGTCTTCTCGTCCCGGGCCTCGACGTTCAGGCGCAGCAGCGGTTCGGTGTTGGAGGCGCGGAGGTTGAACCACCAGTCCGGGGCCGTGACGGTCAGGCCGTCCAGCTCGTCGGTGCTCACGCCCTCGCGGTCCGCGAACGCGGCCCGGACGTCCGCCGTGCGGGCCGGCTGGTCGTCGACCGTGGAGTTGATCTCGCCGGAGCCGGTGTAGCGGTCGTACTGGGCCAGCAGGGCCGAGAGGGGCTCCTCCTGGCCGCCCAGGGCGGCCAGGACGTGGAGGGCGGCGAGCATGCCCGTATCCGCGTTCCAGAAGTCGCGGAAGTAGTAGTGCGCCGAGTGCTCACCGCCGAAGATCGCCCCGTGTGCGGCCATCTCCGCCTTGATGAAGGAGTGGCCGACCCTGGTGCGGACCGGGGTGCCGCCGTTCTCCCGTACGACCTCCGGGACCGAGTGGGAGGTGATCAGGTTGTGGATGACCGTGCCGCTGCCGCCGTTGCGTGCCAGTTCGCGGGCGGCGACCAGGGCGGTGATCGCCGACGGGGAGACTCCCTCGCCCCGCTCGTCCACCACGAAGCAGCGGTCCGCGTCGCCGTCGAAGGCCAGGCCCAGATCGGCGTCCTCGGCCAGCACGCGGGCCTGGAGGTCGACGATGTTCTTCGGGTCCAGGGGGTTGGCTTCGTGGTTCGGGAACGTGCCGTCCAGTTCGAAGTACATCGGGACCAGCTCGACGGGCAGGTCCGCGAAGACCGTGGGGACCGTGTGGCCGCCCATGCCGTTGCCCGCGTCCACGACCACCTTCAGCGGGCGGATCGCGGACAGGTCCACCAGCGACAGCAGGTACGCGGCGTAGTCGGTGAGCGTGTCCCGTTCGGTGACCGTGCCGGGGGTGGCGGCCGGCTGCGGGGCGCCGGTCTCGGACCACTGCTCGACCAGGGTGCGGATCTCGGCGAGGCCGGTGTCCTGGCCGACCGGGGCGGCGCCCGAACGGCACATCTTGATGCCGTTGTACTGGGCCGGGTTGTGCGAGGCCGTGAACATCGCGCCCGGCAGGTCCAGTGCCCCCGACGCGTAGTACAGCTGGTCCGTCGAGCACAGGCCGATCATCGTGACGTCCGCGCCCCGGGCGGCCGCACCGCGGGCGAAGGCGCCCGAGAGGCTCGGTGATGTGGGGCGCATGTCGTGGCCGATCACGATCGCGGCCGCGGCCGTCACCTCGACGAACGCCGCTCCGAACCGCTCGGCCAGGGCCTCGTCCCACTGGTCGGGCACGACTCCGCGCACGTCGTACGCCTTCACGAGCTGCGACAGGTCTGCAGTCACGGGACGGTCCTCCTGAGGGTTTCTGCGGACCGCCAAACTACCCGGCGGCCGGAGACCCCCCGCGCGCCGGGCGTACCGGCGCACGCTCAGGACCCGGCGTACCGCGACCGCTCAGGACTCGGGCGAGCGCAGCACCCGGAGGTGGCCCCGGCGGGCGACCTCCGCCGGATCCGCGGTACGACGGCCGCCGCCGCCCCTGGGCCCGTCGCCCCGGTCCTGCGGGCGCGCCGCTTCCCGTACGGCGTTGGCGAGCGCTTCGAGGTCGTCACCGCTGGGGCGCACGGGCGCGGAGGGGTCGGAGAGCCGGACGACCTCCCAGCCGCGTGGCGCGGTCAGCCGCTCGCTGTGCTCGGCACAGAGGTCGTAACAGTGGGGCTCGGCGTAGGTGGCGAGCGGGCCGAGGACCGCAGTCGAGTCGGCATAGACGTACGTCAGTGTCGCGACGGCAGGGCGGCCGCACGCGGTGCGCGAACAGCGACGTACAGGGCTCACGATGTTGGACGCTACCGCACTCTTGAGCGGGCTGCGACGACTCTCCCCCGGCTCACCCCACCGTGTCGCCCTGTGACCCGCGGTACGGCCACCCCCGGGAGAACCCTCCTGACCTGCGCGACAGCGGAAGATCGCAGGTCAGGAAGGCAACCGTTCCGGTCGCCGCGCACGGCAAAAGCTGTCATAGGACAAGCGGAGGACGGTCACGAGCGGGGCCGGAACCGGGCTCCCCCGTGGCCGGATTGTTCAAGAGCGGACAGGCCGGTTTCGTCCCCGCGCAGCCGCCGTCCACTCGTCGCGCGGAGCGTTACGCTGCGTCGGTGATGGACAGTCCCGTACCGCCCCACCCGTCCGAGCCGCGACCGCGGCGCCGAGACCGCCACGGCCGAGGCATGCGCGGGCCCGTCGCACCGCCCCAGGTGCCGCTCTCGGCCAGCCGGGCGGACAGCTTCCGTGATCTCGTCCAGGACTCCGTGGAACGGCTGGAGCGGCGCTGGCCGCAGCTGGCCGAGGTCGACTTCGTGGTCCTCGATGTGCCGAGCACCGGGGAGGAGACCGTTCCGCTGGGGAACGCGCTGTCCGCCGAGAAGGGGCGGCCGGCGCAGATCGTGGTCTACCGGCGCCCCGTCGAGATCCGTACCAAGAACCGCGACGAGCGCTCACTGCTGGTGCACGAGGTCGTGGTCGAGCAGGTCGCGGAACTGCTCGGACTCGCCCCGGAGTCGGTCGACCCGCGCTACGGGCAGGAGTAGGGGAAGAGGGAAGGGGCGCGTCTCCTCAGCCCCTGGGCCCCGTGCCCCTGCCCCCTGCCCCCTGCCCCCTGCGCGGTCAGTCGTCCAGGACCGACAGGTCCTGTTCGGCCGCCGGTACCTCGACCGTTCCGCCGTCGTCCGACAGGGTCTGCACCGTGAACATCGGGATGCCGTCCTGCGGGAGTGCGAGCGTGCGGGCGGCGTGGACCGGGCCGCCCGACTGCGTCTGAACCGTCAGCGCGTACGTGCCCTTGAGGCCGGACGGGACCGGCGGGGTGACCGCCAGCGTCGTGCCCGCCGCGACCTTGTACGTCTTGCTGACCGGGGTGCCCGCCTTGCTGCCCGCGGACGCCGTGACCTTCACGGTGCCGGCGGCGCCCGGTGCGGTGAGCGAGAGCGTCGAGCCCTTCGACCGGTTGTCGGCCACGGTCGCCTGCGCGCCCACCGGTCCGGTCGCCGGGATGTAGCCGACCTCCTGCTTGTCGCCCTTGCCCCGGACCACCCGCAGAGCGGCCACCACGGGAGTGGCCCGGTCCTTCTGGGTGGGGGTCAGCAGCAGGGAGCCCGCCTCGCCCCGGGTGAGGTTCTTCAGGTCGACCCCGGCCGTCATCCGCGACTTCACGTGGAGATCCTCGTTGCCCACCGGGGCGAACGGGCCGGTCTTGCCGAGCAGCCGCACGTTGAGGTCCGCGTCGTCCTCGCCGGGGGCGAAGGCCACCAGCCGGACCGAGGTCGCGTCCGCCGGGATGCCGGGCAGCACCAGGGTGCCGGCCGGGGCGGCGGAGGCGGTGAGCCAGTCGCTGCCGGTCTTGCTGTCGGCCGTCCTGACGACCGCGCCGACCCGCCCGGTGCGGGTGGTGACGTGGACGGTCACATCGTCGGCGGCCTTGCTGGTCAGCGTCGAGATCAGGACCCGGACGCCGGATCCGGCGGGGACCGTGATGCCCTCGCCGACATCGGACTTGAGCGTGCCGTCCGGTCCGTACAGCTCGATATCGGCCACCGCGGCGGTGTCGTCCGGGTTGGTGAGGTTGACGTAGTCCTCACGGGTCTTCGCGGTGCTCGCGGCCGGGAACCAGAAGTCGGTGTCGGGTGCCGTGCAGCTGACCCCGAGCACACCCCGTCCGTCGCCGGCCTCGACCGTGGTGGTCTGCTGGGCGCTCCAGCCGGGCGCGAGCCGGCCGGTGGCGGTACCGACGAGAGCGGGGGCGTCCGAACCGGACACGTCGGCGGTCACCGGCTTGCCGGGCTCCTTCAGGGCAACGACAGGCTTGTCCGAACCGGCCGCCTTGTCCTTGGACTTGTCCTTGCTCTTGCTCTTGTCCTCGGACTTGGACTTGTCCTTCTTCTTGCCGGCCGCGGGTGACTTCAGTTCGGCCGTACCGGCTTCGCCGTCGCCGTCCGCAGGCGGGGTGAAGGACGTGTACGCCGTCTCCGCGAGGTCCGAGAGACCGGGCGCCGGGCAGAGCAGGCTGGACCGCTCCACGGGCAGCCGGGAGGACGCCCCGGCCTCCGCCGCACCGTCGTCCCCGGGCACGGTGATCGCGGCGAATCCGGTGACTGCGGCGAGGGCGACGGCCCCCGCGATGAGGGACAGGCTGGTGGACTTCACTCGGACTCGCCTCGCGATGCGTTACCGGTCGGCCACGGGTTCTGGCCCGGGGCGGGGTTCTCGTCGGGATTCTGGTTCTGATCCCGGCTCTGGTTCTGGTTCTGGTTCTGGTCGTGGCCCTGTGGGTCGTACGGCTGCTGGTCCCCGTACTGGCCCGTGCCGTACTGGACGTTGGGGTCGTACGGGGTATTGGGGTCGTACGGGGCGTTGCCGTACTGCTCACCCGTGCCGTACTGGGCGTTGGGGTCGTACTGCGCGTACTGCCCCTGGCCGTACACCGTGTAGTCGCTCTGCTGCTGCGGATAGCCGTACTGGTCGTACGCGCCGGGGGCGTTCTGCTGCTGCCCGGCTCCGTACTGGCCGTCCTGGTACTGGCCTTCTTGGTACTGGCCCTCCTGGTACTGCGGGTAGTCGGCGCCCTGGTACTGCTGGGCGTCCCATTCCCCGTACTGCTGCTGCGGCACCGCCGCGTACTGGCCCGTGTCGCCGTCCGCCTGCTGCGGCACCGCCGCGTACTCACCGGTGTCGCCGTCCGCCTGCCGCGGTACGAAGACGTCCTGGCCGTCGTCGTCGGCGGCGGCGGGCGGTTGCGGTTCGGCGGACGGCTGCTGGGGCGGGGCGTACTCCGCCCGCTCCCCCGCGTCGCCGTCCTCGTCGACGTATTCGACGTCTTCGTCGCCGTCCTCGCCCTCCGCCTGGGCGGCCGCGCGCAGCCTGCGTGCCCGGCGGCCCTCGCCCGCGACCGGCTCGGCGGGGACCGGCACGGTCTCCTCCGGCAGGTCGTCGTCGATCTCCCGGCGGCGGCCCGGCAGGGCCAGGACCAGCAGGACCAGGCCGAGCGCGGCCTGGGCCCAGATCCACGCGGAGTGCGTGATCGACGCCTCGTACGTGAGGCTCAGCGAGCCGCCCCCGGTGGGGAGCTCGAAGCCCTGGGCCCAGCCGTCGACGGTCTTGCGGGTCAGCGGCCGGCCGTCGAGCGTGGCCTGCCAGCCGGGGTCGGCGGCATCGGCGATCCGCAGCACCCGGCCCGCGCCGCCCGCCGGGATCTCGGTGTGCGCCTCGACCGGGCTGGAGCCCACCGGCAGCGGCTCGGCGTCGGCATCGGCGGCGGGCGGGACGATCATGAGCCGGGCGACCTGCCGGTCGACGCGCCAGAGCGCGCTGCCGTCCAGCTGGCTGAGCCGGCTGAGACCGGGCGTCGCGTCGAGCACCCGGCTCATCTGCTTCGGGGCGCCGTCCCGTACGAGGACGTAACGGATCGCGAAGCCGCTGAGCTGGCTGCCCTGGTCGGCGCCGGAGCCCGCGACCAGGTTGCCGACGACCTTGTCGAGGTGGCTGTTGCCGCCGCCCGCCGCGGCGAGTTCGGCGTCGCCCAGGCGGGCGCCGGAGCCGCGGACCAGGGTGTACGCGACGCTGGAGGGCGATGTGCCGTCGAGCACCAGCGTGCGCGGCTGGTCGCGGGTGCCGCTCTCCTCCGCGACGAACGCGGGCACCTGCACCGGGTCGCGCCGCTCCAGCGGGCCCGCGGCGCCGCCGATCATCCAGCCGACGGCGGCCAGCACGGGTGCGATGCCCGCGGCGAGCGCGATCAGGACGGCGACCGGCTGGCGCCAGCCGAAGCTGAGTTCCGCGACCCGGATGCGCGCACCGTCCGCGCCGACCAGCGCGGCGGCGATGAGCGCGGCGCCGTAGACGAGGGTGGCGGGTCCCGCCCAGCCGGAGCCGTTGGCGAGCCCGGCGAAGGCCAGCCCGACCAGGGCCACGACCCAGGCGGTCCGCACCGCGAACTGCCGCTCCCCGCGCAGCAGCGCGGCCAGCGCCGCGAGCACGATGCCGAGCAGCAGGACGCCGCCCGCCGCCTTGGGCCCGCCGGGGCTGATGCCGAGCAGATCGAGGGCGGAGGCCGATCCCGTACCGGCCTCCAGGCCCGCTTCCTTCAGGAAGGACGAGGGGCTGGTCAGCAGGGAGAGCGACCAGGGCGCCAGGACGAGCAGCGGGGTGCCGACGGTGGCGAGGAAGCGGAGTCCGTAGGCCGTGATGTCGTTGCGGCGCAGCGCGAGGACACCGATGCCGAGGACCACCGCGAGCGGCCACACGATGGGGGTGAACGCCATCGTGAGGGTGAGGAGCAGGGTGTACGCCCAGGTGGCGCGCCAGCTGCCCCGGCTGTCACCGCTGCCGCGCATCCCGTGCGCCGAGACGGCGGCGCGGGCGATCAGGGGCAGCAGGACGAGCAGGACGGCGGTGCCGAGCCTGCCGGTCGCCAGGGCTCCGGTCGCGGCGGGCAGGAAGGCGTACGCGACGCTCGCCCAGGCCCGCAGCAGCCGCGAGGGGATCAGCGGGCGGGAGACGAAGTACGCGGTGAGTCCGGCCAGCGGGACCGAGCAGACCAGCAGCAGGGTGAGCGCGAATCCGGTGGAGCCGAGGAACAGCGCGGACAGCGCGGAGATCATGGCCAGGTAGGGCGGCGCGGTCTGGGTGCCGCCGGTGCCGACGGTGTGCCAGGCGTCCGCGTACCGGCCCCACAGCTCGGAGACGTCGCCGGGTGCGGGCAGCAGGGCGCCGCCGGCCAGCGCGCCGCCGCCGATGAGGCTGCGGCAGGCGACGAGCGAGACGAGGAGCAGGACGGCGAAGAGCACCGGTCCCGGCTTGCGGCCGACCTTCTTCAACTTGGCGAACTGGTCGATCTCCAGGAAGTCCGCGTCGTCGCCGCCCGGTCCGGACTCCACGGCGCCGTGCCGCGAGCCGCCGGACTCGGCCTCCGTGGAGCCGCCGAAGTTCCCGGCGACCTGTTCCACGGTGGCGCGGACGGTGGCGCCGGGCGCGGGGAAGAGCCCGCGCAGCTCCGCCGGGTCGATGGCCCCCTTGCCGCGTTGGCGGCGGGCCGCGAGGATCCTGCCCGGCCGCAGCAGCGTGCCGAGGAGCCCGGCGACCTCGTCGAGCGCCTGCCCCGGCACCTTGCCGACGAGGTAGGCGAGCGTACGCAGCAGAGTGCCGAGCACCAGCCGGAACAGCGCCCAGGGCAGCAGCTTGCCCCGGGCGTTGACGAGCATCGTGTAGACGGCGCCGGCCTTGTCGACGCGGTGCGGGCTGGAGACGGACCGCCCGGCGCAGTCGATGGGGCGCCGTTCGCGGGCGGACGCCTCGGCGTGCCGCAGGACGGCGTCGGGGGCGATCAGCACCCGGTGCCCGGCCATGTGGGCGCGCCAGCACAGGTCGACGTCGTCGCGCATCAGGGGGAGCCTGCGGTCGAAGCCGCCGAGCTCCTCCCACACGTCACGGCGGATGAGCATGCCGGCGCTGGAGACGGACAGCACGGTACGGACCTGGTCGTGCTGGCCCTGGTCCTGCTCGCGCCGGTCGAGACCGGTCCAGCGGCGCCCGCTGTTGGCGATGGAGACGCCGACTTCGAGGAGCTGCCTGCGGTCGTACCAGCCGCGGAGCTTGGGGCCGACGATCGCGGCGTGCGGGTCGTTGTCGACGACGCGCAGCATCTCGGCGAGCGCGTCGGGCTCGGGGGCGCAGTCGTCGTGGAGCAGCCAGAGCCACTGCACCGGTTCGCCGTGCGGCAGTTCGGGCAGGTCGTAATTGTCGTCACGCCAGGACCGGGTGACCGGGTCCCAGCCGCTGGGGCGTTTCAGGTACGGCAGGTCGTCCGGGGTGAGTACACCGGCGGTGCGGCTCGCCTCGTCGACTGCGGTGCCGAAGCTCGTACGTCGCGCGAGGTGCAGGACGCGGTCGGCGCCGAGCGCCTCCGTGACCAGCCGCGCGGAGTCGTCGGCGCTGCCGGTGTCGGCGGCGGCGACGCTCTGTACGGGACGTTCCTGCCCGAGCAGCCCGGCGAGTGCGTCGGGCAGCCAGCGTGCGCCGTCGTGGGAGACGAGCACGGCGGTGACGACATGCCTGGGGAACTCTGGGGCGGCGGCGGCCGCGTACGGCGCCGTCGAATGGCTGTGCACGGACATCGAGGTACGGGCCCTCCGGCCGGGTCCGGGGGAACGTACCCCCGGGGGCTGCATCGGTGTACACGCGCGCCCTGTCGGGTCGTTGGCGCGTCTCGGACGGGGCCCCACACTAACGGTACGGATAACCGGGGTGGCGCGGAGCGGTTGAACGAGAGCGACGGTACGGGGCCGGGGGCGGTGCACCGGGCACGGCGATGGCCCGCCGCCTGCGGGCAGGGTGCAGGCGGCGGGCCATGGGCGGGCCGGGTCGGAGGCAACTCCGGGGAGCGGTCCGCTCGCCGGAGTCCGGCGTCTTCCGGCCGGGCTCAGGGTCTTCTGGTCAGGCGCTTGTGATCAGGCGCTTCTGATCAGCGGCTGCGGATCAGCGGCTTCTGATCAGCGGCTTCTGATCAGCGGCTGCGGCTGCGGGCTTTCTTCGGGTTCCCCGGCCAGTGCGCGCCAGATCGCGGCCTCGGATCGCGCCCTCAGATCGCGGCCTTCTTCAGACGCCGTCGCTCGCGCTCGGAGAGACCGCCCCAGATGCCGAACCGCTCGTCCTTGGAAAGGGCGTACTCAAGGCATTCGGACCGGACTTCACAGGCGAGACAGACCTTCTTCGCCTCGCGGGTGGATCCGCCCTTCTCAGGAAAAAAGGACTCAGGGTCGGTCTGGGCGCACAGCGCGCGCTCCTGCCAGCCGAGTTCCTCGTCCGCGTCCTCGACCAGCAGTTGCTGGAACAGCTCGGTCATGTGCGCCCCTCGTCTGTCTCTTGCGTCCCCGTGATGCGGCCGTTATCGAATCGGCCGAACGACACGAGTGAAATTACAAGTGTGTAGCTTCGTGCCAGTCAAGCGCAGATCTGCTATTGGGCCCGGTATTCACTCTGCGGCACCAAGCCTATGCGGTAAGTGTTCAAATAACCAAAAACCTGACATATGCCATGGGCCTCTCGCGCGCCCATCGCGCGATCACCCGTCACGGAGAGGAACTCCCTGGAGGGCGGGCACGTTGCGATTCGATCACCGAAGCGATCAAGATCACAGTCGGGTCACGGAGCCGCAACCGCGTTTACGGGCACCTCTGCTGCGCCATGTCTCCCCGACGAGCGCTGCACAAACCTTTCTCCGCTCGGAGCAACCGGATGAGGTGAAACATTAGCCTCAAATCGGGCATTGGGTTGACAGTCCGAAGGTTCTCCGGCTCTCCTTGATGTCATGCCAGTGACCTCAGCGATGCGCGTCACCCACATCCGTGGGTTCCGTAGCGCTGTCCAGGCTCGCTGTTGCTGTTCCAGCTGTCTCAGCTGTTGAAGCCCTCGCGCTCCAGCCCGACACAGCTCATCCCGGACCCCCGGACCCTCCCCTGCGGCCTTCACGGCCCGTGGTCACCCGGTCCCCACGGTCCTCGCGACACCCCCGCACCCCCACCGGACCCGCACTCCCGTGCACTCCCGCCGAGGAACCACCGCACCCATGAACAGCGACAGCGACCTCCAGATCGCCGGCGACCTCCTTGAGGTCCAGCACCTCCTGCGCCCCGCCCGTGAGCACCCCGCCACGGTGGCGGAGTTCGCCGGGCTCGCCCGCTCCATCGCCGACGACCGCCCCCGCTGGGCCCCGCTCGTCCAGTACGACGCCACCACCCGCTGGTACCACCGGCTGCTCAGCCTCCCCGGGTACGACGTCTGGCTGCTCAGCTGGATCCCGGGCCAGGGCAGCGGGCTGCACGACCACGGCCCGTCCTCCGGTGTACTGACCGTGCTGGACGGCGAGCTGACGGAGCGTACGGACCGGGGGAAGCGGACGCTGGGCTCCGGCGCCCAGCGCGTCTTCGCCCCCGGCTACGCCCACGAGGTGGTCAACGACTCCCTCGAACCGGCCGTCAGCCTGCACATCTACTACCCGGGCCTGACCGACATGCCCATGCACGCCTCGCAGCGCGCCGCGTCGACGGTCACCGCCTGACGACGCACCACCACCCCGACAACGATCAGGCTTCGCCTGACAGCCCCACCCGTCGCCCGCCACCACCCCGACAACGATCAGGCTTCGCCTGACAGACTGTTTCCATGCGCATTGTGGTTCTGGCCGGCGGTATCGGTGGTGCTCGTTTTCTGCGTGGCCTCAAGGAGGCCGCGCCCGACGCGGACATCACGGTGATCGGCAACACCGGTGACGACATCCATCTGTTCGGGCTCAAGGTCTGCCCCGACCTCGACACCGTCATGTACACCCTCGGCGGTGGCATCAACGAGGACCAGGGCTGGGGGCGTACCGACGAGAGTTTCCACGTCAAGGAGGAGCTCGCGGCCTACGGCGTGGGCCCCGAGTGGTTCGGCCTCGGTGACCGCGACTTCGCGACCCATATCGTCCGCACCCAGATGCTCGGCGCGGGCTATCCGCTGAGCGCCGTCACGGAGGCGCTCTGTGCGCGCTGGAAGCCGGGGGTCCGGCTGCTGCCGATGTCCGACGACCGGATCGAGACCCATGTGGCGGTGGACGCCGACGGCGAGAGCAAGGCCATTCACTTCCAGGAGTACTGGGTGAAGCTCCGCGCCTCCGTCCCCGCCCAGGCGATCGTGCCCGTCGGTGCCGAGCAGTCCAAGCCGGCGCCGGGCGTCCTGGAGGCGATCGCCTCGGCCGACGTCATCCTCTTCCCGCCGTCGAACCCCGTCGTGTCCATCGGGACGATCCTCGCCGTGCCCGGTATCCGGGAGGCCATCGCCGAGGCCGGAGTGCCGGTCGTCGGCCTCTCCCCCATCGTCGGTGACGCACCGGTGCGCGGGATGGCCGACAAGGTCCTCGCCGCGGTGGGCGTCGAGTCGACAGCCGCGGCGGTCGCCCAGCACTACGGCTCCGGGCTGCTCGACGGCTGGCTCGTCGACACCGTGGACGCGGGCGCGGTGGACGAGGTGGAGTCCGCGGGCGTCCGCTGCCGCTCCGTCCCGCTGATGATGACCGATGTCGCCGCCACCGCCGAGATGGCCCGGCAGGCGCTCGCGCTGGCGGAAGAGGTACGGGCATGAGCACTGCCCCGGACGCCGCGCCCTCCTTCCGGCTGTGGGCGCTGCCCGGGATGCCCGAGGTGCGGGCCGGTGACGATCTCGCGAAGCTGATCGCCGCCACCGGACCCGGTCTCCTCGACGGTGACGTCCTCCTCGTCACCTCGAAGATCGTCTCCAAGGCGGAGGGCCGGATCGTCGAGGCCACCGACCGGGAGGCAGCGATCGACGCCGAGACGGTACGGGTGGTGGCGCGGCGCGGGGCGCTGCGGATCGTCGAGAACCGGCAGGGCCTGGTCATGGCCGCGGCCGGGGTCGACGCCTCCAACACCCCCGCCGGAACGGTCCTGCTGCTGCCGGAGGACGCCGACGCCTCTGCGCGGGCGATCCGGGACGGGCTGCGGGACGCGCTCGGCGTCAAGGTCGGCGTCCTGGTCACGGACACCTTCGGGCGGCCGTGGCGCAACGGGCTGACCGATGTCGCGATCGGCGCGGCCGGGGTGCGGGTGCTGGACGATCTACGGGGCGGGAGCGACGGGCACGGCAATCCGCTGAACGCGACCGTCGTCGCCACCGCGGACGAGCTGGCCGCTGCCGGTGACCTGGTCAAGGGCAAGGTGAACGGACTGCCCGTAGCGGTGGTGCGCGGGCTCGGCCACCTCGTGGACCCGGCGTCCGACGAGGGCGCGCGGGCGATGGTGCGGGTCGCGGCCGACGACATGTTCCGGCTGGGCACGTCGGAGGCGGTACGGGAGGCGATGACCCAACGGCGCACGGTGCGCGAGTTCACCGAAGAGCCGGTGGACCCGGGCGCGGTGCGGCGGGCCGTGGCCACGGCGGTGACGGCGCCCGCGCCGCATCACACGACGCCGTGGCGGTTCGTGCTGCTGGAGTCGCCCGAGTCGCGGACCCGGCTGCTGGACGCGATGCGGGACGCGTGGATCGCGGATCTGCGGCGGGACGGGAAGAGCGAGGAGTCGGTCGCCAAGCGGGTGCGGCGCGGCGATGTGCTGCGCCGGGCGCCGTACCTGGTGGTCCCGTGCATGGTGATGGACGGCTCCCACACGTACGGGGACGAGCGGCGGGACGGCGCGGAGCGCGAGATGTTCGTGGTCGCCGCGGGGGCCGGGATCCAGAACTTCCTGGTGGCGCTGGCGGGTGAGCAGCTGGGGTCCGCGTGGGTGTCCTCGACGATGTTCTGCCGCGAGGTCGTGCGGGAGGTGCTGGCGTTGCCGTCTTCGTGGGATCCGCTGGGGGCGGTGGCCGTGGGGCGGGCGGTGGAGGCGGCGGCGCCGCGGGTGGGGCGCGATGCGGAGGCGTTTGTCGTGGTGCGGTGAGAGGCGGTGGCCCGGTGGGTGGTTTCGGGGCTCTGCCCCGGACCCCGGTCCTCAATCGCCGGACGGGCTTGATTTTGCCCGGCCTCGGATGTGATGTGCCGGACAGGCTTGATTTTTCCCGGCTCGGATGTGATCCGCTGGGGCGGGCCTGAGTTCGCCCGGTCCTACAGGCGCGCGATGTCGCCCCGGGTCATCCGGGGTGCGTGGCGGGGCGGGGTGTTGCCCGAGAGCATGATCAGGCGGGTGGCCCGGTGGCGCTGGCCCTCGTACGGGGACAGCAGGGTCAGCATCTCCTCGTCGTCGGCGTTCCGGTTGCCGGCCAGCGCGTGGCCGACGATGCCGGGCAGGTGGAAGTCCCCGACCGTCACCGCGTCCGGGGCGCCGTTGGAGCGCTGCAGGGTCTCGGCGGCCGTCCAGGGGCCGATCCCCGGGATCACCTGGAGGCGGGCCATCGCCTCGGTCAGCTCCATGGTGGCGGCCTCCTCCATGCGGCGGGCCACCCGGACCGCGCGCAGGATCGTCGCGGAGCGCTTGCTGTCCACGCCCGCGCGGTGCCACTCCCAGGACGGGATCAGCGACCAGGTGCGGGCGTCCGGCATGACGTACAGGCCGTACTCCTGCGGGCCCGGCGCCGGCTCGCCGTACTTGCGGACCAGGAGGCGCCAGGCGCGGTACGCCTCGTCCGTGGTGACCTTCTGTTCCAGCACCGACGGGATCAGGGACTCCATCACCAGGCCGGTGCGCAGCAGCCGCAGTCCCGGTCGCCGGTGATGGGTCACGGCGAGCAGCCGGTGGCGCGGGGTGAAGGCCTCCGGTTCGTCACAGGCGCCCAGCAGCGTCGGCAGCTGGTCCAGCAGCCAGGCCGCGCCGGGCCCCCAGGCGGCCGCCTCGATCCGCCCTTCGCGGGCGACGACATGGAGGGTGCCGGGGCCCGCGGGGGTGCGGCTGGCGCGGCGGACGGAGCCGTCGGCGGACATCCGGAAGGTCGGGTCGGCGGGGCCCCGGCGCAGCGGGCCGAGGACGAGCCGCAGGTCGAACGGGCCCGGCGGGGTCCAGTCGCGGGTCAGCGCCGCCGGTTCGGGCGTCGTCACCTGGCGCGGGACGGCCGCGCGCGGGGCGCTGCGGGGAGCGAATCGTCCTGCCACGGGTGAGGTCCTCGGTAGTCGGGGGTGCCTGTCGAGGGTACGGCTGATTCCGGCCATTCGGGGTGTGCTGCGAGGAGCGGCTCGCCCGGTCATTCGTCCGAGGAGAAGCGCACCGACGCGGCGGGCAGGTGTGCCCCGCACCAGATCCGGACGCCGTCGCGCAGTTCGTTGTCGGCGCCGACCCTGGCCCCGTCCCCGATGACCGCGTCGGCCAGCACCGTACGGCTGCCGATCCTGGCGCCCGCTCCGACCAGGGAGTCCGTGATCACCGCGCCGGGTTCGACGACCGCGCCCGCCAGTACGGCGGAGCCCTCGATCCGGGCGCCCGCGCCGATGACGGCGTCGGCGCCGATGACCGTACCGCCGGTCAGTTTGGCGTCGGGGGCGACCGTGGCGGTCGGCAGCACGAGCCGGTCGCCGCAGCGGCCGGGGACGGCCGGGGAGGGTGCGCGGCCCAGCACCAGGTCGGCGGAGCCGCGTATGAAGGCCTGCGGGGTGCCGAGATCCAGCCAGTACGTGGAGTCGACCATGCCCTGGAGATGAGCGCCGGAGGCGAGGAGTCCGGGGAAGGTCTCGCGCTCCACGGAGACCGGGCGGCCGGTCGGGATGGTGTCGATGACGGAGCGGCGGAAGATGTACGCGCCCGCGTTCACCTGGTCGGTGACGATCTCCTCCGGGGTCTGCGGCTTCTCCAGGAACGCGGTGACCCGGCCGGTGTCGTCCGTCGGTACGAGGCCGAAGGCGCGCGGGTCCTCGACCCGGGTGAGGTGGAGTGAGACGTCCGCCCCGGAGTCGGCGTGCGAGGTGACGAGCGCCCGGATGTCGAGGCCGGTGAGGATGTCGCCGTTGAAGATGAGGACCGGTTCGTCCGGGCCCGAGGTGAGCCGTGCGGCGACGTTGCGGATGGCGCCGCCGGTGCCGAGCGGTTCGCGTTCGGTGACGTACTCGATGTGCAGGCCGAGCTCCGAGCCGTCGCCGAAGTACGGCTCGAAGACCTCGGCCAGGTAGGACGTCGCGAGGACGATGTGCTCGACTCCGGCGGCACGGGCACGCGCCAGCTGGTGCGTGAGGAAGGGGACGCCTGCCGCCGGAACCATGGGTTTCGGGGTGTGCACCGTGAGCGGGCGCAGCCGGGTTCCCTTGCCGCCCACCAGGAGGATCGCTTCTTTTGCCTCTGTCACAGCACTGTCTCTGCTTCCTGCTGGGGCCGGGCCTGGTGAGAAGCTGCTGTCCGATCTCCGCTGGATCAGCGCGGGGCGTCCGGCGCGGTCGATCGCAAGGCGCCGGAGTGTCCTCATGGCGGAGCCATTCGGGCACTTCTGCAACGCCGCGAGCGGCCGTGCCGGACGCCCCGCGCCCGGCGGAGATCGGACAGCAGCTTCTAAGGCTGGCCAGTGTATGCAGACCGGAGGGGGTGTCCTCGGTCAGCGGCCCGCAGCAGGACCCGGGGCGCTCTGCGTCCTTCGGCTCCTTCCGGGTCAGCGGCCCTGGAGCTTGGCCGAGCTGGTCCGGGTCGTGCCGAGCTTCTTGTAGAGACGTGCTCCGGGGCATTCGGTTGCGAAACCGTCCCGGTGGCCGGAGATGACGTTGAGTTTGACCTTCTTGCCCTTCTTGTACTTGTTGCTGCCGCCCGACACCAGGGTCACCTTGCCCTTCGGGTTGGCCTTGAAGAGCCCGAGCTTCCAGGCGGTGAGCTTGGCGACGGCGTTGACGGAGGCGGCGGGCGGGTTGGTGCCGCTGAAGGTCCCGAGCACCACGACGCCCATGGTGTTGGTGTTGAAGCCGAGGGTGTGCGCGCCCATGACGGCCTTCGTCACGCCGCCGGCCCGGCCCTCGTAGATGTTTCCGCACTTGTCGACGGCGAAGTTGTAGCCGATGTCGCGCCAGCCGTTGCTCTTGACGTGGTAGCGGTAGATGCCGCGCAGCACCGAGGGCGCCTGGGAGCAGGTGTAGTTGTTGCCGGTGGCGCTGTGGTGGACGAAGGCCGCCTTGACGGTCTTGGTGTAGGCGAAGGCCTTCTCGCGGATCTTCTCGTCGGCGCCCCAGCCCTTGCGGGTGATGATGCGCGGGCGGGGGCCGATGTACGGCTTGGCGCCCGGCGCGTATCCGGCGGCCGCGTCGGTCGCGGACCTGCTCAGGGCGGGGAGCTCGGTGGCGTTCCGGGCCGAGGCGCGGTCGGCTCCGGCCGCCCCGGTGGCGGGCGGCTCCTGCGGGTCCTTGCCGGGGTCGACGAGTTCGAGGTGCAGCCCGGCGGGCAGCGGTACGGGGGTGGCGGACGCGTCGCGGGTGGCTGAGGCGTCCGGGGCCTCGGGGTCCACCCGGACCTCGACGCCGTCGGACGCGCCGACCCAGAGCGGGGCGGTGGCGCCCCGGACCGCGCTCGACTCGCGTTCTGCGGTGCCGGGGTCGGCGGAGTGCTCGGCGTTGTGCGTCTCCAGGTCCTGCCAGCCGGACCAGCGGCCGGTGGCGGTGGAGCGGGTACGGACCTGGGCGGTGCCGTGGAGTTCGGTGTTCACGTCGTCCCAGACGACGCCGACCATGGAGAACGGGTGGACGTCGCGCTCGGTCAGCCCTTGTCCGGCGGCTGGTGAGGCGGGTTCACCGGGGGCCCGCGCGGAGGCGGTGGACAGGGGGGACAGGGCCAGCGACTGCGTCGAGCCGGGCAGTGCGGCGGGTTCGGACGCCTCGGCGGGTACGGAGCCCGCGGTGGCCGGGTGGACGGGGGTGTCGGAAGCGGCGCCCGCGGGCGCGGCGAGCGGCAGCGCGAGAGCTGCCGCGCAGGTGACACCGATGGAGGATGCAATGAAGGCACGCATACAGATGATCCTGAGCACAAGCGGACAACTCCGGCGACCGGTGTTTCCCGCGGCAATTGACGGCCCGTCTGCCGAACCGGTGTACGGCTCACCCGAGGCACCCGGTCCGGCCCGCCGCCGCCACGTAACCTTGCGCGGATGAACGCCAGCGACCGCACCCCTGCCGACCTGCTGCGTTCCGCGCTCGCCGCGGACCCGGCCCGCCCCATGGTCACTTTCTACGACGACGCCACCGGAGAACGCGTCGAACTGTCGGTGGCCACCTTCGCCAATTGGGTGGCCAAGACCGCCAACCTGCTCCAGGGCGACCTCGCCGCGGAGCCCGGTGACCGGCTCGCCCTGCTGCTCCCCGCGCACTGGCAGTCCGCGGTCTGGCTGCTCGCCTGTTCCTCGGCCGGCGTCGTCGCGGAGGTGGGGGGCGATCCGGCCGCCGCCGATCTGGTCGTCACCGGACCGGACACGCTGGAGGCCGCGCGGGCCTGCCGCGGTGAGCGGATCGCGCTGGCGCTGCGCCCGATGGGCGGCCGGTTCCCGCAGCCGCCGGAGGGCTTCGCGGACTACGCGGTGGAGGTGCCGGGCCAGGGCGACCGGTTCGCGCCGTTCGCCCCGGTGGACCCGGACGCGCCGGCGCTGACCGTGGGCGATGTGGCGCTCAGCTCGGCGGAGCTGGTCGCGCGGGCCCGCGCGGACGGTGCGGCGCTGGGCCTGGGCGCCGGGTCACGGCTGCTCTCGGGGCGTACGTACGACACCTGGGACGGCCTCAGCGCCGGGCTGTTCGCACCGCTGGCGACCGGGGGCTCCGTGGTGCTGTGCCGGCACCTCGGGGAGCTGGGTGAGGACGGGCTGGCGCAGCGCGTCGAGAGCGAGCGGGTCACCCTGACCGTGTGACAGCGGTCCGCGCGGCGGCGCTCCCGACGAGAGCCGGGGCGCCGCGGTACGACAAGCGGTCCGAGGGCCACCCGTCCGGCCCATCGTGGGCCGAGCCCTCCGGGCGATTCGTCAACTCCGGTACATGATCTGCGGTACAGACCACTCAAGGCACAACCAAGCGTGAGGTTCAGCCGTCTACTTCTGCAACCGGCGGCCCATCGCGCCGCCGAACGTGAAGGATGGACGCAGACGTGACCGAAAGCGCCGGCACTCCGGCCGACCCCGACGACTCGGCCGCGGGCGAGGACCAGACGCCGGACGGGTCGCCCGGCGCGGCGCCCGGCGGGAAGCGCGCGCCGGAGGACGCCCCGGGAACCGGAACCGCCCCGGAAAGCAACCCCGGGAACGCCTCGGAGAACGCCTCCGAGGACTCCCCGGCGAGCACCCCGGGCGGCGAGACCCGCAGCGGCTCCGGCAGCGGGCCGGGGGGCGGCTCCGGCAGCGGCTCCGCCGGCGGGGCCTCGGACGGGCCGCCGCCCGAGGGTCCCGGATCCGGTACGAGCCTCGACATCACCGTCAAGCGCAAGCGGCACTGGCTGCGCTGGACCGCGCTCGGGGCCTCGTTCGTCGTCCTCGTCGCGGCGGGCACCGGCTGGTGGCTGTACAAGAAGCTCGACGGCAACATCAAGGTGGACACCTCCGCGGCCGCCGAGCTCAAGGCGTACGAGAAGGAGCGCCCGCCCTCCGTCGTCCACAACGCGGAGAACATCCTGCTCATCGGCTCCGACAGCCGGGCCGGGGACAACCGCGAGTACGGCCGCGACGACGGCGGCAGCCAGCGCTCCGACACCACGATCCTGCTGCACCTGGCCGCGAACCGGAAAAGCGCCACCGCGATGTCCATCCCACGCGACCTGATGGCGAACATCCCGGCCTGCCACAACGCGGACAAAACTGTCAGCAGGCCACAATTCGCCCAGTTCAACGGGGCTTTCGAGCTCGGTGGAACCGCCTGCACCATCCGCACCGTCGAAAAGATGACAGGCGTCCGCATCGACCACTACATGGTCGTCGACTTCAACGGCTTCAAGGACATGGTCGACGCGGTGGACGGCGTGGAGATCTGTCTCAAGGAACCGATCAACGACAGCGCGGCCCACCTCAAGCTCCCGGCGGGCCGCAAGAAGCTCAACGGCGAGCAGGCACTCGGGTACGTACGGGTCCGCAAGTCGATCGGCAACGGCAGCGACACCGAACGGATGGACCGCCAGCAGCAGTTCCTGGGCGCGCTCGTCAACAAGGTGCAGAGCAACGGCGTCCTCCTCAACCCGACCCGGCTCTACCCGGTACTGGACGCGGCGACGAAGGCGCTCACCACGGACCCGGGCCTTGACACCCTGAAGGACCTGTACGACCTGGTACGCGGCATGCGCGACGTACCGACCGACAAGGTTCAGTTCCTGACCGTCCCCCGGCAGCCGTACTCGGCCAACCGGAATCGGGACGAACTGGTACAGCCCGATGCGGACAGGCTCTTCAAACAACTGCGCGACGACAAGCCGCTCACGGTGGTTCCCGCAGATCAGCTCAATGGTGACGACGGCAAGAACACCGACGGCGGGGAGGGCTCGGAACATTCACAGGATGAAGACAGCGACGGCCGGTCCGGTGAGCCCACGGATGGCGAATCGGGCGCGACAGGCGCCCCGGGACCCAGCCCCACGCCCACCTATTCGGGTAACAACGCCGCGACCGACCTGTGCAAGCAGTAAAGCAATTGCCAAGCAGCCATCAACGTTCGGCGTGCAATGGGAAGAATGCCCGGTTGTAAGGGCCGTGGAATATGTCACGCCCATCGCTCGGCGCCGAACCGGACGGATAGTGTGACGCGATCCGGTTGCTCCGGGCCCCAGGGCCGAGCACTTCCGGAGCGAAAGATTGAGCGCCTTTCGGGGGAGGCGCCTCGCGTGGCACCGACGGAGGACTCAAGCAACCGTGGATGCACAAGGCCGTGGGCGGGCGGAAGACATCGATCCCGCAGACCAATGGGTCCTCAACCCGGACACCGGCGATTACGAACTGCGACTGAACCAATCCGGAGGGGATTCGGGTGGCGGTCAGGCCTCTTCCGGGCCGCGCGGCGGCCGACGCCCTGACGCCGGCCGTGAGAACGCCGGCCGGCGGCGGGACTCCCCGCGCGACGCCGCCGGACGTGGCGCCGGGCCCGGCCGCGAGGTGCCCAGGCAGGGCGGTCGCCGGTCGACCCGCGGCCAGGAGACCCGCGCCAAGGAGGGTTCGGGCCCGTCCTCGAACGAGAACGGCGCCGGCCGCCGCAAGCGCAAGGCCCCCAAGGCCCGCCGCAAGAAGGCGCTGATCTGGACGGGCGGCGTGGTGGCCTTCCTGCTCGTCGGGGTCTCGGTCGGCGGTTACGCGCTGTACCAGCACTTCAACGGCAACCTGAACTCCGTGGACATCGGCGACGCCGGCAACAAGGACGTCATCACCGCCGACGCGCCCCTCAACATATTGGTCATCGGCACGGACAAGCGGACCGGCAAGGGCAACGAGGGCTACGGCGACAAGGGCAGTACCGGCCATGCCGACACCAACATCCTGTTCCACGTCTCCAAGGACCGCACCAACGCCACCGCGCTGAGCATCCCGCGCGACCTCATCACCAACATCCCGGAGTGCAAGTCGAGGCAGCCGGACGGCACCGACAAGGTCATCCCGGGCACGGAGAACATCCGGTTCAACGTCAGCCTCGGCCAGTCCGGCCGTGACCCGGGCTGCACGATGGAGACCGTCAAGGAGCTCACCGGCCTCAAGGTCGACCACTTCATGATGGTCGACTTCAACGCGGTCAAGGAACTGTCCACGGCGGTCGGCGGCGTCAACATCTGCCTCGCGAGGCCGATCAAGGACGCGGACTCCCACCTCGACCTCTCTGCGGGCGACCACAAGATCCAGGGCGAGGAGGCGCTGGCGTTCGTACGGACCCGGCACGCCTTCGCCAACGGGAGCGACCTGGACCGGATCAAGGTCCAGCAGCAGTTCATCGGCTCGATGATCCGGCAGATGAAGTCGGACGACACCCTGACCAGCCCGACGAAGCTCTTCAAGCTGGCGGACTCGGCGACCAAGGCCCTGACCGTCGACAAGGCCATCGGTTCGGTGCCGAAGCTGACCACGCTCGCCAAGGAACTCACCAAGATCGACACGAAGAACATCTCGTTCGTGACGCTTCCGGTGATCGACAACCCGGCGGAGCCGAAGCCGATCACGGTCGTCGTGGACCCGGTGAAAGCGCCGCAGCTGTTCTCGATGATGCAGGCGGACACCTCGCTGACCGAGGTGGCCGCGCAGAAGAAGGCGGCCAAGGGCAAGCAGGACTCCCTCCTCAAGGGCACCAAGGCGGCGGCGGGCGACGTGCGCGTCGACGTCTACAACGGCGGCGAGATCTCCGGAGCCGCTCAGCAGACCGTGACCTGGCTGCAGAACGAGAAGGGCGTCCTCAAGTCCACCAACAAGGCCAACGCCCCGGCGAAGGCCGCCAGGACGACGCTTGAGTACGCCCCGAACCAGGCGGACCAGGCACGGGCGCTCGCCGCGATGATGGGGCTCCCCGGATCGGCGCTCAAGAAGGGCACCACCGACGCCGAAGGGCTCCAGGCGATGGTCCTGACCCTCGGGAGGGACTTCAAGGGCGCGGGCACCCCGATCACCGGACCGGCCAAGATCGACATTCCGAAGGCCAGTGCCGACAAGGCAGAGTGCGCCAAGTGACACCGGGTCACTGCGCGATATCGCGAGACTGAGCAGCAGGGGGGTCCCGGTGGGACGGAGCAGCACACCAGGGGAGGGAACGCGACCACGGGTCCGGCATGCCGGTCAACTCGGCTGGGACGACGGCCTCTACGAGGACGGGAAGGGCGACGCCCCGACACCCGACGGCAGCGGGGACGACGCCGGTCGCGGTCGCTCCGAGGGGGGCGGGGGCGGCGGCCGCCGCGCCGCGGGCCACGGCGGGCGGCGCGGCCGGCCCCGCCGCGCCGGCCGGACGAAGAAGCGGCGGATACTGCGCTGGATCGCCTTCTCCCTCGCCTTCGTCATACTCGGCACCGGCGCGGCCGGTTACCTCTGGTACGAGCACCTCAACGGCAAAATCCGTAAGAGCGCGCGCAGTGCGGGCAACAGCGCGGCGGAGAAGACCGCTCCGAACGCCGCGGGCCAGACCCCGCTGAACATCCTGATGATCGGCTCCGACAGCCGCAACAGCGCGGCGAACCTCAAGCTCGGCGGCTCGAAGGAGAGCGTGGGCGGGACGCCGCTGGCCGATGTGCAGATGCTGCTCCACGTCTCGGCCGACCGGAAGAACGCCTCGGTCGTGAGCATCCCCCGGGACACCCGCGTCGACATCCCGGCGTGCAAGAACCCCGACACCGGCGAGAAGTTCGCCGCCACCAACGGCATCATCAACGAGACGCTGCGCGGTGGCGCCGGCTGCACCCTGGACACCTGGGAGAAGCTCACCGGGGTCTACATCGACCACTGGATGATGGTCGACTTCGCGGGTGTGGTGGACATGGCGGACGCCGTGGGCGGCGCCTGGGTGTGCGTCAAGCAGAACGTCAACGACGTGCCCAAACCCGGTGTGCCCGGTGGCTCCCATCTGCGGCTGACGGCGGGCAAGCACAAGATCAAGGGCGAGGACGCGCTGAAGTGGCTCCGGACCCGGCACGCCTTCGCGAGCGACATCGGCCGGTCCCAGGCGCAGCACATGTACCTGAACTCGGTCCTGCGTGAGCTGAAGAGCCAGAACGCGTTCACGGACTCCGGCAAGCTGTTGAACCTCGCCGAGACCGCCGTCGACTCGCTCCAGGTCTCCGACGAGATCGGCACGGTGAAGAAGCTGTTCGACCTCGGCATGCAGCTGAAGAACGTGCCGCTGGACAAGATGAACATGCTGACGATGCCCCGGATCCAGGACCCGGAGGACCCCGACGCCCACGTGCTGCCGAAGCCGGGTGCCGCGGAGAAGCTCTGGGCGCTGATCCGGGCCGACGAGTCGCTCGACCCCAAGGACCGCGCCAAGGCGAAGAAGAAGACACCGGCCGGACCGAAGGCCGGCGCCCCCGCCTCCCTCGGGGTGACGGTCGTCAACGGCACCTCCGGTGACGGCCAGGCCCCCACCACCGGCCGCGCCGCGCAAGTCCAGGAGCTGCTGAAGGCCAAGGGCTTCACCGAGGCGGACACCTCGACCGATCCCGGCTCCGCGCGGACGACCGAGGTGGCCTACCCGAAGAGCTCGGGCGCCCAGGGCAGGTCGGACGCGCTGTCGATCGCGAAGGCCCTGTCGATGCCGACGAGCGCCGTGAAGGAGACCCCGGACGGGGCCGGCCTGATGCTCACGGTCGGCTCGGACTGGCGGACGGGTTCCACGTTCCCGAAGGCCGCGGCGGACGACAGCGATCCGCTGGAGGACACCGAGTCGGTCAACGGTGCCAAGTCGGACGAGTGCATGGACGTGTACTGGCCGTACCGCCAGATGTAACGGACGCGCGGGACACGAATGAGGGGGCGCCGGGGGGTCAGAACCCCGGCGCCTGGGGCTGAGAACGGCACCGGGCGGCAATATTCGGCCTTCTTGTTACCGCGAATGGGGGAACCCGGAGCGCGCCGCCGGGTTGCGGGCCGGGATGCAGATCGTATGGGCCTACCGTGCGACAGGTCCCCCTTGCACCGCGGAGGTGTCCCCCCGTGCCCACGCCGCACCGCTCCCCCCGTCCGCCCCGGCCCCGCGCCGCTCCCCCGCAGCGCCGACGGCCCAGAAAGCAGGACGAGAGACCACGCTGGGGCATGCGGATGGCGACCGGTCTCTCCGTGCTGGTCCTCGGGGCCGGTGGCATCGGCCATGCCGTCGTGACCAACCTGGAGAACGGGATCGACCGGATCGACCCGTTCAAGGACATGAAGAACCGGCCCTCGGGCGGTCACGGCATGAACCTGCTGCTGGTCGGCACCGACGGGCGCGACAAGATCACCAAGGAGGAGAAGGCGAAGTACCGGCTGGGCGGCGCGCCCTGCCACTGCACCGACACGATCATGCTGGTGCACCTGTCGTCGGACAAGAAGCGGGCCAGCATCGTCAGCCTGCCGCGCGACAGCTACGCCGAGATCCCCGAGCACCGGGACCAGACCACCGGCGAGGAGCACGCGGCCCATCCGGTGAAGCTGAACGCCGCCTACGCCGAGGGCGGCCCCAATCTGACCGTGCGGACCGTCGAGCACATGACGGGCGTCAAGGTCGACCACTATCTGGAGGTCGACTTCACCAGCTTCATGACGACGGTCGACACCCTGGGCGGGGTGCGGATCTGCACCACCCGGCCGATGAAGGACTCCTACACGGGTCTCGATCTCGCGGCGGGCACCCATGAGCTGGACGGTGGCCAGGCGCTCCAGTACGTACGCTCCCGGCACATCGACGGCGCCGCCGACCTCGGCCGGATGCAGCGCCAGCAGAAGTTCATGGCCTCGCTGATCAAGCAGGCGACCAGCAGCGGGGTGCTGCTGAACCCGGTGAAGTTCCGCGAGGTCGCCTCGACGATGCTGAAGTCGGTACGGGCCGACAGGGGCTTCGGTACGCAGCAGATGCTGGACCTCGGCCAGGCGATGCAAGGTTTCTCCGCCGCCTCTTCGGAGTTCACCTCGGTGCCGATGAGCGATGTCGCCTACCCGGTCAAGGGCATCGGCTCGACGGTGAAATGGGACCCGGAGAAGTCGAAGCAGCTCTTCCAGGCGCTGCGCGAGGACAAGCCGCTCACGGTGAAGCGGCCCGAGCAGGCGCCGGCGAAGAAGGTGGACGTGCCGCCGCGGCAGATCCGGGTCCAGGTCTACAACGGGACCCCGAAGGACGGCCTCGGCTCCACGGTCGACGCCGCGCTGCGCGGCACCGGCTTCGACACCACCCGGGCCCCGCTCAACGGGGAGCAGCGCGATCTCAAGCACACCGTGGTCACGTACGACCCGCGCTGGGACCGGTCCGCGAAGTCGCTGGCGGCGGCGCTGCCGGGGGCGGAGCTGATGCCGGTGAAGGGCCAGGGCGCCACGATGAAGGTGACCGCGGGCACGGACTACGCCAAGGTGGAGCGGGTCCGCGCCGACGAGCCCGATCCGAGCGGGTTCGGGGCCGTCACGGGCGACGAGGTGACGTGCCCATGAGCGCCCGTACGTAACAGTTTCCGAGCCCCGGTCCTCAGCCCCCGGTCCTCAGTCCTCAGTCCTCGATGCCGTCGGCGGCGCGCTTCTCGCGCAGTTCCCTGATCGCGCGGCGCCGGGCCAGCCGGTGCGTACGGCGGATCTGTGCCTCCTGGTAGCGCCGGTTGTCCCGCTCGGTCTCCGGGATGACCTGCGGTACGGCGCGCGGGCGGCCGTCCGCGTCGACCGCCGCGAACACCAGGTAGGCGCTGCCGACCTGCTGCGCCGGGGTCGACTCGTTCCACCGCTCGGCCATGACGCGGACGCCGACCTCCATCGAGGAGCGGCCGGTCCAGTTCACCTGGGCGCGGACGTGAACAAGGTCACCCACGCGGACCGGCTCCAGGAAGACCATCTCGTCCATCGAGGCCGTCACGGCGGGGCCGCCGGAGTGCCGGCCCGCGACGGCGCCCGCCGCGTCGTCGACCAGCTTCATGATCACGCCGCCGTGCACCGTACCCAGCAGATTCGTGTCGCTGCCGGTCATGATGTGGCTGAGGGTGGTCCGGGAGGCTGCGGTCGGCTTGCCCGGAATGTCGCCCTCCGGGCGCGGGGCCTGATCTGTCATGCCCTCCACCTTATGCGGGGGCTTCGAGCCCGTCGCAATGCATCAGCTTCGCAACAGCCCAGGTCCGATTTCCCTTACACCCTGTAATAGCAGTGGGCCCGGCCTGCACACTGGACCGCATGAACGATTGGCCCGAGGGCTGGAACGACGACAACCGCGGCGGCAACCGCTACGGGCAGGGAAGCGCGAGCGACCGGCCCGAGAGCGCCCGCGCGATGCCGCACGTCCAGCGCCCCGTCCCGCCCCAGCAGTCCGCTCCCTCGCAGCGGCGCCCCGCGCCGCCGAGACAGCGGCAGGTGCCGCAGCAGCCCGGCGGCTACGACGAAGGACCGCAGTACGACAGTGGCTACAACACGGGCCAGGTCTACGGCGGCGGCAACAGCGGCGGGCACGGCGGCGGCCAGGGCGGCGGCCCCGGTGACGGCGGATACGTCCAGGGCCGACCGGCGGCCGCGCCCGACTGGCGGCGCCGGATCAAGATCGGCGCGCTGGTCCTGGTGGTCGTGGTGCTCGGTGTGTCCATCGGCACGTACTTCTGGGCCGACTCCAAGCTGAAGCGCGACGTCGACCTCTCCAAGGTCATCGAGCGGCCGAAGGCGGGCGACGGCACGAACTACCTGATCGTCGGCTCCGACAGCCGCGAGGGCATGACGGCCGAGGACAAGAAGAAGCTCCACACCGGCTCCGCCGAGGGCAAGCGGACCGACTCGATGATGATCCTGCACGACGGCGGCGACGGCCCGACGCTGGTCTCGCTGCCGCGTGACTCGAACGTCGAGATCCCGTCGTTCGTCGGCTCCGAGTCCGGCAAGAAGTACGAGGGCAAGGGCCGCACGACCAAGCTGAACGCCGCGTACGCCGAGGACGGGCCCGAACTGCTCGTCCGTACGGTCGAGTTCAACACCGGTCTGCACATCGATCACTACGTCGAGATCGGCTTCGGCGGCTTCGCCAAGATCGTGGACGCGATCGGCGGCGTCGAGCTGGACATCCCGAAGGCGTTCAAGGACAAGAACTCCGGCGCCGACTTCAAGGCGGGCAAGCAGACCCTGAACGGTGAGGAGTCCCTCGCCTTCGTCCGGACCCGGTACGCCTTCGCGGCCAGCGACCTGGACCGTACGAAGAACCAGCAGAAGTTCCTCGCGGCGCTGGCGAGCCAGACGGCGACGGCGTCGACGATCCTCAACCCGTTCAAGCTCTACCCGACGATGGGCGCCGGTCTGGACACCCTGGTCGTCGACAAGGACATGTCCCTCTGGGACCTGGGCCAGATGTTCTTCGCCATGAAGGGCGTCACGGGCGGCGACGGCACGTCGATGAACATGCCGATCTCCGGCTCCACGGGCGGCAACCTGGTCTGGGACAAGGCCAAGGTCAAGCAGCTGGTCGAGCAGCTCAACAACGACGAGAAGGTCACCGTCTCCAGCAACTGAGGCGGACACCCCGCGACGGCCCCGCCCACCGGGCGGGGCCGTTCGCCGTCTCCGCCCGCACACGGGGTTGTACGAATATGTAGATCGGTCTAGTTTGGCCCCATGGGACAGAAGGGCGCCGAGACGCGGGCACGACTGCTGGACGCGACACAGGATCTGATCGAGTCCGGGGGGTACTACGGCGCCGGGCTGAACAGGGTGATCGCGGCCAGCGGCACGCCACGCGGTTCGCTCTACTTCCACTTCCCCGAGGGCAAGGACCAGATGGTCGGCGAGTCCGTCCGGCGGGCCGGCCGGACCATCGCCGACGCGTTCGGCGGGCTGGCCGAATCCAAGCCGCCGGCGGCCGAGTTCGTGGCCGGGATGCTGAGCTACCTGGGTGACCGGCTGGAGGCGTCCCACTGGCACAAGGGGTGCCCGGTAGCCGCGGTGGCGCTGGAGACGGCGGCCACCAACGACGCCCTCCAGAAGGCCTGTTCTGACGTCTACGGGTCATGGGAGGACGCCCTGCGCACACAGCTGGCCGACCGCCCGGACGCGGAGGACCTCGCCGTCACGATCCTGGCCCTGATCGAGGGAGCGCTCCTGCTGGCGCGGGCGCACCGCAGCAGGAAGCCACTGGAGAGCGTCGCGCGCCAGGTCGGCGCGCTGCTGGGGTGAGGGCCCGGCCCGCCGCGACCGGCGGGCCGCCTGCCGTTCCGTCGTTCCGCTGTCCAAAAAATATGCAGACCGATCTATTAATTACTCGCTGGAAATGACTCGCTGGAGGAGAAACATGGACGCGATCGTCTTCGGTGCGACCGGATTCATCGGCCGCTCCCTCGTCGCCGAGCTGCTCACCCGGGGCCGGCGGGTGGCCGCCGCCGTGCGCGAGGACACCCTCACGCCGTGGCTGGACTCCCAGGGGGTCGGCACCGCCCGGCTGGAAGTGGTGACCGCCGACATCACGCGCCCGCTCTCGGGACTGCCCGAGGCGCGCGACGTCTACAACGCCGCAGCCCGGTACGCGTTCGGCCTCGGCCTTCAGGAGGCGCGGGCGGTCAACGTCACCGGGGCGCTCCATGTCGTCGAGTGGGCCGCGACGCTGCCCGGTCCGCGCCGGCTGGTGCACATCAGCGGGTACCGGGTGGGCGCGGCGGCCGAAGGAGGCCCCGACTACGCGACGCAGGGCGCCTACGAGGCGTCGAAGACGGAAGGGCATCTCGCGGTGCTGGACCGCGCCCTCGCCCTGGGGGTCCCCTTGAGCGTCGTCAATCCCAGCACCGTGATCGGGCCGGGGCAGTACCTCGGCCTGGGCTCGCTCGTCCAGGACCTGTGGAACGGCCGGCTTCCCGCGGTGCCCGGCGGCCCCGGCACCTTCCTGCCGGTCGTGACGGTCGGCCACTTCGCACGGTTCCTGGCCGAGGTCCCCGAGGCGCCGGCCGGTGAGCACTACTGGGTGCTCGACGACACCACTCCGCCCCTGCCAGAGCTGCTCGGTACGGTCGCCCGCCACACCGGGGTGAGGGCGCCCCGCCGGACCGTTCCCGTCGGCCTGCTGCGACGCCTGCCGCGCAGGCTGACCGGGGCAGACCCCGAGACCCTGTCGTTCCTGTCCGACGACCGCTACCCGACGGACTCCGCCCGCGCCCTCGCCGCGAAGGCCGGTCTGGAGATGCCTCCGGTGGCCGATGCCCTGCGCGCCTGGGCCGACGAACTGGTGGCCGCCCGCTTCGGTGCCGCGTCGCCCTGGCTGCGCCCCTACGGCTTCCGGACCGTGGCGGGCAGCCGCACGTGGGTGGCCGGAGAGCGGCACCGCCCCGGCCATGTCCTGCTGCACGGGCTGCCGATGAACGCCGACCTCTGGGCGCCCCTCACCGCGCACCTGCCCGGCCCGGTCCTGACCGCCGACCTGCCGGGCCTCGGCCGCTCGGGCGCCACGGACCGCTCCATGGACGCCTGGCTGGCCGGACTGATGGAGCCGGTCCGCACCCGCCCGGCGCTGGTCGCGCACTCGCTGGCCTGTGGGCCGGCCCTGCGCTTCGCCGTCGACCGTCCGGACCTCGTCGGCGAACTCGTCCTCATCGCCCCCGCGTTCCTCCAGGCGCCTTCGTCCCGGCTGACCCGCTCGGCACTCGCCGCGCCGCTCCTGCGCCGGATGTCCGCCGCCCGGCTGGCCCGGGTGCTGGGTGTCCCCGACGGGCCGGCGACGGAGAGTGCGGTGGCGGACCTGCGCCGTCGTGGGGCGGCGCGCCGGGTGGTGGCGGCCATGCGCACGGGGGCGGCCGCCCGCGAGGAGTCGCGGGCCCTGCTGGACCGGGTGACCGTACCGGTCCGGATCATCGTGGGCTCGGCCGACCCGCTGACGGCCGCCACCGGCCACCCGGTGACCGAGCTCCCCGGGGCCGGGCACTACCCGCAGCTGACGCACCCGTCCGAAGTCGCCCGGCACCTCATTGACGACAACGGCGCGCCCCCCGAACGGATGTGACACCCGTGCCCCTTGACCGTTCTCCCGGCGCAGTTAGGGTGAGCCGATGTCAACGATCAGGCAGTTCCAGGTCACCTTCGACTGCGCGGACCCCGAGCGCGTCGCCCGTTTCTGGTGCGAGGTGCTGGGGTACGTCGCCCCGACGCCGCCGGAGGGGTTCGCCACGTGGGACGAGTTCAACAGCACGCAGCCGGCCGAGAGCCGGGGCGCGTGGTTCGCCTGTTCCGATCCCTCGGGGGTGGGCCCGCGGCTCTTCTTCCAGCGCGTTCCCGAGGGCAAGGCCGTCAAGAACCGGGTGCACCTCGACGTACGGGTCGGCACCGGGCTGGTGGGGGAAGAGCGCCTCGCCGCGCTTGAGGCCGAGTGCGTCCGTCTGGTCGCGCTCGGCGCGGTCCGCGGGGAGCTCCTGCGGGCCGACGGCGAGAACGAGTCGTGCCAGCCGATGCAGGACGTCGAGGGCAACGAGTTCTGCCTCGACTGACCCGCCGGGCACGCCGGGCACGCCGGGCACGCCGGGCACGGCCTAGCCGATCCGGAACACCGCACCGGGGGCGGCGTGCTCGACGGGCCCGGCGAACCGTGCGGAGGCCCGTGCCACCGCCTGTCCCGGCGTGAGGAAGGGGCCGACGTGCGTGACGAGCAACCGGCCCGCCCCGGCCGCGGCGGCGGTGTCGCCCGTCTCCTCCGGTGTGTGGTGCACCTGTTCGCCCTCGGCGGGCGGCTGCGCGCTCTCGGCCTCGCACAACAGCACGTCGCATCCCCCGGCCAGCTCCGTGAGGGCCGCGCAGGGTGCGGTGTCCCCGGAGTACACCAGCGACCTGCCCGCCGCCTCGACGCGCACGGCGAAGGCGGGCATGCCGTGTGCCACCGCCCGGCTGGTCAGCCGGAGCGGGCCGGTGGTCACCTGATGCCCGTCGTACAACTCCGTTACGGCGAAGGCTGATTCGACCGGGCTGCGGTCCGGGCCGTTGGTCAGGAAGTGGGCCAGCCGGTCGGCGGTCCCGGGCGGGCCGTAGAGGGGGATCGGCGCTTCGAGGCGGATGTCCGCGTAGAGGGCGCCGTAGTACGCGGTGAGGAGGTCCGCGCAGTGGTCGGCGTGCAGATGCGAGATCCAGATGGCGTCGAGCTCGTCCAGCCGCGCGTGACGCTGCAGCGGGCCGAGCGTCCCGCTGCCCGCGTCGACCCAGACGCGGGTGCCGCCGCTCGACACGAGATAGCCGGAACACGGGTTGTCCGTAAGCGGGTACGGGGTCGCGCTGCCCAGGACCGTGAGGCTGAAAGACTCGTCACTCATCACACGATCATGTCAGCCCACCCCGGCTACCGGACGCGACCGCACCTTTCCGCACCGGCCCACCACGTCACCGGTTCCGCCCTCAAACGCCGGACGGGCTTGAGGGGTCGCCCCGGACCGGCTTGAGGGGTCGCCCGGACCGGCTGAACGCGGCTCGGCGCTACACCTTTCCCTGGGCCAGCAGGGCGAGGTGCGGCAGGGCCAACTCGCCGCCCTCCGAAGCGAATTCCTCGCACAGCACGTCGTACTCGCGCTTCGCCGCCGCCACGCCCTCCGGGCCCCGGCTGTTGACCAGCTGCCCGATCGCGGCGACTCCGGCGGCGGGGCCCGCCCACCAGTCCTCCGCGTCCGTGCGGTGGTCCCAGGACAGCGGATCGCTCCGTACGTCCCCGAGCCCGGCCGCCGTGAGCAGGGCCGCGAGGCCGGGTGCGGTGCGCGGGAAGTTGTGCTCCTCGTCGACCGTGGCCAGCCAGTCGGGCCGCACCAGTCCGGCCGCCTCCGCGGCCCGTCCGACCAGCCGCTGACCGGATCCTCCGGGCACCTGCCAGATGGTGACGGCGACCCTGCCTCCCGGGCGGGTGATCCGGCGCAGCTCGACGAGCGCGTCCAGCGGCCGGCCCACGTGGTTGAGCACGAAGTTCGCCACGACCGCGTCGAACTCGCCGTCGGGGTAAGGGAGCTGGGGCAACGAGCCGTTGCGCACGTCCACCCCGGGCGCCGCCTTCCGGGTGACGGCGACCATGCCGGGTTCGGCGTCCACGGCCCGTACGACCGCGCCCCGGCCGACGGCGGCGACCGTCACGCTGCCGCTGCCGCACCCCACGTCGAGCAGCCGGGTCCCGGGCCCCACGGCGGCGGCGTCCAGCAGGGCGGGCACCGTGCGGGCGCAGAGCAGGGCGAAGGTCCGGGCGTAGCTCTCGGCCCGCCCGTCCCAGATCCGCCGCTCACTCACGTCGAACGCGGTCATGCGATACCTCCTGCGCTCCGGCCTTGCGGCTCCACTTCGTCCAGATCCTCGTGGAGCGCGTCCAGAACCCGCCCCGTGCGCCGCCCCTCCGGCGACAGTTCGGCCAGACACCAGCCGGGCAGCCGGGCCTCGGTGCCGGGCGGCAGATCGCCGTCCGCCGGTCCGGCCAGTCCCTGGAGCAGACCGAACGCGGTGTCCTTCGCGATCTCCCGGGCTATCTCGCCCAGTTCGTCCGGGGTCAGCCCGAGCCGCAGGGCCCGGCCGACGGCCCCGGCCGCGGGCCCGTCCTCCCGGTAGGCCTCGACCCAGCCGGGCGCCGCCGCGCTCCAGGCGTCGATGTCCTGCCAGACCATGCGCAGGAACCGGAACCGGGCCAGCTGAGGAAGGTTCTCCTCGGCCTCCGACTCCGCCCAGCCCACCGCGTCTTCGGCACCCAGCGCCTCGAACAGGCCGATCAGCTCCGGCAGCTCGTCGATGTCCGTCATGGGTAGGGAAGGTACGCCACCGGCCCCGGGGCGGCGGAACCGCACCCGCCCCGGGGTCTTACGTTCGGACCGGGCGGCGTTCGCCTTGTCTGCCACACTGTTCGAGTGATCGTCGAGCTTGCCAGGAGACAGCGGGGGCCTGCGGTGCTCGCCGCCCTGATGCTGGCCGCGTTCACGTTCAACACGGCGGAGAACCTGCCGATCGGCCTCCTGGAGCTCATCGCCGAGGGCCTGCACGTGTCCCTGCCGTCGGTCGGCTACCTGGTCACCGGTTACGGCGTGACGGTCGCCGTCGCCTCCCTGCCGCTGGCCCACTTCACGCGGACGCTGCCCCGGCGCCATGTGCTCACCGGGCTGCTGGCCGCGCTCGTGGTGTCCAGCCTGGTCGCGGCGGCGGCCGGTTCGTACGGGACGCTGCTCGGGGCCCGGCTGTTGACGGCACTGGCCCAGGCGCTGTTCTGGGCGGTGATGGGGCCGGTCGCGGTGGGCCTGTTCCGGCCCGGGGTCCGGGGGCGGGTGGTCGGGGCGCTGTCCGTGGCCGGTTCGCTCGCCCTGGTGCTCGGTGTGCCCGCCGGTACGTGGCTGGGCCGGCAGAGCGGCTGGCAGGTGCCGGTCGCGGTGGTGGCGGCGCTCGGGGCCGTCTCGCTGGTGACGATCGCGGCCCTGCTGCCGACCTCCCGCCCGGAGGAGGGGCACGCCGCGTACGGGAGCGCGCCCGACGCGCGCCGGTTCGGCACGGTACTGGCGGCCGGAGTCCTCTCCGCCACCGGGGCGTTCGCGGGATACACGTACGTCGTCAAGTTCCTGGGCGACGTGGCCGGGTTCTCCGGGAGCGCGGTCAACGCCCTGCTCGTGGCGTTCGGCGTGGCGTGCCTGGCCGGGGTGAGCGTCACCGGAGTGCTGCTGGACCGCTTCCCGCAGTCGGTGCTGGCCGGCGCCGTCGCCACGCAGGCGGTGGGCATGCTCGGCCTGTACGCGACCGGCGGCAGCCCGGTGGCGGCGGTGGTGTTCCTGGCCCTGACGGGCGGTGCGCTCGGACCGGTGTTCATGGCCACCCAGAACGAGATGCTGCACTGCGCCCCGGGCCGTACGGACATGGCTCTGGCCGCCAACTCCGGTGGCTACAACGCCGGTATCGCGTCGGGCGCCGCGCTCGGCGGACTGGTCCTGACGCATTTCGACGTCCGGGGCACCTTCCTCATGGGCGGCCTGCTGACGGTCGCGGCCTGCGCGGTCCTGCTGGGCGAACGGCTGCTGCCCCGGGGCGCGGAGGGGAGGCGGGGCGGCCGCCTCAGCCGCGCGAGCTGCGGACGAGCCAGGGGCTGAGCATGGTGCGCGCGATGAGCTCCTTGTACGTCTCGTCCCCGGGCAGCGCCACGACGAGCCAGCGGCCGGCCGGGAAGCGCTTGACCTTGACGTGGGCCGTGCCGCCGTACACGGAGCGCAGGAACGCGGGTACGGAGTTCCGGGGGATGTCGTTGAACTCCACCCCCTCGACGGTGATCTTCGCGTCGTCCTCGGGAAACAGCTGAACGCTGACCACGGGCGTACCGCCCAGTTCGACGAACGCCTCGTGCGGCAGTGCGCCGTCCGCGTCGAGAACGGCGAAGGCGCCCGCCGAGGTGCGCCGGGAGGTCTGGTCCGCGCCGATGTCGTCGGTGACCGTCATCTCCAGTTCGTACGCGCGCGCGACCTCGCGGACAGCGGAGACGGCGGCCTCTGTGGTCGGCAGGTGTGGGTGTCCCATGCCGTCGATCATGCCTCAGCGGGAACGTACGGGGCGAAGCCGCCCGTGCCCGCGGCGCCTCATGGGCAGGAGCCGTCGAAGTTGTCCTCGTAGGTGCGGTAGACCCGGTCGGGCTTCTTCTCCTTCCCGTCCTTACCGGTTTCGCCGTCCTTCCCGGCGGAGGGTGCGGCCGGGTACTCGATGACGGGAACGGGCTTGCAGACGGCCCACTTCCGGGTGTCGGGGGAATCGTCGAAACCGAAGGTTCCGCTGGCTCCGCGCATGCAGTTCACGCAGCTCGCGCCCTTGTCGGTCCCCAGGATGTTCATGTTGATGACGGTGTTGTACACGTCGTCATGGCTGGGCAGTTCGACGGCGCCGGGCTTCTTCTGCCGGTCCCCGCCCTTCCCCTCTCCCTCTTCGCCGTTGATGTCGTCGTACGCCCGGTCGGTGGCCTGGGCGAGCACGGTGAAGGCGTCGTGGTACATCACCGCGTAGCCGTCGTCCAGGGGCTTCGCGCCCCAGGCCGGGTTGTCCGGCATGGTCTTGCGGAGCTTCTCGAATGTCTCCAGGAAGCCCTGGGGCCCGGCCGGGAGCCGCACGGGGTCCTTCCAGGACAGGGTGTCGACCGAGGCCGCGCCGACGAGGGTGATCCGGGCGGCACGCAGGTGCGCGGTGATCTCCGTCCCGGTCGACTCGGGGTCCATGCCGATCCCCACCTTGAGGATGCGGGTGGGCATGGTGTGGTCGCAGGAGGGTTCGCTCGCCAGCTGGTTCACCAGATGCGGCAGGTCGTGATCGCGGCCCGCGAAGAAGACCGTGTCCGCCTTGGTCAGGCAGATGCTCCGGGCCACGTCGGCGAAGCGCTGGGGGACGCCCTTGTCGTCACCGATGAGTCCCAGGTAGGACGCCTGGCGCTGCTTCAGTCCGTACTTCTTGCCGAAGTGCTTGAGGAAGACGTCCCGCAGGTCGGTGGAGTAGCTGTCCTGCTCCCGCCGGTCGGAGACCAGGAATCCGGTCTCGCCCCCCGGGTTCTTCTCCAGGTACGAGCCGAGCGCCCGCACCAGGAGGTCGTTCGAGGGGGAGGTCTTGAAGAAGTATCCGGCCTGCATCGTGGTCGACGTGAGTATCGGGCCGATCGTCGGAATCCGCTGCCCGGAAAGGGCCTTGGCCGCCGCGAGCGTGTCCGGGGTGCTGTTGGGCATGCCGAATACGCCGACCAGCGGCGCCTCCTTGTCGGCGGCCATCGGGGCGAGCCGCTCGACGACGGGCCCCCAGTGGTCGAGGTCCTTCCCGTCGTTGGCCAGCAGCAGCTGGTACCGGGGCCCGGCCTGCGCGTTGGCCCGGAGCTGTGCCACATGGGCACCGGCCAGCCCGCGGGCGATCTGCGCCGTGCTCATGGAGCTGGTGGCGTCCGTGGTGAACGGCATCATCAGGGCGATGCGCACGTAGGGGATACGCGCCGCGCCCCTCTCCGGGTCCTTCCATCCCTTCTCGACCCGGGCGTTCTCGTCCGCCACGTCGCGTATCAGGCCGTCCAGTTCCGGGTCGCCGTCCAGGACCCCCGCGGTGACGCCGACACATTCCTTCGCCGCTTCCTCGAAGCCGTCACCGCACTTCTCCGGCAGCGCCCGTACGACCACAAAGGCAACCGCCGCGAGCAGAACGACGACCACGATCAGGGCGATGACTCTGTCTCCCGGGCCCATGGCCCGGATTCTGAAACGGTCCAGCACAGTTCTCACTCCTCGCCGCGGAGAGGGCCGCGTCCGTAGTCGGGTCCGTGCGTCGGGCAGGGCCTGCGCTCACGTACGGCGGCCGGCCAGGAGCGGGCCGCCTCGTTGAGCGCCGCCCGGCCCGACGGATGACGCATCGACAGGAAGGCCAGCTCGGAGCCGATGTCCTGGCACAGGTCGTCCATCGGTTCCGCGTACGTCTCGGACAGGTACCAGAGGGCGTGCAGCAGCCGGTTGACGGACCGGTGTATGTCGTCGGCCTCCGCGTACAGGTGGTCATGGGCGCCCCGGGCGATCTCGGCGCGGTGGTCGGTCCACCGGTCCCGGGGCGGGTGCGGGGCCGAGGCGACGTGGGGCAGGGCGTCGAGCCAGCGGCCGGCCGGCCAGCTCCCGAAATACTCCGTCAGCCGGCTCACCACCGGTTCCGCCTCCCCGACGGCGAGCACGTGCCGCAGGACGTCCGGCTCGTGGCCGGCTCCGCGCTCCTCGTGATGCTGCCGCAGCAGTCGGTGCAGCTCCGCCCAGCCCCGCCCCGAGCCGGCCTCCGCGCAGGTCCGGCGGGCCTCGTGGACCAGGAGGGCCCGCAGGAAGGGGTCGGCCACGAATCCCGCCCGCGCACCGGACCCGTCGCCGCCCGCACCGCCCGCACCGTCCTGCCCGTCCTCCCCGGCCTGCGGACCGTCGGCCCAGTGCTCCTCCTCCAGATACCGGGCCGCGGTGGGAAGTCCCGCGCCGGGGAGTCCGCCGTCGGCGAGCACGGCCGCGGTGCTCAGGACCTGTGCGGCGGCCCGGTCGCGCGCCAGGGCGAGCGGCGCCAGGTGGGCGCGCAGCTGCGGCTGGGGCACGAGCCGCTCCAGCAGTACCTCGCCTGCGGGCCGGCCCTCCTCTGCGGGCAGGTCGAGCAGGGTCTCGGGGTCGACGGCCTGCCCGGCGCGGATGACCGCCTCGCACAGCACCCGGCTGCCCTGCGGATGCCCACGGGTGAGGGAGTACAGGGCGGACGGCAGATGGCGGGGCAGCGGGACCTGGGCCGCGTCGAGCATCAGCAGCAGGTCCGCACGGCCCAGCGGGGGCAGCGCGACCGTGAGCAGTCCGGCCGACGGCGAAGAGCCGACGGGGCGCTCCCAGCCGGACTCGTGGGTGAGCCCGGACAGTTCCCGGGCCGTCGCGTCCGGGTAGCGGGCCGCGTCGTCGCCCAGCCGGGTCGCCACGACGACCAGCGGGTCCTGGACGTCCGGTCCGGGCGCGGCCCGGTGGTCGAGGACCAGGCCGAGGAAGCGCCGCCCGGCCTCGGTGTGCGCGTTGTCCAGCAGGACCAGCGGCCGGGGCGCCCGGTTGACGCGCTGCCACCGCCCGTAGGCGTCGGCGAGGTCTTCGAGGAAGGCCGCGATCAGGGTGCGCTCGACGGCGTCCTGGAAGTCCCCGCCCTGGTGGAAGCGGAGACTCAGCCGGATCAGGGCGGCCTCCCCGTCCTCGGAGCCGCTGGACCGGTTCCGGTACCACTCCTGCACCGACTTTCCGGCGCGGGCCCGCGCGTGCCGCCCGAAGTACTGCTGGACGACCGCCTCCGTGACCGGTGCCAGATCGTGCTGCCGCCGGTCCGGGTCCGCGAGGCGCTCGCTGACGTCGTACGTCCAGTCCGTGCCGTCCCCCTCGGCCCCCTCCGACCCCTTCGCCAGCCCGCAGGCGACGAGCAGCCGCGCGATCCGGTCACGGGCCAGCGCCTGCTGCTCCTCGTCGCCCCGGTGCCAACTGGATACGGCGAACAGCCCCGGCAGCAGTCGGGAGAAGCGGAGCCGCACGGCTCCCGGCACCGCCGGCGCGAGTTCGCAGGCCAGTTGCTCCAGGATCTCGACCACCGCGGAGGTGTTGGCCGCCACGGGGCCGAGCCGGTGGGCCTGTTCGACCCGCGCGGCGTCCACCCTGCCGAGCGGGATCCGCCCTCGGTAGGACGCGTCCAGGGCGTCGAGGACCGCGGTCCTGCCCATTCCGTGGCCGCCGGAGAGCAGCGTCAGGGGAAGGTCGCCCCGGTGCTCCTGGGGCACCAGTTCCCGCCGGTCCGGCGCCATGCCGACCAGTCGGGGAACCAGCCCCCGCACGATCGGATCCCGTGCGTACAAAGGCGTCCGCATCGCCCTCCCCCGTTCCGCCGTCCTGCTCCGTCCTGCTCCGTCCGGTGCGGACCCCGCCCCACGTGCCCGCTGCCCCGCGCGTCCGCTGCCCCGCCCCGTGCGTCAGCCGCCGAGCATCCTGCCCAGCGCCTGGCCGACCGCGTCCATGAGGAGCTGCCGGCCGACCGTGTCGGGAGCGGAGGTGAGGCAGCCCCGAATCCGTTCCATCAGGCCGCGCTGCCGGTCCGGGGGCGGCTCGTCGTCGGGGACACCGCCGCCCGCCAGCGCGTTCGCGCTCCTCAGGAGGTCCGCGAGTGCCTCCGGATCGAGATGGAGAGCCGGGGCCATCTCCGTGATGAGGCTGGCCAGACCGGCGGGCTGGAGCGCGGTGTGCATCTCGATGGAGGTGTGCACGCTGTGGTCGGAGTCGCCCTGGGTGAGGTTCTCGATCGTCCCGGCCTCTATGTGGGTGTGCTGGGCGGGCCGGCGGTACTCACGCTGCTGTGCCACGTACGCCCCGATGTCCGTGACGCCCGCGAGCACGACCGCCACGCCCTGCGAGGTGAGCGCCACGTGTGAGCCGACGTCATGGTGGAACGGCGGTCCCTCGCAGGTGATCAGCTCTTCGTCGGCCAGGTAGGTGAGGGCTCGGGCGACCTCGCTCCGGGAGAGGGCGTCGCCGAGGAAGAAGACGTCCGGCGAATCGAGGAAGCCGCTGATCCGCAACGGCTGCCGGTGCGTGTTGGCGTGGATCCAGTGCAGTACGGCCCGCGCCGCGTGCCGGGTCCGCTCAGCGGCGTTCGCCCGCAGCGCCTGGAGCCAACGGGCACGCTCCGCCCCGGCGGCCCGCAGAACGACCACGGGAGCCCCGGTCACCGCCCCCGGCCCGTCGACCGTCTCGATCAGCTCCTCGGCGCACAGGTGGTCGACGAGAAGCCTCACCGCGCTCATGGGGATGCTCTGGAGAGAGCCGAACCCCGCGCAGGAGACGTGCCGGTGCAGCGCGCCCTCCGCCCTGTCCCAGACCCACAGCAGGAGGCGGGGACCGTACCTGTCGACGTATGCGTCAAGCACGTCGTGGCCGGGTAACGCCGGTATGGGATCTGACACAGACAAGGTCCTGTTCCTACTTGTTCTTCGAGGGCTCAGCTGCCGCACCTACCCCAGCTTCATCCCTCTAATCAGCTCGGCCCAAGAGAATGCGCGTCAACTTCGTTACGGATAAACGGAATTGATGGCTCACCCACCGGCCCTCGCCTCGCTCCTCCCCCTGCACCACGAAGGCGCGCAGGTCCAGAAGCCAGGCCGGTGGTGCAGTCCGGGGCTAACGGACCAGGAGCTCAACGGCATGGACCATCCGACGGAACGATCTGCTCCGCGCCGCCGCCACTCGCAGATCCATCACGCCGGAGAACTTCGCCTGATGCAGGGTCTCCTTGTACGACTCCCGCATCAGACCCTCCAGCTGACTCTTGGCTCCCCGCTTGGCTTCGGGGTCGCTCGGAGACAACGCGTCGTCCATCACCGCAGGATGCCCTCGCAGCGATTCGGCGGCCGCCAGGAACCATGCCTCGTATTCGTGCCGAGCGATCACGATCTCGACAGGAACCGTCACCAGGCCCTGTTCGGGAACAAGCAGGCCGGCCAGCTCTACCGGACAAGTGATGTCGCTGTCGTCACCGTCCCGGAGAACCAGTACACCGCCCCGGCCGCTCACCCGGGCAGCCTGGAAGCGGATCGCCTTGCTCAGCTCGTCGGGCTTGCGCATCTTCCCTGAGTCGAGGCGGAACGGCTGTGCGACCTCCGCATAGGTGCCGTTGAACTCTGCGGCGATCCGCGTGATGAGTTCGCGTACCGCTGTCACTTCTCCGTGGCCCTCCACGATCGGGGCCACCATGGGGACGGTCACTGGGCAGCCTCCGGCAGCAACTGGTCCGTACGCAGCAACTCCCCCGGCGTATAAAGGTGTTCTCGCATGGCCAGCGCCCCGGCTGCATCGAGCGGTCCGATCCTCGTCTCGCCGCCGACCGAACGGACCGCGCGCAGCTGGGAGAGTTCAAAATCATGGCGGTCCAGCAGATCGGGACTGTGACTCGTCACGATCACCTGACGCCGCTCGCTCGCGTCGCGCAGGGCATCCAGCAGAACACCGGCCGCAGCCGGGTGCAGGGCACTCTCGGGCTCCTCGATCCCGACTGTGCTGAGCGTGGAGCCCGTCCCGGCGAACAACGCCACCAGCACCCCGAGTGCTCGCAGTGTGCCGTCGGAGACCGAGTGGGCCTGGAATCGCCAGGGATTCTTCGCGCCAGGAACGTCCTGGGCGAACTCCAGCGTTTCCCAGTTGCCCAGATCGGAGCGGGACACCTCGTGCATGCCGGGCACGATCTGCTGGAGGTACGCCTCGATCCTGGCCTTGTCTGCCACCTCCAGCCGATGGAGGACACTCGCGATATTGGCACCGTCGCGCTGCAGGAACTCGCCTGTGTCCGGCGTCTGCGGCTGGCGCATGACATCGGGGTTCAGGCTGAACACACTGATTCCCGCAAGACCGTCGAAGACAGGCCGGAAGGCCTCCAGCCCCGCTGCGGACACGAGGTACAGGCGCTGCTCGCTCACCGGCGGCATCACCGGCTCCGAAGAATCCTTCAGTACGCCCTTCTCGACGCGGAACCTCGCGTCCGCGTGTCGGTTCCCCTCCTGATCCCTCGCGTCGAGCCACACTCGGCAGTCCTCACGGCTGACCCGGAATCCGCCACCTTTGACCGCGGCGACCTCGAACCCGTACTCGCCGGTATATCCCGGGCCCCGGAATTCCAGATCGATGGAGAAGTGCGTCGGATGCCCGGTGGATCGTCTCCGGACCTCCGCCACCCCTCCACGGCTTCGCAGCGCCTGGTCGAGCGAGGTCTGCAGCGCCTCGGAAAGCAGACGCAGTGCGTCCAGGAAGTTGCTCTTGCCCGATCCGTTGGGCCCCACGAGCAGCAGCAGCCGCCCCAGATCGACGTCGGCCTCCGCAATGCTGCGGTAATGCCGCAGCCGCACTCTGGTCAGCGAGAAATGGTTGTTGTCCTGCATCCGGTCAGTCTGACAGCAGGCGCTCCCAACCGGGACGTACGCGGTGCGGGGGCCGGGGCCGACCTTCCGGAACCGCGAAGCGCCCCGCACCCGGGACGATCGGGTTGCGGGGCGCTGTGCCCTGCGTCCACTGCCGACAGCGGTCCCGCTACGGCAGGTTGCGGGCCATCACAATCCGCTGGACCTGGTTCGTACCCTCGTAGATCTGGGTGATCTTGGCGTCGCGCATCATCCGCTCCACCGGGTAGTCCCGCGTGTAGCCGTAGCCGCCCAGGAGCTGGACCGCGTCCGTGGTGACCTCCATCGCGACGTCGGACGCGAAGCACTTGGCCGCGGCGCCGAAGAAGGTGAGGTCGCCGTCGAGGCGCTCGGACTTGGCGGCGGCCGAGTAGGTGAGCTGGCGGGCCGCCTCCAGCTTCATGGCCATGTCCGCGAGCATGAACTGGATGCCCTGGAAGTCGCCGATCGGCTTGCCGAACTGCTTGCGCTCCTGGACGTAGCCCTTGGCGTAGTCCAGCGCGCCCTGGGCGACGCCGAGGGCCTGGGCGGCGATCGTGATGCGGGTGTGGTCCAGGGTCTTCATCGCCGTGGCGAAGCCGGTGCCCTCCTCACCGATCATGCGGTCGGCGGGGATGCGGACGTTGTCGAAGTAGACCTCGCGGGTCGGGGAGCCCTTGATGCCGAGCTTCTTCTCCGGGGCGCCGAAGGAGACGCCCTCGTCCGACTTCTCGACGACGAACGCCGAGATGCCCTTGGAGCGCTTGGTCGGGTCGGTGACCGCCATGACCGTGTAGTACTCGGAGACGCCCGCGTTGGTGATCCAGCGCTTCACGCCGTTGAGGACCCAGAAGTCGCCGTCGCGGACGGCCTTGGTCTTCATCCCGGCGGCGTCGGAGCCCGCGTCCGGCTCGGAGAGGGCGTACGAGAACATCGCGTCGCCCTTGGCGAGCGGGCCCAGGTACTTCTTCTTGAGGTCATCGGAGCCGGAGAGGATCACCGGGAGCGAGCCGAGCTTGTTCACGGCCGGGATGAGGGAGGAGGAGACGCAGGCGCGGGCCACCTCCTCGATCACGATGACCGTGGCGAGCGCGTCGGCGCCGGCGCCGCCGTACTCCTCGGGTACGTGGACGGCGTGCAGGTCGGCGGCGGTGAGGGCGTCCAGCGCCTCCTGCGGGAAGCGGGCCTCCTCATCGACCGCGGCCGCGTGCGGGGCGATCTTCGCCTCGGCGAGCGCACGCACCGTCTCACGGAGCATCTCGTGCTCCTCGGCCGGACGGTACAGGTCGAAATCGGTCGAACCCGCCAAGACTCTCACTCCCCAGGATGCAGCTAACTACCGTTAAGTAACCTAATTTTAGGTGCCCGCCCCCGCAATGGCATACGAGCTGGGGCCGTGAGCTTCGCGACAGCCGGAATGGAGCGTTTCAGGGGCACGACTATGCTCGTTCACCGCACGTCTGTCCGCATCTCCCAGGAGCACTACATGGCCCTCAGGATCACTGTGATCGGCACCGGCTACCTCGGCGCCACCCACGCCGCGGCCATGGCGGAGCTGGGCTTCGAAGTGCTGGGGCTGGATGTCGTGCCCGAGAAGGTCGAGCTGCTCTCGGCCGGCCGGGTCCCGATGTACGAGCCGGGGCTGGAAGAGATCCTCAAGAAGCACGTCGCGGGCATCGAGGGCGCCAGCGGCCGGTTGCGCTTCACCACCTCGTGGGAAGAGGTGGCGGAATTCGGTGACGTCCACTTCGTCTGCGTGAACACCCCGCAGAAGCACGGCGAGTACGCCTGCGACATGAGCTACGTGGACAGCGCCTTCGCCTCGCTCGCACCGCTTCTGACCAGGCCCGCCCTGGTCGTCGGCAAGTCCACCGTGCCGGTCGGCTCCGCGGCCCGGCTCGCCGCCCGGCTCGCCGAGCTGGCGCCCGCGGGCGACGCCGCGGAGCTGGCGTGGAACCCGGAGTTCCTCCGCGAGGGCTTCGCCGTCAACGACACGCTGCACCCGGACCGGATCGTCGTCGGCGTGGAGAGCGAGCGGGCCGAGAAGCTGCTCCGCGAGGTGTACGCCGCACCGGTCGCGGAGGGCTCGCCGTTCGTGGTGACGGACTTCCCGACCGCCGAACTGGTGAAGACCTCGGCCAACTCCTTCCTCGCCACCAAGATCTCCTTCATCAACGCCATGGCCGAGGTCTGCGAGGCAGCCGACGGCGACGTCGTGAAGCTGGCGGAGGCCATCGGCCACGACGAGCGGATCGGGAAGAAGTTCCTGCGCGCGGGCATCGGCTTCGGCGGCGGCTGCCTGCCCAAGGACATCCGGGCCTTCATGGCACGCGCCGGTGAGCTGGGCGCCGACCAGGCGCTGACCTTCCTCCGCGAGGTCGACTCCATCAACATGCGGCGCCGCGGCCACATGGTGGAGCTGGCCAGGGAGGCCGTCGGCGGCGACTCGTTCCTCGGCAAGCGGGTGGGCGTCCTGGGCGCCACCTTCAAGCCGGACTCGGACGACGTACGCGATTCGCCCGCCCTGAACGTCGCCGGGCAGATCCACCTCCAGGGCGGCCAGGTCACCGTCTTCGACCCGAAGGGCATGGACAACGCCCGCCGCCTCTTCCCCACGCTCGGCTACGCGGACACCGCCCTGGACGCGGTGCGCGGCGCCGATGTGGTGCTGCACCTGACGGAGTGGAGCGAGTTCCGCGAGCTGGACCCGGTGGCGCTGGGCGAGGCCGCGGGGCGCAAGCTCATCCTGGACGGGCGCAACGCGCTGGACCCCGTGGTGTGGCGCGAGGCCGGGTGGACGTTCCGGGCGATGGGACGGCCGAAGGCCTGAGCGGCTAGGGGTGTCCGCAAAGTCCCGTCGTACGCCCGCAGGGCGTGGCCCGTGGCGTCTGGTGCTTCCCCAAGCTCTCGGCTTCGCTCGACCAGGGGAGACCCCATTTCTCGGCGTGCCGGCCGACATCCCTCGTACTGGATGTACTTGGGATTTCGGCCGGTGCGGCGAGAGTGCGTGCCAGGCGTCACGGGCCAGGCGGGACTTCGCGGACACCCCTAGGCCAGCTCAGCCCTGCCTCGCGCGGTACGCGCGCATCTTCGCGCGGGCCCCGCACACCGACATCGAGCACCAGCGGCGGCGCCCCGCCGGGCTGCGGTCGTAATAGGCCCAGCGGCAGTCCGCCGCCTCGCACACCTTGAGCCGGTCCCAGGTCCCGTCCGCGCAGGCGGCGGCGACGGCCGTCGCGACCCGGGCGGTCAGTCCGGGCGGCTCCTCCACCGCGCACAGCACCGCCGCACCCGACTCGTCCACCCGGACCCGCAGGGGCGCCGCCGCCAGCAGCCGGTCCAGCAGGGACACCGAGCCGCCCTCGGGCGGGCGGTGGCCCGCGTGGGCCAGGCAGACGGCGCGCAGGGCCTCGCGGAGCGCGCGGGCCGCCGGGACGTCCGGGCCTGCCAGGCCGAGTCCGGCGCGCCCCTCCGCCGTGTCGAGGGTGTCCGCGCCGGTCTCCACATCCAGGGTGTTGACCAGGGCCTCGATCAGCGCGAGCCCGCCGGGCGCGGAGTCCCTCTCATTCATGGTTGCGACGTTACCTCCATTGCGGGAGCATGCAGTAACGGTTACCGGTTGAGTCGGATTGCCGGTAACCACATGCCCACATCTGCCCGCATCTGCCCAAGGAGGAAGCGTCATGGCTGTAGCCGTACTGGGTGCCGTCGTCCTGGACTGCCCGGATCCCACCGCCCTGGCCAATTTCTACGCCGGACTGCTCGGCGGGAAGGTCGAGCAGCAGGAGGGCTGGGTGGATCTCACGGGCATCACCGGCACTCCGCTCGCCTTCCAGGCCGCGCCCGGCTTCGTACCGCCGCAGTGGCCGCGCCCGGACGGCTCGCAGCAGTTCCATCTGGATCTGACCGTGCCGGATCTGGACGCGGCGGAGCGCGAGGTGCTGGCGCTGGGGGCGACGGTGCTCGAAGCGGACGACCGGGAGCGGACCTTCCGGGTGTACGCCGATCCGGCGGGGCACCCGTTCTGTCTCTGCGCCTGCTGAACCGGCCGGTCAGCCGTCCAGCTGTTCGATCGTGGCGTGCGACGGGCCCCGGTCGGCGGACAGCTCGCGCGACACGTCCTCGGCCGCGCGCAGCACCCGTACCGCGTTCTGCCACGTGAGCCGGGCCAGGTCGGCGGCGGACCAGCCACGGCCGAGGAGCTCCGCGATCAGGTTCGGGTACCCCGCGACGTCCTCCAGGCCCTGCGGGAGGAACGCGGTGCCGTCGTAGTCGCCGCCGATGCCGATGTGGTCGATCCCGGCGACCTCGCGCATGTGGTCGAGGTGGTCCGCGATCGTCGCCACGGTCGCCATCGGGCGGGGGTTCGCCGCCTCGAAAGCGGCGTGGATCCTCATGCCCCGCTCGGTGGTGTCCAGGTGGTGCAGGCCCTGGGCGCGCATGTTCTCGTCGGCGGCCTTCGTCCAGGCGACGGCCGCCGGCAGGACGAACTTCGGTACGAAGGTCGCCATGGCGATGCCGCCGTTGGCCGGGAGCTGGGCCAGTACGTCGTCGGGGATGTTGCGCGGGTGGTCGCAGATCGCCCGCGCGGAGGAGTGCGAGAACATCACCGGCGCGGTGGAGGTGCGCAGGGCGTCGCGCATCGTGGTGGCCGCCACGTGCGAGAGGTCGACCAGCATCCCGGTGCGGTTCATCTCCCGGACGACCTCGTGGCCGAACGGGGAGAGCCCGCCGACGCCCGGCTCGTCGGTCGCGGAGTCCGCCCAGGCGATGTTGTCGTTGTGGGTCAACGTCATGTAGCGGACGCCGAGGGTGTGCAGGGCGCGCAGGGTGCCCAGCGAGCTGTTGATGGAGTGGCCGCCCTCGGCGCCCATCAGGGAGGCGATGCGGCCCTCGGCGCGGGCCGCCTCCATGTCGTCGGCGGTCAGCGCGCGGCGCAGGTCCGCAGGGTGCCGGGCCAGCAGCTCGGTGACCGCGTCGATCTGCTCCAGGGTGGCGCTGACGGCGTCCTCGCCCGCCATGTCGGACCGGACGTAGACGGACCAGAACTGGGCTCCGACGCCGCCCGCGCGCAGCCGGGGGATGTCGGTGTGCAGATGAGCCGACTGGTCGGTGGCGATGTCGCGCGCGTCGAGGTCGTAGTTGACCTGTTCGCGCAGTGCCCACGGCAGGTCGTTGTGCCCGTCGACCACGGGGTGCTCCGCGAGGAGTTCCCTGGCCTGCTCCAGCCGGTCCGTCATGGTGCCTACTTTCCGAAGCCGAAGGTGTCGGGGTTGCCGACCTTGGTGCGCAGCCGCTTGCCCTTCTCGGTGGCCTGGTCGTTGAGCTCCTGCTGGAATTCGACCATGCGGGCCTGGAGCTCGCTGTCGTGGGCGGCGAGGACGCGGGCCGCCAGCAGGCCCGCGTTGCGCGCGCCGGCGACCGAGACGGTGGCGACGGGGACTCCTGCGGGCATCTGCACGATGGAGAGCAGGCTGTCCATGCCGTCCAGGTACTTCAGCGGCACCGGTACGCCGATGACCGGCAGCGGGGTGACGGAGGCGAGCATGCCGGGCAGGTGGGCGGCGCCGCCCGCCCCGGCGATGATCGCTTTCAGGCCCCGGCCCGCAGCGTTCTCGCCGTACGCGATCATCTCGCGCGGCATGCGGTGGGCGGAGACGACGTCGACCTCGTAGGGGATCTCGAACTCGTCGAGGGCCTTGGCCGCCGCTTCCATGACGGGCCAGTCGGAGTCCGAGCCCATGACGATGCCGATGACCGGTGCGGCGGAGGCGGGCGAAGTCATTCTGTGATCGTTCCTCGCAGGTAGTCGGCCGCGTGCCGGGCGCGCTCGCGCACGTCCGCCAGATCGTCGCCGTAGGTGTTGACGTGGCCGACCTTGCGGCCGGGCTTCACGTCCTTTCCGTACATGTGGATCTTGAGCTGCGGGTCCCGGGCCATGCAGTGCAGGTACGCCTGGTACATGTCCGGGTAGTCGCCGCCCAGGACGTTGCTCATGACCGTCCAGGTGGCGCGGGGGCGCGGGTCGCCGAGCGGGAGGTCCAGGACGGCCCGGACGTGGTTGGCGAACTGCGAGGTGATCGCGCCGTCCTGGGTCCAGTGCCCGGAGTTGTGCGGGCGCATCGCCAGCTCGTTGACCAGGATCTGCCCGTCGCGGGTCTCGAAGAGCTCAACGGCGAGGTGGCCGACGACACCGAGCTCGGCGGCGATCCGCAGCGCGAGCTGCTGGGCCTCACCGGCGAGCCGCTCGTCCAGCTCGGGGGCCGGGGCGATGACCGTGTCGCAGACGCCGTCCACCTGGATGGACTCGACGACCGGGTAGGCCACCGCCTGGCCGTGCGGCGAGCGGACGATGTTGGCCGCCAGCTCCCGTACGAAGTCGACCTTCTCCTCCGCGAGGACCGGGACACCGGCCCGGAAGGGCTCGGCCGCGTCCGCCTCGGAGCGGACCACCCAGACGCCCTTGCCGTCGTAGCCGCCGCGCACGGTCTTGAGGATGACGGGGAAGCCACCGGCCTCGCGCGCGAAGGCCGCGGCGTCGGCCGGGTCCGCCACGATGCGGTGGCGGGGGCAGGGCGCGCCGATCTCGGTGAGCTTCGCGCGCATCACCCCCTTGTCCTGGGCGTGCACCAGCGCGTCGGGGCCGGGGCGCACGGGGATGCCGTCCGCCTCCAGGGCCCGCAGGTGCTCGGTCGGCACGTGCTCGTGATCGAAGGTGATCACGTCACAGCCGCGCGCGAAGGCACGCAGCGTCTCCAGGTCGCGATAGTCGCCCACGACGACTTCATTCACGACCTGCGCCGCCGAGTCCTGAGCGGTGTCGCTGAGGAGCTTGAACTTGATGCCGAGGGGGATGCCCGCCTCGTGGGTCATACGGGCGAGCTGACCGCCACCGACCATGCCGACTACCGGGAACGTCACTCATCCAGGGTATCCGCACGCCACGGGGGCTCCCGACGACGGTCCGAGGTGTCCGGTCCGCCACACCCGTACCGGTGCTCACGGGCGGCCGACGGGCGGGCTGGTTAGCATGGCCGGGTTGACGGAACCTGAAGACGAACCGACAGACGGGCTGAGCAATCACCATGAGTGAACGGGGCGCACTGCGGGCCCGGCTGGATCTGCTGGCCCGGGAGATCGCCAAGTTCGGCGTGGTCGGCGCGGTCGGTCTGGTCGTCAATATCGCGGTATCCAACCTGCTGTGGCGCTACACGGACATCCCGACGGTCCGGGCGGGCCTGCTCGCCACGTTCGTCGCCATCCTCTGCAACTACGTCGGCTTCCGCTACTGGACGTACCGGGACCGCGACAAGAGCGGACGGACCCGCGAGCTGACGCTGTTCCTGCTGTTCAGCGCGGTGGGGGCGGTCATCGAGATGGGTGTGCTGTACGCGGCGACGTACGGGTTCGGCTGGGACACCCCGGTGCAGAGCAATGTCTTCAAGATCCTCGGGATCGGGATCGCGACGCTGTTCCGCTTCTGGTCCTACCGGAGCTGGGTGTTCAAGGCGCTGCCTGACAAAGAGGGCGTGCTGAGCGAGGGGGAGGCGCTCGTGCCGTCTGCGGTCTCCGTGCCGGTGCCCGCGCCCGCGTCCCCGCCTGCGGTGCGGGTCGAGGCGGATACGGCGCAGCTGTAGGCCTCGGGCGCGTCCGGGGTGACGCCTTGTCCTCAATCGCCGGACGGGCTTGGTTTGGCCGTACGCGGCTTGATTCGGCCGGGATCAGCTTGGCCGTACGGATCGGCCTGTCCGGTTACCTCACCGGGCGTTCCGGTTCATTTCTGTTCAGGGCCACCCGGCTGAGGAACAGGGCGAAGACCGGGGGCTGCTGCTGGAGCAGTTCGAGGCGGCCGCCGTCCGCCTCCGCCAGGTCCCGGGCGACCGCGAGGCCGATCCCCGTGGAGTTGCGGCCGCTGATGGTCCGCTCGAAGATCCGCGCGCCCAGGTCCGCGGGGACTCCGGCGCCCTCGTCCGTCACCTCGATGACCGCCTGGTTGCCGGTGACCCGGGTGCGCAGGGCGACCGTGCCGCCACCGTGCATCAGCGAGTTCTCGATCAGCGCGGCCAGCACCTGCGCGACCGCGCCCGGGGTGCCGACGGCCCGCAGCCCCTGCTTGCCCGAGCGGACGATGGCGCGGCCCTCGCCCCGGTAGGCCGGGCGCCACTCCTCGATCTGCTGCTTGACCACCTCGTCGAGGTCGAAGACGACGGCGGAGCCGGTCCGCGGGTCGCGGGCGTTGGTCAGCAGCCGCTGGACCACGTCCGTGAGGCGCTCGACCTGGGTGAGGGCGATGTTCGCCTCCTCCTTGACCGTCTCCGGGTCGTCGGTGACCGAGATCTCCTCGATCCGCATGGAGAGCGCGGTCAGCGGCGTACGGAGCTGGTGGGAGGCGTCGGCGGCGAGCCGGCGCTCCGCCGTCAGCATCCGGGCGATCCGCTCTGCGGAGGAGTCGAGCACATCGGCGACCCGGTCCAGCTCCGGCACCCCGTACCGCTTGTGGCGCGGGCGCGGGTCGCCGGAACCGAGGCGCTCCGCCGTCTCGGCCAGGTCGGTGAGCGGCGAGGTCAGTTTGTTGGCCTGGCGCACCGCGAGCAGGACGGCGGAGACGATCGCCAGCAGCGCCACCGCGCCGATGATCATCAGGGTGCGGCCGACCTCGCGGGTGACGGCGGAGCGGGACTCCTCGATGGTGACCCGCTCGCCGTGCTCACCCACTTCTGTGGCACTGATCACGCTGCCGCTGGGGCGCTCGCCCACCTCGATCGGTTCGCGGCCGACCATCTTCACCAGGGCGTAGCGCTTGTCGTCGACCTGTTCGGCCAGCACTCCGGGGTTGATCCGCTCGGAGCCCAGCAGCCGGCTCTCGATGACGCTGATCACGCGCAGCGCCTCGGAGTCGACGCTCTCCTGGGCGCTGCTGCTGATGGTGCGGGCCTCGACGATGACGAGGGAGACGCCGAAGACGGCGATCACCACGAGCACCACGGCGAGGGTGGAGTTGATCAGTCTTCGGCGCATGAGTGTTTCTGTACGTCAGCTCTTCTCGAAGCGGAAACCGACGCCCCGGACGGTGGCGATGTAGCGCGGATTGGCCGCGTCGTCCCCGAGCTTCTTGCGGAGCCAGGAGATGTGCATGTCGAGGGTCTTGGTCGACGACCACCAGGTGGTGTCCCAGACCTCGCGCATCAGCTGGTCGCGGGTGACGACCCGGCCCGCGTCGCGGACCAGGACCCGCAGCAGGTCGAATTCCTTGGCGGTGAGCTGGAGTTCCTCCTCGCCCATCCAGGCCCGGTGCGACTCGACGTCGATCCTGACGCCGTGAGTGGCGGGCTGCGGGGCGGGCTCTGTGGCCCCGCGGCGCAGCAGGGCCCGGACCCGGGCCAGGAGTTCGGCCAGCCGGAAGGGCTTGGTGACGTAGTCGTCGGCGCCGGCGTCGAGGCCGACGACCGTGTCGACCTCGTCGGCGCGGGCGGTCAGCACCAGCACCGGCACGGTGTGGCCCTCGGCGCGGAGCCTGCGGGCGACTTCGAGGCCGTCCATCCCGGGCAGCCCCAGGTCGAGTACGACCAGGTCGATGCCGCCCTGGAGGCCGGCGTCGAGAGCGGTCGGACCGTCTTCGCGGACCTCGACCTCGTAACCCTCCCGACGCAGGGCGCGGGCCAATGGCTCCGAGATGGATGCGTCGTCCTCGGCGAGCAGTACACGGGTCATGGAGTGATGGTAGTCCGCGCGGCGGACCAGGAGTGAGGTGATCCAAAAGCCCTGCGGGTCTGCGCCCCATTCAGGTCCAGACCTTCGAATGTGGGAGTGTGGTTGCACTCCCACCTGTGATCCATGTCTCAAGTCCTTTCATATCCACTTCTGTCGTGTCGTATGGTGTCTCAACGCCTGTTGCACTACTCAAAGACCTTTGGGCAGCTATAAGCACCCAGGGTCTCTTTTGTGTGCGGGGCCGGTACCCGCCGGCCCGGAAGCCGAAGTCCCCATTGAACGACCCAGTGAATGACCTGTGGGCCGGGCCCGGAACGCCAATGAAGGCACCGGGCGTGGATCCCGACGCGGTGGGCGTACCCGCGTCGGTGCCGGCCTCCCCCCACCGGGCGCGTACCGCTTCACGAGGCGCCGCGTCCCGAGCAAGCAAGGATCGACCATGGCGTCCAGCCTGACGAAGGACCCTGCCGGCCCGACTGGCACGGAGAAGACCTTCTTCGGCCACCCCCGCGGCCTGGCCACGCTCTTCATGACCGAGATGTGGGAGCGTTACAGCTTCTACGGCATGAAGGCACTGCTCCCGCTGTACCTGATCGCGCCCGGCGGGCTGCACATGAACGCCGCCACCGCGACGACGATCTACTCCGCCTACATGGCGATGGTCTACCTGCTGACCATGCCGGGCGGCTGGCTCGCCGACCGCTTCTGGGGGCCGCGCAAGACGGTCGCCATCGGTGGCGGTGTCGTCATCCTCGGTCACATCACGCTCGCCGTGCCCAACTCGGCGACGTTCTTCGCGGGCCTCGCCCTCGTCGCGCTCGGCTCCGGCCTGCTGAAGGCGAACATCTCCACGATGGTCGGCCACCTCTACAAGGGGCCGAAGGATCCGCGCCGTGACGGTGGCTTCACGCTCTTCTACATCGGCATCAACGTCGGTGCCTTCCTCGCCCCGCTGACCATCGGCACCGTCGGCGAGAACGTCAACTGGCACTTCGGCTTCGCGCTCGCCGCGGTCGGTATGGCGCTGGGCCTCGCCCAGTTCATGCTCGGCACCCGCCACCTGAGCCCGGAGAGCGATGTCGTCGCCACCCCGGCGACGGAGGAGGAGAAGCGCTCCGCCCTGCGCAAGGGCCTGATCTGGCTGATCGTCGCGGTCGTCTTCTACGGCCTGCTCGCCGTCACCGGCAACTTCGTCGACTGGGCGGTGCTGCCGATCACCGTCGCCGGCCTGGTCATCCCGGTCGCCGTCCTGGTCCGCATGAAGCGCGACAAGGAACTGACGAAGACCGAGCAGTCCAAGCTGTCGGGCTACATCTGGTTCTTCGTCGTCGCCGCCGTCTTCTGGATGATCTACGACCAGAACGGATCGACCCTGTCGATCTTCGGTGAGAACTCGACGACGAACAGCCTGCTCGGCTTCGACTTCCCGACGTCCTGGTACCAGTCCCTGAACCCGATCTTCGTCATGGCAGCGGCCCCCGTGATGGCCTCGGGCTGGCTGTGGCTGAACAAGCGCGGCAAGGAGCCCAGCACCGCCGTCAAGTTCGCCTCCAGCCTCGTGCTGATCGGCGTCTCCTTCGTCGTCTTCCTGATCCCGCTGATGGACACCGCCGCCAACGGCGGCCGGGTCAGCCCGATGTGGCTGGTGGCGATCTACTTCATCCAGACCGTCGCGGAGCTCTGCCTCTCCCCGGTCGGCCTGTCGGTCACCACGAAGATGGCCCCGGCGAAGTACAGCTCCCAGATGATGGGCGTCTGGTTCCTCGCGGTCACCGCGGGCGACTCGGTGACCGGTCTGCTCACCTCCCCGCAGCTCGGCGTCGACCTGAACACCACGGCCGCCGTCGCGGTCGAGGCGGTCCTCGCCGTCATCGCCGGTGTCGGCATCTGGATGTACCGCAGGAAGGTCACCCAGCACATGAGCGACGAGAGCTGACCGCACCGCACGCACCGGGCAGGGGCCGCCGCACCGATTCCACGGTGCGGCGGCCCTTCCCGTATGCGTACCCGCCTCGGCTCAGCGGCCGGAGCGCAGCCTGCGCCACGGGGTGAACGTGAACACCGCGCCGCCCAGCAGGATCGCCGTACCGGCGACCAGGCCGAGTGCGCGCAGGGCGCCGTTGTCCTCGGCACCGGTGGCCGCGAGGCCGCCGCCGGAGGCCGTACCGCCGCCCGCCGCGGCCGCCGCCCCGCCGGAGCCGGAGCCCGAGGTGTCGCCGCCGCCGGACGCGCCGCCCTGCTGGGCGGTGGTGTCGAGTTCGAGCGACGCCTTGACGGCGCCCTTGACCGTGCACGGGATGTTGATCTTCGAGCCGCCGAGCGTGACGTCGATCGTCAGGGTGCCCGGAGTGAGCGTGGACTTGCCGGAGGCGCCCGGCTTGTACGTGCCGGTCATGTCGGGCAGGTCGACCGGCTTACCCGTCTTCAGCGGATCGGGGTTCCCCGGTCCGGTGACGGCGACGGAGCCCTTGTCGGCGCCGCCGACGACGATCTGCATGGACGGCTTGAGCGCCCCTGCGGGCAGGTCGGCCGGGCTGTCCATCACACCCTTGGCCGTCTTGACCGTGAGCCCGTAGCTGCCGCCGTTCTTCTTGGCGTTGACCGTCACCTTGGACTCGATGGAGGCGGGTCCCGGCGACTTGCAGGCGAAGTTGACGGCGACCTCCTTCCCCGGGAAGTCGGTGGCACCGCCGGTGCCGCCCGAACCCGCGGTGGCACCCCCGGCGTCCGTACCGCCGGTGTCGCCCCCGGTGGCCGTGCCCCCGGTGTCGGCGCCACCCGCGTCCGTACCGCCCGCGTCCGTACCACCGGCATCCGTGCCACCGTCGGTCGTACCACCGGCATCCGTGCCGCCGTCGGTCGTGCCGCCGGCTGTGGTTCCGCCGCCGTCGGTGACCTTGATCGTCGCGCCCGGCTTCACCGTCTCCTTCGGGGTGCACTTGGTGTCCGTGGAGATCGGCTTGGAGACGTTGATGTTGTACGCGTCCGGCGTCAGCGTCAGGTCACCGGCCTTCTCCAGCTTCAGCGATCCCTTCATGTCCGAGAGGATCATCGCGGAGTTCTTGGGGATCGGCGGGTTCTGCCGGGGTCCCTCCATCTTCAGGTCACCGGTCGCGGCGCCGCCCAGCTTGACGGTGCCGGTCGGCTGGACCGTGTCCTTGCTCAGGTCCAGGACATCGGGGTTCTTGGAGGCGGCCGCGACCGTCTTCCACACCACCTCGACGGTGTCCCCGACCTTCGCCTGCGCGGGTGCGGTCAGCTGCACCTGGGTGGTGCCCTCCACGGGCGGCAGTCCGGAGATGGCCGGGGGTATGCACTCCGTCTTGTACGAGATGTCGGCGGCCTGGGCAGGGCTCGCGGCCAGCAGCATGCCCGCCCCGCCGATCATCATCGCGACTCCCGCCGCGACCGTCCTGCGTTGCGTACTCACGAATGTCCCTTCGTCGTCGGTCTGTGCTCTGACGGTGCGGAATCAGGGGTGAACCACGGCAGCGCGGCCGTGGTGGTGCCGCCCGTGCCCGCCGCGGGCGCGGAGCCCTCGGACGGCGCGGGTGCCCGCCGCAGCCTCGGCAGCCGGGCCGTCACCTCGGCGAACCGCTCGGGGCGCCGGCGCGGCCGGGCCGCTGCGTGCGCGGAGCGCGGCCGGACCTTGTCGACGACCGCCATGCCGATACGGAACACGGCGGCGGGCACGACGAGGCAGAGCAGGATCCAGAAGAGCGTCACGCCCCAGGGGCGGCCGACGCCCCACGGCTGTTCGGCCAGCACCTTGGTGCCGTACTTCAGCGAGACCTGGTAGTCGCCGTGGGCGCCCGCCGTCAGCCCGACGGGCAGCTCGATCCGCGCCTTGCGGCCGGGCTCGACGGTGCCGCGCCACTGCCGCTCCTCCCACTGCGGGGCGTAGACGCCGTGTGCGGTGCCGACCTGGAAGACCGGGTCCTTGACCGGGGCGGAGCCCAGATTGCCCACGGTCAGGACGAGCCGGCGGGACGGCGGGGCGCCGAACCAGGTGAGGATCCCGCTGTCGCCCTCCAGCCGGGTGGTGGCGAGGACGGCGAGCTTCCCGTTCCCGTCCTGCTTGGGCAGTGCGGCGACGGGGTGTCCGGCGACGACGAATGCGGCGTCGGCCACGGACTGGTCCCCGGTGACCGTCGCGACGTGCACCACGCAGGGGCACGGTACGGGCGGCTCCGCGACCGGCAGCTTCTTGCTGAACGCGCCCTTGGAGTCGGTGGTGACGGCCCTGCCGTCCGCGTTGGCGCAGGAGTTGGTGCCGCCGATCACCCCCCGGTCCGGGCTGGACCGCCCGCAGACCAGCATCATCAGCAGGGTGTCCGGCCGCCAGCCGGTGCCCTTGACGGTGATCTCGCCACCCTTGCCCGCCTGCTTCCCGGAGAGGGTGACCGCGGGTCTCTGGTCCGCCGCGCTGCGACCGGTGGCGTGCGCGCCGGTCGCGGTCAGCAGCAGGGCGGGCAGTACCGCAGTCAGCAGGGCGGCGAGTAACAGAGCCGCCCGCGCGCGGCCGTCGCTCCGGAGTGCCGCCGGTCCGGTCCGTCCAGTCACGATTCCGCTCCCGCCTTCACCAAGTGCCTCTCGTCGGAGTGCTGTTGCCGGTCAGGGGACGGGGCGGCCCCGGTGGAGCCGTGCCCTTCGCGCCGTGCCGCTCGCCGCCTCCGGTGGGCGTACGTGCCCGCGGCGGCCCCGGCCAGGAGCAGCAGCGCGCCCCCGGTGAGCGGCAGCCACGGGACGAAGAGCGCGGAGGCCGTCGCCTCGCTGTGCGCGCCGCCGCCGGCGGTGACGCGCAGCCGGACGGTGGCGGAGCCGAGGGCGGGGGTGTCCCGCCACGGTTCGGTGAGCCGGACCCGCTGTCCGGGCAGCAGCTCGACGGGCAGAGTGCGGGCGTCGCGTCGCAGCAGGGCGGCGAACACCCCGTCGGCGCTGACGGTGAGCCGGGGCGCGAGGACCGCGTTGCCCCGGTTGACCAGCGTGTAGTGGATGGTGCCCCCGGACACCTTGACGTCCTCGACCGTGAGCGCGGCCAGCGTCGGCCCGCCGACCCGCAGCTGGACCCGGACGCCCACCGAGCGGCCGCCGCTCTCCGCGACGATCGCGCCCGGGTGGTCACCGGGCAGCGCGTCCTGCGGCACCGTGACGGAGACGGGCACCTCCGCGCGGGTGCGGGCGGGCACGGTCACCTTCTCCGCGGCCGTCCGCAGCCAGGCCCCGGTACCGGTGGAGCCGTGCGCGCCGCGTACCGCGAAGCCGCCCTTCGCGGTGTTGTACGCGTCGGCGCCGCGCAGTCGTACGGTCAGCGGGTCCGGGCCCGGGTTGGTGACCGAGAGCCGGTCCTGGAGGACGCTGCCGGGCAGGCCCTCCAGGTAGAAGTACGGTCTGCCGCCGTCCCGGCCCGCACCGTTCGCCGCGGGCCGCGCCGTCCACGCCGGGGCGGCCGGGTGCTCGGTGGCACCGGCCACCGTGGTCATGGCGGTGGTCCACCACAGGGCGGCGAGCAGCGGTACGGCAAGGGCGAAGCGGGTGAGGTGACCGGTCAACGGCGGCATGGGCGGGCTCCCTGGTGCGTGACGGCGGCTGCGGTTCGCGGGGAGTCAGCCCGTGGCCCGCTGCCCGCGCCTGGTCAGCCACAGCACCCCGGCCGCGCCGGACAGCAGCACCGTCCCGCCGAGCGTGCCGAGTGCGACCGCCGAGTCGAGCGGGCCGGTCTTGGGCAGCGAGGACCCGCCGTCCGGCGTGCTCTGCCCGCCGCCGCTCGCGCTTCCGCCGCTCGCGCTTCCGCCGCCGCTCGCGGTTCCGCCCGGGGCCGTGACGTCGAGGGAGAGCGAGGGGCCCGGGTTGTTGGACGGGGTGCAGGTCGTCGTCGTACCGAGTGCCTTGATGGTGAGCACTCCGGCGGTGAAGTCGACCTTGCCGCTCTTCTTCGGGGTGTACGTCCCCGACAGATCACTGATCTTGATGGGGCTGTTGGCGGGGATCGCGGCGGAGTTGGCAGCTCCGGTCACCTGGACCTGGCCCGGGTCCGCGCCGCCCACCTTGACCACCGCACTGGGGTTCATCGCGCCCTTGCCCAGTTCGACCGGGCTGGAGGAGACGCCCTTCTGGAAGGACATCGTGAGCTTGTAGCCGCCGCCGCTCTTGACGCTCTTGATGTCGATGGGCGACACGGCGGCCTTGTCCCCGATCGGGGTCTTGCACTTGTAGTTGACGTCGACGACCGTCGCGTGGGCGGCGGGCGCGGCCATCAGCACCACCGCCCCCGCCAGCCCGGACGCCAGCGCGAGAGCTGTTCGCTTCTGGTACGACACCTCGAATTCCCCTCATGCCGGGAGTCGCCGTGCGCCGCTTCCGTGCGACCCATATAGCTGACGACACATCAGATTTGGCGCTCAAGGTACGCCCGGGGCCTTGTGGAGGGAAGACAAAGAGCGCGCCGATCCGGCGCGCTCTTCGAGGTGCGTGGGGCCCGGGGTACGGCCCCGGGGCGGGCGGGAAGCCCGTGTCGGCTATGCGGGGGCGGCCAGCTCCGCCCAGACGGTCTTGCCGGGTTCGCCCGGCACCCGTACGACTCCCCAGTCCAGGCAGAGCCGCTGCACGATGAACATGCCGTGCCCGCCGGGCCGGCCGGCCCGGTGCGGGGTGCGCGGCGCGGGCTGTCCCGCGCCACCGTCGACGACCTCGACCCGCAGCGCCTTCGGCGTGCGCCCGATCCGCAGCTCGTCGGGGCCCTCCGCGTGCAGGCACGCGTTGGTGACCAGCTCGGAGACGACCAGCAGGACGTCCTCCGCGGCCGCCCGGCGGTCGGCGGTCGAGGCGGGCAGCCAGCCCCATTCCTGGAGCGCCGTGCGAGCGAAATCACGGGCCGTCGGCACGATGCCGCTCACCTGCCGCAGGGACAGCGTGCGCCACTGCCGCTCGCCCGGACCGGCCGGACCCTCGGAAGAAGCGCCGGGGCCCGCGTCCGCGCCGGGGCCCGCGTCGGCATGCGCACCCACGCCCGCGCCCTCCGGCTCGCGGCCGAGGTCGCCCGGTGGATGCTGCCGGGTGGTGCTCATCAGCGCTTCACCTCACCGATTCACCATGTCGCCATTGAACAGATACAGATACACATACGCATTACAGACAGGGACGCCGGTTCGGGCATCGGCCGGATATGGAGCTTGCGGCTCACCACGATGGCTCACCGGGGTGTCTCCTGCCCGGCGGAATCGTGACAACACCCACTTCGGCTACGCGGATCGCGTGACACGAGCAACACGCGGGGCGCACGGGGTGGCTGAACGCACCACGATCAGTCTTCCAGGGCCTCTTCGAGGGAGCCGTGAACGGTGAAAACCGCTTCGGCCCCGGTGATCTCGAATACCCGCGCCACCACCGGCAGCATTCCGGCCAAATGGACCCCTCCCCCGGCCGCCTCCGCCTTGAGGCGGGCACCGAGCAGCACGTTCAGCCCGGTGGAATCACAGAATTCGAGTCGCGAGCAGTCCACCACCAGGCGCGCACGCCCTTGCTCGACCGCGCTCTCCAAGGGCTCGCGCAGCAGATCCGCCGTGTGGTGATCGAGCTCACCCGCCGGTGTCACAACCTCGCTGCGGCCCACGGTGCGGGCCTCGACCTGAAGCCGACCCCGGTTCGCGCTGCCGACCGTCCCGCGGTCCATGCCCGTCCCTCTTCGCCGATCGTCACTCTCTGCATAACGATGCATGCAGATGCGTTGCAGCTGTCGCTGACGTTCCTGAAACACTACGCGTTCCGTGCGCCACGCGGTAGCCGAAGACCTCAACAAACCGGACATATAGCGGTAATTGGAGCTTGTAACGAGCCATACGGACCGGTAAGGGTAGGGGGACACCCAAAACACGGCCGGCTTTGGAGGCGCCGCTTCACCGCAGGAACACGTATAGGCATCGGCAGCCATATGCCGAGAACGATGGAGGAGACCATGTCACCCCGGCTCGACGAACCGCGTACCCACAACGCGACGTCAGCATGTCCTCAGGGACTGACCGAATCAGACTCCCCTGCCGCGACCGTCCTGGACGGCACGCGCTCAAGCCCCACCAGCAGTGATTACGGCGATACCGACAGCACCACCGGCGGACTCGTGGACCTTCCCGAGATCCCGCCCGCCTCCGAGATGGGGCCGCTGGACGCCAGGGCGCTCTCCAAGACGCTCTTCGCCCGGCTCGAATCCCTCGAAGAGGGCACCCACGAGTACTCCTACGTGCGCAACACGCTCGTCGAGCTGAACATGGCTCTGGTCAAGTTCGCCGCCTCCCGGTTCCGCTCCCGCAGCGAACCGATGGAGGACATCATCCAGGTCGGCACCATCGGCCTGATCAAGGCGATCGACCGCTTCGAGCTCAGCCGTGGCGTCGAGTTCCCGACCTTCGCGATGCCGACCATCGTCGGTGAGATCAAGCGCTTCTTCCGCGACACCAGCTGGTCCGTGCGCGTACCGCGCCGCCTGCAGGAGCTGCGGCTCGACCTGGCCAAGGCGGGCGACGAGCTCGCCCAGCAGCTGGACCGCGCGCCCACCGTGGGTGAGCTCGCCGACCGCCTGGGCATCAGCAACGAAGAAGTCGTCGAAGGCATGGCCGCGAGCAACGCGTACACCGCGAGTTCGCTGGACGCCAAGCCCGAGGAGGACGAGAACGACGGCGCGCTGGCCGACCGGATCGGCTACGAGGACCACGGACTCGAAGGCATCGAGTACGTCGAGTCCCTGAAGCCGCTGATCGCCTCGCTGCCCAGCCGCGACCGGACGATCCTCTCGCTCCGGTTCGTCGCCAACATGACGCAGTCGGAGATCGGCGAGGAGCTCGGTATCTCGCAGATGCACGTCTCCCGGCTGCTCTCGCGCACTCTGGTCAAGCTCCGCAAGGGCCTGACGCTGGACGAGTGAGCGGGCACCTCGCGGCGCGCCCGCGAGGACTGCCGGATCAAGGACCTGCCCCGCCAAGGGGCAGGTCCTTCCGCGTGATCAGGTCCTTCCGCGTGATGGGGGCTCTTGGCTGTGGGCCTCTGCTCAGCCGGAGCGGGGCAGGCCGGTGCGCTCGCCGCGCCGCCAGACCTCGTGCACCAGCGGTACACCGGGCCGGTAGGCGAGGTGGACGTGGCTGGGCGCGTCGAGGACCACCAGGTCGGCGCGGGCGCCGGGGGCGAGGCGCCCGATATCGGTGCGCCGCAGGGCCGCGGCGCCGCCCGCGGTGGCGGACCAGAGCGCCTCGTCGGGGGTCATGCCCATGTCGCGCACGGCGAGTGCGACGCAGAACGGCATGGACGAGGTGAACGAGGAGCCCGGATTGCAGTCCGTGGAGAGCGCCACGGTGGCCCCCGCGTCCAGGACGCGGCGGGCGTCCGGCCAGGCGGCGCGGGTGGAGAACTCGGCGCCCGGGAGCAGCGTGGCGACGGTGGCGGACTGGGCCAGGGCGTCGATGTCGGCGTCGGTGAGGTGGGTGCAGTGGTCGGCGGAGGCCGCGTCGAGTTCGACCGCGAGCTGGACGCCGGGGCCGTGGCCGAGCTGGTTGGCGTGGACGCGCGGATGCAGGCCCTTGGCCAGGCCCGCGGTGAGGACGGCACGGGCCTGGTCGCCGTCGAAGGCGCCGCGCTCGCAGAAGACGTCGATCCAACGGGCGTACGGGGCGCAGGCGTCGAGCATCGGGCCGGTCACCAGGTCGACGTATCCGGCCGGGTCGTCGGCGTAGTCCGGGGAGACGATGTGGGCGCCCAGGAAGGTGACCTCTTCGGTGTGGCGGGCGGCGATGCGCAGCGCACGGGCCTCGTCCTCGACGGTGAGGCCGTAGCCGGACTTGGTCTCGAAGGTCGTGGTGCCCTGGCGCAGCGCCTCGGCCAGGTAGCGGGCGACGTTGGCGTCCAGCTCGTCGTCGGTGGCGGCGCGGGTGGCGGCGACGGTGGTGCGGATGCCGCCCGCGCTGTAGGCCCGGCCCGACATCCGGGCGTTGAACTCCTGGGTGCGGTCGCCCGCGAAGAGCAGGTGCGAGTGGGAGTCGACGAAGCCGGGGATCACGGCCCGTCCCGCCGCGTCGACGGCGTTGTCAGTGGCGGGTGCTTTGCTGGATTCACCGGTCCAGACGACGCGGTCGCCCTCGATGACGACGGCCGCGTCCTGGATCAGTCCGAGGGGGGAACCGTCACCGAGGGAGGGGTCGTTGGTGACCAGTGCGGAGATGTGGGTGATGGCGGTCGTCGTCATCGGGGGACTGCTCTCCTTGCGTGGGGGCGGCGGAGTACTGCGCGCCGCGCTGCTCAGTGGTGCAGGGCGGCGATGGCCTTCGCGAGCGCTCCGGGTACGTCGTCGACCAGCGCGTGCCGCCCGTCGCGCACGATGTGCCGTCCGGCGACCACCGTATGGCGCACATCGGCCGCGGAGGCGGCGAATACGGCTGTCTCGGCGGCCAGTCGCGGCACCGGTCCCGCTGTTCTGACGGAGTCCAGGGCGATGGTCGCCAGGTCGGCGGGCGCGCCCGGTTCGAGGATGCCCGCTTCGGGCCGGCCGAGCGCGGCGTGGCCGTCTGCGGAGGCGGCCCGCAGCAGGGCCGCCGCGGTCCAGTGGCCGCGGGTCCTGGTGCGCAGGCGCTCGTTGAGCTCCATCGCGCGCGCCTCCTCGAAGAGGTCGATCACGGCGTGGCTGTCGCTGCCCAGCGAGAGCGGGGAGCCGGCGCGCTGGAGGGCGACGGCGGGGCCGATGCCGTCAGCGAGATCGCGCTCCGTGGTCGGGCACATGCAGGTGCCGGTGGCCGTGGAGCCGATCAGCGCGATGTCCTCTGCCGCGAGGTGGGTGTTGTGCACCCCGGTGGTGCGCGGGCCGAGCACCCCGTGGTCCGCGAGGAGCCGGGTGGGGGTGCGGCCGTGGGCGGCGAGGCAGGCGTCGTTCTCCGCGGTCTGCTCGGAGAGGTGGACATGGAGCGGCGCCCGCCGCTCCTGGGCCCAGGCCGCGACGGTGGCGAGCTGGTCTGCGGGCACGGCGCGCACCGAGTGGACGGCCGCCCCGATCAGGGCGTGTTCGTCGCCCTTGAGGAGGGAGGCGCGCTCGGCCCAGGCGTCCGCGGTGGTGTCGGAGAAGCGCAGCTGGTGGTGGTCGGGCTTCAGGTACTGGGAGGGGCGGCGGCCGAACCCCGCCGCGAGGTAGGCGGTGTCCAGCAGGGTGATCCGGATGCCCGCCTCGCGCGCGGCCTCGATCAGGGCGGCGCCCATCGCGTTCGGGTCGCTGTACGGGGTGCCGCCGGGCGCGTGGTGCAGATAGTGGAACTCACCGACCGCGGTGATGCCGGCCAGCGCCATTTCGGCGTACACCGCGCGGGCCAGTTCGTAGTACGTGTCGGGGGTGAGCCGGGCCGCGACCTGGTACATGGTGTCGCGCCAGGTCCAGAAGGTGCCGGAGCCGACCTGGACGGTGGAGCGCAGGGCGCGGTGGAAGGCGTGCGAGTGGGTGTTGGCGAGGCCGGGCAGGGTGAGCCCGCGCAGCACGGTGGCGCCGGGCGGCGGGGAGTCGACGCCGGTCCGTACTCCGGCGATCAGCCCGCCGGACACCTCCAGGACGACGCCCGGCTCGACATGGGTGCCGAGCCAGGCGTGGGAGAGCCAGTACGTCGCGGTGACGGGCTTGCCCGTCGGCTCCGTGGCCGGTTCCGTCGTGGACTCTGCCGGGGGCTGCGTTGTCAGCGGCACGCGAGACCTTCCAGTACATCGGCGAGTGCGATCACCCCGGCCACGCAGTCGTCCTCCGCGGCGTGCTCGGCCGGCGAGTGCGAGATCCCGGTGGGGTTCCGGACGAACAGCATGGCGGTAGGGGCCGAAGCGGACAAAATACCCGCATCGTGTCCCGCTCCGGTGCCGAGCACGGGGACGGCGCGGCCGTTGCCCCGGGTGGCGCCCTTGAGGATCGTGGACAGCTCGTCGCGCAGGGCGTGCTGGAACTCCACGACGGGCGTGAAGGACTCCCGTACGACGTCGAGATCGATTCCGGCCCGTTCGGCGTGTTCCCGGGCGGCCCGCTCGATCCCGGTGACGACGGTGTCCAGGGTGTCCTGGTCGGCGGCGCGGGAGTCGAGCCAGCCGCGTACGAGCGAGGGGATGGCGTTGACGCCGTTCGGCTCGACGGCGATCTTGCCGAAGGTGGCGAGGGCGCCGGCCAGCTCCGCCTCCCGGCGGGCGGCCAGCACCGTCTCCGCGTACGTGAGCATCGGGTCGCGCCGGTCGGCGAGCCGGGTGGTGCCCGCGTGGTTGGCCTCGCCCCGGAAGTCGAACCGCCAGCGGCCGTGCGGCCAGATCGCGGAGGCGATGCCGACGGGGTCGCCGCTGAGGTCGAGGGCGCGGCCCTGCTCGACGTGCAGCTCGACGAACGCGCCGATACGGGCGAGCCGTTCGGGGTCGGGGCCGATGGCGTCGGGGTCGTATCCGGCCGCCTCCATCGCCTGCGGGAGCGTGACACCGTCACCGTCCCGCAGCCGGTGCGCGGCCTCGACGGTCAGCTGTCCGGCGGCGAGCCGGGAGCCGACGCAGGCCAGGCCGAACCGGGCGCCTTCCTCGTCACCGAAGTTGGTGATGGCCAGCGGCCGGGTGAACTCCACTCCCCTGCGGCGGAGTTCGTCGAGCGCGGCGAAGGAGGAGACGACGCCGAGCGGCCCGTCGAAGGCGCCGCCGTCCGGTACCGAGTCGAGGTGCGAGCCGGTGACGACGGCGTCCCCGGCCAGCGGGTCACCGAGCCAGGCCCACTGGTTGCCGTTGCGGTCGGTCTCCAGGGCCAGCCCGCGCGCCTCGGCCTGTGCCCGGAACCACGTACGGCAGTCGGTGTCGGCGGCGGTCCAGGCGTAGCGGCGGTAGCCGCCGCTGTCCGGGTGCCGTCCGATGGGAGCGAGCTCCCGCCACATGTCCTGGAAGGACAGGGTGGGCCTCGGTGCGCCCGTGGCGCTCACGCCTCGCCCTCCCGCATCGGCACCCGCACGTCCTTGTCGGAGGCGACCGACTCCGCGATGTCGTAGCCCGCGTCCACGTGCCGGATGACGCCCATGCCCGGGTCGTTCGTCAGCACCCGCCGGATCTTCTCGCCGGCCAGCTTCGTGCCGTCGGCCACCGTCACCTGGCCCGCGTGGATGGAGCGCCCCATGCCGACGCCGCCGCCGTGGTGGAGGGAGACCCAGGAGGCCCCCGACGCCACGTTCACCATCGCGTTCAGCAGCGGCCAGTCCGCGATCGCGTCGGAGCCGTCGAGCATCGCCTCGGTCTCCCGGTACGGGGAGGCCACCGAGCCGCAGTCCAGGTGATCGCGCCCGATGGCCAGCGGCGCGGCCAGCTCACCGCTCGCCACCATGTCGTTGAACCGCTCACCGGCCCGGTCCCGCTCGCCGTAGCCGAGCCAGCAGATCCGGGCGGGCAGCCCCTGGAACTGGACGCGCTCGCCGGCCATCTTGATCCAGCGGTGCAGCGACTCGTTCTCCGGGAAGAGTTCGAGCAGCGCCTTGTCGGTCTTGCGGATGTCGGACGCCTCGCCGGACAGCGCCGCCCAGCGGAACGGGCCCTTGCCCTCGCAGAAGAGCGGCCGGATGTACGCGGGCACGAAGCCGGGGAAGTCGAAGGCCCGCCCGTAGCCCGCGAGCTGGGCCTCGCCGCGGATCGAGTTGCCGTAGTCGAAGACCTCGGCGCCCGCGTCCATGAAGCCGACCATCGCTTCGACGTGCTTCGCCATCGACTCACGGGCGCGCAGGGTGAAATCGGCGGGCTTCTCGGTGGCGTAGTCGGCCATGTCGTCGAAGTCGACCCCGACCGGCAGGTAGGCGAGCGGGTCGTGCGCGCTGGTCTGGTCGGTGACGATGTCGACCGGGGCGCCCTCCGCGAGCATCCGGGGCAGCAGCTCCGCGGCGTTGCCGAGCAGGCCGATGGAGAGCGGCTTGCGGGCGTCCCGCGCCTCGACCGCGAGCTGGAGCGCGTGCTCCAGGCTGTCGGCCTTCACGTCCAGGAAGCGGTGCTCGATGCGGCGCTCGATGGCGCGCGGGTCCACGTCGATACAGATCGCGACGCCGTCGTTCATGGTCACGGCGAGCGGCTGGGCACCGCCCATGCCGCCGAGTCCGGCGGTCAGCGTGATCGTGCCGGCCAGCGTGCCGCCGAACTTCTTCGCGGCGACGGCGGCGAACGTCTCGTAGGTGCCCTGGAGGATGCCCTGGGTGCCGATGTAGATCCACGATCCGGCGGTCATCTGCCCGTACATGGTGAGCCCGAGCGCCTCCAGGCGGCGGAACTCCTCCCAGTTCGCCCAGTCGCCCACCAGGTTGGAGTTGGCGATGAGCACGCGCGGGGCCCACTCGTGCGTCTGCATGACGCCGACCGGCCGCCCGGACTGGACGAGCATCGTCTCGTCCTGCTTGAGGGTGCGCAGCGTGCGGACCATCGCGTCGAACGAGCGCCAGTCGCGGGCCGCCTTGCCGGTGCCGCCGTAGACGACGAGCTTGTCGGGGTGCTCGGCGACCTCGGGGTCCAGGTTGTTCTGGAGCATCCGCAGCGCGGCTTCCTGCTGCCATCCCAGGGCGCTCAGCTCGGTACCGCGCGGTGCCCGTACGGGGCGGGGTCCTGACATGGCAATGCCTCCTCGCGACTGTGAATTTTCTATTCACATCTTGATCGGCTGAATAGCTCCAGTCAACAGGGTGGCGGGAACGGTCTCCGGAGGGCCTCCTTCCGGTGTGCGGCGAAGCATTTTCCACCGGCGACCTGCATGTACCTGTGGAAAATGCCAGAACCTCCACCAGTCCTGAGCACGTTGCGTAACCTCTGGGTCACAGCCGCATACCGCGTCGGAGGGGAATCCGCGTGCCCGGAATCGACGAGTGCCTGCTCGACGTCATGAGACTGCCCGGTGCCCGTGGCGCCGCCGTGGTCGACTGGACCAGCGGTCTCGCTCTCGGCACCATCGGTGACTCGCCCAACGGCGATCACGAGGCCACCGCCGCCGAGACGGCCGAGGTGGCACGGATGGCGGCCGAACAGTCCGTCTTCACCTCGGGAGCGGCCCAGCCGCCGGACACCGCGGACGGCACAGGGGTTACGGGGACGGAACCGCCGGTCGAGGACGTCATCGTCACCACCCGGTCCGGGTACCACATCCTCCGGTTCGTCGAGACGGACTTCGACAGCAGCGTCTTCCTCCACCTGTGGCTGGACCGCGCGGAGGGCAACCTCGCCCTCGCCCGGATACGGCTGGGCGAGACGGCCGAGCGGCTGGTCCTGGCATGAGAACGGCCGCCCCCTTACCCACCCCCTCCCCCGCCACCGTGCTCTCGCCGATGCTTGAGCGCCTTGCCGCGGAACGGGCCACCGGCGCCCTGATGCGCGACTGCGGCACCCTCTACCTCGCGGACGGCGAGGTGGTGCACGCCGAGAGCCCGGCGACGCCCGGGATCGACGTCCTGCTCACCCGGGGCGGCGCACTGCACCGCGACGGCTGGTGGGACGCGGTCGCCCGGGCGGGCGCGCATCGGCGGGTCGGCCGCTATCTGGTGGACAGCGGCCGGGTGGCGGGCGGCGCGCTGGAACTGTGCCACCTGGGGGTGCTGTACGACGCGGCGTTCTTCGCCCTCGCCCCGACCCGGACCCCGGCCCGCTTCCGTTACGGGGTCGCCCACTGGATCGGCCCGGTCCGCCCCGTGCCCGTGGACGCCGTGCAGCGCGAGACGCTCCGGCGCCGGGAGCTGCTGGACCGGATCTGGCCGGAGGCAGCGGGCGACAGCGCTCCGCTGGCCCGGACCGGCGGACCGGTCGACAGCCCGGTGCCGCCGCGCCAGCAGCGCGTCCTGGAGTGCGTGGACGGGGTGCGCACCGCGACGGACATCGCCCAGGAGCTGGGCAGATCCGCGTTCCACACCCTGGTCGACCTGCGGCGGCTGGCCGCCGCAGGGCTGGTCGAGACGGTCCGGCAGCCGATGGGCCCGGCCGCCTCCGCGACCGCCCGGATCGAGCTGCCCGAGATCACGCCCGACCCCGATGTCGCCCTGTTGCGCCGGCTCCGAGACGCATTGGAGGCCCTGTGATACGCGCGCTCAGACAGCGTGCCGGGAGGAGACAGCTGATGGTGCCCGAGGCCGAAGTGCGTGATGTCCTGGCCGAACTCCAGCGGCTGCGGGCGCGGGTTCCGATGCTCGCCGGCGCCCTGGCGGCCAGCACCGACGGTCTCGTCCTCGCCCATGACACCCCGGGGGTGGAGGCCGAAGGCGTCGCCGCACTGACCGCGGCCGCGCTCGGCGTCTCGATCCGGATGACGGAGGCGACCGGCCGGGGCGGCTTCCGCGAACTCCTCGTCCGGGGCGAGACGGGCTACATCGCGGCGTACGCCGCGGGCTCCTCCGCCGTACTGACGCTGCTGGCCGAGGACCGGATCAACGTCGGCAGGCTCCATCTGGAGGGCCGCCGGGCCGGGGCCAGGATCGGCCGGCTCGTCGACACCGCGCTGGAACGCGCACCGCAGCCCCCGCCCGGCGCACGCCCGCCCGCACCACGCACCCCGCAGCCGCCGGGCACGCTGCCCCACCGCCCGACCTGACCACCTCTCAGCCCATCGGACCCAGTAAACGGAACCGGCCGTCGCGGCCGGTCAGGGAAAGGAATCGAGCACTCATGGCGAACACCGAAGCGTCACTGAAGGAAGCGATGTCGAACATCGAGGGCACCCTCGGTGTCGCCCTCGTCGACTACACGAGCGGCATGGCGCTGGGCACCCTCGGCGGCGGCAAGGAGTTCAACCTGGAGATCGCGGCGGCCGGCAACACCGACGTCGTACGCGCGAAGCTCCGCACCATGGAACAGCTGGGCATCCAGGACGAGATCGAGGACATCCTGATCACCCTGGGCACCCAGTACCACCTGATCCGGCTGCTCAGAACCCGTGGCAGCAAGGGCCTGTTCCTCTACCTGGTGCTGGACGCCGGCCGAGCCAACCTGGCCATGGCCCGCCACAAGCTGAAGAAGATCGAGGCCGAGCTGGAGGTCTGACCGGGGCGCGGGTCCGCGGGGGCGCGGGGGTCCTTGGTGCGGGGTTCCGTCCTCAATCGCCGGACGGGCTTGAGTGCGGGTCCCCCGCGGGGCGCCCTGCCCGGTGGGTGGGGGTTCGGGGTCCCTCCGGGGCGTCTCCTCAAACGACGAACGTGCGGGGGGTCCGCATTGCGTACCCGGGTCTGTGTTCGTCGTTCTGCGGGGACTCCCCTGCACGCCCCCGAACCCGCCCGTCGCGCGTCTGCGACAGCACTCCGGCCGGTGTGCAGACGCGACTGGGCCTGGGGTGGGGACGTGCAGGGGAGTCCCCGCAGAAAATGGCGTACGACCCGGGTCCCTCACGTACCCGGGTGAACACGCCATTTTTGAGGAGACGCCCCGGAGGGGCACCACCCCCCACCCACCGGGCAGGCGCACCCCGCGGGGTACCCGCACTCAAGCCCGTCCGGCGATTGAGGACGGAACCCTCACTCGATGAACAGCCCCCGCGCCGCCGCCCTCGCGTCGAACTCCTCCAGCCGCGCCTGCGCCTCCGGCAGGGCGTCGCACATCGACTCCAGCAGCACCCGCCCGAGCAGCATCGGCGCGCACGCCGTGTCGAAGGCGAGCCCGGTCCCGACGGCCGCCGGGATCAGCAGATCGCTGTGCGCGGCCACCGGGGCGAACGCGGAGTCCGCGACCGAGACCACCGTCAGACCCTGTTCCCGGGCGTACGCGAGGGCGTCCACGACCTCCCGGGGATGGCGCGGCAGCGCGAAGCAGATCAGCGCGGTGGCCCCGGCCCGCCGGGCGGCGTCGATCCGGTCGTGGAGCATGCTGCCGCCCTCGTCGAGCACCCGGACATCGGGGTGGACCTTGGCGGCGAAGTACCCGAAGCCCCGGGCCTGCGAGGAGGCGGCGCGCAGCCCGAGCACGGGCAGCGGTCGCGAGCCGGCGAGCAGCCGGCCGGCCCGTTCGACGGGGCCCGGGTCCGCGAGCAGTTCCGCGAGGTGGCGCAGGTTCTCGATCTCGCCGAGCACGGCCTGCTGGTACTCGTTGTACGTGTCCTCCCCGGCCCCCGCCGAGGACCCGGCCGGGGAGACCTCGCGCAGGTGCCTGCGCAGCGCGGGGTAGCCGTCGAAGCCGAGCGCCACGGCGAACCGGGTGACGGAGGGCTGGCTGACGCCGGCGAGTTCGGCGAGCTCGACGCTGGACAGGAACGGGGCGTCACCGGCCCTGCGCACCATCGAGTGCGCGATGCGCCGCTGGGTGGGGGTGAGCCTGCGCCCCTCGAACAGCTGCTGCAACCTCGCGGCCGGGCTGCTCCCGCTCATCCTGTCCCCTCGCTGGATCCGTCGCGCCGCGGTCCGGCGCCGAGGAATCCATTCAGCCAGCAAGGCGTCTGCATGTCCATATGCAGACAGCCGTGATGACGCGCCCGAGCGCGCGCTATCCGGGCAGGCCCGCCCGCGCGGCCAGTACGGCGAGGGTCTGGCGCAGGTTCGTGCGGAAGGCGTCGTCGAGCCCGGCCGTCAGCTCCTCGTCGATGGCATTCGCCGTCTCCGTGCAGCGGGCGAGGAGTTCACGGCCCCGGACCGTGAGGGCGAGGATCTGGCGGCGGCGGTCGGCGGGGTCGCGCTCCCGGGTGACCGCGCCCAGCTCCTCCAGGTGATCAGCGAGGCCGACCACCAGGCTGGGCGTCACCCGCATGGTGTGGGCGATGTCCTGCTGCGAGGCCGCCGCGCCACTGTCCAGCAGGGCAAGCAGTCCGGCGTGCTTGGGCTTCAGGCCGTGGACGGCGAGCCGCTCGGCGAACAGTTCGGCGGTGATCGCGCCGAGCGTGCCGAGCCGGAAGGCCGCGGTGCCGGTGAGCGTCTCCTGCTTGACATCCTTCACGATCCGCACCGTATCATCGAGAAATCATTCATAGTGTTAATGATTCAAGAGGTGACGAGATGCGACGCACACTGGCCGGCCTCAACGTGGCCATGGCGGCGGGCTCGGCGGTCGCGGCCGTGATCGCGGTGGCACGCCCCACGCTCCTGCTGCCGGCGGGCACCGAGCCGACGGCCGGCCTCCAGGTGTACGCGGAGGCGTACGCGGTCCGCGCGGTCCCGCTCGCCGCCGCGCTGGTGTACGCGCTGAAGGGAGAGCGCCGGGCGCTGGTTCCGGTCCTGGCGGTGGCCGGGGCGGCGCAGCTGGGCGACGCGTACATCGGCGTCAGCCGGGGGGTCACCGGTATGGCCGTCGGCGGGACGCTCGCGGCGGCCACCCACCTCTGCACCGCCTGGTGGCTCATCCGTCGCACCGGCGCGCCCGCCCCGGGCAGCGCGGCGTGACGTCACTCGCCAGGAGGCCCGGAGGGTGCTTCCGCCCCCGCAAACCGGGGGGTTAGCCCCACTGACCCGGCCGACGCGGCTTCGTAACGTAGGACCATGGACGCATCCGACACGGAGCTCAAGAAGGAGCTCAACGCTACCCTTCAAGCCCGCAGCGAGCTGGGCACCGAGTACGAGTCCGCGCTCGTCGAGTCGTTTCTGGAGAAGGTCGAGCAGCGGCTCGACGGCACGCTCGACCGCCGGGTCAGGCGTCATCTCGCGGAGCAGCAGGTCAGGGGGGCGCGCTCGCCGGAGCGGTCCTCCGGGTATTTCGGTGAGCAGTACGGATTCGCGATCGTCTCGCTGATCCTGGCCATTCCGCTGTCCGCCGTCGGGGTGGCCAACGCGGGCATCCAGGGGCTGGTCGTCGCCTGGCTCGGGATCGTCGGCGTCAACGCCTTCCAGACCGCCCGCAGCGGGCGGCTCTTCGGCCGCCGGGCCGAGGAGCGGCAGAAGTCCGACTGGGAGGACTGAGCCCCGGACGCTTCTCACGCCTGACGGGTCGGCAGCACGACCAGCTGGCGCAGGTTGATGTGGCGTGCCCGGCTGGTCGTGTAGGCGATCAGGTCGGCTATCTCGTCGCTCGACAGCCCGCCGAGCGCGTCGAACATGCCGTCGAGCTGGCCGCTGAGTTCCGCGTTGTCGACGTGCCCGGCCAGTTCCGAGTCGGTGAGGCCGGGCTCGATGTTCGTGACCCGGACGTCGCGCGGGCCCAGTTCGGTGCGCAGCGAGGCCGAGAGATAGGTGAGCGCGGCCTTCGTCGCCCCGTACACCGCGTAGTTGGGGAACGTCACGTGCGCGCCGATCGAGGAGATGTTGACCAGGTCGGCGGTGCGGCCGTCGGCGGCGGCCGCCACCAGGTCCGCGGTGAAGGCCCGGATGACGCGCAGGGCGCCCGACACGTTGGTGTCCAGCATCCGCTGCCATTCGTCGGCGCGGCCCTCGTCCACCGGGTTCGGCAGCATCACCCCGGCGGCGTTGACCACCAGGTCCACCCGGCCGAACGCGGCGTGCACCCGCTCGGCCGCGGCGTCCACGGACGCCTGGTCGGTGACGTCGGTGACGACGGCGAGTGCCTGGCCGCCGTCGGCGGTGATCTTCCCGGCCAGCTCCTCCAGCCGCTCCGCGCGGCGGGCCAGCAGCGCCACCCTGACCCCCTGGGCGGCGAGCAGCCGGGCTGTGGCCTCGCCCATACCGCTGGCGGCTCCGGTGATGACTGCGGTGCGGCCTGCGAGTGTCCCGTACGACATGTCCGTACTCCCTGGTTCCGTGGGCCGGGGCTTCTCCCCGGCTCGGGAACGACTCTGCCGCCGCGGGCCGCCGCTACCCAGGGATGCGTCTTTCCTGGGTCTGCCAGTACCAGGCTGGGGAGCGGCCGGGTCTTCTACGATCACGGCATGGACGGCGACCTCGGAGACTTCCTCCGCTCACGACGTGCCCGCATACAGCCCGGTGACGTCGGGCTGAACTCCTACGGCCGCAGGCGCGTTCCGGGTCTGCGGCGCGAGGAGGTGGCGCAGCTCGCGGGGGTGAGCGTGGACTACTACATCCGGCTGGAGCAGGGGCGCGGCCCGAGCGTCTCGGACGCCGTGCTGGACGCGGTGGCCCGGGTGCTGGGTCTGGACGAGACGGAGCACGCGCATCTGCGCACGGTGGCTCGCCCCGAGCCGCGCCCGGCGGCCCCGGCCGCCGCCCAACGGGTGCGGCCCGGACTGCGGTTGCTACTGGACACTCTGGGCGGGGCACCGGCGTTCATCCTGGGCCGCCGGATGGACGTACTGGCGTGGAACGGGGCGGCCGACGCGCTCCTCGGCTTCTCGCGGCTCTCCCCCGGTGCGCGCAACGTCCCGCGCCAGGTGTTCCTCGACCCGGCCTCCCTGGAGCTCTATCCGGACTGGGCAGCCGTGGCGGCGGAGACGGTCGCCCATCTGCGCCTGGACGCGGGCCTGCACCCACACGACAAGCAACTGGCCGCACTGGTCGGCGAGTTGTCGGTGAAGAACGAGGACTTCCGGCGGCTGTGGGCGGATCACCAGGTGAAGGCGAAGGCGTACGGCGTCAAGCGGATCAGCCACCCGGTAGCCGGTCCGCTCACGCTCCCGTACGAGACGCTCGATGTGCCCGGGGACCGCGACCAGTGCCTGGTGGTCTACACCCCGGAGCCGGGTACGGAGTCGGCGGAGCGCCTCGCGCTGCTGACGGCTGCGCCGTGACGAGCTGTATCGCGGGGACCGCCGCACCCCCGGTTTCCCGGAGGGCGGGACGACGGCGGTCCCCGCGAGGGACGCGGTCCGGGTCAGGGCCGGTCTCGCGTCCTGACGACAGTGGAGGTCCGGGAGCCGCTCCGTAGTCCGTGTCGCCGTATCGGTGCCGGCGGGTTTCCCTGCCGACACCCATCAATCTGCCCGATCCGTGTTAAGCCGGTGCTGCGGGTACGTGTCGCGCTCGTACCGTTTTCGCGAAGCCCCCGGTCCGGTCCGCGCTACGGCTTGGTGACCGCCGCCGCGTCCTTGGCGAGGAACGCCAGCAGGTCCTGCCTGCTGACCACGCCCTTGGGCTTGCCCTCGACCAGCACGATCGCCGCGTCCGCCGCACCCGCGCCACCGAGCACCGCCATCAGGTCCTCGACCGGTTCGCCGGAACCGACCTGCGGCAGCGGCGGCGACATGTGCTTCTCCAGCGGGTCGGAGAGCGAGGCGCGCTGGGCGAAGAGCGCGTTCAGCAGCTCCCGCTCGACCACCGAGCCGATGACCTCCGCGGCCATCACGTCCGGGTGGCCGGCGCCCGGCTTCACGATCGGCATCTGCGAGACGCCGTACTCGCGCAGGACGTCGATCGCCTCGCCGACGGTCTCCTCCGGGTGCATGTGGACGAGCGTCGGGATCGGGCCCTCCTTGTAGTCGAGGACGTCCGCGACGCGTGCGGAGGGGCCGGTGTTCTCCAGGAAGCCGTAGTCCGCCATCCACTCGTCGTTGAAGATCTTGCTCAGGTAGCCACGTCCGCTGTCCGGGAGCAGGACGACGACCACGTCCTGCGGGCCCAGCCGCTTCGCGACCTCCAGGGCGCCCACGACCGCCATCCCGCAGGAGCCGCCGACCAGCAGGCCCTCCTCCTTGGCGAGCCGGCGGGTCATCTGGAAGGAATCCTTGTCGGACACGGCGACGATCTCGTCGGTGACCGTACGGTCGTACGCCGTCGGCCAGAAGTCCTCGCCGACGCCCTCGACCAGATACGGCCGGCCCGAGCCGCCCGAGTAGACCGAGCCCTCCGGGTCCGCGCCGATGATCTTGACCGCGCCGTCGCTGACGTCCTTCAGGTAGCGGCCGGTGCCGCTGATCGTGCCGCCGGTGCCGACCCCCGCCACGAAGTGGGTGATCTTCCCGTCCGTCTGCTCCCACAGTTCGGGGCCGGTGGTCTCGTAGTGGGAGCGCGGGTTGTTCGGGTTGGAGTACTGGTCGGGCTTCCAGGCTCCGGGCGTCTCACGGACCAGCCGGTCGGAGACGTTGTAGTAGGAGTCCGGGTGCTCGGGGTCGACCGCCGTCGGGCAGACGACGACCTCTGCCCCGTAGGCGCGCAGCACGTTGATCTTGTCCGTGGACACCTTGTCCGGGCAGACGAAGATGCACTTGTAGCCCTTCTGCTGCGCGACGATCGCCAGGCCCACGCCCGTGTTGCCGCTCGTCGGCTCGACGATCGTGCCGCCGGGCAGGAGCGCGCCGCTCTCTTCGGCGGCCTCGATCATGCGAAGGGCGATCCGGTCCTTGACCGAGCCGCCGGGGTTGAAGTACTCGACCTTGGCCAGGACCGTCGCCTGGATGCCGGCCGTCACACTGCGCAGCCTCACCAGCGGGGTGTTGCCTACGAGGCTGATCATCGAATCGTGGAATTGCACCGTGTACTCCGGGGTCTCCGTGATGGTGCGGCAAGAGTATGCGTACGGGGACCGGATTGGGTGAAGCGATTGAACGACGCCCCCTTGGGGGCAGTTAGCTCTGTGTACGGCGGTACGGCACGTACGGCGAAGAGGAGGTGGACCGGACTGTGTCGAGGGCAAGGGTGGCACGGCGGATCGCAGCGGGCGCGGCCTACGGTGGCGGCAGCGTCGGGCTGCTGGGGGCCGCGGCGGTGGGCGTCCTGCTGGCGGAGGTCCAGCTGGCGAAGCGGCTGGTGGGCGGCGGGGTCGCGCCGGTCCCGCCGAGCGCGGACGGGCGGTACGGGGTGGCGTTCGCCGGGCCGACGGACCCGCTGCGGCTGGGGCTGCTGGGGGATTCCACGGCGGCCGGGCAGGGTGTGCGGCGGGCCGGGCAGACACCGGGCGCACTGCTGGCCTCCGGGCTGGCGGCGGTCTCGGAGCGGCCGGTGGATCTGCGCAATGTGGCGCAGCCGGGGGCCAGGTCGGACGATCTGGAGCGGCAGGTCTCGCTGCTGCTGGCGGACCCGTCCGGGACCCCGGACGTCTGCGTGATCATGATCGGGGCCAACGATGTGACGCACCGGATGCCCGCGACCCAGTCGGTGCGCTGCCTGACCACGGCGGTACGCAGGCTGCGGACGGCGGGCGCGGAGGTGGTGGTCGGCACCTGCCCGGACCTGGGCACGATCGAGCCGGTCTACCAGCCGCTGCGGTGGCTGGCCCGGCGGGTGAGCCGGCAGCTGGCGGCGGCGCAGACGATCGGCTCCGTGGAGCAGGGCGGGCGCACGGTGTCGCTGGGCGACCTGCTGGGCCCGGAGTTCGAGGCGAACCCCCGGGAGTTGTTCGGCCCGGACAACTACCACCCCTCTGCGGAGGGGTACGCGACCGCGGCGATGGCGGTCCTGCCGACGCTCTGCGCGGTGCTGGGGCTGTGGCCGGAGTCCGATCATCTGGACGGCGCCCGGCGCGAGGACATCCTGCCGGTGGCCAAGGCGGCCTCCCAGGCGGCCAGGGAGGCCGGTACGGAGGTCACCGGGGCGCGGGCGCCCTGGGCTCTCCTCAAGCACCGCAGGCGGCGGCGCCTGCCCGCGGCCACGGAACCGCACCCTCATCCGCACTGGTACCAGCACCGTTCCCCGGGGGCTCCGGTGAAGGAGGAACACGGGGAACAGGGCGGTGCGACCCGGGTGGACCGGCGTCCGGGCAGCGACACGGGCACCGCCGCCGCCGGCTGAACGAGCGGTTGCCCGGACAGCTGACTGAGCGGTTGCTTAGAAAAGAGGCCCGCATCACACGCCGGTGCGGGTGACCTCCGCAGTACGTCCGGGTAACTTCCAGAGCAGTCCAGCCAGACAGCCTTCCAGCCCTCATGGAGCCGCGTGATGCCCGAAGCCGTGATCGTCTCTGCTGCCCGTTCCCCCATCGGCCGGGCCTTCAAGGGCTCGCTGAAGGACCTGCGGGCGGACGACCTGACCGCCACGATCATCCAGACCGCACTGGCCAAGGTCCCGGAGCTGGACCCCAGGGACATCGACGACCTGATGCTCGGCTGCGGCCTCCCCGGCGGCGAGCAGGGCAACAACCTGGGCCGCATCATCGCCGTACAGATGGGGATGGACCACCTTCCCGGCTGTACGGTCACCCGCTACTGCTCCTCCTCCCTGCAGACCAGCCGGATGGCGCTGCACGCCATCAAGGCCGGCGAGGGCGACGTGTTCATCTCGGCGGGCGTCGAGATGGTGTCCCGGTTCGCCAAGGGCAACTCCGACAGCTGGCCTGACACCCACAACCCGCTGTTCGCCGACGCCGAGGCCCGCACCGCGGCCCGCGCGGAGGAGTCCGGGGCGAGCTGGCACGACCCGCGCGAGGACGGCCTGGTGCCGGACGCGTACATCTCGATGGGGCAGACCGCGGAGAACCTGGCCCGGACCAAGGGCGTCACCCGTCAGGACATGGACGAGTTCGGCGTCCGCTCGCAGAACCTCGCGGAGGAGGCCCTCAAGAACGGCTTCTGGGAGCGCGAGATCACCCCGGTGACGACGCCGGACGGCACGGTGGTCGCGAAGGACGACGGTCCGCGTGCGGGCGTCACCCTGGAGGGCGTGCAGGGCCTGAAGCCGGTCTTCCGCCCCGACGGCCTGGTCACCGCGGGCAACTGCTGCCCGCTGAACGACGGTGCCGCGGCGCTCGTGATCATGTCCGACACGAAGGCGCGCGAGCTGGGCCTGACCCCGCTGGCCCGGATCGTCTCCACCGGAGTCTCCGGCCTCTCCCCCGAGATCATGGGCTACGGGCCGGTCGAGGCGAGCAAGCAGGCACTGAAGCGGGCCGGGCTGAGCGTCGGCGACATCGACCTGGCCGAGATCAACGAGGCCTTCGCCGCCCAGGTGATCCCGTCCTACCGCGACCTCGGGCTGCCGCTGGACAAGGTCAACGTCAACGGAGGCGCCATCGCCGTCGGCCACCCCTTCGGCATGACCGGCGCCCGGATCACCGGCACGCTGATCAACAGCCTCCAGTTCCACGACAAGCAGTTCGGCCTGGAGACGATGTGCGTGGGCGGCGGCCAGGGCATGGCGATGGTCATCGAGCGGCTGAGCTGAGCTGAGCTGAAGCGGGGCCGGAGCTCAAGCGGGACCCGAGCTCAAGCGGATCCCGCTCCTGAGCGGGATCCGGCGCCCTCAAGCCGGACGCGATGACCGGTTCCGAGCCCCGACCGTGACCGAATCTCCCCCAGGATGTGACCTATCTCCTGGGGGAGACCCATTCCCGCAGGTCACACCAGCATCAGGGTTAAACCCCGGGCACAAAGACCTGTCCAATTCGTGACGTAATGCACTGACACATGGTGCCGGTACGGGTCAAGCTGATGTAGGAAGTCGGGGGATCGATTGAAACCGGGAGTAAGTCAGTGAGCGCCATGCCTCTTGCCCTGTTGCTGACCACCGCCGCCGCCACGGCCGTGGGCGCTGCTGCTCTGCACGCCGCTCACGGGCTGCGTAAGCAGGTATCGGCCCTTCGAAGGGAGCTGGCCGACGGCCGCGCCCAGGCCGCCGCGGTCCCGGCCCAGAGCCGTAACGACGCCACACCTGCCTCGGAAATACGCGCGGCGGTGGCCGAGGCGCTGGCCGAGGAGCGGGAGCGGGAACTCGCCGAGGCGCGGGCCTTCTGGGCCACGCAGGAAGCGCGGGACGCCGCCGACGCCCCGTCCCTGCTGGGCGGACTGGCCGGAGTCGGTGAGGACACCCCGTTCTTCATGCCGCGCCAGGCGGACTTCGCCGGCCTCGAAGCGATGGACCTCGACGCCACGGAGGCGCTGGAGGAGCTGACGGAACTGGCCGAGCTGACCGAGCTGGCCGACATCACCGAGCTCCCCGAGATCGCGGAGTTCGCGGAGGACTCCCCCGAGCTGGCCGCGGCCCGTCGCCGCCACCCCTCGCACCCGGACTTCGTGCCGGTGCAGACCCCCGTCGTCACCGACCACGAGCGCACGGTGAACCGCCTGGAGGAGCTGGCCGACAGCCGTACGGAACTCTCCGACGTGCGCCCCGGCCCGCTCGGCACGCTCGACGTGTACGTCTTCGCCGACGGCACCACGCTCTGTATGACCCCCGGCCACCGCGAGACGGCCGAGCGGCTGGCCACATCGCTCCGGGACGGTGAGCACCCGGTGCTGCTGGGCGGTTCCGGCGTCTCCGGTGCGTACGCGCTGACGTTCTCGTGCGGCCGGGAGAACGTGTACATACTGGCCGACCGCGTCATCGCGAGCTTCTAGCCCGCCGACCGGTCGTCCGGATCTCTACACCCCCGGCACAGCGGCCCTCGCCGGCCGCTGCCGCAGCCCACCGTTCGCGTATCGCCTAGGCGAACGCTCGGGCGGCCGCTTCCTCGACGCATCGCACGGCCTCGTCCAGCTCCGCCGACGGGGCCTTTTCCAGTGCCACGGCCAGATCCCGGCCCGCGACCGCGAGTTGGTCCCCGACCGCGAACATCCCCGCGTCCGGCATGGTCCTCGGCTCCCGGTCCGGCGCCTCGACGCGCTGGGCCCGCACCGCCAACTGCCTGGCCACGGCCAGTCCCTCGGCCGCCGCACCCCGCCGCAGTCTGCTCTGCGGGGCGGCACGCAGCCGGTCGGCGAATCGGTCCACGGCGATGATCAGGGGCGTCGTATCGAGCACCCCGCGACCCTACGCGCCCCTGCCGGGATGGTTGCCAACGGGCCGACGCTCAGGCACGGTGTCGGGAAGGACCAGTACCGCGCACAACGCGTCGGAGGCGCCGATGTCCCAAGTCCTGTCCGAAGAGACCCATCGCAATCTGCTCGCCAGAATCCCGCAGTGCACCGGTCGTGAGATCTCCGACTGGCTCCGCACCGTCGAGGACGGCCCCGCTCTCCGCTTCGAGGAGAAGGTCAGCTGGCTGCGGGGCGAACACGACCTCGCCTATGGACACGCGAAGGCGCTCATCCACGAGTACGACCTGCGCAGAGCGGCCCGCAAGCTCCTGTAGCCCCCCGTCCCCGCGGCACGGAAACGGCCCGCAGGCTCCCGCGAAGGAGCCTGCGGGCCGCGTTCGGTCGCTGTGTCCGGCGGCTGACTAGTCGTCGCCGCTCAGGATGGAGAGCAGGCGCAGCATCTCCAGGTAGATCCACACCAGGGTCATGGTGAGGCCGAAGGCAGCCAGCCAGGACTCCTCGCGCGGAGCGCCGTACGCGACGCCGTCCTCGACCTGCTTGAAGTCCAGGGCCAGGAAGCACGCGCCGAGGATGATGCCGACGACACCGAAGAGGATGCCGAGGCCGCCGCTGCGGAAGCCGAGGCCGTCACCGCCACCGAAGGCGGCGAACAGCAGGTTGACCACCATCAGGAGCATGAAGCCCATGGCCGCGGCCATCACGAAGCCGTAGAACCGGCGGGTGACCCGGATCCAGCGCATCTTGTACGCGAAGAGCACACCGGCGAAGACACACATGGTGCCCATCACCGCCTGCATCACGACGCCCGGTCCGATGTACGTGCTGACCGCGCTGGAGATGACCCCGAGGAAGACGCCCTCGAAGGCCGCGTACGCGATGATCAGCGCGGGGACCGGGGTGCGCTTGAAGGACTGGACGAGCGACAGCACGAAGGCGATCAGCGCGGCGCCGATCGCGATGCCGTACGACTTGTTGAGGTTCGCCTCGTCGACCGGGAGCAGGGCCCAGGCGGCGGCGGCACCCGCCACGACCGTGCCCAGCGTCAGCGCCGTACGGGTGACGACGTCGTCGATCGTCATCGCACCGGAACGCGCGGGCGCCTGCGGGGCGCCGTACTGGGCGTCCGGCTGGGCGTAGGGGTTGGTGGCGTACGGGTTGGCACCCGCTACGGGGGCCCCGGCCTGCGGCGCCGCGTTGACGTTCGCGTAACCGTTGTCGCGGCTGAAGCCCCGTCGCGAGAAGACCGGGTTGCTGCTCCTCATCTCACTCCTCCATGGCCACCCAGCGCGGCCTTGCGACAAGAGTAATGGGTAGGCAAAACAAACTCCCTAGTGCCAGGGGAGGATCTTTCCGTCATCGCACCGATCACCTGATCACACCGATTCCGCTGAGCCGCCGGCCGGAGGGCCCCCGGCGAGGGCGTCGCCGGCCTCGGTGCGCCGGTAGACGACACGCCGGCCGACTCTCGTGCCCGCGACCAGGCCCGCTTCGCGCAGGACGGCCAGATGCCCGCCGACGGTGCCGAGCGACTGGTCGAAGTGGCGGGCGAGTTCTGTGCTGGTGGCGGGGCGTTCCAGTTCGTGGAGCACGGCAGCGCGGCCGGTGCCGATCAGCCGCTCCAGGGCGCGGTCCGGCCTCGGCCGCCCGGTGGCGGCGGCAGCGGACCCGCGGGCCGGATAGACCAGGGCGTACCGGGCGGGCGGTTCCTCGCAGAGCCAGGTGCCGCTCGTCACACAGACCGGCACGAACAGCATGCCGTCCGCGCCGACGACGCGGTCCGGTCCCGGCTGGTGGCTGAAGCGGATCGCGTCCGCGCCGACCCAGGCGCTGCGCCGGTTCATCCGCTGGAGGGCGCGGGGCCATCCGTAGGCGGCCAGCAGCCCGGCCCGGTGGCTGACGTCCCGTTCCAGCAGCGCCCGGCGGCGCGGCCAGTCCGGGAGGATGTGCGCCTGCCACGTGTTCCGGAACAGTTCGGCCGTACGGGCTCCCCATCCGTGCCCGGTCAGCCACCGCAGGTCGTGCCGTTTCCAGCTGTGCGCCACCGCCGCTTCGAGGTCGGCGCGCACGGCCGCGTCGGAGGCGGCGGCGACCGGCGCCAGCTCCTCGTCCAGGGTGGTGCGCATCCCGCCCGACGGCGGGAGGGTGATGAAGCCGGGGAGGTACTTGGTCGAGCCGATCAGCTCGACGAGCCCCCTGGCGAAGGGGTCCGCGTCGAGGACGGCGCGGAAGGCGTCGTGGTGCCGGGTGTACCAGGGCCCGAGCCACGGATCGGCGCACGGCTTGGTCAGCACGCTCATAGAGCCCAGCGTCTCGGCCAGCGGCGACAGCGCGAACCTGGACCGGGACAGAGCCATCGGACTCAGCCGCAGCAGCACCATCTTTCGCCTCCTGCCTTCGCCTGCTGCTTTCGCCTGCTGCCTTCGCCTCTTGCTTTCGCCTGCTGCTTTCGCCTGCTGCTTTCGCCTGCTGCTTTCGCCTGCTGCCGAAACGTTAGCGCGCGCCGGGGGCGGCTCCGCAGAATCCTGCCGGTGCAGCCACCTCTCGACCCGTCTCTCCCTCCGTCTCCCCCCTCCCTTCTCCGTTCAGGTTCGCTGTTCAGGCAGCCTCGGTTCCGCACGTTCTACGCCGGGCGTCTGGTGTCCCTGCTCGGCAGTTCGATGGCCCCGGTCGCACTGGCGTTCGCGGTCCTGGACGCCTCCGGCAGCTCCCAGGACCTCGGCGTCGTGCTGGCCGCCCACATGCTGCCGCTGCTGGCGCTGCTCCTGGTGGGCGGGGCCGTCGCGGACCGCTCCTCGCGCCGGAACGTGCTGGTCGCCGTCCATCTGGGCTCGGCGCTCACCCAGGGCGGCGTCGCGGCGCTCCTGCTGACCGGCCACTACGCACTGGCTCCGGTGGCCGTGCTGGAGTTCCTGAACGGCGCGCTCGGCGCGTTCACCGCCCCCGCCCTGCGCGGAGTCCTGCCGCAGTTCGTCGACCGGACCCGGCTCCAGCAGGCGAACTCCCTGCTGGGTACGGCCCGCAACGCCACGAAGATCCTCGGGCCGAGCCTGTCGGGGGTCCTCGTCGTGGCGGTGGGCAGCGGCCCGGCCATCGCCTTCGACGCGTTCACGTACCTGCTGGCGGCGGGGTTCCTCGCGCGGCTCACGTTCACCGGCACCACGGAACCGGCCCGGCGGCCGACGGGCCTGGCCGCCGACATCCGCGACGGGTGGGCGGAGTTCCGCGCCATCCGCTGGGTGTGGATCGGCACGCTGGCGTTCTGCCTGGTGAATCTGGTCCAGACCGGCACCTGGCAGATCCTGGGCCCCCAGCTCACCCAGCGGCTGAGCGGTGAGGAGACCTGGGGTCTCGTGCTCAGCGTCCGCGGCATCGGGCTGCTGGTGTCGGGACTGCTGATGTACCGGCTGGTGGTCCGGCACCTGCTGCGCCTCGGGCAGCTGACGAGCGTCCTGGCCGCACTCCCCCTGCTCGCCCTCGGCGCCCGGCTGGACGCCCCGTGGCTGCTGTCCGCCGCGTTCGCCGCGGGGCTGGGCTCCGCCGTCACGGCCGTCGCCTGGGACACCTCGATGCAGGAGCACGTGCCGCCCCACGTGCTCTCGCGCGTCGCCTCGTACGACGAACTGCTCTCGTACGTCGCGATCCCGGTCGGCCAGCTGTGCGTCGGCCCGCTGGCCCAGGCGTACGGCGCGTTCCGCGTCGCCTCGGTCGCCGGTGCCGTCTCGGCGGCGGCAGCGGCCCTCCCGCTGGCCTCCCGCGCCGTACGCCGCCTGCCCCACGCCGCAGCCCCGGCTTCCGCAGCGGAACCGGCACCGGCAGCGGGCCGGGCCGGTGCGGCGTAGTTCAGGCCCTCGGCGCGTCCGGGGCCTGCCGGGCCGCGCGCTCCACCCGGTCCCGGTGGCCCGCCCACCACGCCGCGTCGCCGGAGGCCATGTTGTCGCTCCCGGCGCGCAGGCCCGTGGTCCCGTCGACGAGCTCCCGGACGATGTCGGCGTGCCCGGCGTGCCGCTGCGTCTCGGCGACCATGTGGACGAGGATCCGGTGAAGCGTCAGCTCGGTTCCCGCTCCCCCGGGGAGCCGGCCGACGGCGTCCAGCTCCAGCGAGTCGATCGTCGCGTCCGAGTGGGCCCACACCCGGCGGTACCCCTCGACGATCTCCGCACGCGACTCGTCGGCCGTGGCCCACAGACCCCCGTTCGGCTCGGCGTCACCCGCGATCCAGAGCTCCGGCGCCTCGACCGGCCGGCCGAAGGCGGCACCGAGGTAGAACGCCTCGGCCCCGGTCACGTGCTTGACCAGCCCCAGCAGGTTGGTGCCGGTGGGGGTCAGCGGGCGCCGGATGTCGTACTCGCAGGCCCCTTCGAGCTTCCACAGGAAGGTGTCGCGGGCGTCCTGCAGATACAGGTGAAGGTCTCGCTTGTGGCCCGTCGCGGTCATGGGCCCAAATCTGCCAGGCGCGCGATCCTCGGCCAACCGCTTATCCCAAGCAGGCCACCAGCAACGGCTGGAAGAACCCGATCCGCTGCGGAGCCGTCTAGGCGGAGGACTGGCGGCGCTCGTGACTGCCCGGAAACGAGCGGGATGCGCGACAGTGAGACGCAGGTCACAGTCACCGCTGTCACATCGTGCCGGGCTGATCGGTCAAAGAGGTACAGGCACCAAAAACCGCAAGGGAGTGCACCATGAACGCCCGATTGAAGCTCCTCGAAAGCCCGGTCGCGGGCAAGGCCCTCAAGCACATCATCGCGGCAGGCAGCGCGCTCGCGGAGTCGACGCTGCCGCTCGCGACGCAGGAGCTGGTCAGGCTCCGTGCCAGCCAGATCAACGGCTGCGCCGGCTGCATCGACATGCACACCAAGGAGGCCGCGCACGCCGGGGAGACCGCGGTGCGCCTCAATCTGGTCGCGGCCTGGCGGGAGGCCACCGTCTTCACCGACGCCGAGCGCGCCGCCCTGGAACTGGCCGAGCAGGGCACCCGCATCGCGGACGCGGCCGGTGGCGTCCCGGACGAGGTCTGGGCGAACGCCGCCAAGTACTACGACGACGACCAGCTCGCCGCCCTGGTCTGCGTCATCGCCGTGATCAACACCTTCAACCGGCTGAACGTGATCACCCAGCAGCCCGCCGGTGACTACCAGGTCGGCATGTACGGATAACGGGAGGCACCGCCGGACGTGTGCGGGAGGCCTCCGGAGCCTCCCGCACACGTCCGGCGAACAGGCCCTCCGGAGCGCCCGTCGCAAGCGTCGCCTCACCAGCACGAACACCAACAGCACCAACACCAGGACCGGGGCGGTGACTCACATCCGCGTGCGCGGCTCGGTGCTGCGCGCCGCCATGGCCAGCGCCACGACCCAGCCCACCACGGTCCAGCCGAGGAACAGGTTCAGCACGAACACGGAGCCGCTGTTCGACACCCCTCGCGTGAAAGCGACGACAGTAGGCACGAAATAGGCCAGCACGATGACAACTATCAGCGCTAACCCGCCGATCGACACAACGCTCACGTGACCCCCCAGTACGTCCGTATGAGGAGGTCCATTCTCCACAGCCCCGACCCGATGTCCACAGTGCGTCAGCCATGATCACCGGAGGGTGACCGGGCGGGTCGAGCGGCCGCCGCCGACCCCGACTCGTCCAGCGCCCCGATTCCGGCGCAGAGCAGCCGCACGCTGCGGATGAACTTCTCCTCCTGATCCCCGCCGGCCGCCGCCACGGTCAGCGGGAAGCGCCGGTGGAGTTCGGCGACATCCTCGGGGCCGACCTCGATGGCGGGCGGCTCGCCCTGCTCCTGGAGGACGTACCCGGTGATGTGACTGAGCACCACGTCACCGGCGATACCCAGGTGCTCGTCCCGGATACCGGCATCCTTCAGTGTCCGCAGCAGCCGCTCCATGAGGGAGAGCGCTCCGGTGCTGAGCACCTTGGGGCTGTCCGCGAACATGACCGCGCCGCCTGGGTGCCTCAGCAGGCTCCGCCGGAGCGAGACGGCCTGGGCCTCGACCCGCTCCGGCCAGCCGGCCCCTTCGGGCAGTGCGGCCAGGGCGGCGGTGCCCGCGTCGTACGCCTGCTGGGCCAGCCGGTCGGCCATCAGCTGGAGCAGGGCGCTCTTGTTGGGCACGTGGTAGTACATGCTGCCGGCGTGCGCGTCGAGCCGCTTCGCCACCTGTCGCATGGACAGCCCGTGGTAGCCGGCTTCGGCGAACACCGCCATGCCCGCCTCGATGATCCGGTCGGTGCTCAGCTTCATGGAACCCACTGTAGCCGACTTTCGAACATCGTTTGAAAACTGCCGGAGACACGTCTACTGTCATCACCGACGGGAATCAAACAGCGTTTGAAGGGGGGTGGTGACGATGGGCGGACTGCTGTTCAACGTGACCACGGCGGCACTGATGATGTTGATGCTCAACGGCGGACTGACCCTGCTGGGCCAGGGCACCCTGCGAGGACGCCGCATCCCGTGGGCGGCGGTGGGGCTCACCTCGGTCGCCGTCGCCGGGGTGATCACCCAGCTCTGCTGGTCCGGCGCGATGGACGCGTTCGACAGCGACCCGGCCAGGTCCGGCTGGTGGCGGATCGTCACCTCGACGTTCATGCAGAACGGCGGCCTGCTCGGCGGGGCGTGGAACATCGCCACCCTCGCCGTCATCGCCGCCCTGGCCGACTGGTTCTGGGGCACGCCCCTCACGCTGGGCCTGTTCCTCGCCGGCATCCTGCTGCCCGGGTACGTCGACACCCTGTTCGGCGAGAGCGGCCACAGCACCGACCCCCGCAACTTCGCCGGCAGCTCCGGCGCCACGTACTTCCTCGCCGCGACCCTGTCCGCGGCGCTGCTCCTGCGCGTCCTGCGCACCGGACGCGGCGCCGGACGCAGCACCGACGAACGCGGCACTGCGGAACGCAGCCCCGGCCGGGAGCGCCCGAAGGAGGCCCTGCTGGCGGCCGGCGTACCGGTGCTCGGCCTGGCGGTCTGGTTCGCCCAGTCCAACGGCCACGGCCTGGTGTCGGTCTACGGCTTCGCCCTGGGCGCCGCGGTCTGCGCCCTCACCCGGCGCACCTGGGACCGCCCGGCACCGGCCGCCCGCGCCGCGACGGCCGAGTAGGCCCTGCCTACTCCGCCCCGTGCGGCGCCCGGCGTACCGCGAGGACCGCCAGGTCGTCCTGCTGCACCCCCGCGGTGAAGTCCCGCACGTCGTCGACGAGCGAACCGACCAGCCGGCCCGCGGTGATGTCGACGCGGCCGCCGAGACGCTCCTCCAGCGGATAGAAGGCGCCCTCGCGCGAACGGGCCTCGGTCAGGCCGTCGGTGCACAGCAGCAGCGTGGCCCCGGCGGGGAAGGCGAACCACGCCACCGTGCGCGGTTCGTCGACCAGAGCCGCCAGACCCAGCGGTACGTGCTCGTCGCCCGCGCCGACGACGGTGACGGCACCCTGGTGCAGCAGGTAGGGCGGGATGTGGCCGCACCCGACGACCTGGGTGTCGGCGGTGCCCGCGTCCACCCCCAGCACGAGCGCGGTGACGAACCGTTCGGGCTCGCCGCGCTGTCCGGCGTAGTCGTTGTGCCGGACCACCGCCGCCTCCAGCGCGTCGACCAGCGCGGTCACCGTCGGCTCCCGGTGGGCGGCCTCCCGGAACGCCCCCACCACGTCGATGGCCATCCCGATGGCGGCCAGCCCCTTCCCCTGGACATCACCGATCAGGACCCGGGTGCCCCAAGGAGTGGCCGCCACGTCGTAGATGTCGCCGCCGACGAGCTTGTCCTCCTGGAGCGGCTCGTACACGCCGTCCACCAGCACGTCGTCGGTGAGCAGCGGCAACGGCCGCAGGATCTGCCGCTGCATCGCCGCCGCGGTCGACCGCAGCCGCACCAGGGCGTCCTCGCGCACGATGCGCATCCGGGCACCGAAGACGGCCAGCGCGCCGAAACTGACGGCGAACAGCAGCAGGATCACCCGGTCGAGGATCCTCTCACCGTGCTGGAAGATCACGGGCTCGACGACGACGAGGCCCACCCAGGCGGAGACCAGCGCCGTCTGACCCGGGCTGCACAGACCGGCGGCGAACGCCGGCAGGAACACCAGCAGCCCGAGGAGGAGCACCGCGGTCCCGGTCAGCAGACCGAAGACGACCACCACGGCCGTCGTCGCCAGGGTCGCCAGGACGACGTCACGGTTGGCGGGCGTACGGATGGCGATGCTGTCGTCGTGGTCCGTCTCACCCCGTGCCGAGGACATCGCGGCGCGCAGCGGACGGAACATGCGGGCATCCTCCAGCGGCGATGTGATCGCGCACGCGCATGCCGCTCGTGGTGACGGACCGGAAGGGCATGATCATCCACTGCCGCCCCGGAGTCGCCGGGAGGCTGGCCGACGCCCCGCTGAAGTAGGTCCGTACGAGTGTTGCCCATGAACGGTGACGCAGTGCGCTCGACGGCCGTCCGCTCGCCCCGAAACCGGAATCCCCTGCCGACGCCGGAATCCTCGAACGACGCCGGAAATCCTCGAACGGATTATCGCCGGCCGGCCCCCCAGGGATGAGATCGCGGTGGTGCCCGGAACCGGACTTGAACCGGTACGCCCCCGAGGGGCAGCGAGGTTTAAGCTCGCCGTGTCTGCATTCCACCATCCGGGCTTGTCGCCGCTCTGCGTTGGCACATGACCCTATCCGGGGGGCTCCCCCCATCACCCGAACAGTGGCTCGATGTTGTCTTATTTTATTGACCGCTTGAGGGTGCGTCAGCACACCCGAGAGGCATAGTCACACGCCTGCCCGGGTTGTGAGCGCGGCGACCGGCAATCCGAATTGACGTGAATTCGCCGCACCCACACAGCCGATTCGCCAGGGGCGCGCCATGGATCGCCAGGGGCGCGCCACCCCTGCCGGCCGACGGGGTCGTTCACACGGCGTGGGACGGGGCGCGGGACGGGGTGCCCGCCCGGGGGCTCCGGTCCGCCGGGGCCCTGTCTGTGATCATGAACACGGTGCTGTACCCCCTCCGGCGGCGTCCCCGCCTCGGGGTCGGTGTCATACCGCAGGAGGACGCGGACGCCCTTCGGTGCGACTCAAGGCGGCCCCGGGAACGGGCACCGGGAGTGACGATCCGCGGCGAGACGGCGGAGACGATGGAGCAGTGCCTCCGAGGAGGGCGCCGCGTCACGCGGTGCCTGCCTCAGGGCCTCGGACCGAACGGTCACCCGGACCGAACGGTCCACCGGACCGAACGTCCCCGACCGCACGTCCCCCGTCCCGTACGCACCCCACCCTGGAGCCTCCCGTGACCACCATGACCACCGCTCACCGCGCCACCGCGGTGGCTGCCCGCGCCACGGAACTGTCGAAGGTCTACGGAGAGGGCGAGACCAGGGTGACCGCGCTGGACCGGGTCACCGTGGACTTCCCGCAGGGCGAGTTCACCGCGATCATGGGCCCGTCGGGTTCCGGCAAGTCCACGCTGATGCACTGCGTGGCCGGGCTCGACAGCTTCAGCAGCGGATCGGTGCGGATCGGGGAGACGGAGCTGGGGTCCCTCAAGGACAAGCAGCTCACCCAGTTGCGGCGGGACAAGATCGGGTTCATCTTCCAGGCGTTCAACCTGCTGCCGACGCTGACGGCGCTGGAGAACATCACGCTGCCGATGGACATCGCCGGCCGCAAGCCCGACCAGGACTGGCTGCACAAGGTCATCGAGATGGTGGGCCTCACCGACCGTCTCAAGCACCGGCCCACCGAGCTCTCCGGCGGCCAGCAGCAGCGCGTCGCGGTGGCCCGCGCCCTGGCCTCGCAGCCGGAGATCATCTTCGGTGACGAGCCGACCGGCAACCTGGACTCGCGCTCCGGCGCCGAGGTCCTCGGCTTCCTCCGCAACTCGGTGCGCGAGCTGGGCCAGACCGTCGTCATGGTGACCCACGACCCGGCGGCCGCCTCCTACGCGGACCGGGTCATCTTCCTCGCGGACGGGGCGATCGTCGACCAGATGATGCACCCCACCGCGGACGGCGTGCTGGACCGGATGAAGGCGTTCGACGCCAAGGGGCGCACCAGCTGAGCTGAGCCCCCGGGCCGCAGCCCCGGCCCCGACGTCGCACCGCCCCGCGCCGTGCGACGCCCGAACCGTGCCCCTTTCCGGAACCCCTCCCTCCAGGACACAGCCATGTTCCGTACCGCCCTGCGCAATGTGCTCTCGCACAAGGCCAGGCTGCTGATGACCGTCCTCGCCGTGATGCTCGGCGTGGCCTTCGTCTCCGGCACCCTGGTCTTCACCGACACCCTCGGAAACGCCTTCCGCAACCAGTCGGCCAAGAACTACGACGACGTCGCCGTCGCGGTCACCACCGACGCCGACCAGCGCGACGCGGAGTCGCGCGGGGTGGATGCCGCCACCCTGAAGAAGATCCGCGCCCTGGACGGGGTCGAGAGCGCCACCGGCCGGGTCTCCGGCTTCGCCGGGGTCGCGGACCCGGACGGCAAGCTGATCGGCAACGGCTGGTCCAACACCGGCGCCAACTTCGCCCCGGGCAAGGGCGGCAAGGACGCTCAGTACGCCTTCACCGACGGCACGGGACCGGCCTCGGACGGCCGGATCGCCCTGGACGAGGACACCGCGAAGAAGGGCGAGTACAAGGTCGGTGACACGGTCCGGGTCGCCACGAACGGTCCGGTGAAGGAGTACACCCTGTCCGGGGTCTTCACCACGGAGGACGGCGCGGTCAACGCCGGCGGCAGCCTGGTCCTCTTCGACACCGACGTCGCCCAGAAGCTGTTCCTGCGGCCCGGCGAGTTCCAGGACGTCTCCGTCACCGCCGCCCCCGGCGCCTCCGACCAGCAGGTGCTGGCCGCGGTGAAGCCGCTGCTGCCCAAGGACGCGGAGGCCAAGACCGGCCAGGTGCGCGCCGATGAGCAGGCCAAGGACATCGAGTCCGGCCTGAGCAGCCTCAACAAGCTGCTGCTCGGCTTCGCGGGCATCGCCCTGTTCGTCGGCATCTTCCTGATCGCCAACACCTTCACCATGCTGGTCGCGCAGCGCACCAAGGAGCTGGCGCTGCTGCGTGCCGTCGGCGCCTCGCGCCGTCAGGTCAAGCGCTCGGTGCTGCTCGAAGCGGCCGTGGTCGGTCTGGTCGCGTCCGTCATCGGCTTCGCGGTGGGCCTCGGCCTCGCCGTCGGGCTGCGCTCCGCGATGAGCCTGATCGGCGGCAAGATCCCGGCCGGTCCGCTGGTGGTCGCGCCGAGCACGGTCGTCGCCGCCCTCGGGGTCGGCGTCGTGATCACCGTGCTGGCCGCCTGGCTGCCCGCCCGCCGGGCCGCGAAGATCCCGCCGGTCGCGGCGATGAACAGCCAGTACGCGGTGGCCACCGTGAAGTCCCTGGTGGTGCGCAACTCGATCGGCGCGGTCATCACCCTGCTCGGCGCGGCGGCGGTCGTGGCCGGTGCGGCGCGGTCCGGCAACTCGGCCCAGGCCGCCATCGCGGCCGGTGCCTTCCTGGCGCTGATCGGCATCATCATCCTCATCCCGCTGCTGTCCCGTCCGGTGATCGCCCTGCTCCGCCCGCTGCTGCGACGGCTGTTCGGGGTCTCCGGCAAGCTCGCGGCGCAGAACGCGGTGCGCAACCCCCGGCGCACCGGTGCCACCGCCTCCGCGCTGGCCATCGGCCTGACCCTGGTCACCGGCATCTCGGTCCTCGGCGTCACGCTCGGCCAGGCGGTCGACCGGATGACGACGGACAACGTCAGGGCCGACTACATGGTGTCGATGGCGAGCGGGGACTCGCTCGACGAGTCGGCGCTCACGGCCCTGGAGAAGGCCGACGGCGTCACCGCCGTCTCGCCCCAGCAGTCCGTCTGGCTGACGGTCGGCAAGGCCAATCTGTCGGCGTCCGGCGTCACCCCCGGCGATGTGCAGAAGGTCTTCAGCATCGACACCACCTCGGGCTCGATCGACTCCCTGGGCGGCGGCACGATCGCCGTCTCCGAGAAGACCGCGAAGTCGAACGGCTGGAAGACCGGGGACAGCGTCCCGGTCACGTACGAGGACCACAAGAAGGAGAACCTGAAGGTCGGGGCGCTCTACAAGGACAACGAGTTCCTGTCGCCGGTCCTGATCCCCCGCGAGAAGGTCGCCCCGCACGAGGGGCGTGCGGACATCCGCGAGATCTGGGTGAAGACGGACGGCGGCGCTAGCGCGGCCAACGAGAAGTCGGTGGTGGACGCGCTGGGCGACAACCCGGGCATGAGCGTCATGGACCGCCAGGACATCCGGGACATGTTCGGCGGCACCATCAACCTGATGATGAACATCATGTACGGGCTCCTGGCGATGGCCCTGATCATCGCGGTGCTCGGGGTCGTCAACACCCTGGCCATGTCGGTGTTCGAGCGGCAGCAGGAGATCGGCATGCTGCGGGCGATCGGCCTGGACCGGCGCAAGGTCAAGCGCATGATCCGGCTGGAGGCCGTGGTCATCTCGGTGTTCGGCGCGCTGGTCGGTATCGGGCTCGGCCTGTTCCTCGGCTGGGCGATCGGCAACGCCGCCTCGTCCTCCATCCCGCAGTACGCGCTGGTCGTGCCGTGGGGCCGGATCGCGCTCTTCCTGCTGCTGGCCGGACTGGTGGGGGTGCTGGCCGCGATGTGGCCGGCCCGCAACGCCGCGAAGCTCAACATGCTGACGGCCATCAAGACCGAGTAGCGCCGGACGGCACACACACGCGTGGGCCGGTATCCGCAACCGCGGATACCGGCCCACGCGTGTGTGCACGGCTCAGCCGGTCGCGGACGCCTTCCAGTCGCGGGCGCGCAGCGGCATCCGGGCGGCTCCGCCCTCCGCCGGCCGCACGGCCAGGATCTGGTTGACGCCGATCTTGTTGTGCTCGAAGGAGAGCGCGGAGGCGGCCATGTACAGGCGCCAGACCCTGGCCCGGCCGGGCGAGGTCATCTTCACCGCGCGCGGCCACTCCTTCTCCAGGTTGGCGACCCAGCGGCGCAGGGTCAGCGCGTAGTGCTCGCGGAGCGATTCGACGTCGCGGGCCTCGAAGCCGGCTTCCTCAAGGGTGGCGACGGTCCGGCCCAGCGGGGCCAGCTCACCGTCCGGGAAGACATAGGCGTCGATGAACTCGTCCACGTGGTAGGCGGACTCGTCCTTCTCCGGGCGGCGGGCGATCTGGTGGTTGAGGAGGCGCCCGCCGGGCTTGAGGAGTGCGTAGACGTCGTCGGCGTACTCGCGGTAGCGGACCGCGCCGACGTGTTCCGCCATTCCGATGGAGGAGATGGCGTCGTACGGGCCGTCCCTGACGTCCCGGTAGTCCTGGACCCGGATCTCGATCCGGTCGGTCAGCCCTTCCTCCGCGATGCGCTTGCGGGCGAAGGCGGCCTGTTCGGTGGAGAGGGTCACGCCGGTGACCCGGGCGCCGTACTCGCGGGCGGCGTGGATCGCCATGGAGCCCCAGCCGCAGCCGACGTCCAGGAGGCGGTCCCCCTCCTTCAGCGCGAGCTTGCGGCAGACCAGGTCGAGCTTGTCGCGCTGGGCGTCCTCAAGGGTGCCGCCGTCCTCCCAGTAGGCGCAGGAGTAGACCATGGACGGGCCGAGGACCAGTTGGTAGAAGTCATTGCCCACGTCGTAGTGGTGGCTGATGGCCTCCTTGTCGCGGCGCTTGGTGTGCAGGGCGCCGGTGCGGCGGCGTACCTCCTCCGGCGGCGGCGGGGGCGGCGGCCACGGACCGGCGAGTTGCAGCAGCCCCTTGGCGGCCGCACGCACCTTCGGGTCGCGGACCGGGTGGATGCTGTCCTTCGCCTCGACCCCGCGTTCCCAGATCAGCCCGGCCACCAGGTCCAGGGCCTCGTACAGATCGCCCTCGATATCGAGCTCCCCGGCCACCCAGGCGCGGGCGAGGCCCAGTTCGCCCGGCTTCCACAGCAGCCGTCGCAGGGCGCGACGGCTCCTGAAGACGAGGGCGGGGGCCTCGGGCGGTCCGGATTCGCTGCCGTCCCAGGCCCGGATCCGGACCGGTAGGGGTTCTCCCAGCAACTCCTGGGCGAGAGCGGTCAGCCGCAACGCGGCGTCTGCCATGGCGCACACCTCCGTGATGGTGTTTCCCAACGTGCCCAGACATGCCCACACATGTCTCGGACCACGCCCCGGCACCCGTTGGCGCCGCGGCGAGGTACACCCCCCACAACAGTCTCCGGCGGCCGGGCCATCCCGCTACCGCGCAATGGATCGGCAAAATAACTGTATGGACCATGCATCCGCCGGGCCACTGGCCCCGCTCCCCCTGTACCGTGCCCCGCCCCGCCCCGCCCCGATACGCCGAAGGGGCCGCCCGCACCACGGATGGCGGACGGCCCCTTCGGGCGTTGTGCGACTGCTGTACGCGGATACGGGTATCCGCGGGCGGACCGGGAGGTATTGGGCCCCCGGCCCGGGGCGCGCTAGGAGGCCTTGGCCTTCTCCGCCACCGGCTGGGCGGCGGCGGGGGCCGGAGCCGGCTTGGCGGCCTCGTAGAACTCCTCGCGCGGCGTCTCCATGGCGCCGAGCGAGACGACCTCGCGCTTGAGGAACATCGCGAGCGTCCAGTCCGCGAAGATCCGGATCTTGCGGTTCCAGGTCGGCATCGCCATGCCGTGGTAGCCACGGTGCATGTACCAGGCGAGACGGCCCTTGAACTTGATCTTCATCTTGCCGACGACGATCATCGCGACGCCCTTGTGCAGGCCCAGACCGGCGACCGCACCCTTGTTGGCGTGGCTGTAGTCGGCCTGCGGGAAGCCGCGCATCCCGGAGATGACGTTGTCACCGAGGACCTTGGCCTGACGCAGCGCGTGCTGGGCGTTCGGCGGGCACCAGGCGTTCGGGTTGCCGGCCTTGCGGCCGACCATGTCCGGGACCTGGGCGTTGTCGCCCGCGGCCCAGATGTAGTCGGTGCCCTGCACCTGGAGCTTCTCCGAGGTGTCCACGTGACCGCGCGGACCGAGCGGCAGGCCGAAGCGGGCCAGCGCCGGGTTCGGCTTCACGCCGGCCGTCCACACGATGGTGTTGGAGTCGACCTCAAGGCCGTTCTTCAGCACCACGTGACCGTCGACGCAGGAGTCCATGGAGGTCGAGAGGAAGACCTCGACACCACGGGACTCCAGGTGCTCCCGGCCCCAGGTGCCCAGCTTCGGGCCGACCTCGGGAAGGATCTTGTCGGCGGCGTCGACGAGCACGAAGCGCATGTCCTCGCGCTTCACGTTCGTGTAGTACTTCGCCGCGTCGCGGGCCATGTCCTCGACCTCACCGATGGTCTCCGCACCGGCGAAACCGCCGCCCACGAAGACGAAGGTGAGCGCCCTGCGGCGGACATCCTCATCGGTCGTCGAGTCAGCCTTGTCCAGCTGCTCCAGTACGTGGTTGCGCAGGCCGATGGCCTCCTCGATGCCCTTCATACCGATGCCCTGTTCGGCCAGGCCGGGGATCGGGAAGGTGCGCGAGACGGCGCCCATCGCGATGACCAGGTAGTCGAAGGGCAGCTCATAGGCCTCGCCGACGAGCGGCGCGACCGTGGCGACCTTGCGGTCCTGGTCAATGGTCGTGACGCGGCCGGTGAGAACCTCGGCCTTCGGCAGCACGCGTCGCAGCGGGACGACGACGTGCCGGGGCGAGATGCTGCCGGCAGCAGCTTCGGGGAGGAAGGGCTGGTAGGTCATGTACGACCGGGGGTCGACGACCGTGACGGTCGCCTCTCCGTAGCGCATCTTCTTGAGGATGCGCCGAGCTGCGTACAGGCCTACGTACCCACCGCCTACTACGAGGATCCTGGGACGCTCCGTGGTGCTCATGCCATCGAGTATCCACCCCTTCCCGGGGGTGAGCTCGTGAGCCCCTTCACAAGGTATGGCCCACCCTCTGCTACACTTCGCCGCCCACGTGACCCAGGTCATGGCCCCGGAAGGGAACCACAACGCCGTGGCGAACGTTGTTCACCGCTTGTGAGCTGGCCCTTGATCCGCCGGGCGAGGTGAACCACCCCCTCGGTTCACACTCCCGCAACACCCCCGGAACCGCCCCGTTCGCGCCGCGAGTGACCCCGCACACGCTCCCGGGGGCCCGTCCGGAGCAGAAGTCCGCCCCCAGGGACCCAATTCCTTGTGAAGAAGTTCACGAACTTCGTCGCGGCGTGTCCCGGAAGGACTCCCCCGGGTGGCCCTGAGCGGCTCAGAGGTGCAGGCAGGAGTGCGTATGAGCAACGTTTGCGCGCCCGCCCGCACGCGGCCTCCCGGGCCTCGCGCGCAGCCCCCAGGAGGCCGCTGAGCGGCGCCGCCCCTCCGGGGCACGCCCACAGGGCCGCACCACACGAGAGGCCGCCCAATCCCGTCGGGCGTGCCTTCGAAATCCAACTCCACCAGCATGTGTACACGACTTTGCGTACACTTCACTCATGGCTGAGAGCACTGTGACTGTACGAGAAGCGCGCGCACACCTGGCGGACCACATCAATCGCGCCGAGGAAGGCACACCCACGGTGATCACCCGCAACGGCATGCCCGTGGCAGCCGTGGTGCCGATCGCGGATTTCAACGCGCTGGAGGAAGCGGCCGACGTGTTGCTGGCCCGGGAGGCCGAGGCGGTCCTGGCCCGCGGAGGCCCGACTGTCACCATGGCCGAGCTGCTGGCAGACCTGTTTACCGAACGCACCGGAAGCGCGGCGTGAAGTACGCGTTCCGGTTCACCACAGCGGCACAGCGCCAGCTTCGCGCCATCGACCGGCCTGCCGCCATGCGAATCCTGGCCGCGCTGACCACACTCGGCGACGATCCGTACCGCGAGGATGCCGACATCAAGAAGCTCACCGGCTTCTCTGACCTCTACCGGCTCCGGGTCGGCAGCTACCGGGTCGCTTACCAGGTAGAAGATGGTGAGCTCATCGTTCTCGCCGTCAAGATCGGCGACCGGCGCGACGTCTACCGCAACATCTGAGGCAGGTGGGACGCACCACCATCTACGCCGCCGTGCCTTGTTCACCCATGCGCCGCAGAAGATGCTGCACCCTCGAATGATCACCACGTGAGCAATCGCGCCCATACCGGAGACTCTCGCATCACGGCCTGCACGATGGGGCAATACAGCTGGCGCATACCCCCGGTCACAGCCGGTCCCCAGTACCGTCAGAGGTACCGGGGACACTGCGCATCAGCTCATCACCGCAGGTCAGTCACTTTTTCGGCCTGCTTCAACGGCTTCTGCCACCTTGTAGGCGATCCCGTCGAGGATGTCGTGCTCGCTGACGACCACCTCGCGGGCCCCGGTCCGCTCCATGACGGCCAGCAGGATCAGCGCCCCGGAGGCGATCACATCGACCCGTCCCGGATGCATCGCGCCGATCGCGGCACGCTCCGCGTGGGTCGAGGACAGCAGCCGCCCGGCGATCTCCCGGACCCGCTCCAGGGAGACCCGGGAGTGGTGGATCGCCGAGGAGTCGTACTCCTCCAGGCCCAGCGCGATCGCGGCCACCGTGGTGACCGTGCCGGCCAGCCCGACGAGCGTGCCCGCCCCGGTGAGCGGGACGGTCTGCCCGGCCAGGTCCAGGGCGGCGGCGACGTCCGCGCGGATCGCGTCGGCCGCGTCCCGCGTGGGCGGGTCGATGACCGCGCCGTCCCGCGAGAGATGGCGCTCGGTCATCCGGACGCAGCCGATGTCCACGGACCGGGCGGCCCGCACCCGGTCGTCGCCGACGACGAACTCGGTCGAGCCGCCGCCGATGTCCACCACGAGATACGGCTTCGCGAGGTCGTCGCGCCCCGCGAGCTCCTTGGTGGCCCCGGCGAAGGAGAACTCCGCCTCCTGGTCACCGCTGATCACCTCGGGCTCGACGCCCAGGATGTCCAGCACCCCCCGGACGAAGTCGTCCCGGTTCTCCGCGTCCCGGGAGGCGGAGGTCGCGACGAAGCGGACCTTCTCCGCACCGTGCTCCGCGATCACCGCCGCGTACTGCCGGCACGCGGCGAACGTCCGCTCCAGCGCCTCGGGAGCGAGCCGCCCGGTCCGGTCGACCCCCTGGCCGAGCCGGACGATCTCCATCCGCCGGTCGAGCTCGGTGAACTCCCCGGTGGCGGGGTCGGCATCCGCCACCAGCAGCCGGATCGAGTTGGTACCGCAGTCAATGGCGGCCACACGCGTCATACCTTCAAGCCTCTCTTCATCAAGCCCCTCTTGATCAAGCCCCTCCGGCGATTGAGGAGCGGGGGTCCGGGGGCGGAGCCCCCGAAGGGCGAGCCTCAGCCCTCAGCCCTCGTCCCCGTCAGCCGCACCGCACGGCGACACGCACGGACCCTTGCGCCACCACTCAGGCAGCATCGCGATCGCCTCGTCCCCCAGCGGATTCACCCCAGGACCCGCCGCCAGCGAGTGCCCCACGAGCACGTGCAGGCACTTCACCCGGTCCGGCATGCCGCCCGCGCTCGGGAAGCCCTCCAGCACCTCGATCGCGTCACGCCGCGCGATGTAGTCCTCGTGCGCGGCCCGGTACGCGGCCGCCAGCTCCGGGTCCGTACCGAGGCGCTCGGTCATCTCCCGCATGACCCCGTTCGCCTCCAGCGTGCCGATCGCGGACGCCGCACGCGGGCACGTCAGGTAGTACGTCGTCGGGAACGGCGTACCGTCCTCCAGCCGGGGCTGCGTCTCGACCACGTCCGGGTTGCCGCACGGACAGCGGTGCGCGATGGCGCGCAGCCCGCGCGGCGGGCGCCCCAGCTGCTGCTGGAACGCGGCGATGTCCGCGTCGGTGGGCGCGGTGGACTCGGTCTGGGGAGGGGGCGTTTCCATGCCTGCCTAGGTTCTGATCGGGCCGCCCGGACCGCGGTGCCGCGGCCGGACGGTGAAATGCGAGATGACGGGAACGCGGGTCAGCCCCGGTCGGCGCTGTCGACGCCGTCCCACAGGTTGGAGTGCCACGGCCGGCCGGACTCGTCCGGCACTCCGTTGCGCTCCTTGACCGCGTCGGGATCGACCACGGTGTAGCTGGTCTCTCCCGGAAGAAGGTAGTGCAGGTGCTCGCGGGCCAGCCGCTTGATGTACGCGTCGTCCTGGAGGCGCGCCTTCTCGTCGCGCAGCTCCTCCGTGCGCGCCTCGGCCTCCTGCGCGAGCCGCTCCTGGTCCGCGATCTCGTCGCGCTGCGACACGTACTGCCGCATCGGGTACGCGAGGGCGACGACCAGGGAGCAGACGACCAGGGCCAGGAAGGCCGCCCGGCCGGTGAGTCGGGAGCGGCGGGCCTGGCGCTTGCTCTGGGACCGGTAGACGCGGGCTGCGGTCTGCTCACCGAGCAGCCTCAGCCGGGTCGCGGTGGAGAACCGGTCCCGGTCCTTCGCGGCCATGTCTCCGCCTCCCCATTACGCACGTCCGTCCCCGCACACGGTACGGGACCGAGTGCAGGGACGGACGGAGGCCGGGTCGCTGGACCCGGTCGGGCTTGTCAGCCCTTGAACCGCGGGAACGCCGAACGGCCCGCGTACACCGCGGCGTCGTCGAGGATCTCCTCGATGCGCAGCAGCTGGTTGTACTTGGCGACGCGGTCCGAGCGGGCCGGGGCGCCGGTCTTGATCTGGCCGCAGTTCACGGCGACCGCGAGGTCGGCGATGGTGACGTCCTCGGTCTCGCCGGAGCGGTGGGACATCATGCACTTGAAGCCGTTGCGCTGGGCCAGCTCGACGGCGTCCAGGGTCTCGGTCAGCGAACCGATCTGGTTGACCTTGACGAGCAGGGCGTTGGCGGAGCCCTCCTCGATGCCGCGGGCCAGGCGCTCCGGGTTGGTGACGAAGAGGTCGTCGCCGACGATCTGCACCTTGGCGCCGATCTTCTCGGTGATGACGTTCCAGCCGGCCCAGTCGTCCTCGTACAGCGGGTCCTCGATGGAGACCAGCGGGTACGCGTCGACGAGCTCCTCGTAGTACTCGGTCATCTCGGCGGCCGAGCGGGACTTGCCCTCGAACTCGTACGTGCCGTCCTTGTAGAACTCGGACGCGGCGACGTCGAGCGCGAGCGCGATGTCCTTGCCGGGGGCGTAACCGGCTTCCTTGATGGCCTCGACGATGAGGTCGAGCGCGGCGCGGTTGGACTCCAGGTTCGGCGCGAAGCCGCCCTCGTCACCGAGACCGGTGGACAGGCCCTTGGTCTTCAGGACCTTCTTCAGCGTGTGGTAGACCTCGGCGCCCCAGCGCAGGGCCTCGGAGAAGGACTCCGCGCCGATCGGGGCGATCATGAACTCCTGGATGTCCACGTTGGAGTCGGCGTGCGACCCACCGTTGAGGATGTTCATCATCGGGACGGGCAGCAGGTGCGCGTTCGGGCCACCGAGGTAGCGGAACAGCGGCAGGTCCGAGGCCTCGGACGCGGCGTGGGCGACGGCGAGCGAGACGCCGAGGATGGCGTTGGCGCCGAGCGAGCCCTTGTTCTCCGTGGCGTCCAGGTCGAACATGGCCTGGTCGATCAGCCGCTGCTCGGTCGCGTCGTAGCCGACGAGCTCCGGGCCGATCTGCTCGATCACGGCGAGGACCGCCTTCTCGACGCCCTTTCCGTGGTAGCGGTTGGGGTCACCGTCGCGAAGCTCAATGGCCTCGAAGGCACCGGTGGAGGCTCCGGACGGAACGGCAGCACGGCCCGTGCTGCCGTCGTCGAGGCCAACCTCGACCTCGACCGTGGGGTTGCCCCGGGAGTCGAGGATTTCCCGGGCTACGACGACGTCGATGGACGGCACGAGGCATCTCCTTCTGGGATATGACGCTGTTTGTGCAGGGTCGCTTTGGCCTTGCGACAAGAGCCTAACCGGCCCGGCCGTCTCAGTCGGCCGCCCGCCCGTCCCCTGGGACGAAATAGGACCCAAGAGCAGTCATAGCGGGACGGAAGACCAGAAATTTACTGGCCGGTAACTACAACAGTTGAACAGTCGGTACGCGATCGCGCGAGCCGCGCCACGCGCCACCGGGCCACCGGACCGGCGACCGACAGACCCCGGCCCGGCACGCGTGGGGGGAAGACGCGAACCGGGCCAGGGAGATCGGCGAGGAGAGTGCCGGACTACTTCACCAGGTGGAGCTGCTGACCCGGGAAGATCATGTCGGCGTCCTGGACGATGTCCTTGTTCAGCTTGAACAGCTGCTGCCAGCCGCCCTTGACGTGGCGGTCGGCCGCGATCTTGCTCAGCGAGTCGCCGGTGACGACCTTGTACTCACCGTCACCCTTCTTGACCTTCTCGCCGGTCGGGGTGGTAACGGTCTTCTTCTGGCCGGCCTCGGGGGCGGTCGAGCGGTCCGAGCGGTTGGTGGCCGGGGCCTCGGTGCGCTCGGCCTTCTTCGGCTCGGCCTGCTGCTTGGGAGCGGACTCCTGCTTGGGAGCGGCCTCCGCCTTGGGGGCGCTGGAGCCGGTGTCGACGCCCGGGTCGACACCGTCGTTGCTCAGGTTGCCGGCACCGGCGCAGGACCAGGCGCCCGGTCCCTGCATGTCGAGGAGCTTCTCGGCGACCGCGATCTGCTGGGCCTTGCTGGCCAGGTCGGCGCGGGCCGCGTACTGCGTACCGCCGGCGGCGGCCCAGCTGGACTGCGAGAACTGCAGACCGCCGTAGTAGCCGTTGCCGGTGTTGATGGACCAGTTGCCGCCGGACTCGCACTGGGCGACCGCGTCCCACGTGGAGACGGAGGCGGCGGAGGCGCCGGTGGCACCCATCAGGGGCACGGCGATGGCGGCACCGGTCACACCGGCGAGCGTGGCGATACGGACGGCCTTGGACGGGCGGCGGTGCTTGTTGCCCTTGCTGTTGAGCAGCATCGAGACTTCTCCTCACCGACGCCTGCGAGGTGAGCTGTCGGGTTCGGGCCAAGTGAGTTGCCCGGTCGCACGTCCTAGCGCACGACTTCACCCCAAGCCGGTCCTGATGCGTCCTGCGACGATCGGGCCCGGCACTTACCTGGGTCCCCCGCTCCTGCCTACGGCGCTTTACGCGTCTGTTCCCTTCGACCGACGGCAGGATTCGGCGTGACGATCGACGGGGCCCGCGGTGCGAGCGGTTCTGACCGTAAACACACCGAACCCCTACATTCAAAGAAGGACATACCGGATAAACAGCTCTTCCGAGCATCGGATTAACACCTGTTTGCGCAGGTCGGAACGGATGCGGGGGGACCTCCCGGACAAGGCGCGCCAGTTCACACGAAGAGACCCATGTCTCACTTAGTCAAAAGTGGGACATAGGCCTCTTAAGTACCCCAGGTGCGAGGTGTCTTCAGCTGTTGATCAGACCGTTTCCACGGTCGCCGCCAGGACGGCCCTGACTGGGTCTCAGCCCGCCTTCACGCCGAGGTCGAGGTCGAGGTGCTGACCGGGCAGGATGAGGTCCGGGTCGGAGCCGACGGTCGCCTTGTTGGCCTCGTACAGCCCGGTCCAGCCGCCGGGCAGCTCCTGCGCGTCCGCGATGGCCCAGAGGTTGTCGCCGGGCCGGACGGTGTACGTGCCGTCGGCGGCCGGCGCGCCCGTGCCGCGTCCGTCCGCATCCCCGCGCGAGGCGTGCCGCCCCGCGTCCCGGCCGTCACCGGCCCGCTCCGGAGCCGGCGCGCCGCGATGCTTGCCGCCCGCCTCAGCGGCCGGGGAGGACCCGTCCGGGGTGCCGGAGGGGTCACCCGCGCCGGAGGAGCCGGACGCCGGGGGCGTGGCGCCCGGGGAGGACGAGGCGTCCGCCTCGCGGTCCTTGCGGTCCTTGCCTGCCGGCTCTGACGTGGCGTCGTCCGATGGGGCCTTCGTGGCATCCCCGGCCGCGTCGTCCGCCGGGTCCGCGCTCTCTGACGGATCGGCAGTCGCGGACGGGTCCGCACTCTCGGCCGGGTCCGCGCTCTGCGTCGGGTCCGCGGACGGGGTGGCGGCCGGATCGACGCCCGGGTCGACACCCGGCAGGGAGCCGTCCGGGGTGAGGCCGGAGATGACGGCGCAACTGGGCCACGCCTTCGGCCCCTGATCGCCCAGCACCTTCTCCGCCACGGCGATCTGCTGCGAGCGGCTGGCGAGGTCCGCGCGCGGGGCGTACGCCTCACCGCCGTAGGACTTCCAGACCTCCTGCGAGAACTGCAGGCCGCCGTAGAAGCCGTTACCGAGGTCGGCGCTCCACATCCCACCGCTCTCGCACTCCGCGACCCGGTCCCAGGTCGACGCGTCGGCGGCGTGCGCGCCGGCCGCGCCGAGCAGCGGGATGGCGATGGCCGAGCCGGTCACGCCTGCGGCGACGATGATCGCGGGTGCCTGACGAGGGCGACGGTGTCTGCCGTTCGCGGAGCCCATGGGAATGCCTTCCGTGTGACTGACAAGGTGACTGGTGAGTCGAACGGTGAACCTAGCGGGACTCGAACGTGTGTCACAAGTCGATGCAGCGGAGATCACGCCGAAGTCACAGAGTTGACAGAGTGTCACCTTCCTTGCCGGTGGCCCCGGGGGTGAACTCGACCGGAAGCGTCCGCAGTCCGCGCATGATGAGCCCGCCGCGCCAGCGCAAATCGGCAGCTTCCCCCGCAAGTCGCAGATCCGGAAGGCGTTTCAGCAACGTGGCGAGCGCGGCCTGCCCCTCCAGCCGGGCGAGCGGTGCTCCCAGGCAGTAATGGATGCCGTGCCCGTAGCCGAGGTGCTGGTTGTCACGCCGCGAGAGGTCCAGCGTGTCGGGAGCGCGGAACGAGGACGGAGGCGGCTCGCCGGCAGGCGCCCGATACCGTCGTCATGTGAACCACATCCCGTCGCCCGAGCTCTTCACCTGGGAGTTCGCCACCGACCCCTACCCCGCCTACGCCTGGCTGAGAGACCACAGCCCCGTACACCGGACGACATTGCCCAGCGGCGTCGAGGCGTGGCTCATCACCCGGTACGCGGACGCACGTCAGGCCCTCGCCGACAGCCGCCTGTCGAAGAACCCGGCGCACCACGCGGAGGACGCCCGGGGGAAGAGCAAGACCGGCATCCCCGGCGAGCGCAGCGCCAACCTCATGACGCATCTGCTGAACATCGACCCGCCCGACCACACCCGGCTGCGCCGGCTGGTGTCCAAGGCCTTCACGCCCCGGACGATCGCCACATTCGGGCCCCGTGTGCAGGAGCTGGCGGATCGGCTCATCGACGATTTCGCGGAGAAGGGGGAGGCCGACCTGATCCATGACTTCGCCTTCCCGCTCCCCATCTACGCCATTTGCGATCTGCTCGGCGTACCGGAGGAGGACCAGGACGACTTCCGAGACTGGGCAGGCATGATGATCCGGCACGGCGGCGGCCCGCGGGGCGGGGTCGCACGGTCCGTGAAGAAGATCCGGGCCTACCTTGCCGAGCTGATCCACCGGAAGCGGGAGGACCCCGGTGACGACCTGATCTCCGGTCTGATCCGGGCGAGCGACCACGGCGAGCACCTCACCGAGAACGAGGCCGCCGCGATGTGTTTCGTGATCCTCTTCGCGGGTTTCGAGACGACCATCAACCTGATCGGCAACAGCGCCCACGCGTTCTTTCGCAACCCGTCGCAGCGTGCTGTCTTCCAGAGTGCTGTCCAGCAGGGCGACGACCGACTCCTGGACACCGCCATCGAGGAGCTGTTGCGTTTCGACGGCCCGGTGGAACTGGCCACCTGGCGCTACGCCACGGAAGCCCTGGAAATCGGTGGCGAGCAGATCGGTGAGGGTGATCCCGTGCTCGTGGTCCTCGCGGCGGCCGACCGCGATCCTGCCCGGTTCGCGGAGCCGGACACGCTCGACCTCTCCCGGCGGGACAACCAGCACTTGGGGTACGGCCACGGCATCCACTACTGCCTGGGCGCTCCACTGGCGCGGCTGGAAGGCCGCACGGCACTGGAGACGCTGTTCCGGCGTCTGCCGGACCTTCAGCTCGCTGTGAACCCCGCCGATCTACGGTGGCGGGGCGGCCTCATCATGCGTGGTCTGCGGACCCTCCCGGTGGCGTTCACGCCGCGTTGACGTCGGTTCGCGCCCCGGCTCCGCGACCGCGCCCGCCCGGACGAACGTCAGCCGAGGCCCTCCGCCGCCCTGATGGCGTCGCGGTAGGCGCGGCCCGCCGCGCGCAGGGCGGCCTCCGGGTCGGTGCCGTCCTCCTGGGCGCGGACGGCCAGGGCGAGGAGCCGGTAGCCGAGGTCGTCGCCCTCGCCGTCGCCCCCGGGGAGCGGTACGTCGAGGCCGGCGGTGGCGGCGCGGCCGGCCAGCTTCGCGGCGAGGGCGAGGGCAGGCTGGCCGAGGGGGACGCCGTCGGTGACGGACTCGCGCTGCTTCTCGATGGCCTTGGTCCGCAGCCAGTGCGCGTGGACGTCCTGTGGGGTCTCGGCGGTCTCGTCGCCGAAGACGTGCGGGTGGCGGTGGATCAGTTTCTCGACGAGCGTGGCGGCGACGTCGTCCACGGAGAACGGCTCCTGCTCGTCCTCCTCCGCGATGCGCGCGTGGAAGACGACCTGGAGCAGTACGTCACCGAGCTCCTCGCGCAGTTCCTCGCGGTTGCCGTCCTCGATCGCCTCGACGAGCTCGTACGCCTCCTCGATGGCGTACTTGGCGAGGCCCTTGTGGGTCTTCTGCGAGGTCCAGGGGCACTCGATCCTGATCCGGTCCATGACCTGGACGAGATCGAGGAGGCGGGCACCCGGCAGATCGTAGGAACCGGGCAGCAGCTCCAGGTCCGGCATCCGCACCCGCCCGGAACCTGCCAGCCTCGCCAGCCCGTCGGTCAGCGGCTGGTTGCCCTCGCCCCCGGTGAGGACGACCGCGGTCCGGCCCCCGGCGCAGGAGGCGACGAGCTCCTCGGCGTCGGGCACCGCCGGTTCGACGGTGATGCCCGCCTCGCGCAGATACGGCAGCTGCGGCTGGCCGGGCTCCCCGCAGAGCACCCGGTCCGCGGCGTGCAGCGTCTGCCAGGCGGGCCAGGACAGCAGTCCGGGGGCGACGCGGTGGCTGGCGGTGAGCAGGACGATACGGCCGGGGTCTTCAGCGTTCACGCTGCGAATCTACCCGGCCGCCCGGCCGCTGCTACGCCCCGGCCTCCGCCGGTGCCCGGTCGGGCTTGGTCACCTGGTTGATCCAGGGGGCCTTGTAGTCCGCGAGCTGGATCTGCTTGTTGTCCCAGCTGCCGTAGCGCGGGTTGACGTCGACCTTGAGGGCCTTGGAGGCCTTCGTCAGCGCGTCGCCGAGGGCCTTCGTACCGGCGGGAGTCGACGGGTCCGCGCCGAGTGCCTGGGAGAGCTTGGTCAGCTGGATCTGCTCGCGCAGGAAGGAATCGATCTGGCCCGGGGAGATCCAGCGTTCCTGGAGCACCGCGGCCCGCAGCCCCGTCTCCCCCTTGTACTGGGCGACGGCCGACTGGCGCATCTGCTGGATCTCGGCGCGGCTGACGGTGACCCCGGCGTCCGCGGAGGCCCGGTCCAGGACCCGGTCCAGGATGATCCCGTGCAGCTTGGCGCGGACGAGCTGGCCGGACTGGTCGGCGGCCTGGGCCGCCTGCTTCGAGGTGCCCTGCGCGTCGCGCACGTCCGCCACCTGGGCCTGCACGGTGGACACCGCGATCCGGTCGCCGCCCACGACGGCTGCCGCGCCGGGGTGGGCCTGGCTGCCGCAGGCGGAGAGGAGCGGCGCTGCGACGAGGGTCACGGCGGAAACGGTGAGCGCGGTGCGACGGCGGCGGTGCAAAGGAGCCTCCCGAGGAGATTGTGCGGCGGTGCACAAGGCCTTGCGATGATCGATGTTAGGCATGGGAACCGGTCCCGGCCACTGATTCGGCTGATTCGACCAACGATTCGGGAGGAGTTGGGGATGTGGGCTCCCCGGGGCCCGGTCGGCGCACCGGTCAGCGGGCCGGTACGGAGGGTTTCCGGGGTGCTTCCGGCCGCAGCATGATCGTGCGCGAGACCACGAAGGTGATCGGGACGGCGGCCGCCGCCGCGACCAGCGGGGCGTACCGGCTGCTGAATCCGGCCAGGTCGACGAGCAGGTAGACGCCGCCGGTCGTGATGACGAAGTTGGCGGCGTTGGTGAGCGGGAAGAGCAGGAACTTCCGCCAGGTGGGCCGGGTCCGGTAGGTGAACCAGCAGTTGAGGAGGAACGAACCGGCCATGCTGAGCGCGAAGGCGCCCACGTGCGCGGCTATGTAGGGCAGCCGGGTGAGCAGGGCGAGGTAGCAGCCGTAGTAGGTGCCGGTGTTCACGACGCCCACCAGGGCGAAGCGGACCAGCTGGGCCTTGACCGTCATCGGCGTACGAACTCCAGGGGTTCCGGCTCCGCTGCCGGGCCGAGGGCAGCGGTGTTGGTGGACTGCACCAGGTAGTGCGGGCGGCGCTTCACCTCGTAGTAGATCCGGCCGACGTACTCCCCGACCACCCCGACCATCACCATCTGGACCCCGGCGAGGGCGGTGACGGCGACGAGGAGGGTGACGTATCCGGGGGTGTCGATGCCCTTCACCAGGGCGACGCCGACGATCCACCCGGAGTAGACGAGGGCGAGGGAGAGCAGCAGCAGGCCGAGGTAGAGCGCGGCGCGCAGCGGCTTGTTGTTGAACGAGAGGAGTCCGTCGAGTCCGTAGTTGAGCAGTTTCCCGAAGGTCCAGGCGGACCGGCCCTCCTCGCGGACGGCGTTCTCGTAGCTGAACGTCGTGGTGGGGAAGCCGACCCAGGCGAAGAGGCCCTTGGAGAAGCGGTTGTACTCGGTGAGTTCGAGTACGGCGTCGGCGGCCCGCCGGGAGAGCAGCCGGAAGTCCCCTACTCCGTCGACGAGTTCGACGTCGACGAGCCGGTTGATGAGCCAGTAGTAGGCGCGTGCGGTGAGGGTGCGGGTGACGCGGTCGCCCTTGCGGGTGCGCCGGGCGATGACCTGGTCGTAGCCGTGCGCGTGTTCCTCCAGCATGCGGCCGACGAGTTCCGGCGGGTGCTGGAGGTCGGCGTCCATGATGACGACGGCGTCGCCCTCGGCGTGCCGGAGGCCGGCCAGCATGGCGGCCTCCTTGCCGAAGTTGCGGCTGAAGGAGACGTAGCGGGCCCGTGGGTCGGCGGCGGCCAGCTGCCGCAGGATGGGCAGGGTCCGGTCCGCGCTCCCGTCGTCCACGTACACGAGCTGGAACTCATGACCCAGCCGGGTCATCTCGTCCGTCACGCGTTCATGGAAGCGTTCGAGTATGTCTTGCTCGTTGAAGCAGGGCACCACCAGCGAGATCAGCACCCATGCAGATCAGCCGGTCAATGTGTCGGGCGCGGATGCCGGGTGTGGCCCGGGGGCGGACATTGGGTGAACTGGTCGGCGGAGCCCAGGATTCGGCTGTCCCGGCCGTTCCGTGGAACGAGGTGCTCAGCCGCCCCGGCCGTTCCGCGGAACGAGGTCCTCAGCCGCCCCGGACCTTGCGGCGGCGGTCCAGCTGGCGGCGCAGTTCGGCGGGGAGCGGGTGGTTCGGGCCGTATCTGCGCTCGGTGTCGTAGAGCAGCGACTGGAGTCCGCCGATGGCCGCCGCGTGGTCCCCGAGCGCGAGCAGGAGGTGGCCGATGCGGTGGCGGATCTCGTAGGAGCGGGCCGGGTCGTCGCCCGTGGCGTAGCGGTTCTCGTAGTACGGGAGGACGGCGCGGTACTCCGCGAGCGCGGCGGCGGGCTCGCCCAGTTGCTCCAGGCACTGCGCGGTGTCCTGGCGGAACTGGAGGGTCTGCGGGTCGGCGGGGCCGGCCTCCGCGGCGCGGTCGTCCGCGAGGCGGCGCAGTTCGGGCAGGGCGCGGCGGTACTGGCCGTCGTCCATCAGGGTCGCGGCGTACTGCTTGCGCAGGATGCGGACGACCGGGGAGCTCTCGCCGTGCTGTTCCGCGGCGGCCGGGAGGATGCCGCCGAGCAGGTCGACGGCCTGGGTAATGCGGCCTTCGCCGAGGAGTTTCTTGACCTCGTCGACGGCGGCGGCGACATCGGGCCGTGCGGGCACCGGAGCGGGGGCGGCGGCGGGCGGGGTGGTGGCGCGGTCCGGCCACGGGGCGTGCGGGCGCAGGAAGGGGCGGGTCGGGTCGAGCGGCCCACCGGGCAGTCCGCCGCCCCGGACGGGGAGCAGTGGGGCGAGGCTCTCGTAGACGTCCTGGACGCCGGACGGGCGGTGCTGCGGGTCCTTGGCGAGCAGCCGGAGCACGAGCGCTTCGAGTGCCTCGGGGATGTCGGGCCGGAGCCGGCGGACGGGGACGGGCGCTTCGTAGAGGTGGCGGTGGAGCACGCCCAGTGCGGTGGAGCCGGCGAACGGCACGTCGCCGGTGAGGAGTTCGTGGAGCAGGACGCCGAGTGCGTACAGGTCGGTGTAGGGGCCGACGGCGCCGCCCATCGCCTGCTCGGGGGCCATGTAGGCCGGGGAGCCGATGGGTGTGCCGGTGTGGGTGAGGCGGGTGGTGTCGGTGTCCAGGACGGAGGCGACCCCGAGGTCCAGGACGAGGACGGTGCCTTCGGGGCGCACCATCACGTTGCGGGGCTTGAGGTCGCGGTGGACGATCGGCACCGCGTGTACGGCGCTCAGGGCGGCGCAGAGCTGGGCGGCGACGGCGACGGCCCACTGCCAGGGGTACGGGGTGTGTTCGGCGAGATGGTCGGCGAGGTCGGCGCCCTCGACGTAACTCATGACGAGGAAGAGCTCGTCGCCGTCGCTGCCCGCGTCGTGGACGGTGACCAGGCCGGGGTGGTCGACCTGGGCGGTGACCCGGCACTCGCGGACGAAGCGGCTGCGCAGTTCGGCGGCCGCCTCGCTGCCCATGGGCCCGGTGACCCGGTCCGGGCGCAGCAGCTTGACGGCGACCCGGCGGTCCAGTCGCTGGTCGTAGGCCGTCCAGACCTGGCCCATGCCGCCCTGGCCGAGGATGGCCGCCAGCTCGTACCGCCCGCCGATGACGCGACCGCTCACCGGCCTTCCTCCTTGCGGAGGTAGTCGCTCAGCTCGTCGAGTTCGGCCCGGACCTGGTCGATGCGCTGGGGCTGCGGGTGGGACTGCGGGTGGGACTGCTGCGGGTACGGGGTGTGCGGCGCGGACGGGGTGTGCGGAGCGGCCGGGGTGTGCGGCGGGGTCTGCTGCTGCACGTACTGCTGTTGCGTGAGGGGCTGTTGCGGGAAGGTCTGCTGCTGGTGCGGGGGGTGCGGGGCGGGGCCCGGGTTGCCGGTCACCGGGGTGGTGGTCGCGTACGCGTACCCGGGCGTCGGCGGCACGTATCCGCCCATGGCGTGCTGCTTCGCCGCGTGCGGCCCGTAGTGGCGGATGTCCGCGACGAGGTAGTAGACGGGAGCGGCCACCATGCCCGCGAACAGCAGGGGTATGAGGACGAAGTCGATGCCGTGGGCGTCGTGCTCGTCCCGGCCGAGGACCAACAGGATCGCGAAGACCGCCGCGAACGCGCCGACGGTCAGCCACCAGTCGAAGGCCCTGCGGCGCACGAACGCCAGCCGGAGCAGCGGGGCCCAGAGCAGTATCCCGATGGAGAACACCGAGAGCGCGCAGAACAGCACCCGCATCGACACGATCCAGGCCCGCCCCGGGACTCTGGGCGGAACGCTCTGCGGATAACCCGGCGCGTACATGGCTGCTCCTGGACACCTGGTGGTGGAAGGTCCGCGCACACGGGCGTACGCGCAGCTCCGAGGGTAGAGGGCGGCACCGGCCGGTGGACCGGGGATATGCGGAACCGTTGTGGTTCCGCACACCCCGCGTCCGCTTCCGGACACCGTCAGGCAGTGTCCTAGAGCCGCTTCGCGCTGCGCAGGGTCGCCGCGTAGTAGCCGTTGCCGTCGAGGCGTGAGGTGCCGCCCTTGTCGCCGATGGTCGGGCCGTTCACTTCCTCCCGGCTGGAGACGAAGATCAGGTGGCCGTCCGAGTCGTGGCCCATGTACATGCCGATGTGGTCCAGCCGCTGTCCGGTGCGCTGGTCGAGCTTGAAGAAGACCAGGTCGCCCGGTTGCAGCACGTCGATCGAGGTGGGCCGGTCCGCGGCCGAGATGCCCTTGAGCGGGATGACGTCGGCGCCGAGCTTGGAGCGGGCGATGCCGTTGGCGGTGCGGGGCAGTCCGTCGCCCTGGCCGTCGAGGGGGGCGAGCGGGTAGCGGGCGCGGTAGCCGAAGATCGTCCGCATGAAGCCCGAGCAGTCGATGGACCGGTAGCGGGCCTTGTCGGGCTGGCGGGTGACGCCGTTGCGGAAGGTGTACGGGATGCCCAGGTAGTCGAAGAAGTCCGACTGCTCCAGGCGCAGGTCGTTGCCCTCGCTGCCGACCGGGTTGATCGGTCCGAACTGGGCGTCACCGGCGTAGGGGACGCCCTCGTCGTCCTTCTTGAGGGGCGCGCCCTCGACGTACTGGAAGGCGAAGGCGAACAGGTCGTCCTCCTCGCTGCCGAAGGAGGTCTTGAACCAGTCCTTGAACCACTGCTGCTTCTCGGAGCCCTTCTTCCACTTCTCCGGCATCAGCCGCACCCAGTTCTCCGTGACCACCCGGGACTTGGTGTTGGTGGGCTCGGCGAAGGTGCGGGAGGGGCCGGTGAGTGTGGCGGTGCGGGCGTGGTCGGTGAAGGTGGCGAGGACCTTGCCGCCGGCGTCGCGCAGGACCGAGCGGGCGGGGGCGTTCAGCCGTTCCCAGGTCTCCTTCCCGGACTTCAGCGCGGCTCCCGCCGGCTTGTCCGTGATGGCCTGGACGGCGGGCGCCTTGGCCTGTTCGTCCTTGCGGAGCTCGACGGTGAAGTACGCGCTGGCGGCGAGCAGGGCGACCACCGTGACGCCGTGCAGGATCTGGCGGGGGCGCTTGGACTGCTTGGTACGGGGAGCGGTCATGAGATCACCTCAGGCAGACGGGAGGGCGCCGAGCAGGATGCCGGCGGTCAGGACGACGTAGGCGAGCAGCGAGACCGAGCCGGTGGCCAGCAGCGTCGCGCCCTTCGGCTGGCGGACCAGCTGGTAGGCGATGAGACCCGGGACGATGAAGCCGAGGGTCTGGTTGGCGTACATCAGGGGGAACTCCACCTGGAGCACGATCATCACGGTCGCCTGGAGGATGACCCCGGTCAGCACCACCGCGGAGAACAGCCGCTTCCCGTAGAGGATGACGACCTTCTGGAGCAGCAGCACGGACACGTAGGTGAGGACGGTGACGCCGACCACCATGGCCGCGCGCTGGAGGTCCTCGACGAGGGTCAGCGCCAGCCAGCCGGGGGTGATCATGCCGCCGGGCGAGAGGTTGGTCGTCAGGTAGCAGACCAGGGAGAACATCAGGCCGAGTGCGATGCCGATGGCGGCGATCTCGGGCGTCAGGACGGTGGGGATCAACGGGGGTCTCCTGCGCTGTGCTGCCGGCTCTGCTGGTCTGGGTCCTGCGGTGGGTACGGGGCCGGGGGCTGCTGCCCGTCCGGATGCTGCTCCCCGTGCCGGTGGTTCTGCTGGTGCTGCGGGTCCGGGTGCACGGCGGGCTCGAACATGCCGCGCGGCCGGGCTCGGGCCGGTACGCGAGCCATTGCCTGTGTCTGTTCTACTGCCGGTTCCGGTTCCGGTTCCGGTGCCGGTGCCGGGGTCTGGACCGTGGGGTGCGGCTGGTAGCGGGTCTCGTACGCCTCCGGGTAGGGCGCGTACGGGTCCAGGTGCGGCCGGTACTGCTGGAGCGGCAACGTCTCGTCGTGGCGGACGTGCTGCGGGGCGGGCGGCTCCGGCCGTTCGTCCGGGGTCTCCCGCGTCCACTCCTGCGGGGTCTCGCCGGGCTGCTCGTGGCCGGTCTCGCCGGACTGCTCGTCCGGGGTCTCGTCGGGGGTCTCGTCGGGCGGCAGTTCGCTGAGGTGCTCCAGCAGCAGTTCGCCCTGGCCGTGGATGTTGCCGATGGCGATCAGCGAGGAGTCGGGCCCGAGGCCGCCGAGCAGCTCGCGCATGAACTCCTCGGGGTCGCGCCGGTCGCCGCCCAGGTCCACCGCGCGGCCGCGCCACTCGGCGGGGATCGCGTCGATGGCGCTCTTGGCCGGGTGGCCGATGACGAAGACCTTGTCGGGCTGGAGATCGGGGATGATCTCACCCATCTGGCCGTTGCGCTCGACCCGGTCGGGGCGGCAGTTGATGACGACGTTCAGCGGGCGGTGCACGGCGCCCAGGTCCAGCAGCTGGTTGACGTTCATCAGCGTGGACTCGGGGTCGTTGGCCGCGAAGACGTTGGCGAACCGCAGCTTCTTGCCGTCCGGCGTCACATAGCGCTCGACGGAGAGGACGCCCGGGTCCGGCGGCGCGTCGTACATGCCCTGGAGCGCGGTCTCGCGCTCCACGCCGAGGAGTTCCGCGACCTTCAGCGCGATGGCCACGTTCTCCTTGAACGTGAACCAGCTGAAGCCGCGCAGCTCCGCGTCGCTCACGGTCTCGGGGTCGGCGTAGATCAGCTCGCAGTCGCGGGCGTCGGCCTCCTCCTGGAGGATCGCGAACCGGTCGACCTCTGCGGTGACGCAGATGCCGCCCTCCGGCATCGAGCGGCAGAGCGAGCGCGCCACGTCGTCCAGGGTCGGGCCCATCTCGGCCAGGTGGTCCTCGCGGACGTTGCAGAGCACGCCGATCGTGGAGCGGATCAGCTTGGACTGGTTGATCTCCTGGAGCGCCGGCATCACCGCCATGCACTCGATGACCAGCGCCTGCGGGTCGTACGAGGCGGCGCGGCGCACGATGCCGATCTGCTCGACGACGTTGGCCAGCCCGAACTTGCGGTAGACGGGCTCCTCGGTGGCGTCCGGGTGGATGAACCGGGCCGCCGTACCGGTGGTCTTGGCGACGGTCACCAGATCGCCGCCACGCAGTGCGCCGGCGCAGAGCCGGGTGATGGAGGACTTACCGCGAATGCCGTTCACCAGGACCCGGGCGGGTATGCGCTCCAGGTTGATGAAGTGGCGTCGCTGCTCGACGATGCCCGCTATGAGCAGGATCGCGCAGCACACCACCAGCACGGTGTAAAGGAACAGCACGGCCGGTCAGGTCCTTTCGGCGTAGGTCGCGGGCGCCGTCGGCGCGGGTTCGCGCTTCTGCTGCGCCGGGAGCTGCTGGCGTACCAGCTCCAGGGAGCGGGTGACGGCGCCGACCTCGTCGTGGTGGCGCGGATAGAGGACGGTGCGCCGGTCGCCGCCGGCGAGCGCCTCCGCCTGGTCGGCGAGGGCGCGCAGCGGGCGTACGACGACGATGTGCAGCCAGCCCAGGCAGGCGATGGCCGCGGCCATCCCCAGCAGCCCGGCCAGGACCGTGAGGTTCTGCCTGCGGTATTCGGGGATGGCGAGGGAGCTCGCGGGCTGCCGGCTGACCACGGTCCAGCCGAGGCTCTTGGCCGCCCCGCCGCCGGCGAAGGGCGCGGCCGCGGCGATCTGCACCTTGCCGCCGTCGCGGTACAGGATGCCGCTGGGGTGCATGCTCACGCCGGTCTTCTGGTTGGTGCCGGCGACGAGCGTGCGCAGCCGTTCGCCGGGCAGCTCCTGGAAGGCGCGGTAGCCGGTGTTGCCGCCGATGATCCGCTGCTTGTCGTCGACGATGCTGACCTGGCCGAGGCCGGGCCGCTTGAGCAGTCCGTTGATGAACTCGATGCGGAACTCGCCGACGACGCTGGCGCCGTCGCGGCCGGGTATTCCGGCGTCAGCGACGACGACGGGCTTCTTGCCGGAGTCGTTGAGCACCTGGATCGGGCCGCCCTCCGCGGCCTTGCCGACCGGCTGGTGCGGGGTGTCCCCGGCGTGCGCGACGACCTTTCCGGTCGCGTCGACGACGTACAGGGACTGGTAGCGGTCGTGCTCCAGGCGGGTGCGTTCCAGGACGGTGCGCATGTCGGCGGGCGAGGTGTCCGCGCCGATCAGGGTGGCTACGGAGAGCAGGTCGGCCTGGCCTTCGTTGAGGGCCCGGCGTACCCGGTCGGTGAGGGTGTCGGTGCGCTCGCGCTGGTCGTTGACGAGCTGCTGGGGGACGACGGCGGTGGCGTCGGCCCGGTTGAGGAGCAGCAGCATCGGGGCGCACCAGGCGAGTACGAGGACGCCGCAGACGACGAGCAGTCCCCGGGTGCCGACCCGGCCGCGACGGGGCGGCTCGGTGGACCGGGGCTCACCGAGCAGCTGGCGGCGCAGCCGTTCCAGGGAGCGCCCGATCCGGGCGGCCTCGCCGTACGAGGGGGCGCTGACGGGCCGGGTGAGGTCGCCCCGGGTCAGCCGCCGGCTCTCCAGGAAGAGCCGGATCAGCGGCCGTTGGACGGTGCCCAGGAGCAGTGCGACGGCGAGCGCGCCGACGAGGACCAGGGCGCCCGCGGCGACCAGGCCGAAGAGGGGGCCGGCGACGGCGGTGGGGTTCTCGGCCACCGGGACCATGGCGACGACGCTGAGGCCGAGGCCGGTGGCGATGGTGGGCTCGCCGGGCTGGGGGCCGGCGAGCGAGGCGTATCCGGCGACGTTCCGGTCGCCCGCGTGCACGCTGCCGAGCAGGCTGCCGCTGACGCCGGGGAAGCCGCCGGAGCCGGGCTCCTTGGCGGAGAGGGGGTGCTTGCGGACCTTGACGGAGGCGGTCTTCGCGAAGCTTTTCAGCTGCTTGTTCGCGCGTTCGGCGTCGGCGCGCTGGGTGTCGGTGAGCAGCTGCTCGGGCTGCGGGATGCCGTCGCTGGAGAGGATGGCGGCGTCCCCGTCGATGACGGCGATGGAGCGGAACTGGCCGAGGCTGATGCCGGGGAACCGCAGGTTGCTGGAGGCGACCAGGAGCTGTTGCGGGGTGCCGGGCCAGGAGAGCAGGGCGAAGGAGAGCAGCCGGGTCTCGCCGTTGGCGAGCCGCACCATGCGGGGGCCGAGCGCGTCCTTGCCGCTGAGCTCGGAGGTGTCGATCGCGGTGAGGGGGACGTTCTCGCCTCGGGCGGCGAGCAGCTTGCCGGAGGAGATCTCGACGACCGCGGTGCCGGTCCACTTCTGGTAGACGCTGCTGATCTTGTCGAGGACGGCGTCGGGCGAGACCGGGTCCGCGGCGTTGAACAGTCCGGCGGTCCGCCCCAGGTCGGTGAAGCTCTCGTCGATGGAGGCGCGCAGCGCGATGGCGCCGTCCTCCGCGAACTGCTGCTGGGAGGTGAGCACCGCTTCGGGGATCCGGTCCTGCACCGTGCGGCCGAGGCCGAGCGCGGTGATTCCGGCCAGCGCGAGCAACAGGGCCGAGAGGACCGCGATGGGCGGCCGTATACCACCCAGCAGCGACATATCGGCCCGGCGGCGGACCTTGTGTCGCCGCTTCACAGGCGAGGCGGCCATGGTGGATCCCTTCTGGAACTTCTTGCGGTTCTGGTGCTGGTGCTTCGGCGCCGCAGGGGCTGTCGACACTGCGGGGCGGACGGGACTTCCGTTGTGATCTCGGCTCGATACGGAAGTTCCGGGACTTCTGCTTCTCTCAGGAGGATTCAGGGCTTCGGTGTATGCGGACACACCCGAAGAATCGAACGTCTACGCGGAAGATCATGACTCGTTCGTATTCCGAACGGTTGTAGCGAAAGGAGTGGTTGTGACACAGGCCACTCGAATCAGGCCATGGGGGCGGTCGGGTGAACCAAGCGGACATCCGGAGTTCACCGAACCGTCATCGCTGACGGCCGGTCAGCCGGTCAGCCGTGCGACGAGCCGGTCTGCCCGGGAGCCCGTCAGCCGGGCAGGCTCTCCAGGGGTTCCAGTCCGTCCTGCGCGGCGCCCCGGTTGAGCATCGTGCCCTGCGTGCGCTCGAACGCCAGCCGGTAGCGGGCCCGTTCCTCCGCCGTGAGGTTCTTGTCGTCGCGCAGCGCCTCGGCCACGTCGATGAGCCGATGGTCCTTCACCGCGTCCTCCGGCGCCGGGTTCGCCGGGTCCGACTCGGGCGGAATGGAGACGAGCGTCGGCACGTACCGGGCCCGTACGTCCCACGACTTGCCGCTCCGGTGGAACTCGAACCAGCCGATGATGCCTTCCTCGGTCAGTCCGGACGGCACCTCGTGCCGGGCGACCTGGTTGCCGAGTCCGTACGCGATCCAGGTCCCGTTGATCTTCTCCATCGGCTGCACGACATGGGCGTGGTGGCCGATGACCAGGTTGATGCCGGTCTCCCGGGCGATCCTGCGCGCCAGCTTGATCTGCCCGGAGCTCGGCTCCGGGTGGTGCTCGCGCCCCCAGTGGATGCTCAGGATGACGACCTCCGCGCCGGCCGCTCGGGCCCGCTTCTCGGCGTCCTTGATCCGGGCGAAGTCGTTCTGGTTGACGATCCAGGGCGTGGCCTTGGGGACCTCGCGCCCGTTGAAGCCGAAGGCGTAGGAGAGTTGGGCGACCTTGACGCCCTTCACGTCCATGATCAGCGGCTTGTCGGCCTCGGCCTGGGTGCGCGCGGAGCCGGTGTGCTTCAGCCCGGCCTTGTCGAGGGCGTCGAGGGTGCGCTTCACACCCGCCTTGCCGTGGTCGAGGGTGTGGTTCGACGCGGTCGAGCAGGTGTCGTACCCGATCTGCTTCGCCGCGGTGGTGATCTGCGGCGGCACCAGGAAGTCCGGGAAGCTGCGGAACGGCCCGTTGGGCTTGCCCACGACCGGCTCGAAGTGGCAGATCGCCAGGTCGGCGCGGGAGATGACGGGCTTCACCCCGGCCATCAGCCGGTAGAAGTCGAGCCCCTGCTTCCCCTCGGCCTTCGCGTCCTTGCGGGCCTGCTCGATCAGCGGCGGATGGATCAGGATGTCGCCGGCCGCGGCAACCGTGAACGTCGTCCCGCCGCCCTTGTCCTGGCCTCCCTCGTCGGCCCCGGCGTCGCCGCCCATGAGGGAGCAGCCCGTGGCCGCCAGTGCGAGGAGCACGGCCACGGCAGCGCGAGAGGTGAAGGGAACATAAGGACGTCGGGTCACCCATGTATTTTTACTTGAATATGACGAGCAAATGGGCCAAAAGTTCGACCATCTCTGCAACATTGCTGGTCACAGCTGTTGTAGCCGCTGTTGTGGTGCTCGTCACTTCCTCCGGAGGAGGGGGTTCGGACGGGGACCGGCCGCAGCGTGCCCGCCCCCGCGACGGTGTCGACCTGGCGGCCCGGATCGACACGTTCACCCGGGACACGATCCGCCGCAGCGCGTTCCACCCGCCGACGGCCCTGGACCGCCGCACCATCGCGGACGGCGTCGGGCTCTACCTCGACGGCCGCCACGAGGACGCCGCCGAGCGTCTCTCCGAGGTCGATTTCGGGGTGGCCACGTTCACGGACACCGCCACCGGCCGGCGCTTCGCGGAGATCTCCGACCGGGCCCGGGAGTCCGCCCGGGGCTGGGGCCGCGTGTACATCGACCTGTCCCGCCCGGCCGCGACCTGGTCCGTCCAGGTCCCGCACCCGGTCGCGGACGCCGACAGCGAGAAGCTGGGCATCGGCGCCTGGCGGGCCACACCGGGCGGGGTCATGGTCCTGGCGGGCGCCAACCGCAGGGCGGGCGAGGGCGACGCGGCGGACGTGGCCCACCGCAGGGACACCGTCTTCCACGCGGTCTGCGCCGAACTGGTCGCCCACCGGCTGCCCGGCATCCAGCTCCACGGCTACGCCGACTCCACCGAACCGGACTACGACGTGATCGTCTCCACCGGAAAGGGCGACCACGGCCGCTCCTGGGGCGAGGGCCTGTCGTCCGCGCTGCGACGGGAGGGCTTCGAGGTCTGCCGGGTCTGGGTACGCCGCTGCTCCCTGGAGGGCCGCACCAACGTCCAGGGCCGGACCGCCGCTTCGGCCGAACTGCCCTTCCTGCACGTCGAGTTCAGCCGCTCCATCCGGGAGTCGGAGAAGCGGACCGCGCGTGCGGTGACGGCGATCGGCGAGGCGGTGGGGCAGTTGGCGCACAGCGCCCGGCCCAGCGGCTCGGAACCGGCGACCGCCCGCTGACGAGGACGGGGACGGCGACGGGGACCGTCAGCCGCCGCACAGCTCCAGCATGACCTTCTTGTCGGCCGTGGTGACCGGCAGCCGGTACTTCAGCGAGACCTGGGCGAACCGAAGCGCGTACGAGCACCGGACCGGCTTGTACGGCGGCAGCCAGGACGCCGGACCCGAATCACGCTTGGCGTTGTTGGCCGGCCCGTCCACCGGGATGAGGTTGAGCGGGTCGTTGGCGATCTGCTGCCGCTTGGCCTCGTTCCAGTGGGCGGCGCCCATCTGCCAGTCGTACGACAGCGGCATGACGTGGTCGATCTGGACCTTGGTGGCCTGCTGCTTGCGCCACTCGATGGTCTTGCCGGTGTACGGGTCCTTGAGGGTCATGGAGGCGACCACGCACTTCGAACCCGACCGGAGCTCGACCTTCTTTCCGTCCCTGGCCAGCAGGTCGTTGCGGGTGTCGCAGCCGTTGTGGGAGAGCGGTACGCCGTCGACGGAGTCCTTCCAGGCGTACCCGAACTTGTCCCGCTCGTATCCGGTCTTCGGGCCGCGCCCCTTGGTGGCCACCTTCTCGATGACCTTCCGGGCCGCCGCCCGGTCCTTGTCGGAGGTGAGGGGCGCCAGGCCTGCCTTCGTGCCGTCGGCGTTGTCGAGCGGCCTGGCGCCGAAGCCGGTGACCGGCCCGCCGCCACCGTTCGAGCCGGTGCCCGGCGACTCGGCACCGGAGGCGATCTTCTCGGGGTCGCAGCCCGTCAGGGCCAGCACAGCGGCCATGCCGAGGGCGGGCACCATCACTCGGTATGCGCGGGGAGATATCACTCGAAGCCGTCCTGACGGGGAGAAAGCCGAACCAACTCGGGAATTCTACGGACGTCTTCCCCGTCACGACGTGTTCATGACCGCCGTTCACCCCGGATGCGGCCCGAATCACACCTTTCCGATGCCCAGCGTCGTCTCGGACGGCAGCATCCCGGACTGGAGCGCCGCCACCCACAAGGGTCCGAGCAACTCCACGAGCCGCTCCCGCTCCTGACTCCCGAGCTCCCGCCACGGGGCGGCGGCCGCCTCGTCCGTACGCCGCTCGACCTCGGCGCGCAGCGCCCGGCCCGCCTCCGTCGCCGTACCGTCCTGCGTCAACAGTCCGCGCTTGAGCAGCCGCTGACCGGCCGCCTGCCACTCCTCCCCGCTCCACCCCCGGCTCGCGAACACCTCGGGCGGCGCCGCGCCGACGGCCGCGAAGGAGACCAGCGACTCGACCGGGTCGAGCTCCGCGTGCGCGAGCGCCGTGAGGTGGCCGTCGCCGCGGTGCTCGCGCAGGACGGTCGCCGCCCGCCAGAGCGCGAGGTGGGGTTCGTCCGGCCAGGGCAGTGCGGCGTTGGCGGCGGCGAGCGGGCGGTCCGCCGTGTCGGCCGCATCGGTGACGCGGCGCAGCAGCGCGGCGGCCTCTGCCGTGTCCGGGGCGGTGCACGCCTCCCCCAGCAGCGTCCGGTACGTGCGGTCCACGGCCCTGGTGCGGGCCGCGAGGACGGCGGCGGACGACGCGACGGACCAGGCGGCGGGCACGTGCTCGTCCACCATGGCCGGGCTGAAGCTGTGGAAGACCCCGGCGACCCGGACGGCGCTCGCGTCCCCGAGCGGGGCCGCCCGCCAGGCGAAGTAGCTCGGCCAGCGCTCATCGGTCCGGTAGCCGAGCGCGGCGGCCTCCTCGAAGGCCTCCGGCGCGTAGTAGAGAACAGCGTGCAGGGGCTCCAGGAGGTGCCACATCTGCCGCGTGCGCCCCAATTCCTCGGACATGTCTCCGCCTTCCCCGTTCCCACGAATCTTGCCAGTGACTAGATCCCATAGGCTGCCCCTCCCCCGCCAACTTGTCAATGCCTAGATTCCGCGTAACCTGCTGCCATGACGAGCACCCGCACCTACCACCACGGCGATCTGCGGCGGGCCGTCCTCACCGCCGCGCTCGACGTCATCCGCACCGAGGGCCCCGGCGCGCTGAGCCTGCGCGACCTGGCCCGCCGGGCGGGCGTCTCCCACGCCGCCCCCGCCCACCACTTCAAGGACCGCACGGGTCTGCTCACCGCCATCGCCACCGAGGGCTACGAGCTCTTCGCCGACGCCCTGGCCGACGCCCCGGACCTGCGGGAGCGCGGCGTGCGGTATGTGCGGTTCGCCACCGAGCACCCGGCGCACTTCCAGGTGATGTTCCAACCGGAGCTCTGCCGCCCGGACGACCCGGAGCTGGTGGCGGCGAAGGACCGGGCCTCGACGGAACTGCGGGCCGGGGTCAGCGGACTCCCCGCCGTCCGCCGCGGCGAGGACCCCCGGCTCGCGGGCACGGCCGCCTGGTCCCTGGCCCACGGCTTCGCCACGCTGCTGCTGAGCGGCAACCTGGGCGGCGCGGTGGGGGAACGGGACCCCGAGGATGTGTTCCGGGCGCTCACCGCTCTGACGTTCGAGGCGGACGGGACCAACTGAGCCCCACCCCACGGGAATAGCCCGAAGCCTGTCAACGCTTGACCGTGTCGTGCGCACGTGATCGACGACATGGACTTCGGAAGACGACAGGGTGGGGAACCATGAGAACCATGCACAGAACACGGCGCACGGCTGTCACGATGCTGACCGCGGCCGCGCTGACGCTCCTGCCGGTCGCCGGCGGGGAAGCCCTCACCGGACCGGCACACGCCGCGACGGCCGGGCCCCACGGCACCGCTTCACAGCGGGACCACGACCACTGGCAGGGCGGCTGGGCGACCTCGCCGCAGGCCCCGGCCGCGCCCTTCGCGCCGAACTGGTCGCAGCAGGGCTTCGCGGACCAGACGGTACGTCAAGTGGTACGGGTCAGCACCGGCGGGACCCGGGCCCGCGTCGAACTGTCCAACCGCTACGGCGGCACCCCGCTGCGGATCACCGGCGCGACCGTGGGCCGTACGGACAACGGGGCCTCGGTCAGGGCGGGTTCACTCCGGCAGCTGTCCTTCGGGGGGCACCGCTCGGCGACCATCGCGGCTGGGTCCGAACTCACCAGTGACGCGCTGCCGTTCAGGACCGAGGCGCTTGAGTCACTGACCGTCACGCTGTACCTGGCCGAGCCGACCGGCCCGGCCACCTTCCATCTGATCTCCTCGTCCACGAGCTACCGGGCGCAGGGCGACCACCGCTCCGACCGCGCGGGCACGGCGTTCACGGAGACCAGCGACTCCTCGTACTACCTGACCGGCGTCGAGGTCAGCGGCGGCCGGACGGCGGGCGGCAACGGGGTGGTGGCCTTCGGTGACTCCATCACCGACGGAGTCGGGTCCACCCTGGACGCGGACAACCGCTACCCCGACGAACTGGCCGAGCGCTTCGCGGCCACCGGCAGGCCGCGCAGCGTCGTCAACCAGGGGATCGCCGGCAACCAGGTCACCCAGGACACGGACTGGGCCGGGGAGAAGGCGGTGGCCCGCTTCCGCAAGGACGTGCTCGGTGAACCCGGCGTCGGCACGGTCATCGTGCTGGAGGGCATCAACGACATCGGCGCCGGCAGCACGGGCGCCGTGGGCACCCCCAGTCCCGAGGTCTCCGTCGCCCAGCTGATCGCCGGACACCGCTCACTGATCCGCCAGGCCCACGCCAAGGGCATCAGGGCGATCGGCGCGACCCTCACCCCCATCGGGGGCTCGGCCTACGACAGCCCCGCCAACGAGGCGAAGCGCGTAGCCGTCAACCACTGGATCCGCACCTCCGGCGAGTACGACGCGGTGGCCGACCTCGACCACGCCACGGCCGACCCCGCGGACCGGACCAGGATCGCCCCCGCCTACGACTCGGGCGACCACCTGCACCCGAACGACGCGGGCTACCACGCGATGGCCGGGGCGCTGGACCTGAGCAGGCTCTGACAGGGCCCGTTGCCGCGTCCCGGTCCCGTCGGCGGGACCGGGACGCGCCGGGTGACGGGGCCGTGGCACAGCCCCCCGCCCCCGCTCACTCGGGCGGGAACTCGTACTGCAACTCGTAAAGATGACCGGCCTTCACCATGACGGTCGCCTCAATGGGCCGTTCGGCCTCGCTGTAGACGACACGCAGAGTCCGCAGAACCGGCAGATCGCCGGGCAGCCGCAGCGCCTGGTACTGATCCTGGGTGGGCACCCGCGCCGAGACCCGGTCCACGCTGAGCCGGGGCGGGTACCCCAGGTCCGCGAGCAGGGTGGGCGTCCCGCCGGGGATCTTCCGGCGCCCCGTGATCGCCGTACCGGCGACGATCTCCAGCGGGTAGTACGACGCCACGAGCTCGACCGGTTCGTCGTCGACCACGAGGAGTTGGCGCCGCAGGAGCGCGGTGCCCGAGCCCGGCAGACGGAGGGCCTCCGCAACATCCGCCGGAGGTTCGCACTCGGCCACCTCAAGCAGTGTGCTGTGCGCGCGGGAGCCCGTGGCGGCAGCCTCGGTCAACCAGCGGTAGGGCTCTCCCGAACCTACCGGTGCCATGTACGAGGCCGGGCGGACGGTTCGCTGGCGGTGCTCGCGGACCGTTACGGCGGCACCGGCCCTGCCGATCACCAGCTGTTCCTCCTTGAGCAGTCGCAAGGCCTTCTGCACGGTCGCGTTCGAGGCGCCGAACCGTTCCTTGAGGTGCACGGTGGACGGCAGGCTGGCGCCAGGAGCGAGATCCCCGCCCATGATCTCGTCCCTGAGGTCGGCCGCGATCCGTTCGTGCAACGAGCGGCGGTCGGCGGCATCCGCTTCGGGTCTGAGCACAGTCATCCGATCCTGATCTCGTACCGCAGCTTCTGACGTCGCGGCGGCATCGCCATGATGTCCACCTGGATGGGCCGGTCCGCGTCGTCCAGCGTGAGCCGGGTCAGTTGCAGCACGGGTTCCCCTGCCGCCAACCGCAAGTGCTCCCGCTCATCTGCGGTCGCCGCCCGCGCGGTCACGTCCTCGCGCACCCTGACGCCCACATGCCCCAGATCCGCAAGCAGTCTGATCGCCCCGCCCCGGATCTTGGCGGTACCGGCCAGACCGGTCCCGCCCGCGATGTCCAGGGGATAGTACGTATCCGTCAACTCGCACGGCTCACCGTCGAGATACATGATCCTGCGGCGAGCGACGACGCGCTGCCCGGCGGGCAGTCCCAGCAGCTCCGCGACTGCTTCCGACGCCTCCACCTCACCCGCCTGGACGATGCGCTGACTGCCCCGGCGCCCCTCGGCGGCGGCCTCCGCAGCCCACGCGTCAACTGGAGCCCCTGGAGACGCGGCGAGATAGGGCACCGACGTGCTGGTCCATCCACTGCCGCCCATGTCGTTTCTCCTTCGCAGCCAACATCAAGACCTGCACCAGCCTGCCGCATCACACGGTAGGCGACTCAGGCGTTCCCTCCAGCAGTCCCACCTTGCCGCTTTTCGCGAATAGCAATACAGTCACCATCACACTACGTTCCGCGAGCAAGGCGGTGAACCACCGTGTCCCTGTCTCAGCAACGACGTTTCCCCCGCAGGCGCACCTCTGTTGGTGCCTCACGCGACTTCGTCACCGATGCCCTCCTCACGTGGGGGCTCCACTCCCTGGTCGAAGACATAAAGCTGTGCGTGTCGGAGCTCGCCACCAATGCGTTGCTGCACGGGGCACCACCCGGCCGCGAGTTCAGCGTCGACATCCACCGGACCGAGGATCTGGTGCGCTTGGAGGTCCGCGACAGCGGGCCCGGCCGACCGGTGGTTCAGCAGCCGGGCGAATACGCCTGCTCCGGACGCGGGTTACACCTCGTACGCGAGCTCGCCGATGACTTCGGGGTCGATGATCACGTCGTAGGCAAGACCGTGTGGCTGGTCTTCACGACCTCGAACGCGTCCGAGTCCGCGCCCTCGTGACCGCCGGATCAGCGGGCCACCGGCCGGCTCTCGTCCTCCCCGTCCCCGTCACCGACCGCTCTCGCAGCGGTGTCCGGCCCCAGCGAGCGGATGCCCGGTATCGGGGAAGGCAGTAGCCAGAGCACCGACAGGGCTCCGCCGACGGCGGCGACGAGCAGGGTCGGCCTCAGGCCGACCACGGTGGCGAGCAGGCCGCCCGCGACGGCACCGAGCGGGCGGACGCCGTAGTTGATCGTGCTGTACGCCCCCGCGACGCGGCTGCGCATCCGGTCGGGGATCACCGAGGCCTGGAGGGAGTTGAGGTTGATGTCGAACAGCATGACGCCGAATCCGGAGAGGAACTCCGCCCCGGCCAGGGCGCCCGCGCGGAGCCAGACGGGGCCGTCCGCCGCCGCCGCGATGGCGATCGGCGCCGGGAAGAGGACGGCGCCCGCGACGATGCTGCGCCCCACGCCCAGTCGCCGTGAGATCGCGGGGGCGCACACCGCGCCGAGCAGGGCGCCGGTCGCCCCCACTCCCAGTGCGAGGCCGATCGTGCCCGCCGAGAGGTCCAGACTCCGGCTGGCGAACAGCACGAGCAGGCCACTGCCCGCCACGAACGTGAAGAAGTTGACGGTGGCCGCGCAGCCGAGCGAGGCCCGCAGCACCGGGTGACGCACGACGAACGCCAGGCCTTCCCCGGCGCGCCGCGCCAGGGAGGGCGCATCCTCGTCCTTGGCGGCCGGCGGCGCTTCGTCGTCCGGGATCCTGCCGATCAGCACCGCCGAGGCCAGGAAGGTCAGCGCGTCCACCACGATGGCCACGGGTGCGGTGAGCGCCTGGACCAGAGCGCCGCCGATCGCGGGGCCGACGACGTAGGACGCCGAACGGCTCGTGCTGAGCTTGCTGTTCGCGTCCACGTAGGAGGAGCGCGGGACCAGACGTACGAAGAACGGCGGATAGGAGGTGTTGAACAGCACCCCCGCCGCGCCCGCCAGCACCGCCACGGCGTACAGGTGCGCGAGCGTCACCGCGCCGAGCACGTAGGCGGCCGGCAGGCTCAGCAGGACCGCCGCGCGCAGGAGGTCCGCGAGGATCATCAGGCGGCGCTTTCGGGGCTGTTGGTCGACCCAGGCGCCCAGAAGTATCGCGAGCAGGTTGGGGGTCCAGATGAGCGCGGTCAGCCAGGCCACCTGGTTGGCCGAGGCGTTCAGCGCGCCGACGGCGATCAGGGGCAGCGCCAGTTCGGTGATCCGGTCACCGAACTGCGAGACCGTGTTCCCGGCCCAGAAGAGGGAGAACCGACGGTCCCGCCAGAGCGACGACGGTGGCGACGGTGATATGACGGGTGTCCCGTCCGCGCCGCTCACGGCGTCCGCTCCGCCGGGCCCGCTTCCGGTTCCCCGTCGCCCTCCGGCAGGGCGTAGCGCATCAGTACGACATCACGGGCGTCGTCGGGCCGGTCGGTCGGCTCGCGGGTGACGTACGGCGCGAGGACGCGCTCGATCCCGTCCTGGATGGCGGCGAGTTCCTCTACGGAGACCCTGATCCGGGTGTTGGCGAGCCCGGCGGCCCTGCGCCATACGGGATCGAGTCCGGGCTCGACCTCGGCCGACCAGCGGACCGGGGCATCCGCGTAGCGCAGGAACATCTGCCGTGAGAGCTCCCGGGCGGCGGATCGGCCCTCGTCGTCCGCCGGGTCCTGCGATTCCTCGAACCGGAACCCGCGCGCCACCGCCTCCCAGCGCCGGCTGCGGCGGTCCGGTCCGGGGGCGCTGTCCCGGACCAGCCCGAAGGCCGCCAGATGGCGCAGGTGCCAGCTGGTCACCGAGGGCGTGGCGCCCACGTCCGGTGCCAGCTCGGTCGCGGTCGCCGGCCCGTTCCGGTGCAGGTGGTCGAGGATCGCCAGCCGCACCGGGTGCGCCAGCGCCCGCATCGCCTGCGGATCGGTGATCTCGACATCGCCCAGGGGGTTACTGAAGTCCATGACGTGAGAGCATCCTCTCACAATTCGTGAGAGTCAACTCTCACAACTGGATCCCTCAACAGTCATCTACGTATGATTCACCCATGTATGTTTAGCAACGCAGAGAGGCAGACCCATGAGTTTCTACGGCCGCCGACGCACGCTCAGCGAGCTGGAGCAGCGCATGCTGCGCATCCGCGAAACCGGAACCGGGCAGCTGCTCGCCGTACGCGGGCGTCGGCAGGTGGGGAAATCCCGGCTCCTCACCCGCTTCGTCGAGCAGTCGGGGCTGCCCTACCTCTACTTCTCCGCCGTGAAGAACGCGACAGCGGCCCAACAGCTGCGGACATTCACCGCCGAACTGCACACGTCGACCACTCCGCTCACCGACGCCGGTTCGCTCTTCTCCGCTCCTCCCACCGACTGGCGGGACGCTCTGGGCCGGATCGCCGTCGCCTGCCGCGACACCCCTTCGGTCGTCGTCATCGACGAGTTCCCCTGGGCAGCCGCAGCGGATCCGGCCCTGGAGGGGCAGCTCCAGAACGCCTGGGACCGGCATCTGGAGCACACTCCCGTCCTCTTTGTGCTGATCGGCTCCGACGTCACGATGATGGAACGGCTGACCGAGCACGACAGGCCGCTCTACGGCCGGGCCAGGAGCGTCACCGTGGCGCCCTTCGACCCGGCCGAATGCGCCGAGGCACTCGGGGACGGCGGAGACAGCAGGGACGGCGGTCATGCGCTGGCCGCTTTCGATACCGCACTCATCACCGGCGGCTATCCGCGCCTCGTGCTGGACCGCGCACGCGCGCGCGACACCCGGGCGTTCGTGCACGAACAGCTGAGCGACGAGAACAGTGACCTGTCGGTCATGGGACAGCGTTCCCTCGACGCGGAATTCCCCGACGCCCAGCAGGCCCGGCGCGTCCTGTCCGCGATCGGCGGCACCGAGGTCGGGCTCAGCACCTTCACACAGGTCACCGGAAGGATCCCGGAGGAGGGGGTGAGCGCGCACACGGCGGTCACCAGGGCCATAAAAGTGCTCGCCGACAAGAGGGTGGTCAGCGTGGACGTGCCCGTGGGGGCGCCCGCCAACAGCAAGCTCCGGCGCTACCGCATCTGCGACCCGTACCTGCGCTTCTGGTTCCGCTTCATCGAGGAACAGCAGGCCCACATCGCCCGCGGCCGGGCGGACATCGCCCGTACCGCCTTCGACCGGGGCTGGCCGAGCTGGCGGGGCCGCGCCATCGAACCGCTCGTCCAGGAGGCGGTGTACCGGCTGAGCCCCGGGCTGCCGGGGCTGGAGGACGGCGGGCCGGTCGGAAGCTGGTGGAACCGCGACAACAGCCGGGAGTACGACGTCGTCGTCCCCGCCGCCTCGGGAAAGCGCGTGCTCCTCCTCGGCTCGGTCAAGTGGCGCGAGACCAAGCCCTTCGGCGAGCGTGAGCTCTCCAAGCTGGCCGAGGCCCGGTCCGCCGTACCGGGCGCCTCTGCGGCCCCGCTGCTGGCCGTGTGCCCGGCGGGTGCGGAGGAGGGTGTACGAGCGGACCTGATGCTCACTCCTGCGGATCTGCTGGCCGCCTGGCGCACCTGAGGAGTCCCGGCGGGGTGCGGCCCCGCAGCCCGCCCGTGAGGAGGCGGGCTCCGGCCCCGCAGTCCGACCCCTCACGACCCCAGGATCGTCGTCAGGAACTCCCCCGTCCACGCCAGGAGTTCGCGGCCCACCACCGGCTTGCCGCCGATCCGGCCGGCCGTCGGGCGCGGGACCAGGATCTGGTGGAGGGCCGGCTTGATGATCGTCTTGGGGTGGAGGCGCTTCAGGCGCAGCTCCTGCGACTCGCGCAGCTCCACCGGGGCGAAGCGGATGTTCTGGCCCTGGAGCACGATGTCGCTGACGGCGCAGGCGCGGGCCAGCATGCGCAGGCCGGCCACCAGGAGGAGGTTCTCGACCGGCTCCGGGAGCTTGCCGTAGCGGTCGGTCAGCTCCTCGCGGACCGCCCGGATGTCGTCCTCAGAGGTGGCGGAGGCGATCGAGCGGTAGGCCTGGAGGCGGAGCCGCTCGCCGGGGGCGTAGTCGTGCGGGATGTGCGCGTCGACCGGGAGCTCGATCTTGACCTCCGGCGGCGCTTCCTCCTCCTCCGCGCCGCCCTCCAGCGCGGACCGGTAGCCGGCGACCGCCTCACCGACCATGCGGATGTACAGGTCGAAGCCGACGCCCGCGATGTGGCCGGACTGCTCGCCGCCCAGCAGGTTTCCGGCGCCTCGGATCTCCAGGTCCTTCATGGCCACGTACATGCCCGCGCCCATCTCGGTGTGCTGGGCGATCGTGGCCAGTCGCTCGTGGGCCGTCTCGGTGAGCGGCTTCTCCGGCGGGTAGAGGAAGTAGGCGTAGCCCCGGTCGCGGCCACGGCCGACGCGGCCGCGCAGCTGGTGGAGCTGGGAGAGGCCGAAGTTGTCGCCGCGCTCCACGATCAGGGTGTTGGCGTTGGAGATGTCGATGCCGGACTCGACGATCGTGGTGGAGACCAGCACGTCGAACTTCTTCTCCCAGAAGTCCACCACCACCTGTTCCAGGGCCTGTTCGGACATCTGGCCGTGGGCCGTCGCGATGCGGGCCTCCGGGACGATCTCGCGCAGCCGGGCGGCGGCGCGGTCGATCGACTCGACGCGGTTGTGGATGTAGAACGCCTGCCCCTCGCGGAGCAGTTCGCGGCGGATGGCCGCGCCGATCTGCTTCTCCTCGTACGGGCCGACGAAGGTGAGGACGGGGTGGCGCTCCTCGGGCGGGGTGGTGATCGTCGACATCTCGCGGATGCCGGTGACCGCCATTTCGAGCGTACGGGGGATGGGCGTCGCGGACATGGTGAGGACGTCCACGTTGGCGCGGAGCTTCTTCAGCTGCTCCTTGTGCTCGACGCCGAAGCGCTGTTCCTCGTCGACGATGACCAGGCCGAGGTCCTTGAACTTCGTCTCGGAGGAGAAGAGCCGGTGGGTGCCGATGACCAGGTCGACGGAGCCCTCGCGCAGCCCTTCGAGCGTCGCCTTGGACTCGGTCTCCGACTGGAAGCGGCTCAGCGCCCGTACGTTGACGGGGAACTGGGAGTACCGCTCGGTGAACGTGCCGAAGTGCTGCTGGACCAGGAGGGTAGTGGGGACGAGGACGGCGACCTGCTTGCCGTCCTGGACCGCCTTGAAGGCCGCGCGCACCGCGATCTCCGTCTTGCCGTAGCCGACGTCACCGCAGATCAGCCGGTCCATGGGCACGGACTTCTCCATGTCCTCCTTGACCTCGGCGATGGTGGAGAGCTGGTCGGGCGTCTCCGCGTGCGGGAAGGCGTCCTCCAGTTCGCGCTGCCAGGGGGTGTCCGGGCCGAAGACGTGGCCGGGGGCCGCCATCCTGGCCGCGTACAGCTTGATCAGGTCGCCGGCGATCTCCTTGACGGCCTTCTTGGCGCGGGCCTTCGTCTTGGTCCAGTCGGCGCCGCCGAGCCGGTGCAGGGTGGGCGCCTCGCCGCCGACGTACTTGGTGACCTGCTCCAGCTGGTCGGTCGGGATGTAGAGCCGGTCACCGGGCTGGCCGCGCTTGGCGGGGGCGTACTCGACGAGGAGGTACTCGCGGGTGGCGCCCTGCACCGTGCGCTGCACCATCTCGATGTAGCGGCCCACGCCGTGCTGCTCGTGGACGATGTAGTCGCCGGTCTCCAGTGTCAGCGGGTCGATGCTCTTGCGGCGGCGGGCCGGCATCCGGCCCAGGTCCTTGATGGCGGTGCGCTGGCCGGTCAGGTCGGTCTCGGTCAGGACGGCGAGCTTGAGCTCGGGGTCGACGAAGCCGTAGTCGATGGCCCCGCAGGAGACGTGGACCAGGGCCGGCGAGATCTCGCCCAGGTCCGGATCGAGACGGGCCGGGATGCCCTCGCCGCCCAGCACCTCGACGGTACGGGAGGCGAGGCCCTGGCCCTCGGTGACGTACACCGTGCGCCAGCCGTGGGACAGCCAGCCCTTGGTGTCCGCGAGCGCGCGGGCGGTGTCGCCCCGGTACGACTCCGGGGCGTGCATCCGTAGCTTGAGGGTGTCCTCGTCCACCTCGTCGTCGGCGGCGAACGGGGAGATCGACCACCACATCATCTCCAGCTCGCGAGCCCGGTCGCGGACGTCAGCGATGCCGCGCAGCGAGGCCGCGCCGACGTCGATCGGGGCCTCGCCGCCGCCCGCGGTGGCCGCCCACGACGCCTGGAGGAACTCCTGGCTGGTGGCGACCAGGTCCGCGGCCCTGGTGCGGACCCGCTCGGGGTCGCAGACCACGGCCATCGAGCCCTCGGGCAACACGTCGATCAGCAGTTCCATGTCGTCGACGAGGACCGGGGCGAGCGACTCCATGCCCTCCACCGCGATGCCCTCGGCGATCTTGTCGAGGAGTTCGCCCAGCTCGGGGTGGCGTTCCGCGAGCGCGGCCGCCCGCTCGCGGACCTGGTCGGTCAGCAGCAGCTCACGGCAGGGCGGCGCCCACAGTCCGTGCTCGGCGATCTCCAGGGACCGCTGGTCGGCGATCTTGAAGTACCGGATCTCCTCGACGTCGTCGCCCCAGAACTCCACCCGAAGGGGGTGTTCCTCGGTCGGCGGGAAGACGTCCAGGATGCCGCCGCGCACCGCGAACTCGCCGCGCTTCTCGACCAGCTCCACCCGCGAGTACGCGGCGGCCGCGAGCGCCTCGACCGTCTCCCCCAGGTCGGCGCTCTGGCCGATCCGCAGCGCCACGGGCTCCAGGTCACCGAGCCCCTTGACCTGCGGCTGGAGCACGGAGCGCACCGGTGCGACGACGACGGAGACCGGCCCGGTCTCCGGGTCGTCCTGCCGGGGGTGCGCCAGGCGCCGCAGCACGGCGAGGCGGCGGCCCACGGTGTCGGAGCGGGGCGAGAGCCGCTCGTGCGGCAGCGTCTCCCAGGACGGGTACTCCGCGACCGTGTCCGGCGGCAGCAGCGTGCGCAGCGCCGCCGCGAGGTCCTCGGCCTCGCGTCCGGTCGCGGTGACGGCGAGCACGGTCCGCCCGGCGTCCTTGGCCAGCGCCGCCACCGCGAAAGGCCTGGCGGCAGGCGGTCCCACCAGGTCGATGTGCATCCGGTGGCCGTCCCCGGCGGCCTTCACCGCTTCGGACAGCGCCGGGTCACGTACGACGACATCCAGCAGACCGTGCAGGCTCATGAAGGGCTTCCGTCCGGGGTAACGAGGTCGAGGGTCCGGCAGCCGGCTGCTGCCAGGGGCAACGCGAAGGGCCCGACACGTGTGAGGGGCGGTCTCCGGACTGATCCGGACAGCACCCCACGGGCGGGCCGGGGTGCTGTCCAGCCTACGGCTCCGGCCGGACAGCCGCTTCCACGACCGGGGACGGGCGGGGCCGTACGGCGGGATTACGCCACTCGTGGACGGGCATGGACACTGCCGCGGCGCGTGTGGCAGCGGGTACGCTACCGACCCCGTGAGCCGTTGCCCGAGCAGGGCGGACGGCCCTCGTGGACACGCTCTCGATCAACGGCAATACCCGAAATGTCGGCTGCACATGGACCAGGGACCAGGCAGTGGGGGTATACGTGGGCAAGAACGAGATGTACGTACTCGGGGTTTCCGAGGCCGAGGAAGATGTCTACCGGCACTTCCTGCGCAACCCCGGCGCCGGCACCGACGGCCTGCACCTGCTGCTGCACCTCGACGCGCGGACCTTACACGCCTGCGTCGCCCGGTTACGGGAGCTCGGACTGCTCCACCCCGAGAGCCGCGACGGCAGTCACGATCCGGGGATCTTTCCGACGAATCCGGATATCGCGCTGACCCGGCTGGTCGATCTGCGGCTGAACATCCTCCACCAGGAGCTGCAGCAGGTCACCCGATCACGCCACCTCATTGACGGTCTACGCGCGGAGCAGAGCGGCCGAAGACCGGCCCCTGCGGGGATCGAACAGCTGGAGGGGGTCGACCGGATACGTGACCGGATCGACGACCTCGCCTTCTTCGCCCGGGACGAGATCCTCTCCGTGGAACCGCACACCAGGCTCTCCCCCGAGAGCATCGCCCGCTCCCGCCCCATGGACCTGCGATGTCTGCGCCGCGGCGTACGCATCCGCTCCGTCGTCGCGCGGGCCGCGCTGGAGGATCCGCCGACCGCCGCCCATCTGCGGGAGCTGGCCGCGCACGGCGCCGCGATCCGGGTCACGTCCGACACCACGGAACGGCTGCTCGTGTACGACCGCCGGACCGCCCTCGTCCCGCTGGACCCGCGCGACCCCCTGCGCGGCGTACTGCTCGCCCAGCGCACCGGCCTGGTCTCCAACATCGTCGCCCTCTTCGAGAAGATCTGGGACCAGTGCGTGGACCTCGCACACGCCGATGACGAGGGCGGCGACCCGGCGGACACGGCGCTGTCCGGAGCCGAGCGGCGGGTGCTCGTATCGATGTGCACCGTGGGAAAGGACGAGGCGGGCGCCCGTGAGCTGGGCGTCTCGGTACGGACGTACCGGCGTCATGTCGCCGAGCTGATACAGATGCTCGGCGCGTCGAGCCGGGCCCAGGCGGCGCTGCTGGCGCGGGAGCGCGGGTGGGTATGACACTCCCCCGGACCGTTCGCCCGGCCCTCCTCCGCCCAGCCCCCCTTCCCCCGGCTCCCCCACCGTCCAGCCCGCCAGTGCCCGGTCGGCCAGGGCTCCGCGTACCGCGCGGCGGACCTCGCCCCGGTCCGCCGACGGCCCCGGCGCGATCCGCAGCACGATCCGGTCCGACGTGACGGACCGCGGCGCGCAGTCCCAGTGCGGCGGCAGCAGGCTCAGCAGGCGCAGGACGGTGGTGCCGCCGGCCGGTGCGGTGCGGTCGACGCGCACGGCCACCAGGTCGGCATGGGCGGGTGCGTCTTCCGGGACATGGCCGCGGACCGGGTCCGTACGGTCCGTGCCGTGGCCGTGCTCCCGCCCGGCCCCGCCCATCACCGGGCGCCCCCCTCGCCGTCCAGGATCCGCCGGGCGGCCGACGCCATCGCCGCGATCCCGGCCGGCAGCGCGGTACTGAGGTCGGGGGCGAACTCCGGTGCGTGGTTGGCCGGTACGGGCGGTCCGCCGGCTCTGGCCGCACGCCACGGCCCGGCCCCGGTGACCCCGAGCATCCAGTACACCGTCGCCACCCCCTGTTCCCCGAACCACGCGAAGTCCTCCGTGGCCGTGAGGGGCCCGCAGTCCAGGACCCGGACCGGCCCGAAGAGGTCCTCGTGCGCCCCGCGCACGACGGCCGTGGCGGCGGCGTCCGGCGACAGCGCGGGCGACCGCGAGGTGACCGCCAGATCGGGTTCCCGCACACAGCCCGACGCGGCGCACTCCGCCCGCACGATCCGCTCCGCGGCCGCCGCCATCCGGTCCACCACCTGACCCGACAACGCCCTTATACAGAGCGCCAGTTCGGCGGTGTCCGGGATCACGTTGCCGCGCTCACCCGCATGCAGGGAGCCGACCGTCAGCACCGCGTGCTCAGCCGGGGACGTCTCCCGGGACACCACGGACTGGAGCCGCGTGACGGTGGCGGCCGCCAGCAGCACCGGATCGACGGCGAGGTGCGGGGTCCCCGCGTGACCGCCCCTGCCGTACAGCGTGACGTCCAGCGCCGTACTGGCCGCCAGCAGCGGGGTGCGGAAGTCCGCCGCGTGCGCCAGGGTGCCGGCCGGGGCGGGCGAGGTGTGCTGGGCGAGGACGGCGTCCGGGGTGCCGAACCGTTCGTACAGCCCGTCCGCCAGCATCGCCCGCGCACCGAGGAGGGTCTCCTCCGCCGGCTGGCCCACCACCAGCACGGTGCCGCGCCACTCGGAGCGCGTACGGGCCAGCTCGGCCACCGCACCGCCGGCCGCCGCGAGATGGAGGTCGTGGCCGCAGGCGTGCATCACACCGGGCACGGTGCTCGCGTAGGCCAGGCCGGTCCGCTCGGTCACCGGGAGGGCGTCGAGCTCGGCCCGGATCATCACCGTGGGCCCCTCTCCGTTGCGCAGCACGCCGACGAGACCGTGGCCGCCGCCGACCCCCCGGGTGACCGTGCAGCCGCTCGCCGCCAGCCGGGCCGCGAACCGGTCCGCGGTGTGCCGCTCGGCCCCGGAGAGCTCGGGGTTGGCGTGTACGTCGAGACAGAACTCCAGCGCGGGGCGCAGCACCTCACGGGACACGGCCGGGGGCCGGGGCGGGGCGGGGATCTCCTTCACACGGGCTGGCACAGGGGCTCGCCTCTTCCGCTCGGTAGGTCTCGGTACCGAGCCTGCGCCGCCCGTGCGGCACGAGTCCGGCGTTCCGCTGTCACCGGGTGCCAGCGGGGTGACAGCGAAACCGCGGCCGATCCGACAGCGGCCGGGGCTGGAATGCCAGCAGCGCACGGGAACGGTGCCGGAGAAGCCGGTCCACCCCCATGAACCCGAGGAGAACACCATGGCCCCCAAGACCGAGCTCGCCACCCTCGCCAGCGAGATCCTGGAGCTGGAGTCGGAGACCTTCGAGATCTCGGACTACTCGGACGACGCGGAGGTCGTGCTCGCGGGCTCCACGTCCTGCTCCTCGACGTCGACCTGTTCCAGCACCACCAGCACCACCTCCTGCTGCGCCTGATCCACGCCCGGCCGGCACACACGGCAGCCCCCTCGCGAACCTTGTGCGAGGGGGCTGCCGATGTCATGGGAGATGTCACGGGGGAAGTCGCGGCAGGCGTCACGGGAACGGGTGCGGCACGCGCTTGACCGCGGCCTCCGGAAGTTCGTCCGTGCGCCGGCCGGCCGCCCGCAGCGCGGTCCGCAGCCGGGGCATCAGCAGCGCCCGCTGCCGCGTCCAGCCGAAGTCGAGCGGCAGCAGGCCCGGCACGATCGTGGCGACGGTGTGCAGCCCCATCCGGCGCTGCTCCGGGGTGGTCTGGTCGACGGCGATGACATCGTGCCCGGCGGCGACGAGCCCGTCCCGCAGCAGGTGCAGATCGTCCAGCAGGTCCCCGGTGCGCGGCCGCCGCACCTGCCAGTCGGCGAAGGTCTCGTCCAGGGTCCGTACGCCTGCGGGCTCCAGGTACTCACGGGCATGGGCGGACATGGCGGGCAGCCCGTACAGCTGGGCGTGGTCCTTCAGCTGCCGAACCAGAGTGAAGTCGTCGGCCATGGCGGTGAGTTCACCGATGCGCTCGGTCACCTGGTAGGGCAGGTGCGGGATGTACGTGAGCACTTCGGACAGGGCCGACTCGACGGCTCCCTCCGGGTCGAATCCGGCCGCGGCGGCGAACGAGAGCGTTCCCGGGCCGCCGTCCCGGCGCACGGCGAGCGCCGTGACGACGGGGATGTCCAGGTCCATCCGGGTATCGAAGGCGTGGACGTCGTACCCCTGGAGCCCGGCCCGGTCGATCATGCTGCGGACGGCGGCGGAGCGGCAGCTGTCGAGGTCGATCGCGGTCAGCGGGGTGCGGCCGTACCAGGCGAGGAGGAAGGCGTCCCGCTCGACGAGTTCGAGCAGCCCGAACAGGATCGCCTCGTGCAGACTGCCGCCGGTGGCGCACCCGTTGGAGCATTCGAAGACGAAGTTGTCGGCCTCCACACCGGCGCTGTAATGGGCCAGCCTGGCGGGTACGAGGACGGGGCGGTCGCCGCGCAGGGAGTGCGCCCACACCCACGGGATGGGCCGGTCCGGGTCGAACGGGGAGACCATCGGGTCGTCCGCGTAGGTCCGCGGGTCGTAGAAGCCGCAGTCGGCGGGGTTCAGGGCCCGGTCCGCGAGGTTGTTCCAGCTGTCGAGCACCGGTGAGGTGCCGCGTCGGCGGGTGGTGCCCGCGTACCGTTCCAGGCCCTCCAGGTGCGCGAGGACGCGGCTGGTGGCATAGCTGTTGGCCTGGCCGCTCCACGTCACGTCGTTGAGACCGGCGTAGCCGCGTACGAAGTGCGTACCGGCGACCGGGGCGGTGGTGGTGGACGTCGGGTTGATCCAGGTGTCGGCTCCGAGGGCGCCGCACACCGGGTTGGCGAGCGCGGCCGTGGGCAGCGCGTAGGAGCCGAGGGAGCGCAGCCGGTAGCCGTCCGGGTCCGGTTTGGGCGCCGGGCCCAGCGTCATCCGGGCCGCGTCCGCCGTGTCCGGGACCTCGTGGACGCAGTGCGGGCACAGGGGTTCGGGCAGCAGCGGGAAGGTGGCGGTGGCCAGGGTCACCAGATCGATCCGGGTGACCCTGGGCAGCGCCCGGTCGGCGGCGGCCGCCTCCGGGGTGTCGTGGCCGCCGCCCAGGACCGCGCGGTAGACGGCCCAGGCCGCGTCCACGGCGTACTCCGTGAGTACCGGCCAGTGCGCGGCGCCGTGCGGTGCGCGGCCGAGTTCCAGCGCCTCGCGCTCCGAGCGGCTGCGCAGCCGCTGCCAGCGCATGGCGAGGCACTGCCCGCAGGCGGTGGCGTTGGCGTCGCCGCCCCAGGGGCCGATGAGGACGGCCCGTGAGGTGAGCTGGACGTTGGCGGCCGGGCGGCTGTCCGCGTACGGGTCGGGGAGTCCGTGCCCGAGGGTGTCGGCGGCCCCCAGCGGGACGACGAGTGGGGCGGGGAGCGTTCCGGGCCCGGGGTGCCGGGCGGACAGCCCGTGCTGGAGTGCGGCGCGGGCCGACTCCAGCGGGCTCTGTCCGGGCAGCGGGCGCGCGGTGGCCGGTGCGGTGGTCACGGTGGTGGTCGCGGTGGCTGTGTTCATGACTTGTTGCTCCAGCGGAAGGTCCGCGCCGCGACCACGCACAGGACGACGGCGAATCCGGCCAGCACTCCGCAGGAGAGCGCGATGTGGCCGGTGGTGCCGTCGCCGGTGAGTGCTCCGGAGATCCCGTCGTTGAGGTAGCGCAGCGGCAGGACGTACGACAGGTTCTGCATCCAGGCCGGCATGGAGTCCAGCGGGAAGAACGAGCCGGACAGGAACGCCATCGGAACCATCAGGCAGTTGGCCACGGCGGCGACCGCCTCCGGGGTGCCGGCGCTGCTGCCGACGATGACCCCGATCGCGAGGAAGGCCGTGATGCCGATGACCAGCACCGGCAGGACGAGCGGCCAGCGGGCGGCCGGCTGGAGGCCGAACACCGGCAGCAGGGAGACCGAGACGAAGAGCACGGCCTGCACGGCACCGATGCCGGTCGCCAGGACGTAGCGGGAGGCGAGGACGGCGGAGAGCGGGGTCGGGGTCATCCGGATGAGCCGCAGGACGTCGTCGCGCCGCCACTGCATGAGCGTGAAGCCGACGCTGAAGACGGCCGCGTTCCCGATGCCCCAGGACAGCACCCCGGGGGCGATGTAGTTGATGTACGGCCTGCCGCTCTCCTCGACCGTCTGGCCGTGGAAGATCAGGCCGAAGACCACCAGGAAGACGAGCGGGAAGGCGAACGTGAAGAAGAGGGTGGTCTTGTCGCGTGTGCAGGCCCGGTATCCGGCCGTGGTCAGCGCGGCGTATGCGCTCATCGGGGTCTCCGTATCGCTGGGAACGGGGTGGCGGGGGGCTGGGCGTCAGGTCAGGGCCGGTTCTCGCCCGTGAGCTTCAGGTAGACGTCCTCAAGGCTCGCCGTGCGGGTCTGTACGCCCTGGAGGCCGATGAGCCGGTCGATCGCGGACAGCACCCGGCCCGATTCGAGGGTCTCCAGGACGAGTGCCTCGGGTTCCTCCGTGACCCGGTCGACGCCGTCGATCCCGCGCGCCGTCTCCGCGTCCAGGCGGCCCGGCGGGATCAGCAGCCGGGTGGTGGGGCTGGAGCCGGCGATGAGCCGGGCCGGGCTGTCCAGCGCGGCGACGGAACCGTCCACGATGATGGCGACGCGGTCGCAGAGCGCCTCGGCCTCGTCCAGGTGGTGGGTGGTGTAGATGATGGTGCGGCCCGCCCCCTTGAGCTCGCGCAGCACCTGCCACAGATCCCTCCGGGCCTGCGGGTCGAGGGCGGCGGTCGGCTCGTCGAGGAAGATCAGTTCCGGTTCGTGGACCAGCGCGGAGGCGATGGCGAGCCGCTGGCGCCGGCCCCCGGAGAGGTCGCCGACCCGGGTGTCGCCGTGTTCGGTGAGGCCCACGGAGGCCAGGGCGCGTTCGGCCGCCGCGTCGTCCGTCCGGTACAGCGCCGCCACCGTGCGCAGGTGCTCGCGGGCGGTGAGCCTCACGAAGAACGCCGAGCTCTGGGTCTGTACGCCGATCCGGGGCAGCAGCGCGGCGTTGCGCGGCCAGGGGCTGCTGCCGAAGACGGTCACGGTCCCGGAGTCGGCCTTGCGCTGGCCCTCCATGATCTCCACGAGCGTGGTCTTGCCGGCCCCGTTGGGGCCGAGCAGTCCGAAGAACTCGCCGCACGGCACGGTGAGTGACACCCCGTCGACGGCACGGGTCTCGCCGTACCGCTTGTGCACGCCCTCCAGGACGACGGCGGCCGGGTGGTCGCGGTCCGGGCCGGCCTGGGCTCCGGAGGCGGTGGACGGGGCGGTGGGGGTCATGGGCTTCTCCTTGTCCGCCACTGGTCGGCGGGTCGGGCGGCGGTCAGGCGGGGAGCAGGTGGACGACGGCCGCGACGACGGCGGCCGCGACCAGGACGAGCGCGAGCACCGCGCACGTCGCGTAGCCGAGGTAGGCGGTCCGGGCGCGCCTCGGATAGCTCGCGGCGGCCGGGTCGCGGCGTGCGGCCAGGCGCAGGTACGTGGCGGTCGAGGCGGCCAGCTCGGTGGCCCCGAACAGCTGCCCGGCGATCCGGTAGCCGTCGAGCGGCGGCAGGGGCACCAGCATGGCGAGGGCCTGGACGCTGCCGAGGAGCAGCAGCGCGCCGAACGCGTCGTGGGTGGCGTCGTCGAGCGGGGCGGACAACCACAGGACGGAGAACGGCAGCAGGAACAGCAGGTTCATCACCGCCCCGGCGAGCGCGGTGCTGACGCGCTGCCGACGGGCGCCCAGATAGAGGTAGTTGTCCACCGTGCAGTACATGATGACCACGGGGAACCGCCAGCGCAGGCCGATCTCCGCGACCTTGCCGCCGTGGTGCCGGGCGACGACGGCGTGGGCCAGTTCGTGCAGGGCGGTGCTGAACCAGAGCAGTGTGGCCAGTCCGGTCAGCAGTACGGGGTTGCCGAACACCTCGCGGGTGGCCCGGAGGAGTTCGCCGGCCCGCAGGGCGATCACCGCTTCCATCGCCACCAGGGCGGTGAGCAGCGGCACCGTCCATGCCGGGGCGAGGAGGAAGCCCACGGCCCGGTGCAGCCGGGTCGCGGTGGCGTCCGCGTCGGCGACCAGCCGGATGCTGCCGCGCAGGACGCCGCGCGGGGGCGGCGCGGAGGCGGCTTCGGCGGTCGTCCGGGCGGGGGCCCCGGTCAGCAGGCCGCGGGCGCCGAGCATCCGGAGGATCTGCTGCCAGCGGGCGTCGTCGAGCCGGCGGCCGAAGGCCTGGGCGTAGGCCTCACCGATCTCCCCGAGGGTGTGCTCGCCGTCCATCCGGGCGATGAGGAAGTGCTCCTTGGGGCCGACCTTGAACGAGCTGTCGCTGCCGGTGTCCTTGATCAGGTGCACCGTGGCGGGGCCGTGCAGCAGCGCTTCGCTGAGCAGCACCCCTGGCCGCAGTTCCGGCCGGTACGCGGCCAGGTCCTGTCTGGAGGCCGGGGCACTCATCCGGACTCCCGCAGGGCGCGGCCGAGCACGTGCGAGAGGTAGGCCTCGTCCCTGATCGTCACGTGCAGCCGGTTGTTGGTCATATGCATGTACGGGGAGAGGAGCATCGGCAGCGCGGCGGACGGGGCGGCGGCCTGCTCCTTCCCGCCCCCGGTCCCGTCCCCGTCCTCGTCGCGGGACGGGAAGACCAGATCGCCGTCGCGGGCCAGCGCGACCACCCGGTCCCGGAGTTCGGCGCAGTGCTCGGCCCAGCCCGCGAGGAAGCCGGGCAGCCGGGCGGCGCCCGGCTCACCGGACGTGGCGGCGCGGACGCGGTCGAAGCGGTCGGTGAGCCCGGCGGCCATCGAGGCGTAGTTGCTGTCGTACTCCTCGCTGCCGATGAAGCCGGTGCCGGGGAACGCCCGGTGCCAGAACTCGTAGTAGCCGTCGAGGTAGTCGGCCAGCTTCCCCCGGTCGGGCAGGAAGGTCGCCGACATCACCATCATCAGCTGGGCGGAGGTGCCCAGCAGTACGGTCCGCAGGTGCAGGTTCTTCGTGCGGAAGGCGTCGATGACCAGATCGCTGGAGTGCCGGAAGTGCCATTCGGCCAGCTCGATCCCGGCCGGGCCGCCGTACTTGGCGTACTCGGGCTCGTAACGCTCCTGGCTGCGCGAGTTGTTGGGGCGCAGGTTCATCCGGCCCCGTTCGTCCATGTACGGGCCGCGCTCCGCGCCGGGGAACTCGATGTCGAACAGGGCGTTGTAGAACTCGTTGAGGAACCCCGAGTCCACCTCGTACAGGGCGGGGCGTTCGGTCAGGAACGCGTCGAGGGCCTCCTCCGTACGGCGCCGGACCTCCGCCTCGGCGTCCGGGGTCGAGGGCCTGATCCGCAGCCTCACATGCGGGCCCTCCAGCCAGTAGTTGATGAAGAAGTACCCCGCGAGCAGCCCGTCGGCCTCCAGTCCGGCGATCAGGGGGCGGACGCAGTGCGTGAGCATGGGGCGGGGGTTGGCGGCGTAGAAGATGTGGGTGGCCTGCCAGGCTCCCGCCCGGCGGGTGTCCGCGGGGGCGGGGCCGGTGAGGGCTGAGCTCATGGGTGGTTCCTCTCTCGGGCGGGGGCGAGGGTCTCCAGCGCGAGCTCGGCGACGTGGTGGCCGTGGGCGGAGACGGTGTGCAGGGAGTCCTCGTCGGGCAGCATTTCCCGGAACACGACCCGCGCCGCCGGGTTCCTGACCAGCGCCTCGAACGCCGCCAGCGAGAGCGGGCTGTCGAAGTCCAGGTAGCTCGGCTTGGCCCCGGTCGCCCCGCGCGCCCCGCTGTCCGAGACGGTGACGAACACCCGGTCCGGCAGGGCGTGGGCGCGGCGGAACGCGTGCCAGTCCAGGAACCACGTGTCGTCCGCCGTGCCGGGCCCGCGCAGCGGCAGGGCCGGGGCGTGCGCGGTCCAGCTGCGCCGGCTGAGCACCACGCTGCCGTGCCGGACCCTCGGTCTGCTGGTCACCCCGTCGACGGGGGCGCTCTCGGGAACGCCGCCCCAGACGTGGAGCGGGGACATCGAGGTCGGGGAGAGCAGCAGCAGGGTGCGGGGCAGTTCCGGCAGGGCGAGCGGGACCAGGTAGCCGAGGTAGACCGGGATGACCTCCTTGTCCAGGCGGGTGGAGCGCAGCGTGAGCCGGTCGCTGTCCGGGTCGTGGACGAGGTACAGGTCGTCCAGGTGGATGCGGCGGTCCGGGGGCAGGGTGCCGCGCTCGCCGGGGCAGACGATCTCGTACCCGGTGAGCCGGTCGTGCAGGTTGAGGTTGCTGGTGACGGGTCCCCCGGTGACCTCGGCGAGGACGGCGCCCTCGGGCACCAGGGGGGTCACGGCGTCGAGGAGTTCCTCGCCCAGGCCGTCGAAGAGATGGGTGAACCGGCTGAACGGGAAGGAGAGCCCGCCGTAGGACCGGTTCAGGACGACCAGCGGGTCGACGGGCCGGTCCACGATCTGCACGTGGTGGGTGAGCGGGGTGAAGTCGGCTGCCAGCGGTTCGAGTTCTGCGGCGACCTCGGCGAGGAAGCCGTCGTCGATCCGGATCTCGTCCGGTACCGGGCCGGGGGCGGCGGTGGTGTCCGCCCACAGGGCGCGCATCCGCTCGACGAAGGCGAGCCGGGCGGTGTCCAGGGCCTTGAGCTGCGGCAGGGAGAGCCAGTTCTCCTCCGGTACGTAGTTCCCGTCCGCGTCGAACGTGGTGTGCTTCGAGGTGAACGAGATGTACTGGTCGAAGAAGTCCTCGTGGAAGTCGTGGACCAGTTTCAGCAGGTCGTCGCAGCGCCCGCCCCGCCCGTACCGGGCGAGGAAGAACCCCTTGAACGTGACGCGCTGCGGCAGCGTGAGGTCGAAGGCGGGCAGGACGCGCTCCACGGCCCCGAGCGGACCGGCCGCCAGCCGCTCCCAGTCCGGGGCGGAGAGCCGGGCCGTGTGCCCGGCCGCCACGTCCTCGTAGAGCAGGGTCTGCGGGATCTTCGCGGCGGCGACGCCGAGCTCCTCCTCCTGGAGGGTGCGCAGCGAGCCGCGCACCTCTTCGAGCAGTGCCCGCCGCCCGGCCGGGTCCGCGTCCGCGAACCGGTCGACGCAGGACACCGGGGTGTCCAGGCGTGCGGCCAGCCGGTCCGCCCAGGGGCGGCCGACATCGCGCAGGGAGGACCGGAAGGCGCCCAGCGGGTCGGTGTCGTGGACCTCGGTGCGCAGGCACGGGACCTGCACCATGCCGAGGTCCAGGAGTGCCTTGAGGTACTGGGCACACTCCTCCTCCCCGGCGCCCCGGTCCGCTGCCAGCCGGCTCACCAGCTCGCCGTAGCGCAGGGTGCCGTGCTCCTCGAACATGGCGAGGATCCGTTCCAGGGTGCCGCTGCGGTGCAGGAAGAACAGCCGGTCCTTCACCGCGTCGAAGGTGACGGCGTTGTCCTCGTCGCCCTGGGTGACCCAGCGGCGCACGTAGCGGACCCGGTCGTCGTCGCGGCCCCAGCCGGAGGCCGGGGCGACCGGCAGGTCCGCGCGGCGCACCGGATCGGCGATCACCGCTTCGGCGAGCCGGCCGACGGCCACCACGTTGAGCCGGATGCGCCCGCTCCAGACGTCGTCGACGCGGACGCCGAGCCCGCCGCCGTCCGCGTCCGGTTCGCCGAGGGTGCCCAGTGCCACCCCGGTGAACGTGGAGAAGGGGCTGGTCTTGCAGGCCGTGCGGTACACGTAGGAGAGCAGCGAGCGTTCGATCTTGCGCTGTTTGCGGCCGGGGTTCGGGCCGCCGCCGTCCCTCACGTACGCGTCGAGCTGGGCGTCCAGCGTGGGGGACGCCAGCAGCAGCCCGTCGCGCAGCCGCTCCTCGCCCGCCGTCCGGCGCAGCGCCTCGCGGGCCCGGCCGGTCTCCGCCGCGAGCAGCCCGGCGCCCGCGGCCCGTCGGCCGTCCAGCCGGCGTCTGGTGGTCAGCCAGTCGGACAGCGCGTCGGCCGTCGCCGGGTCGAGGTCCCGCACCGCGGCGAGGGACCGCTCGGCGGCGTCCGGGCGGGGCAGCCGGTTGTTGAAGACGTCGCGGCGCAGCTTGAGCAGCGTCCGGCGCAGCGCCTCGTCCTCGCTGCCGCCGACCAGGCCGTGGATCAGGTCGCCGAGCGCCTCGCCCCCGGCCCGCAACCGCTCGGTGGCCAGGAGGACTTCATCGGCCCAGCGGCGGCTCTCCGGGCAGCGCAGCGCCTGCACGCTCTCCACCGGCAGCCCGGCGACCCGCAGCATGAAGCGGGGCCGGGTGACGGCGGGGGTGGGTGGGTTGTCCGGGGTCATTTCGGGGCTTCCCCTTCCGGTTACGGGCATCGTCGACGGGGTGGGGTTCAGGCGATCTCGTACCGGAAGTCGGCCGGGGCGGGCCGCTCGTTGCCGACCATCATGATCAGCAGCGGTGCCTCACCGGTCGCTCCGAGTCCGAGCTCCTCGGCGTAACTGAGGTTGTCGAAGCCGAGCGCCACCCCGCAGCCGGTGTGCACGGCGGACGCGGCGGTGTACACGGTCTGGGCGATCGCCCCGACGACGGCGTTGACCAGCCGGTATCCCCGGTCGCCGACAGCGTCGAGCACGGCGTGGGTGCGGACGGTGGGCACCAGGACGGCGGCCGCCTGTTCCAGGTTGTAGTTCGTCAGGAAGTAGTTGCGCTGGAGGAAGTCGCCGGGCCGGCCCGCCTTCACCAGGCGCAGGCTGTGTGCCTCCGCGTCGTACTCGTACGCCCCGGGAGTGAGCGACTCGACATGGCCGACGAACGCGTACAGCTTCGCCAGCCGCTGCCCGCCGTCGTCCCCGCCGATCCGTGAACCGGCTGCGGCGGCTGCCAGGCAGGACGCCAACTGCTCCGCTGTCAGCGGGTGCTGGGCGTCGAAGCGGCCGAAGCTGCTGCGCCGCTCGCGCAGGGCGGTGCGTACGTCGGTGCCGAGCGGCCCGGCGGGCGGCAGCGCCACCTCCGGGCGGGTCCGGTCCACGGGGTGCGCCGCCGCGGGGGCGAGGTCCGAGGGGCCCGGCCGGTCGGCGGCGTGCCCGGCGGTGACCGCCTGCATCCGGCGCAGCGCGTCGAAGGTGAGTACGGTGCGCGAGCGCTCCTGGTCCCGGTGGCGCACGGAGATCCCGGCGGTCGGGGCGGGGGCGGGCTCCCGGCGGGGGGCGGTGGCCGCCCACTTCAGCGGGACGACGGCGAAGAGGCCCTCCTCCCGCGTGTCCACACCGAGCAGCCGCCCGAGCCGCTCCTCGTCGAACCAGAGCGCGGGCTCGACGGACAGCCCACGGGCGCCCGCCCACATCCGCCAGGTCTGGAGGCACGCGCCGAGGTCCATGGAGACGGCGTGGAAGGAGAAGTTGTTGTACTTGAAGGCGTTCTGCCAGTACTTGACGCCCAGGACCAGGTACTGATCGGTGTCGGGGCCTGGCGCCCCGTCCCCGAGCGCCGCCCGTACCTCCCGCGACACCTCGCCGGTCAGCAGCCGCTGCATGGCGTGGTGGCGGGTGGAGTAGTAATGGACACCCGGCGGTACGGGCCCGCTCGCCCCGGACACCCAGTACACGCTGACCGGGTAGAGGCCGCCGCCGGAGGCGGAGCCGCGGGACCAGTTGGCGAGCGGGTAGTGCGGCAGGGCGCTCAGGTCGGTGTTGGCCTGGACGCCGAGCCTGCGGCCGGTCAGCCCGTAGGAGTCACGGAGCATCCCGGAGAGCGCCGGAAGGTCGAACTCCCTGTCCCTGGGGGCGTCCTGGTCCAGTCCCCGGCCGAGCGAGGCGTCAGCCGGGTAGCCGGACGCGGGCAGCGGCATGCTGTCGACGCCCGGGTAGTGCTTGCCCTTGCGCGGGCCGTCCGCCCAGTTCGGCACGTAGTCCACCGGCTCCATCGGGACCCGGTTTCGCTGGAGGATCGCGTCGGCGTATTCATGGGCGTACCCCATGGCAGGCTCCTTGGTCACGGGTGACGGATCACGGGAAGGGGTGGGGGGCCATGTTGAGATCGGCGTCGGTGAGCACGCCAGGACGCAGCCCGGCGGCGCCCAGCGCGGTACGCAGCCTCGGCATGCCCAGCGCCCGCTGCCGCGTCCAGCCGAAGTCGATCGGCAGCAGCCCCGGCACGATGACGGAGACCGTGGTCAGGCCCAGTTCACGCTGTTCCGGCATGGTCTGGTCGACGACGACCACGTCGAACCCGGCGGTGGTGACCGCGTCCACGCAGCGCGCCAGGTCCTCCCGCAGGTCGTCGGAGACGGCGGGCACGGAGCCGTCCCCGTACAGCTCGTCGAAGGACCGGGCGCGCGGGCGCGGGGCTCCCGGTTCGCCGATCAGGAAGCGGGCGTGGCCGCCCATCTCGGGGACTCCGTAGGCCAGCGGGTGGTCGTGCAGCGCCTCGACCCGGCCGAAGTCGTCGGCCATGGCGCGCAGCCGGGGCAGCTCGCGCTCGGTGCGGCGGCGGAGGTTCACCGCGTCGGTGGCGATCTCGCAGAGCGCGCCGGACAGCGCCGCCTCCGGGTCGAGTCCGGCGCCCGCCCCGAAGCACATCAGGCCGAGGCCGCCGTCGGGCCGCACCGCGACTCCGGTGACGACGGGGACGGGGAAGGAGATCCGGGTGTCGAAGAAGCGGGCCTCGTAGCCGTACATCTCCAGCCGGTCGACCATCTGCCGGGTGGCCGGGCGGCGGCTGGTGCGCGGATCGATCTCGGGCAGGGCGGCCCGCCCGTACCAGGTCAGCAGGAACGCGTCGCGTTCGATGACCTCCATCAGGCCGAAGTACACGGCCTCCTCCAGGCAGCCGCCGGACGCGCAGCCGTTGGAGCTCTCCTGCACGAAGCGGTTCTCCAGGCCGGGTGCGTGGTAGTACGTGAGGACCTCCGGGACCAGGACCGGCCGGCTGTCGCGCAGCGAGTAGCCGTGCACCCAGGGGATCTCGCGGTCCGGGGAGAACGGCGGGACGTGCGGGTTGGCGCGGTGGAAGGCGTCGGAGTACAGCCCGCAGACGCGCGGGTCGAGAGCCCGCTCGCCCCGGCCGCGCAGCGCGTCCAGCGAACCCCGGATCTGGGCGCGCTTGGCCCGCGAGCGCATGCCCGCGTACCGCTCCAGGCCTTCGAGCACCCCGATCCGCATGCTCTCGGCGAAGGTGTCGGCGTGACCGCCCCAGTACGTCTCGCGGAGGTACTCGCCCGAGCGCATGGAGAAGCAGCCGATGGTGGCGGAGGTCGACGTCGAGGAGACGTCCTGCACGACGGAGGGGCCGAGCGAGCCGCAGACGGGATTGGCGTACGGCTCGACGGGCAGTTCGTACGTCCCGATGTCCCGGACCCGGAAGGTGCCGGGCCTCGCCTTGGGGGCGGGCCGCAGGGTGAGCACGGCGGCCGCCGCGGTGTCCGGTTCGACGTGTCCGCAGCGCGGGCACTCCGGATCGGGCACGAGCGGGTAGTGCCGGACCGTCAGGGTCTCCAGGTCCACCAGGTGCACGGCGGCGAAGGCACCGGTGTCCGGCCCGTGCCCGGCGGTCACGGCGGCGACCAGCCCGGCGAGGGTGTCGGCGGTGAACGGGGTGACGTAGGGGGATTCCCCGGCCGCCCTGGTACCGGAGCCGAGCTCCAGGGCCTCGCGCAGCGCGACGGACCGGACGGCCTGCCAGCGCCGCTCCAGGCAGTGCGCGCAGGGCCGCGGGCCGCTCCCGCGCGCGGTCGTGAAGGGGCCGACGACGGCGTGCCTGCCGTAGAGGCGGACGGGCACGGGCGTGGTGGTGCCGGGGGCGGGCGCGGGTCCGGCCGGGGCGGGCGCGAACGCGTCGCTCACGCCCAGCGGCGCCACGTCCAGCGGCGGCGGTGTGCCGTGCCGGCCCAGCGCCTCGCGCAGGAGTCCGGTGAGCAGGCGCGCGGACTCCCGCACCGGGCCCGCGACACGCACGGGTGCCTCGACGGGCGTCTCAACGGGCATCGGGGGCACCCGCACCGTCCACCGTGAGCAGCACCCTGGCCGTGGCGATGCCCGCCGCCGCCAGGTCCGCCGGGGTGGTGTCCACGTACAGCGCGTCGCGTCCGGCGCTCCGCAGCCGCTCCAGCACCGCGTCGAACGTGGTCTCCGGGCCGCCCGCGGCGACCGGGGCGCCGGTCACCGCGACGGCCGCGGCGGCGAGGTCGCGGACCAGCGGGTCGCCCAGGTCCACGACGCCGCCCGGCTCCTCCGCGGCCAGCTGCGCCTGTCCCAGGAGATCCCGCAGCGCCGCGCAGACGGCCGCCCGCCGGGTGAGGCCCGCCCCGAGCGCCCAACGCCCGTGCCCCGAGGGCCCGTCGGCTTCCCGGGCCAGCACCGCGTGGGCCGAGGTGCGCTCCGCCTCACCGAGGTCGAGCAGCTCCACCGCGAGGTCCAGGTTGGCCGCGGACTTCAGCAGGAACACCAGCTCCGGATCGTCCCCGCCGGCGGCGACCGGGCTGACGACGGTGGTGCCCCGGACCGCCCGCAGCAGCGCGTCGTGTGCCAGGGCCGACATCAGGCCGGTGCCCGCGGCCTCCCGCGCACCGGGGCCCGCACCCGATCCGGCGGAGGTCGCGAGGTGCACCCGGTGGTGGTTGCCCGGACCGAAGGTGCGCACCGCCTCCGCGGGCACCCGCACGGGCTCCTTGGTGAGCAGCGAGGTCGCGAGGGTCCAGGCGGCCGGGGCCGCGCCGCTGCCGCCGGAGGTGGTGAACGCCTCCGCACCCAGCACCCGGTCCGCCGCAGCCGTTCCCGCAGCCGTCGCGGCCGGTGGCGGGACGACGTGCTCGACGTACGCCGCCGCCGCGGCGTACAGCGCCCGCATCCGCGCACCGGCCAGATGGTGCACGTCGAAGGCGGCGACCAGCCGCCGCACCCCCGCGCCGAGCGCCACCTCGACCCGGCTGACCTTCAGCGGGGTCTGGGTCAGCGCCTCGTCGTCGTACCGGCTGAAGACGCCGGTGTACGGGCGGACCAGCGCGGTGCTGATCCGGTTCAGCTCCTCGACCATCGCCTCCGCGTCCCGGGCCGTCTCCACCGTCGCGGTGACCGGCAGCGCCAGTCCTTCCGGCGGAGCGGCGGGCGGCTGCCCGTCGTCGGGCGCGGCGCAGCGGACGCAGCGCGGGTGGGGGCGCACGGGTTCGGCCCGCACGTCGAGCGAGGCCAGGTCCTGGATCAGTACCTGTCCTTCCGTCTCCGCGGGCAGCGCTCCGGTGGTGAGGCGGAAGATCTCGTAGCCGATGAGGTTGCCCACCATCGCGGCGACCGGCCCGGACACGGTGGCGCCGGACTCCGGGGTGGCGCCCGCGGCCTCGCCCCACAGCGCGGCGGCCTCCGCGGCGGACACGTTGCCGCCCAGCCGCAGCACCGCGCAGGACCAGCAGCCGGTGGAGGCGGCGGTGGCGAGCGGGCCGACGACGACCCGCTCGCCGAACATCCAGGCGGGTATCAGGGTTCGGCCCTCGGGTATCCCGGCGGCGAGCAGCCGGTGGGTGCGCGCCCCGGCCCCGGTGCCGCTCACCACGACGACGTCGTACCCGTCGAGCGCGTCCCAGTCCGCGTCCGCGCCGAGGCGGTCGGCCCGCGCACCGGCCGGTGCCGCCTCCGCCGTGACCTCCTCGGACTCCGTCACCGTGCCGATCCGCGCGCAGCCGTTGCGCAGCAGGCTCAGCGCGCACCAGCGGGCGGTCTCGTCGTCGCCGAGCACGGCGACCCGGGTGGCGCGGAAGCGGGCGAAGCGTTCGGCCGCGCCGTCGGCGTAGTGGTCGACGTACGCGATCTGCGCCGCGAACCGTTCGGCGGCGGCCGCGTCCAGTACCGGTTCCGCCTCGCTCGGCGGCTCGGGCACGTCACGGGCGAAGCCGCGCCCGTACAGCGCCTTGACCAGTTCGGCGGCCATCGCGCGCTGGGCGGGCCCGAAACCGGCGCAGAGGTCCGCGAGCCGGTGGTGGCCGGTCAGGTGCGGGACGACGAGGGAGGCGAAGCGATAGGCGGTCCGGCCGGTCAGGTGGAAGCCGCCGTCGGCGTTGTGGAAGAGCACCCCGCCGGGGGTCTCGGTGAACAGCACGTCCCGCCGGACGCGCGGCCGGGTCGCGGCGAGCGCGTCGAACGTACCGGTCACGGCCGGGTCGGCAACGGCGGTCGCTGGTGCGGCAATCGGGGTGTTCGCGGCCATGGGGTCACACCTTCTCTGTGCGGCGGATGTGTTCCGGGGCGGTTCTGCGTACGTAGCTGCGGAGCAGTTCGTGGACCCGGTACGGGCCCGGCGGGCCGTCCTCCAGCAGTCCGGCGTCGGCCAGCTGTTCCAGGACCGCTTCGGTCACGGCCGGGCTGTCGTCGGGGCCGAAGGTGTCCCCCGGTGCCGCCGCGACCAGCTGGAACGCCTCGGACAGCCGGGGTTCCAGCCGGTTCAGCGCACCGTCGAGCAGGGCCCGTACGGAGATGTCGGGCGAGTCCGTCAGGGTGAGCCGGGCCAGCGGGTCCTCGCCCAGCCAGCCGACGGCGTCGGCGAGCCGCAGCCCCGGCCGGGTCAGCAGCCGGGCCGTCAGGATCCGCAGCGCGAAGGGGAAGTGCCCGCACAGCCGGGCGAGGCGGTGTGCCGCGTCCGGCTCCTCCTCGACCCGCTCGGCGCCGAGCACCGACAGCAGCAGGGCGTACGACTCCGCCTCGGTGAAGGCGGTGAGCCGGTGCACCCAGCCGCCGTGGGTGGCGATGAGACCGGCGAGCCCCATCCGGCTGGTCGTGATCACGGCCCCCCGCGCCCCGGCGACCGGGGGCAGCAGCGGGCGCACCTGACCGGCGTCCACCACATCGTCCAGGACCAGCAGGACGCGTCCGCCGTCCGGCCCGGCCCGCAGGGCGTGGGACACCTCCGCCGCGATCTCCTCCGAGCGGCGCGCCCCGCCGTCCGGACGGGTCATCGGCACCAGCCACCGGCCGCCCGGAAAGGCGTCCCGCACGAGGTGGGCGACATGGTGCGCGAGGGCCGACTTGCCGATGCCGGGCGGCCCGGAGACCAGGAGGGTCAGCGGGTGCGGGGCCTCTTCGCCGGGTTCCGCGGGGGCGGTGAGCCGGGCAGCCATGGCGGCGGTCTCGGCTTCCCGGCCGGTGAAGTTGGGCACCACGGGCACCGGACGGGCGGCGGGGCACACGGGTGTTCCGGCCTCGGCGGTGGCCACCGGGGCGGCGGCCGGGAGCGCGGCCGGGCCGTGCCCGGTGCCGAGGTCCTCGCCCCGCAGGATCGCCAGCTCCAGCTGCTGTAGGGCGGGCGAGGGGTCGACCCCCAGCTCGTCCAGCAGGAACTCCTTGACCCTCCGGTACTCGGCAAGGGCCTGCGTCTGGCGCCCCGTCCGGTACAGCGCCTCGATCAACTGCTCGCGGAGCCGCTCGTTGTCCGGGTACGCCCGGGTGGCCGACCAGAGTTCGACCAGCGCCTCCCCGCAGCGCCCCAGCCGCAGCAGCAGGTCGCAGACCCGCTCCACGCTGCGCAGCCGCTCCTCCGCGAGGCGGGGGACCTCGTCCCGGTGCAGCAGGTCGGAGCGCACATTGGTCAGCAGCGAGCCCTGCCAGAGCGACAGCGCGTCCTTCAGCGTGCTGAGTTCCGCGTCCGGATCGTCCGAGAGGGCCACCGCCCGGCGGACCTGGTCACGGAAGCCGAGCAGGTCAAGCGTGTCCGGGGCGGCGGTGATCCGGTAGCCGCCGGGCACGGCCTCGATCACCGTGCCGGTCACCCCGTGCCGGGTGAAGAGCCGGCGCAGCCGCAGCACGCAGGTCTGGAGGGCGGCCTTGGCGGTGACGGGCTGTTCCTCGCCCCACACGGCCCGCTGGAGGTATTCGGCGGAGACCACGGTGTTGGCGTGCAGCAGCAGCGCGGCCAGCAGGACGGTCGGCTTCGACGGCTGGAGCACCACGGCCTCGTGACCGTCCGCCAGGGTCAGCGGCCCGAGCAGCTGGAACCGCATCACGGCCGCCACACGGCCGCGGGGTGTGCGACACCGTCCGGCTGCCGCGAACGCGAGGACCTGGACACGATTCCCTCCGGCGGTTGCGTGACGCCGGGGGTTCCCGGCAGCACGACGATGCCAGCGGGCGGCGGGCAGGAGTCGGTGCGGCCGTGTCAGCTTGCTGCACGGCCGCGGCAGCTTCGTGCAGCCCCGTCCGGGTTTCCGCGGGAACGGATCCGGCCCCGGGGCGTCTGGAGGGACGTCCCGGGGCCGGAGGTTCTCAGTCTACGGTGAGCGCTGCCTCACCCGTCCGTGGCGATGGCGTTCAGGACGTTCATCCGGCCGGCCCGGAACGCGGGGACCAGGGCGGCGAACAGTCCGACGAAGGCCGAGGCGACGAAGACCGTGATGATGGTCGGCCACGGGATCTCCAGGACGCCCAGGCCCTCCAGGGCCAGCAGCTTCTGGGCCGAGGTGCCCCAGCCCATCCCCAGGCCGAGGCCGAGCAGGGCGCCGAACAGGGCGATGACCACGGACTCCAGCCTGATCATGCGGCGCAGCTGGCGGCGGGAGAGGCCGATGGCGCGCATCAGGCCGATCTCGCGGGTCCGCTCGACGACCGAGAGGGCCAGGGTGTTCACGACCCCGAGGACCGCGACGATGATCGCCAGGGCGAGCAGTCCGTACACGATGTTCAGGAGCTGGCCGATCTGGTCCTTCAGGTCCTGCTTGAAGTCGGCCTGGTTCTGCACCTTGTACTGCGGGTACTCGGCGAGCGAGCTCTTGAGGGCGGCGTAGGCCTCCTTCTCCTTGCCGTCCTGCGCCTTGGCGAACATGATCACGTTCGCCGGCATCCTGTCCGCGGGGACGTACTTCTCGGCGGTCGAGGTGTTCAGGTACATCGCGCCCTGGTCCACGCTCGTGTCGTCCGAGGTGATCGCGGCGACCTTGAGCTTCGCCGGGGTGCCCGCCTTGAACGCGACGGTGATCGTGTCACCGACCTTGATGCCGTGCGCGGTGGCGTACTCGTTTCCGACCGACATGGCGTTCTTGCCGTAGGCCGCGGGCAGGTCGCCGGCGACGGTCTCGCGCCGCAGGTCCTGCGGGTACGTGGGGTCGGCGGCGGTGACGTGCTCGTCCGCCGTCGAACCGTCGGGGTTGGTGAGCTTCGCGCCGAGGACCTTGTAGTTGGTGACGTGTTCGATGCCGGGTGCGGTCGTCAGCGCCTTCGCGGCCTGCGGGACGACCAGCCGGCCGTCCGGCGCCTGCACGATGAAGTCGGCGCCCACCGACTTGTCCAGCTCGTCGGTGGCGGAGGCGACCATGGAGGAGCCGACCACCGAGAGGCAGGCCACCAGCGCGAGGCCGATCATCAGGGCCGCCCCGGTGGCTCCGGTGCGCCGCGGGTTGCGCAGCGCGTTGCGCTCCGCCAGCCGGCCGACCGGTCCGAAGAACCGGAGGACGACGACGCTGAGCGCCCGTACGACGACGCCGGCGAGCAGCGGGCCGATCACGATGAAGCCGATGAGGGTGAGGACCACGCCCAGGCCGAGGAAGGCCGAGCCGTCGCTCGACTTGTCCGCCTGGGTGGTCGCCCACAGGGCCGCCGCACCCGCGCCGGTCAGGACCAGGCCGATGCCGGCCCTGATCCAGCCGGACTTGGCGTCCGCCGGGGTGCCGGAGTCGCGCAGGGCGGCCATCGGGGAGACCTTGCCGGCCCGGCGGGCCGGGATGTACGCGGCGAGGACGGTCACGATGATGCCGAGCGCCAGCCCGGTCACCGGGGTCGTCCAGGCGATGGTGAGGTCCTGGGTGGACAGCTCCATGCCCACCGCGCCCATGACCTTCATCAGGCCGACGGCGAGGCCGACCCCGGCGGCGACGCCGAGGAGCGAGCCGACGATGCCGAGGAGCACCGCTTCCAGGAGCACGGACCGGTTGACCTGCTTGCGGCTGGAGCCGATGGCCCGCATCAGGCCGATCTCGCGGGTGCGCTGGGCGACCAGCATCGAGAAGGTGTTGACGATCAGGAAGATGCCGACGAGGAAGGCGATCCCGGCGAAGCCGAGCATCGCGTACTTCATGACGTCGAGGAAGGAGCCCATGGAGTCCTTGTTGGCGTCCGCGGCCTCCTTCTGGGTCTGGAGCTTGTACGTGGCGGAGCCGTCCAGGGCGGTGGCGACGTTCTTCTTCAACTGGGTGTCGCTGACGCCCGGTTGTGCGGTGACGGAGATCTGGGTGAAGGCGTCGGGGCTGCCGAGGAGCTTCTGCTGGGCGGTGGCGGTGTCGAGGTAGACGATGGCCGCGCCCGGGTTGGTGACCTTGAAGGTGGCGATGCCGCTGATCTTCGCGCGGACGTCGCCGGTGACGGCGATGGTGCGCAGTTCGTCACCGATCTTGAGGTGGTGCTTGTCCGCGGTGTCGGCGTCGACCATGACCTCGGTCGGGCCGCGCGGGGCGTGGCCGGAGGTGATCTCCATGGACCGCAGGTCGTTGCTCGTCCAGTTGCCGGCGAGCGTGGGGGCCCCGGTGTCGGAGCCCATGTTCTTGTTGTGGCTGTCGACGACGGTGACCGCGGAGCTGGAGACGGCGCCCTCGGCCTTCTTCACCCCGTCGGCCTTCTCGACCTGTGCGACGACGGAGGCGGGCAGCGACTCGGGCTTGCCGTTCTCCGGGGTGTCGTCGACCTTGGCCGTCTTCGGGCTGACCGTGACGTCGGCCGACGTCGCGGCGAAGAGCTTGTCGAACGTGGTGTTCATCGTGTCGGTGAAGACGAGCGTGCCGCAGACGAACGCCACCGACAGCAGGACGGCGACGGCGGAGAGCGCCATCCGGCCCTTGTGCGCGAAGAAGTTGCGCATCGAGGTCTTCCAGACGGTCATGAGGTCCGCCCGCGCGCGTCGAAGTCCTTCATCCGGTCCAGCACCTGGTCGGCGGTCGGGTTGAGCATCTCGTCGACGATGCGCCCGTCCGCGAGGTACAGCACCCGGTCCGCGTAGGAGGCGGCGACCGGGTCGTGGGTGACCATGACGATGGTCTGGCCCAGCTCGTCCACGGACTTGCGCAGGAAGTCGAGCACCTCTGCGCCGGCCCGCGAGTCCAGGTTCCCGGTCGGCTCGTCACCGAAGATGATCTCCGGCTGGGCGGCGAGCGCCCGCGCCACCGCGACCCGCTGCTGCTGGCCGCCGGAGAGCTCGGTCGGCCGGTGCTTCAGCCGCTCCGAGAGGCCCACGGTCTCCACGACCTGCCGCAGCCAGGCGGCGTCCGGCTTGCGGCCGGCGATGTCCATCGGCAGCGTGATGTTCTCCAGCGCGTTCAGCGTCGGCAGGAGGTTGAACGCCTGGAAGATGAACCCGATCCGGTCGCGCCGGAGCTGGGTCAGCTTCTTGTCCTTGAGGCCGGTGATCTCGGTCTCGGCGAGGTGGATCTGCCCGGAGGTGACGGTGTCGAGCCCGGCCAGGCAGTGCATCAGCGTCGACTTGCCGGAACCGGACGGGCCCATGATCGCGGTGAACTGGCCGCGTGCGATGTCCACATCGACATGGTCGAGGGCGACGACCCGGGTCTCTCCGACCCCGTACGCCTTGACGACCTGCCGCGCCCGCGCAGCAACAGCCGTACGCCCTCCAGTGCCCTCGTGCCTGGGAATGGTCACAGCCGTTGTCACGGTTTATCTCCTATGTCGGTCAGCTATGTCGGTCAGCGCCGGGCGGTCGCCGTCTGCGCCGAGTGGTCGCCGTCTGCTCTGAAGTCTGTCGGCCCGAGGGGGTCCGGCGCGCTGGTGCCCAGCGCAGTCTTCGGGTGGGGTTTTCCCCACCCCGCTCCCTGAGGTCTGCCGCCATCGCGGTGTGTGAACCACGCTACGGAGAGGACGGCACCGGCCACGTCCTCCGCCGGGAGGAACGATCCCTGGGCAGATATAAGGAGCTACCCCTAGGGGTCTGGGCCCCCGGGCGGAGAGGTCTCTCAGGGACTGGTCCCAAGGGTGCACACCCTTCGGGCCCTTCGGAGCAGCCGCGACTACCGGGCGCCCTCCAGTCGCGTCAGCTCCGCCTCGCTCAGCTTGAGCCCCGCGGCCCGTGCCGAGTCCTGGACGGAGGCCGGACGGCTGGCTCCGGGTACCGGGATCACGGCCAGGGAGCGGGCCAACAGCCACGCCAGGGCGATCTGTTGGGGGCTGACCCGGTGATCGGCGGCGATGTCGTGGAAGGCGGTGCCCGCGGAGGTGGGACCCGCCGGGCCGTCCAGCGAGCTCCGGGTGATGCCGCCCAGCGGGCTCCAGGGCAGGAAGGCGAGGCCCAGTTCCGTACTCAGCCGGAGCTCGGGCTCGCCGCCGCGCACCGCGGGTGAGTACTGGTTCTGTACGCAGACCAGCGCGTCGCCCAGGATCGCGTGCGCCTCCCGGATCTGACCGGTGGTCACGTTGGAGATCCCCGCGGCCCGGATCGTGCCGGCATCGAGCAGCTCGCGCAGCGCGCCGACGGAGTCGGCCCAGGGCACGGCCGGATCCGGCTTGTGCAGCTGGTAGAGACCGATCGCTTCAACACCCAGGCGCCCGGCGGAGGCCTCGGCGGCGCGCTTGAGGTGGGCGGGGGTGCCGGTGACCGTCCAGCTGCCGTCCCCGGGCCGGCCGCGCCCGCCCTTGGTCGCGACCAGGACGCCGGAGGTATCGCCGCCGTAGCTCCGCAGGGCGCGGGCGACCAGGAGTTCGTTGTGGCCCCTCTCGCCGGCGTGCCAGTGGTAGCTGTCGGCGGTGTCGATGAGCGTGATGCCCGCGTCGAGGGCGGCGTGGACGGTGGCGACGGCCCGCTGTTCGTCCGGGCGCCCCTCGGTGGAGAGCGGCATGGCGCCCAGACCGATGGCGCTGACCTTGCTGTTTCCGATGGACCGGTAGTGCATGGTGCGCGGGCTCCTCAGGCGGTGGGGGCGGCGGCGGCAAGGGCTTCGGTGACGGCACCGGGCAGCCAGTCGCCGGTGCGGGAGAAGACAAAACCCAGTTCCTTCGCCCGGCCGTTGCTCATGGCGTAGTGCCGGTCGAAGGAGAACGGGCCGGCCTGCTCGCCGTCGGCGACGGTCCGGAAGACGGGCCGGCGGCCGGACCGGGCCGCGATGGCGGCCGCCAGTTCGCGTACGTCGAGCAGGCCGTCGGAGCAGGCGTTCAGCGGGCCGGTGAAGCCGGTGCCGGTAGCCGCCCACAGGAGCAGGTCCGCAAGCTCCTCGTAGTGGATGAAGACCGTGGGCAGCTCCCGTGCGTGCACGGGGATCTCGCTCCCCCCGGCGATGCTGTCGACGTAGTGCGCCAGCCGGCCGGTGAACTCCCGGGTTCCGCCGCCCAGTACGTGGGCGCTGCGCACGGAGGCGAACGCGAACGCGGCGTCCCGGGTGAAGACGGCCTCCGCCTGGCGCTTGCCCTCGGCGTAGTGGTCCTCCAGGTAGGCCTCGTCGTGCCAGGGCAGGTCGGTGCGCACCGTCCAGGTGGCCGGGTCCACGAGTTCCTCCGGCACCGGGGTGTGCCGCGCGACGTCCGGCAGGGCGGCGGATGCCGGATCGTAGACCTCGATGGTGGACGTCATGACGTACCGCAGGGTGCGGCCGGAGAAGGCGCGGACGGCGATCGCGGCCTGCACCGGGGTGTAGCAGACCTGGTCGACGACCACGTCGAAGGTGCGCGTACCGAGGGCGGCGGCGAGGGCGGCCGCGTCGTCGCGGTCGACGACGAGGTGCTCGACGCCGGGAGGCGGCGGGGTGGAGCCGCGGTTGATGACCGTGACCCGGTGTCCGGCGGCATGCAGCCGCTCGACCAGGAGCTTTCCGAAGTAGCGGCTTCCGCCGATGACGCAGATCCTTTGCATGCCCCCATCCTGGAGACGTAGCGTCATCAGCAGAAGTATCGGCTTACTGGACGGGTATTAAGGAATACTGTTGATCGATGTGCAGCGGCTCCGGGTCCTGCGGGCGGTGGCGGAGCACGGCAGCTTCAACCGGGCGGCGGCCGCCCTGCGCCTCACTCCCTCGGCCGTCTCCCAGCACGTGGCCGCCCTGGAGCGCAGCCTCGGCAGCCAGGTCTTCGCGCGCAGCACGCGCGGCGTCACCCTCACCGCGGCCGGCCGCATCATGGTCGGTGCGGCCGAGTCGGTCGCCGCCGAACTCGAACACGCGACACAACAGGTCACCGAGCTGGGTACGGGCCGGACCCAGCTCACCGTAGCCACGTTCACCAGCGGTGGCAGGCTCCTGCTCCCCGGCGCCCTCACCGAGCTGACGGCGGCTCATCCCGAGACCGTCCTCCATGTCAGGGAGTTCGAGCCGGAGGACAGCCTGCCCCTGGTCCGGCAGGGCGCCGTGGACCTCGCGCTCGCCTACCGCTTCGACGGCCCGCTGCCCGGCCGGCCGGGCAGCGGCCCCGCGCTGGAGTGGACGGCTCTCATGGACGACCCGCTGCACGTCGTCCTGCCCGAGGGGCACCGCCTGGCCGGCCGGCCGGCGATCGACCCGGCCGAGCTGGCGGCCGAGCCCTGGGTGCTCGGCTGCCTCAAGACCGAGGCATACCTGCGGCGTTACGCCGAGCGGGCGGGCTTCGAACCGGAGGTCCGCGGCACGACCAGCGACTACTTCTTCGCCCGCTCGCTCGTCGCCGCGGGCGTGGGTGTCTCGCTGATCCCGTCCATCGCGCTGGCACCCGAGGTGCCGGGCGTACGCGCCGTCCCGGTCCGGCCACCGGCTCCGGCGCGGCACATCGGCGTGGCCACGCTCGGCCACCGCCGCACCCGCCTCCAGGTCACGGCTCTGGTCCGGGCCCTCCAGAGGCAGGCGGCGGCAGTTTGAAGACACGACTCGAAGACCCGACCTAGGACCTGGCCGGGGCCACCTCGGGCGAGGCGGCCGCGTCCGTCTTCTCGCCGACGGCCGGACCGCGGACGGCCGGGATGAACGTCGAGATCACCGCCGCGATGACGGCGACGGCGCAGCCGAACATCAGGCCCGTACGGAACCCGGCCTCCGAGGTGAGGCTGAAGCCACCCGTCTCCGTCGTCATCTGCGAGAGGACCGCACCGATCACGGCGGCGCCGATCGAGGTGCCGAGCGCGCGCATGAGGGTGTTGAACCCGTTGGCGGCGGCGGTCTCCGACGCGGGGACGGCGCTCATGATCAGGGCGGGCATCGCGCCGTAGGCCAGGCCGACACCGCTGCTGCTGACCATCAGGAACAGCATCAGGCCCCAGGCGGAGCCCATCAGGAGGATGCCGAGACCGTAGGCAGCCGCGATCACCAGCACCCCGCTGATCAGGGTGAACTTCGGCCCGCGGGCGTCGGTGAGCTTCCCGCCCAGCGGGGAGACGATCATCATCATGATGCCGCCGGGGGCCATCCACAGGCCTGCCGCGAGCATCGACTGGCCCAGTCCGTAGCCGGTGGTCTCGGGGAACTGCAGCAGCTGCGGCGCGATCAGCATGCCCGCGTACATGCCGAAGCCGACGAAGAGCGAGGCGAGGTTGGTGATGAGCACCCGGGGGCGGGCCGTGGTGCGCAGGTCGACCAACGGGTCCCTGGTGCGCAGTTCCCAGAATCCCCAGGCCAGGAGCACCACGACGGAGGCGACGAACAGGCCGACCGTCGTCGTGGAGGTCCAGCCCCACTCGGCGCCCTTGGAGACGGCGAGGAGCAGACAGACCAGGCCGACGGCGAGACCGAGGGCGCCGGGCACGTCGAACCGCTGCCCCTTGGCGCCCGCCGGGACGTCCGGGATCAGGAACCAGATCAGTGCGGAGATGCTGAGGGCGAGGGCCGCGGAGCCCCAGAACAGCACCCGCCAGCTCGCGTACTGGGCGACCGCGGAGGCGATCGGCAGGCCGAGGGCGCCGCCGATCCCGAGGGAGGCGCTCACCAGGGCGATGGAGGAGCTCAGCTTCTCCTTCGGCACCACGTCACGCAGCAGGGCGATGCCGAGCGGCACCATGCCCATGCCCATGCCCTGCAGACCGCGTCCGATGATCATCGGGACGACGGAGGACGCGAGGGCGCACACCACGGAACCGACGAACAGCGGCACCGAGCACACCAGCAGCATCCGGCGCTTGCCCAGCAGGTCGCCCAGCCGCCCGGAGACCGGCACGCACACCGCCGAGACCAGCAGGGTGACGGTGATCACCCAAGTGGCGTTGGAGCTGGACGTGTTGAGGAGCTTCGGCAGCTCCGCGATGAGCGGCGTGACCAGGGTCTGCATGACGGCCGCCACGGTTCCGGCGAACGCGAGCGTCGCGACCACACCGCCCGTTCTGGCTGTCGGCTGGGGGGCATCCATGAGGAGGAACTCCTAAAAGGGTCGTCGTCCGGTCCGCCGGGACGTCGGCCGGACCGTTCGCCGGACGGCCGGCTGGACAGTTCGCCGGGCAGCCCGCCTGATATAGCGATGTGCATCGTACATGCCTAATGTGTCATACACACCACGTGTCAGATGCACGCCGCGTGAGAGCATGATCCCGAGCCCATCGGAGAGCAGGAGGCCGCAGAGACATGGCCAGGCCCACGGACCAAGTGGAGTACGAGCAGATGCTGCTCGGGCGGCACGACCTCGCCCACCAGAGGGGCGGACGGCATAAATACGCACTCATGGACCGCAGCGCCTACATCCTGCTGAGCCGCATCCGGATCCAGGGCCCCATGTCCAACGGCGAACTGAGCGAGGCGTTCGGCCTCGACGCCTCCACCCTCAACCGCCAGACCGCGGCGGCGACCCGCGCCGGACTGGCCGAACGCATCGCGGACCCGGGCGGCGGCATGGCCCGCAAATTCCGCATCACGGCGAAGGGCGCCGACCTCCTCGACCAGGAGCGCGAACGCGTCGTACGCGCCCTGGACCAGGTCATGCACGACTGGCCGGACGACGACATCGCCGCCTTCGCCGGTTACCTCAAACGCTTCAACAGCGGCATCGAGCAGCTCTCCAAGCAGCCCTGGCCGCGCCCCTGACCCCGGCCTCCCCCCTCTCGGTACGGCCTCAGTCCCCCGCCGGGGCCACCCGCCCGGTGAGCGCCGCCAGCGAGTTACGCACATGCGCCATGTGCGCCTGCACGCCCTCGCGCCCCTCCTCGTGCTCCCGCAGCACCCGCTCCGTCTCCCGCTCCACCCGCTCCTCGCGGACCCGGGCAGCCGCGATCAGCTCCGCACCCCGCGCCTCCGCGTCCTCCTGCCCGTGCCGCGCGGCCTCCTCCGCCTCGGCCAGCGCCCGGCGCGCCCCGTCCAGCACCGCGTCCGCCCGGCCGGCCAGCTCCGTGTGCTCCGCCAGCTGCCCCGCCTCGGCGTCCGCGAGCTGCTGCCCGTCCGCCTTCCACCGCTCGGCGTGCTCCTGCTCCTGATGCGCCAGCACACTCGCCGTCCGGCTGCGGGTCGCCTCCATCGCCGCGTCCGCCTCCTCGCGCACCGCCGCCGCCTCCAGCCGGGCCGCCGTCAGCGCCTCACCGGCCTCACCCCCGGCCGACGCCACCAGCTGCTCCGCACGGTCCGTCGCGGCCGCCCGCATCGCCTCCGCGTCCGCACGGGCCGACTCACGCACGGACCGAGCCGCCGCGTCCGCCGCGTCCCGCACGGACTGCGACTCCTCCGTCGCGGCCGCCCGCAACGCCTCCGCCTCGCCCTCGGCCAGCGCCAGGATCCGCTGCGCCCGCTCCCCCAGCGACGCGTAGTCCTGCGGTGCCAGCGCGGCGACGGCCTCATCCAGCCGGGCCGACTCCGCGATCAGCGTCTCCGCCAGCGCCGTCAGCCGCGCCACCCGCTCCTGAGCCTCGTCCCGCTCGGCGGACAGCCCCGCCACCATGCGGTCCACCTGCTCCGGACGGTAGCCACGTCCGCGCGCACCGGCGAAGCCGTGCGCGGACACCGGTGCAGAACTCATCCTTGACGCCTCTTTCCGACTCTCCGGGCCCGACCATCGAGCAATACGTCAAGGATGCGGCAATTGGCTGAGAAGTCGGAATCCTTTCGATGCTTTCCGGACGGAAGCGACCGGCATCACAGCCGGCAAAAGCGCGGTGCCCCGTTCCCAGCAGGGATTCTGCCGGGAACGGGGCACCACACCCGCTGACGTGCTACGGATGTTCGACGATCAGATCAAGCCGTCCCACATCTGCTCCAGCAGCACCGACCACCAGCTCTCCGGCGACGCCAGCGCGGCCGGGTCCAGCGCGACCAGCTGTGCCTGGAAGTCGACCGTCCAACGGCCGGCCTGCTCCGGATTGAGCCCGAACCGCAGCCGCCACATCCGGCCCAGCAGGGCCAGCGACCGGGTGAACTCCGGCAGCCCGGTGTTCACGAACTGCGGCGCCACCGACTGCCCGCCGGGCCCCGCCTCCACCGGCACGGCCACGATGTTCGCCGTCCCGTACTGCACACAGATCGCCCGGCCGAAGTCCGAACCCATCACGAGGTAGGACCCCGCGTCGGGCGCAGGCCGCACCTGACGCTGCGCCGCCAGCTCGGCCAGCGTCGGCACCACGGGCTGACCCGGCTGCGCCCAGAAGAACGGCCCGAAGTCGGCGGGCAGCCCGGCCCAGACCAACGTCCGCGCCACGATCTCCGGCACCCCCTGCCGGGACACCGCACGCTGGTCGAAGCGGAGCACACCCTGCGGGCCGAACGTCTGGAGCAGCTCCTCCGCGACCGCCTCCGGCGACACCGGCATCGCGGGCGGCAGCTGCGGCAACGGCGCCCGGACCGGCGCCGGACGCGCCGGACCGTCCGCCACCTGGTGCAACTCGCCCTGATGGGTGAGCAGATGCTGCATGCCCTGCTGCCGGCTCGCGTGATCGGTGCCGTACGGGGCCACGCTGGTGATCCGCACCTGCGGCCAGGTCTCCCGGATCATCCGGGCACAGTAACCACCCGGCAGCTCGCAGGACTCCAGCTCCGTGTGCAGCTCGATGACCTGCTGCGGCGGTACGTTCATGGCCCGCAGCTCGTGCAGCATCTGCCACTCGGGGTGCGGGGTGCCCGGCGCCGAACGCCGGATCAGCTGCTGCTCGCTGCCGTCGGGGCCCCGGTAGCGCAGCACGGCCTGGTAGCCGGGGCCGACGATCGGCTGGCCGGGGGGCGCCTGCGGATACCCGTACGCCGCCGGCGGCGGGGTGTGGCCGGGCGGCGGCAGCTGTCCGGGGACACCTCCCATCGATCCACCGGGCGGACCGGGCGGACCGGGCGGCTGCGGCGCACCGGGCGGACCCACCTGGGCGGGGGTCGCGAACATCGTCGCCGCATGATGCACACCGGCACCGGGCGGCGGCGTCGCACCAGGAGGACCGGGCGGGCCGGGCGGAGCGGGAGGGCCCGGCTGACCCGGCTGACCGGGCGGGCCGGGCGGGCCGGGCGGGCCGGGCGGCTGAGGCGCACCGGGGACACCGGGCCGGCCGGGCGGACCGGGCGGCTGCGGCGCGCCGGGCGGACCCACCTGGGCGGGGGTCGCGAACATCGTGGCCGCCTGATGCACGTCACTGCCGGGCGGCGGCGTCGCACCGGGCGGAGCGGGCGGGCCGGGCGGGCCGGGCGGCTGCGGAGCACCGGGCGGGCCCTGCTGCGGGGCGAGCTGCGTCGGCATGTACCCGCCCGCCGGGGCGCCGGGCGCACCCGGTCCGGAGGGCGGCGGCACCGGCGCACCCGGCAGCGCACCCGGAACACCGGGGGCGCCGGGCGGCGGCGGAGTCGTCGAACCCCCGCCACGCGCACCCCGCGGCGAAACGGCCGCCTTGCTGGTGGCCTCCTGCGAGATGTCCGCCGCACCGGGCGCACCAGGAACACCAGGGGCGCCGGGAACACCAGGAGCAGCGCCGGGAACACCGGGAGCGCTGGGAACACCCGCCGCACCCGACACACCAGACGCACCAGGCGCACCGGGCCCCTGAGGTCCGGGGCGCTGCGAGTCGAGGCCGGGCACAAGCGCCGTCCGGGGCAACTGGCTGCCCCCGGACATCAGCGCGGTCGGCGCCTCGGCCGACACCACCCTGGGCGGCTCCTCATCGTCGTCCGCACCCGAGAGCGGCGGCGCGAACACCGTCGCCGGCAGCCCCACCTCCCCCTCGTCGGAACCCGCGTTGGTATCGGTCCCCGCCCACGGCGTGGCCCCCACCGGCGGCTGCGGCGAGGACGCCTGAACCCCCTCGTACGCGGTGGGCTCGTACGCGCCCCGCCCGTCCGACGGAGCAGCGGGAGCAGCGGGACCGGAAGAGTAAGGAGACTCGGGAGGGGACGCGGGAGAGGGAATCGCAGCGGGCGCGGCAGGAACAGCGGGCGCGGCGGGAACGGCCGGGGGCGACGCCTGCGGCGGCACCTGGTCCCCCGCACCCTCCGCACCCTCTGCCCGCCGGTCCGGGATGCCGAGCTTGTCCGCCGCCTCCTGGAGCCACTCCGGCGGGCTCAACAGGAACGACGTCTGATTGAGATCGATGCGCTGCGGCGGCTCCGGAGCAGCCTGCGCCACCTCCGCGGCGCCGTACTCCTCCTCGTACCGCCGGATCACCTCACCGACCGGCAGTCCGGGCCACAACGTCGCCTCACCGCTGTCCCGGGCGATCACCAGCCGCTGCCGGCCGCCGTCGGAGACCGGACCGTTCGCCCGGTCCTCGGCCCACACCACGAAACCCAGCTCGAACTCACGCACCCGCACCTCGCGGTGCTGATACGCCGGAACGTCGCCGTTGACCCACTCGTCCGCGCGCTCCTGCGCCTGTGCAAAGGTCACCATCGCGCTCACCCCTCCACCGGGACGGCGCGCGCGAAGCCGCCGTCCACCATCAGGTTCGCCACCGTCTCCAGCTCCGGCGGGTTGCCCGCGAGACGCTGGAGAAAGGCGTCGAAGTCCACGCCGCACGGCAACAGCAGCCGGTCCACCCGCTCCTGGACACTCCAGCCGTCCTGATCCCGCGCGTCGTCGTACGCGCAGAACCAGACGGAACCGACGCCCTGGCCCCGGACCTTCACCGCGAGAATGCCGCCCTGGACGAAACCGACCCCCAGGTAGTCCTTGGTCAGATGGTCCCGCAAACACTTGTTCACATAGACCAGATCGTTCACGGCCGCCTCGTCGCGCACCGTGAAGAACGGCTGGTCGACCAGCAGCCCCAGCTCCGCGTCGAGCGCCGCACCCACCGGGGCCGAACCGCCGGCCGCTTTCAGGAACGTGCGGTACGCACCCGGCAACCGGTAACCGAGGTCCTCCTCGACACCCTGGATCTGCTGCTCGCTCACCGCCACGGCCCCCTTCGGGAGCCGGAAGTGGGCGGGCCGGGTCTCCTGGAGCGGACGCGTGCCCCGCTTGTTCTGGTCCACCGCGGTCGTCGCCAGACCGCCGTGGTGCCGCAGCAGCGCCTTCACCTCGACCGGGACCAGCTCCATCCGCCGGCCGCCCGGCACGTGGTGCCAGGTCCAGCCGTGCGGGGTGGCCACCGCCGGGATCGTGTCCCACAGCTCATGCCCACTGGCCGCCAGCGCCGCGTTCGCCGACACGTAGTCCGTGAGCCGCAGTTCGTCGACGCCGAAGCCCTGCGGGGGCTCCGCGATCTCGGCGGCGGCGCGCGCGTACGGCGCGAACTCCGGACACCCGTTCCCGTCCATGCGCACACCTCTGGGGTGGCGGGACGCCCGGACAGGATCCGGGAAGTGCACGAGCTGCCCGGCGTAGGCCCCGTTCGGTGGCGCGGCTTGCTGCCCGAGCCGACCTGTCGTCATGGCGGTTGCCCCCTGCTGCGTCTGGCTGATGAGGACCGACCTGCCCATGGGGGCGGTCCAGGCACAGCCTATGCGGTGCCGCAAGAGCCGGTCCCGCCCCACCGGCCCCCGGCCACATCCGTCACGAACCGTTACAACGCTGTGCCGGATGAGCGACGGACGGGCCACCATCGGGCGACACGCACACACGTTTTCCCGACCCAGCTTTCACACGACCCGACACATTTGGCAGGCTGTCACCCGCATACACGGGGGCGTGCACATTCGGCAGCGGCCGCTGCGGGCACGGGAGGGACAACGCACCATGCACACCGCACACTCTGCACACACCGTCACATCCGGGGACCCACGACTCAGCTGGAGCAGCACAGAGACGAGCCACGCGCCCGGCCTCACCCACCGCCGCGACGGCATCCTGCCGGCGGTGGCCGCAGCGCTGTCCGTCCGCGGCGACACACTCACCTGCACCGCGGGCAAGGGCGACCAGCCACCCGTACTGCACCACCTCGTCCAGGACTTCCTGGACACCCTCACCAGCGGCCAGCGGGAACGCTTCACCGGCCGCTGCCCCGAAGCGATACTGCTCTCCCGGCACCTCACCGCCGCCGAGGCCGGCCGCTCCAAGCGCGCCCAGCGCAAGCCCCTCACCAACGGCGAGGCCCGCCGCGCGCTCAAGCACGCCCGGCTCACCGCACGCCGCATCCGCGAGGACGGCGACCCCCTGCACGGCAGCTACGCACCGCCCTGCCGCTCCTGCTCGGTGATGCTCGCCCACTTCGGCGTACGACCCGTCGACCTCACCACCACCGGAGCGGCGACCACCGCAGAGAAGGGCTGACCGCGCCCCCATGGCCGACCGACACGACCTCCCCGAACAAGCGAACCCGGCGAACCACGACCGCCAGGCCTCCACCCGCTTCCCCGTCGCCGTCGACGCCGTCCTGCGCGCCGCCGGCTGGCAGCCCGGCCGCTGGGACATCCGGCAGGCCGAGGAGTGGGCCGACGCGCTGCGCTCGCACGCCTCACCGGCCGGCCACCAGCACGCCGTCTTCCCCTCGGCCGTGGAGGCCTGGGCCGAATTCGGCGGCCTCCACCTCACCCCCACCGCACCCGGCCGCCAGATCGCACCCGCGACCGTGCGGATCGACCCGCTGCGCGGACTGCACCTGGCCCGGACCCTGGCGGACCTGGGCCGCGCCCTGGAGACCGAGGTCGCCCCGCTGGGCGAGGAGGGGGACGGGCAGGCGGTGCTCGCGATCGACACGGAGGGGCGGATCTACAGCGTCGACCACACCGGCGACTGGTACCTCGGCCCCGACATCGACCGGGCCCTGTCCACCCTGGTCACCGGCGCCCAGCCGGAACGCCTCACCTCGGCCTGAGCGCTGGGGCGCCTCCGGGCCCGGGGGTCAACGCGCCGGGCCGGAGGCGTCCGGCAGCACCGCGGAGACCCGGAAGCCGCCCGCGTCCGTCGGCCCGGAGACGAAGACGCCGCCCAGACCGAGCACCCGCTCCCGCATGCCCACGAGCCCGTTGCCGCCGCTGGGCAGCCCCGCGTCCGCCATGGCCGAGTCGGAGGGGCCGTTCTCCACCTGCATGGCGACCTCCGCGCCCCGGTGCGCGAGGCGCACCCACGTCTTCGCGCCGGCCGCGTGCTTGTGCACGTTCGTCAGGGCCTCCTGCACGACCCGGTACGCCGTCTGCTCGACCTCGGGCGGGTACGGCCGCGTCTCGCCCTCCACCGAGAGCTCCACCGTCATCCCCGCCGCCCGTGACTCCCCGACGAGCGTCTCCACCTCGTCCAGCCGGGGCCCGTCCTCCGCCGCGACCGGGGCCGTCCGGCCGACGGAGGCGAGCGGTACCTTCGTCACCCGCGCCACCATCGGCTCCCCGGTGCGCAGCACCCCTAGCATCTCGCGCAGCTCGGTCAGCGCCTGGCGCCCCATGTCACCGACGAGCGCCGCGTTGCGCACGGCCTTCGCCGGGTCCTTGGGCGCGACGGCCTGAAGCGCCGCGGCATGCACGACCATCAGGCTCACCCGGTGGGCGACCACGTCGTGCATCTCGCGGGCGATCCGGGTCCGTTCCTCCGTACGGGCCCACTCGGCCCGTTCCTCGGCCCGGTCCGCGAGCAGCGACAGCTCCCGCTCCAGCGAGTCGGCCCGCTCCCGCAGGCTCTCCATCAGCCGGCGCCTGGCCCCTATGTAGAGGCCGAACAGCACGGGCGGCGCGGTGAGCCCCACCGCCATGAAGAGGGACAGCATCGGGACGTACCAGTCGCCCGGCCCGAAGTCGGCACTGGCCGACACCCCCTGCCGCAGCCGTACGTACGTGACGATGAACGTGCCGACCAGCGACATGCTCATCAGCACCACGGTGATCCGCCGTGGCACGTCGGACGCGGCCAGCGTGTACAGGCCGACCAGGCCCATCAGGAAGCCCATCTCGGCCGGAGTCGTGGCGACGGACACCAGCACCACGGCGATCGGCCACCGCCGGCGGACCAGCAGCACGGCCCCCGCCAGGAACCCGAAAACCACCCCCAGCGGCACCGGCAGCCCGGTGTCCCCCGCGAATTCCACCCCTTCCAGCGCACACTCCAGCGCCGAGAACAGCGCCAGTCCCACATCCAGTGCGACACTCCGTCGCCGTTCCCACCACCAGTAGCCGCGGGTGGTCGGTCCCGCCGCTTCCCGGTCTGCCCCCGTTGCGGTCATGGCATCCAGCGTACGGGCGGGCGCACCTCAATTTCGGGTGACCTGGACAGCACGTCGCGCGTTCGAACGGAGACGGAATCCGCGTGACCGAAAGCGCCGGGCTTTATCGTCGCGTCGAAGGGGCTCGGTACGGCATAGTGTTGGGTGCCGATCCGGCCGACCTGGACCAATGTCCGGTTCAGTCGGCATTAATCCCCCATGGTGTAATTGGCAGCACAGTAGCTTTTGGTGCTATTTGTCCGGGTTCAAGTCCTGGTGGGGGAGCCCAAACAGCGGGCCCCGACCCAAGCGGTCGGGGCCCGCACTCATGCCCGGTCGAACACCCCCCGGTATCCTGCGGATGTCCACCACCCGAAGCCGAAGGGCCAATCCGTGAGCTCCGAACGCCCGGCAGCCGTCGTCGTCCTCGCAGCGGGTGAGGGCACCCGCATGAAGTCGAAGACCCCCAAGGTTCTGCACGAGATCTCCGGGCGCTCGCTCGTCGGACATGTCGTCGCGGCCTCCCGCGAGCTGGCGCCCCAGCACCTCGTCGTGGTCGTCGGCCACGCGAGCGAGCAGGTCACCGCCCACCTCACCGCCGCGGACGCCCAGGTACGCACCGCCTACCAGGCCGAGCAGAAGGGCACCGGGAACGCGGTGCGCGTCGGCCTCGACGAGCTGGGCGGGACCGTCGAGGGCACCGTCATCGTGGTCTGCGGCGACACCCCGCTGCTGTCCGGCGGGACGCTCGCCGCGCTCGCCGCCACCCATGCCGCCGACGGCAACGCGGTCACCGTGCTCAGCGCCGAGGTCCCCGACTCCACCGGGTACGGGCGGATCGTCCGGGACGCGGCGACCGGTGCGGTCACCGAGATCGTCGAGCACAAGGACGCCACAGAGGCGCAGCGCGCGATCCGGGAGATCAACTCCGGGGTGTTCGCGTTCGACGGGCAGCTGCTCACGGACGCGCTCGGCAAGGTGCGCACGGACAACAGCCAGGGCGAGGAGTACCTCACCGATGTGCTCTCGATCCTGCGTGAGGCGGGGCACCGGGTCGGCGCCTCGGTCGCCGGTGACCACCGGGAGATCCTCGGGATCAACAACCGGGTCCAGCTGGCGGAGGCCCGCCGGCTGCTGAACCAGCGGCTGCTGGAGCGGGCGATGACCGCCGGGGTGACCGTGGTGGACCCGGCGTCGACGCTGATCGACGTGACGGTGACGTACGAGCGGGACGCGATCGTGCACCCGGGTACGCAGCTGCTGGGTGCGACGCATCTCGGGGAGGACGCCGAGGTGGGCCCGAACTCGCGGCTGACGGACACCGTCGTGCACGCGGGCGCCCGGGTGGACAACACCGTGGCGGACGGGGCGCAGGTGGGTGCGGGTGCGCTGGTCGGCCCGTACGCGTATCTGCGGCCGGGTACCAGGCTGGGCGCGAAGGCGAAGGCCGGTACGTACGTGGAGATGAAGAACGCCACGATCGGTGAGGGCACGAAGGTTCCGCACCTGTCGTACGTCGGTGACGCGACGATCGGTGATCACACCAACATCGGTGCCGCGAGCGTGTTCGTGAACTACGACGGTGTGGCCAAGCACCACACGACGATCGGCTCTCACTGCCGTACCGGGTCGGACAATATGTTTGTGGCGCCTGTCACGGTCGGGGACGGTGTCTACACCGCGGCCGGCTCCGTCATCACGAAGGACGTGCCGTCCGGTTCGCTGGCCGTGGCCCGTGGCCAGCAAAGGAATATCGAGGGTTGGGTGGCCCGGAAGCGTCCGGGCAGCGCGGCCGCACAGGCGGCTCAGGCCGCGTCGGAGGAGGCCGGCGGCGAAAGCTGACCGGAATCAGGTGCGTCGCGCACGGCGTACCGTGATAGATGCTCACCCCATTTCGGCTGGCTCGTTGCACATCGGGACATCTGCGTGCAGCGCCAGGAACACGTCTGAGGAGACTGTGCTGTGACCGGGATCAAGACGACCGGCGAGAAGAAACTGATGTTCTTCTCCGGCCGCGCCCACCCCGAGCTGGCCGAGGAGGTTGCGCACCAGCTGGGTGTGGGCCTCGTGCCGACGAAGGCCTTCGATTTCGCCAACGGTGAGATCTACGTCCGCTTCCAGGAGTCCGCCCGCGGCGCCGACTGCTTCCTGATCCAGAGCCACACGGCTCCGATCAACAAGTGGATCATGGAGCAGCTGATCATGCTGGACGCGCTGAAGCGCGCGTCGGCCCGCTCCATCACGGTGATCGTGCCGTTCTACGGCTACGCCCGTCAGGACAAGAAGCACCGCGGCCGCGAGCCGATCTCGGCGCGTCTGATCGCGGACCTGATGAAGACGGCGGGTGCGGACCGCATCCTCACCGTCGACCTGCACACCGACCAGATCCAGGGCTTCTTCGACGGTCCGGTCGACCACCTCTTCGCGCTGCCGATCCTGGCCGACTACGTCGGTGCGAAGGTCGACCGCTCGAAGCTGACGATCGTCTCGCCGGACGCGGGCCGGGTCCGGGTCGCGGACCGCTGGTGCGACCGGCTGGACGCCCCGCTGGCGATCGTGCACAAGCGCCGCGACAAGGACGTGCCGAACCAGGTCAGCGTCCACGAGGTCGTGGGCAACGTCGAGGGCCGCGTCTGTGTCCTGGTCGACGACATGATCGACACCGGTGGCACGATCTGCGCCGCCGCGGACGCGCTGTTCGCGCACGGTGCGGAGGACGTCATAGTGACGGCGACGCACGGTGTGCTCTCCGGACCGGCGGCGGACCGGCTGAAGAACTCGAAGGTGAGCGAGTTCGTGTTCACGGACACCCTGCCGACGCCGGGTGAGCTGGAGCTCGACAAGATCACGGTGCTCTCGATCGCGCCGACGATCGCCCGCGCGGTGCGCGAGGTCTTCGAGGACGGTTCGGTGACGAGCCTCTTCGAGGAGCAGTAGGCACCTCCCCTCCGGGGGAAAGCGTCACAGAAGATCCACTTTGGGGTGCGGCCTCCCCGCCGGGTAGACTCAGCGAGTTGCTCGGCGAGGGAGGCCGTACTCATAGGTACGGCGGTCCGTTATCGACGCGCTCTTCGTAGCAGGCCTGTCGTGGGCCGGGTGACCATCCGCAGTTTTTGTCACCTTACGAGGAGTGCAGTCATGGCCGAGATCAAGCTCAACGCCGAGGTCCGTTCCGAGTTCGGCAAGGGCGCCGCCCGCCGCACCCGTCGCGCCAACCTCGTCCCCGCCGTCATCTACGGCCACGGCGCCGAGGCTGTCCACATCACGCTGCCGGCCCACGAGCTGCAGCTCGCGCTCCGCACCGCCAACGTGCTGATCGGTCTGGAGATCGACGGCAAGGACGCGCTGGTCATCCCGAAGGCCGTGCAGCGCAACGCCCTCAAGGGCAACATCGAGCACGTCGACCTGCTGACCGTGAAGCGCGGCGAGAAGGTCAACGTCGAGGTCGCGGTGCACGTCGAGGGCGAGCTGGCCCCGGGCGGCAACCTGCTGGAGTACGTGCAGAACACCCTGCTCGTCGAGGCCGAGGCCACCCACATCCCCGAGTCCGTCACGGTCTCGATCGCGGGCCTTGACGCCGGTGACTCGATCCTCGCCAAGGACGTCCCGCTGCCCAAGGGTTCCGTCCTGGCCGGTGACGAGGACGCCGTCGTGCTCCAGGTCGTCTCCGCCCAGGTCGAGGAGGCCCCCGCGGAGGAGGCTCCGGCCGAGGCCTGAGCCTCACCGCACCTGCTTGACTGACGGGGTGGCGGATCTCCGCGAGGAGGACCGCCGCCCCGTTCCCCTTTCGCCGCCCGCCCGTACCCGAGGAGACCCAGCGCGATGTCCGACGCCACCGACCCCTGGCTGATCGTGGGCCTGGGCAATCCCGGTCCCGAGTACGCGGCGAACCGGCACAACGTGGGCTTCATGGTGGCCGATCTGCTCGCGGAGCGGATCGGCGGGAAGTTCAAGCGGGCGCCGAAGGCCCAGGCGCAGGTGCTGGAGGGCCGGGTGGGTCCGCCGGGGCCGCTGAGCCGCCGGGTGGTGCTGGCGAAGCCGATGTCGTACATGAATCTGTCGGGTGGCCCGGTGACGGCGTTGCGCGACTTCTACAAGGTGCCGCTCGACCATGTGGTGGCGGTCCATGACGAGCTGGACATCGATTACGGGTCGCTGCGGCTGAAGCTGGGCGGTGGCGACAACGGTCACAACGGGCTGAAGTCGATGACGAAGTCGATGGGGCCCGACTACCACCGGATCCGGTTCGGGATCGGGCGTCCGCCCGGCCGGATGCAGGTTGCCGATTTCGTGCTGAAGGACTTCTCCTCCACGGAGCGCAAGGAGCTGGGTTTCCTGGTGGACCGGGCGGCGGATTCGGTGGAGTGCCTGTTGGCGGAGGGTCTGGAGCGCGCGCAGAGCGCGTACAACTCCTGAGCCGCGACAGCGGAGAACCCTGCGGCGAATCCCGACATACCTGCCGGTAACCCTGCTGTTTTCAGCCACGGCTTGACCCGGCGTGGGGCGCTGGCCAAGGATCGGCCCCCATGAAGCGCAGCTCCTCCCAACGTGCCCTGCACCACGGCCGCACGGCCGCGCTCGGCTGTGTCGTCCTGTTGTTGCTGGTGGCGGGTGTGCTGGCCTCCTGGGACTCGGCGCAGCACATCGTGCTGGCCAAGGGGCGTGAGCACGGCACGATGACGGTCACCGGGTGCGGCAGCGAGGTGTGCACGGGGCCGTATGTACCCACGGACGGCGGGTCCGGACGGTCGCGGGTGTCGGTCGACAAGTCCGTGGCGGCGAAGAAGGGGGACCACTTCCCCGTCGTCGTGAAGCCGGGCACCTTCGAGGTGGTGCGGACGGGCACGCCGGGTCTGCTGCACGCGTGGGTGCCGCTGGGCGGTGCGCTGGTGCTCGCGGCGCTGGTGATCGGTGGTGGGATGCGGCTGCCCCGGATCGCGTGGGGTGCCGGGATCGCGGGTGCGGTCCTGCTGGTGGCGACGTTCTTCGCCCTGTGACGGGACCGCACCCGCGGTGGCTCTGATCAGCCGGTGTTGCGGAGTCCTGCGGCTACGCCGTTGACGGTGAGCAGCAGGGCGCGGGCGAGCAGCGGGTCGGGCTCCTCGCCGCGTTCCGCGGCCTGGCGCTGGCGGGCCAGCAGGGATACCTGGAGGTAGGAGATCGGGTCCAGGTAGGCGTCCCGGATGGCGAAGGTCTGCTGGAGCACCGGGCTGGTGCCGAGCAGTTCGGTGTTGCCGGTGATCTTGAGGACTTCGCTGACGGTCAGTGCGTGCTCGGCCTCGATGGCGTCGAAGACGTGCTTGAGCTCGTCGGGGACGAGGGTGTCGACGTAGTGGCGGGCGATGCGCAGGTCGGTCTTGGCGAGGGTCATCTCGACGTTGGAGAGGAAGTTCTGGAAGAAGTGCCAGTGTTCGTGCATCTCTTCGAGGACGGTGTCGAGACCGGCTTCGCGCAGGGCCTTGAGGCCTGAGCCGACGCCGTACCAGCCGGGGACGATCTGCCGGGACTGGGTCCAGCCGAAGACCCAGGGGATGGCGCGCAGTCCGTCGAGCGAGACGCCGGAGCCGGGGCGGCGGGAGGGCCGCGAGCCCAGGTGCAGGTCGGCGAGCTGGTCCACCGGGGTGGAGGCGACGAAGTACGTCGGCAGGTCGGGGTCCTCGACCAGCTTGCGGTAGGCGGCGTGGGCGGCGTCGGAGACGGTGTCCATGGCCGCGTCCCAGCGGGCGAGGGCCTCGTCGGACTGGCGGGGTGCGGTGTGCAGCGCGGAGGCCTGGAGGGTGGCCGCGACGGTCAGTTCCAGGTTCTCGCGGGCGAGCGCGGGGATGAGGTACTTGTCGGAGATGACCTCGCCCTGCTCGGTCACCTTGATCTCGCCCTCCAGGGTGCCCCAGGGCTGCGCGAGGATCGCGTCGTGCGAGGGGCCGCCGCCCCGGCCGACGGTGCCGCCGCGGCCGTGGAAGAGGCGCAGGCGTACGCCGTAGCGGTGGGCGACGTCGCGGAGCCGGCGCTGGGCGCGGTGGATCTCCCACTGGGAGGTGGTGATGCCGCCGAACTTGGAGGAGTCGGAGTAGCCGAGCATGACCTCCTGGACGTCGCCGCGGAGCGATACGAGGCGGCGGTAGGAGGGGTCGGCGAGCATCTCGTCGAGGATGACGTCGGCGGCCTTGAGCTCGTCGGTGGTCTCCAGGAGCGGGACGATGCCGATCTTGGCCCAGCCGGCGTGCAGGTCGAGGAGGCCGGCTTCGCGGGCGAGGACGGCGGCGGCGAAGACGTCGTCGGCGCCCTGGCACATCGAGATGATGTAGGACTCGATGACTTCGGGGCCGAAGCGCTCGAAGGCCTGGCTGATGGTGTGGAAGACGCCGAGGGTCTTCTCTCCGGCGGCGTCCAGCGGGGCCGGGGTCGGGGCGAGCGGGCGGCGGGAGCGGAGTTCCTTGGCGAGGAGCTTCTGCCGGTAGTCGCGCGGCATGTCGGCGTAGCGCCAGGACTCCTCACCGAGGCGGTCGAAGAGCTGGCCGAGCGCGTGGTGGTGGGCGTCGGCGTGTTCGCGGACGTCCATGGTGGCGAGCTGGAGGCCGAAGGCGGCGAGGGTGCGGATGGTGCGGTCCATCCGGCCGTCGGCGACGATGCCGCCGCGGTGCTCGCGCAGCGAGGTCTGGATGAGGGCCAGGTCGGCGATGAGCTCGGCGGTGCCGAGGTAGTCGCAGCCGGGGCGGTGCGGGGTGCCGGAGGCGAGGCGCTCGCGGGTGTTGACGAGCTTCTGCCGGATGCAGGTGGCCTTGAGGCGGTAGGGCTCCTCGGCGTTCAGCCGCTTGTAGCGGGGGCTGATCTCGGGGAGGCGTTCCAGGTCGGCCTGGAGGGAGGTGAGGAGCTCGTCGGTGGCTCCGGTGTAGCGGATGGAGTTGGAGAGGAGTCCGCGCAGCTGGTCGACGAGTTCGAGGGCGTCGGTGATGCCGTGCTCGTGCTGGAGGATCAACACGTCCCAGGTGACGGCGGGCGTCACGTTGGGGTTGCCGTCGCGGTCGCCGCCGATCCAGGTGCCGAAGGTGAGGGGACGGGTGCCGGCGGGCAGTTCGACGCCGACGCGCTCCAGTTCGGCGGCCAGGTCCTCCAGGACGTCGCCCACGGCGTTGGCGTGGAGTTCGTCGAGGTAGTAGATGGCGTTGCGGGCCTCGTCGGCGGGCTCCGGGCGGACGACGCGGAGTTCGTCGGTCTGCCAGATGAGGTCGATGTTCTCGGCGAGCCGGATGTCCTGGCGGCGCCGGTCGGCCTCGATGACGGGGGTTTCCAGGAGTGCGGCGATGCGGCGGAGCTTGTTGAGTACGGAGCGCCGCGCGGCCTCCGTGGGGTGCGCGGTGAAGACGGGCCGTACGTTCAGGTTCTTGACGGTCTCGCGCAGGTGCTCGGGGTCCGCGTCCTTGAGCCGGTCGGCGGTGCGGGCGAGGAGGCCGCCCTCCGCGGCGCGCCGGTCGCGCATCTCGTGGGCGCGGTGGACCTGCTCGGTCACGTTGGCGAGGTGGAAGTAGGTGGAGAAGGCGCGCACGAGCTGTGCGGCGGTCTCCAGGTCCGTGTCGCCGAGGAGTTCGGCCGCGGCCTCGCCGTCGGTGCGGGTCAGGGCGCGGACCCGTTCGACGAGGTCGAGAAGTTCTGGGCCCTCCTGGCGTACGAGGGTCTCGCCCAGCAGGTCACCGAGGCGGCGGATGTCGGCGCGCAGCTCGGGGCTGGCGGCAGGGGTCTGGTCGGCACTGCTCACAGTGTGCGGCTCCTTGCAGTGGTTGAGCACGGGATCCGGGGCCCGCGGCTGGCAGCGGGTGCCACGCCACCCCCGGGAAAGCAGAGTGCGGACCGCGCTGTCCGACCTCTCCAGGATAGGTGTCCGTGCTTTGGGTGCTGTTCGCGCCCCGACAGGTGTCCGCACTTCAAGACGGGTGCCCTCGGGGTACGCGTTCTGTCCCCTACCCCGTATGACGCCACTCTGTGCGGGGTAGGCCGCTCCCTCTTGTGGCGGGGCTCCGCACTGCCATACTTACGACGCCGTAGGTTACGGATGCGTAGCCCACGCATTCCGTCGCGTTCTCACCCACAGGGGACTCCCCATGAAGACCAGCCCCGATGTGATCGAGGCCGCTCCGGCGGCCGACAGTCCTCCCTCCGCCACGCTCGGCGGGGACAACAAGCGGTCGATCGAGCAGTTCGCGCTTCTGCTGTTCATCGTCGTGCCGTTCCTGGCCCTGGTCGCGGCGGTGCCGCTGGCCTGGGGCCGTGGTGTCAGCTGGCTCGATCTGGTTCTGCTGGTGGCGATGTACTTCATCGGCTGCCACGGCATCACGATCGGCTTCCACCGTTATTTCACCCATGGCTCGTTCAAGGCGAAGCGTCCGCTCCGTATCGCCCTGGCCGTGGCCGGTTCGCTCGCGGTGGAGGGTCCCCTGGTGCGCTGGGTGGCCGATCACCGCAAGCATCACCGTTTCTCGGACGCCGAGGGCGATCCGCATTCCCCGTGGCGTTTCGGTGAGACGCTGCCGGCCCTGATGAAGGGGCTGTGGTGGGCGCACATCGCATGGATGTTCGACGAAGAGCGGACGTCGCAGCAGAAGTACGCCCCCGATCTGATCAGGGACCCCGCGATCCGCGGGATCTCGCGTCACTTCCTGTCCTTCACGATCGTCTCGCTGGCGATCCCGCCGCTGGTCGGCGGTCTGGTCACGATGTCGTGGTGGGGGGCGGCGACGGCGTTCTTCTGGGGCTCCCTGGTCCGGGTCGCGCTGCTGCACCACGTGACGTGGTCGATCAACTCGATCTGCCACGCGGTCGGCAAGCGCCCGTTCAAGTCCCGTGACAAGTCCGGCAACGTGTGGTGGCTGGCGGTCCTCTCGTGCGGTGAGTCCTGGCACAACCTGCACCACGCGGACCCCACGAGTGCGCGGCACGGTGTGATGCGCGGTCAGATCGATTCGAGTGCCCGGCTGATCCGCTGGTTCGAGAAACTGGGCTGGGCGACGGATGTGCGCTGGCCCGACTCCGCCCGTATCGAGTCCCGGCGCCACCCGGCGGAGGCCGACGCGGCATGATTGACGATGTGGCGACCGACGGAAGCACAGGCAGCGAGAAATCCCGCACACCCTCCACCCGGCGGGCCCGCCGGGTGCGGATGACGGGCAAGGAACGCCGCGAGCAACTGTTGGACATCGGTCGCACCCTCTTCGCCGACAAGGGGTTCGAGGGCACTTCGGTGGAGGAGATCGCGGCGCGCGCCGGGGTCTCCAAGCCGGTGGTCTACGAACACTTCGGCGGCAAGGAGGGGCTGTACGCGGTGGTGGTGGACCGGGAGATGCGCCAGCTCCTGGAGATGGTGAACACCGCCCTCACCGCCGGACACCCGCGTGAGCTGCTGGAACAGGCGGCGTTCGCGCTGCTGGACTACATCGAGACGTACACGGACGGGTTCCGGATTCTGGTGCGTGATTCGCCGGTCGCCCAGTCGACCGGCACGTTCGCCTCGCTCATCAGCGATATCGCCACGCAGGTGGAGGACATCCTGGGGCTGGAGTTCAAGGCCCGGGGCTTCGATCCGAAGCTGGCTCCGCTGTACGCGCAGGCGCTGGTCGGCATGGTGGCGCTGACCGGGCAGTGGTGGGTGAACGCCCGTAAGCCGAAGAAGGCCGAGGTGGCGGCGCATCTGGTGAATCTGGCGTGGCACGGGCTGGAGAACCTGGAGTCGAAGCCTCGGCTGATAGGCCACCGCAGGAGCTGACGGGGCCCGCAGCACAGCACCGGAGCGCCCCGCCCCCGGTTCCTCGGGGGGCGGGGCGCTCCGGTGTCCGGGCCCTCACTCCTCCCGGTGGGTGACGGCGAAGATGCGGCGGAACGGGAAGACGGTGCCGTGCGGGCCCGCGGGGTACGCGGTGCGCAGCAGGTCGCGGTATTCGGCGAGGAAGGCGCTCCGGGCCTCCTCGTCATCGGCCAGGGCGGTGAGGACGGGGCGCAGGCCGGTGCCCTTCACCCAGTCGAGGACGGCGTCCTCGCCGGGCAGCAGGTGCAGGTAAGTGGTCTCCCAGACGTCCGGGGTACGGCCGGGGCCGGTGAGCCGGTCCAGGTAGCCGGCGGGGCTGAGCACCGCGTCGGCGTGGCGCAGCAGGCCGCCGAGGCGGGAGCGCCAGCGCGGGGAGGCGGCCAGTTCGCGCATCAGGACGTGGCTGGGCTGGTCGAAGTTGCCGGGTACCTGGAAGGCGAGGGTGCCGCCGGGGGCGAGACCGTCCAGCCAGTCGGGGAAGCGCTCTGCGTGGTGGGGCACCCACTGGAGCAGGGCGTTGGAGACGATGAGGCCGTAGGGCTCTTCGGGGGTCCAGGTCGCGGCGTCGGCCTCCGCGAAGTCCAGCAGTGCGGTGGCGTGGGCGCGGGCCCGTTCCAGCATCTGGGGTGAGTTGTCGTAGCCGGTGATCCGGGCGCCGGGCCAGCGTTCGGCCAGCAGGGCGGTGACGTTGCCGGCTCCGCAGCCGAGGTCGGCGATCCGGGGGGCGGGGGCGTCCGGGAGCGGAGGGACGCGGGCCAGCAGATCGCGGAAGGGGCGGGCGCGGTGGTCCGCGTGGCGCAGGTACTGCTGCGGATCCCAGATCGGTGCGGTCATGGGACCAGGATCATCCCGAAAGTATCTTGATGTCAAGACACTCGATCCCAAGAGACTCGAATTCAAGAGACTTCATGTCGACAGACCCTCTACACTGATCCACATGGAGGACGAGGTAGACCGACTGGTCGCTGCATGGCGCCGAGAGCGCCCCGACCTCGACGTGGAACCACTTGAGGTCCTCAGTCGCGTCTCCCGGCTGGCCCGCCACCTCGACCGGGCCCGCAGGATCGCCTTCTCCGAGCACAGCCTGGAGCCGTGGGAGTTCGACGTCCTCACGTCGTTGCGGCGCGCCGGTGACCCGTACCAGCTCTCCCCCGGCCAGCTGCTCACCCAGACCCTGGTCACCTCGGGCACGATGACCAACCGCATCGACCGGCTGACCAAGAAGAACCTCGTCGAGCGGCTCCCCGACCCGAGCGACCGCCGGGGGGTGCTGGTCCGGCTCACCGCGGAGGGCCGTGACAAGGCGGACCAGTCGCTGGCCGGGCTGCTCGCCCAGGAGCGCGCCATCCTGGGCGAACTCTCCCGCCAACAGCGCGGCGAACTGGCCGGTCTGCTACGCCAGTTGACTGCCCCGTTCGACAACATCCCCTAGGGCGGGGCCGGGCCGGGCCGCCTCCGGATCGACCGGGCCCACGCCCGCCCGTCTGGCCAGCGCGACCGCCGCCAGCGTCGAGTGCACGCCCAGCTTGCCCAGCACGTTCTGCATATGGGTACGCACCGTGTGCGGCGAGAGGAACAGCCGCTCCGCCACCGCCTTGCGGCCGAGCCCGGCCACCATGCAGCGCAGCACCTCGCGTTCGCGCGGGGTCAGCGACTCGACGAGCTGCTCGCTCTCGCTGCGGTGTTTGCGGTCCGCCAGCATTTCCCGCAGCACCCCGGTGAGCAGCGCGGGAGGCAGATGCGTCTCGTCGCGCAGCACCCCCCGGATGACCGCGAGCAGGCGTTGGAGCGAGCAGTCCTTGGCGACCCAGCCGCAGGCCCCGGCCTGTAGCGCGAGCGCGGCCCGGCGCGGGTCGTCCTTCTCCGCGAGCACCACCGTGCGCACCGAGGGCCGGTTCGCGCGGACCCCGGCGACCAGCGAGATGCCGTCGGCCTGCGCCCCGCCTCCGGCCGGCCGGTCGGGCACCGCCACCGGGCCGGTGGCCCTGCTGCCGCCCGCCGGGGCCAGGATGCCCAGCTCGGCGTCGACCAGCATCACGTCGTAGCCGCGCCCCTCCGCGGCGGCCCGCTCCAAGCAGCGCAGGGCGGCCGGGCCGCTGCCCGCCGCCGCGACGTCGACGTCGGGCTCGGCCGCGAGCGCCGCGGCGAGCGATTCGGCGAAAATACGGTGGTCGTCGACCACGAGAACCCGGATACGGACCACAGGCACCCCCATGCTGTGCGTTCTGGGGCGCCCCGTAGCGTGCGCCCCCCGTCAGCGACGGACCAGCACGGGTGCGGCACCCGGAACGGGGAACGGACCGCGGTGCCACGGCCGCCGCCGTGCACCGACTCGCCACCCCCACCCGGATGTCGCACCCGGCTGTCTCGTACCCCTGAATCAGCACCGGCCCCCACCGGTGCTGTGCATCAGCGTACGGGCGGCCGCCCGGAGCGGGAGGGGATTCGCGGAACTGGGGAGCCGGGTGACCCTAGGGTGTGATGCATGTTCCGTCTTGAGACAGAAGTGGACAGGGAACGTCGTCAGTTGCTGAGCAGACGGCTCCGTGAGGACGACACCGCCGCTTCGCCGGAGATCCGGGCGCTCCGGGGCGGCCCCGCCGCACGCGAACTCCCGCTGGAGGTATGGGCGCTGGACGCCCACGGGCAGGTCGCCGCGGGGCTGACCGGGCGCACCTGGGCACACTGGCTCCATGTGGACATGCTCTGGGTCGACGCCGGACACCGGGGCCGCGGCCTCGGCTCGCGGCTGCTCGCCGAGGCGGAACGGGTGGCCCGCGCGGACCGGGACTGCACCCGCTCCCGGCTGGAGACCTGGGACTTCCAGGCCCCGGACTTCTATCGGGAGCGGGGTTACGAGGTGACGGGCCGGGTCGAGGACTACCCGCCGGGCGTAACGGAGTTCACCCTCACCAAGCGGCTCTGCGGGTAGTCCTCGAATCCGTCCTCGGTCAGGCGATCCGGCGGGCGCCCGCCGACGGGACGGCGGGGAAGACCCGGGGTGCCGCGTAACCGGCCGAAGTGAACGCCTCCAGAACCGACTTGGTGACCGTGTCCGCCTGCGCCTCCTCCAGGAGCACGATCGCGGAGCCGCCGAAGCCGCCGCCGGTCATCCGGGAACCGAGCGCCCCGGCCGCGTTCGCCGCCTCGACCACCAGGTCCAGCTCCACGCAGGAGACCCGCAGATCGTCCCGGAGCGAGACGTGGCCCGCCGTGAGGACCGGGCCCGCCGCGCGCACCTCGCCCGCGTCGAGCAGCGCGATGACCTGCTCGACGCGCTGGTTGTCGCTGACCACGTGGCGCACGCAGCGCACGACGGACTCGTCCGCACCGGCGGCGGCCAGCGTGTCGAGCCCGGCGCCCAGGCCCTCGTACGGGAGCTCGCGCAGGGTGCGGATACCGAGCAGCCGGGCGCCCTCCTCGCAGGCCGCGCGGCGTTCCGCGTAGGCGCCGTCGCCGAGTGCGTGCTTGACGCGGGTGTCGACGACGAGGAGCTGGAGGCCGTGGGCGGCCAGGTCGAAGGGGACCTGGCGCTGGGTGAGGTCGCGGGCGTCCAGGTGCAGGGCGTGGCCCTCGGTGCAGCAGGCGGAGGCCATCTGGTCCATGACCCCGCAGGGGACGCCGACGAAGGCGTTCTCCGCGCGCTGGGCCAGTACCGCCAGCTCGGCGTGGCTGAGCCCGAGCCCGAACAGGTCGTTCAGGGCGAGACCGGTGACCACTTCGAGGGCGGCGGACGAGGAGAGCCCGGCGCCGGTGGGGACGGTGGAGGTCAGCTGGATGTCGGCGCCGGTGACCGGGTGGCCGGCCTCGCGCAGCGCCCAGACGACACCGGCCGGGTAGGCGGCCCAGCCGTGGCCCTCGTTCGGGGTCAGCTCGTCCACGCGGAGCTGGACGACGCCGCCCGGCACATCGGTGGAGTGCAGCCGCAGGACGCCGTCGGTGCGGCGGGCGACGGCGGCCCGCGCGGTGTGCGGGAGCGCGAGCGGCATCACGAAGCCGTCGTTGAAGTCGGTGTACTCACCGATCAGGTTGACCCGGCCGGGGGCGGCCCAGACTCCCTCGGGCGCGGTCCCGTACAGCTCGGTGAAAGAGCGGGTCAGCTCGGTGGGGGCGGCGGTCGGCTCAGCGGTGTCGGTCATGGTGCGGTGGGCTCCTCTCGGCGGGCGAACGTCCAGGCGTCGGAGACGATTCCGGCCAGGTCCGCGCGGGACGGCTGCCAGCCGAGGCGCTCCCTGGCGGTGGTGGCGGAGGCGACGAGGACGGCCGGGTCGCCGCCGCGGCGCGGGGCCGCGGTCTCGGGGACCGGGTGGCCGGTGACCTCGCGGACCGTCTCGATGACCTCGCGGACCGAGAAGCCGTTGCCGTTGCCGAGGTTGCAGATCAGGTGCTCGCCCGAGGTGGCGGCGTCCAGGGCGAGCAGGTGCGCCTCGGCGAGGTCCGCGACGTGGATGTAGTCGCGGACGCAGGTGCCGTCGGGGGTGGGGTAGTCGTCGCCGTACACCGAGATCGACTCGCGCTGCCCCAGGGCCACCTGGAGGACCAGCGGGATCAGGTGCGACTCGGGGCTGTGCCGCTCGCCGCAGTCGCCGTAGGCCCCGGCCACGTTGAAGTAGCGCAGCGAGACGGCGGCGAGCCCGTGGGCGGCCGCCTCGCCGGTGATCATGTGGTCGACGGCGAGCTTGGTGGCCCCGTACGGGCTGGTCGGGGCCGTGGGGTCGGCCTCGGTGATGGGGCTGGAGACGGGTTCGCCGTAGGTGGCGGCGGTGGAGGAGAAGACCAGGGTGCGCACCCCGGCCTCGCGCATGGCGGCGAGCAGCGCGGTGGAGCCGCCGACGTTGTTGACCCAGTACTTCTCCGGGTCGGTGACGGACTCCCCGACCTGGGAGTACGCGGCGAAGTGCAGCACCCCGTCGTAGGAGGGGTCCAGCCACTTCGCGGCGTCCTGGATCCGGCCCTCGATGAACTCGGCGCCGGCCGGGACGCCCGCGCGGAATCCGGTGGAGAGGTCGTCGAGGACGGTGACGGTGTGGCCCGCCTCCAGCAGGTGCTGGGCGACCACGCTGCCCACGTATCCCGCGCCGCCTGTCACCAGGTACTTCTTGGGGGACTTGCTCACTCGCTCGCTACCTCTCGCAGTCGCGCGGCCGCGGCCTCCGGCGGCACATCGTTGATGAACACACTCATGCCGGATTCGGAACCCGCGAGGAACTTCAGCTTGCTGGTGGTCCTTCGCACGGTGAAGAGCTCAAGGTGGAGAGCGAACTCCTCCCGGTCCGGGATGCCGAACGGTGCCTGGTGCCAGGCCGAGATGTACGGCGTCGGAGGGTGGTCGGGGCCGAATATCCGGTCGAACCGCCTCAAGAGTTCCAGATAGACCTGTGCGAACTCCGTGCGCTCCGCGTCATCGAGCTCCCGCAGGTCGGGGACGCGGCGGAGCGGGTAGAGGTGGACCTCGTACGGCCAGTGGGCCGCGTACGGGACGAACGCCACCCAGTGCTCGCCGGAGAGCACGATCCGGTCGCCGTCGGCGATCTCGCGGGCGACGATGTCGTCGAAGAGGTTGCCGCCGGTCTCCGCGCGGTGCTCCTCCATCGAGCGGAGCATCAGCTCGGTGCGCGGGGTGACGAACGGGTACCCGTAGATCTGCCCGTGCGGGTGGCCGAGCGTCACGCCGATCTCGGCGCCCCGGTTCTCGAAGCAGAACACCTGCTTGACCTGGTCGAGCCCGGCGAACTCGGCCGTCCGGTCGGTCCAGGCCTCCAGCACGAGTCCGGCCTGCTCCTCCGTGAGGTCCGCGAACGATGCGTCGTGGTCGGAGGTGAAGCAGACGACCTCGCAGCGGCCGGAGTCACCGGCCAGCGAGGGGAAGCGGTTCTCGAAGACGACGACGTCGTAGTGGTCGTCGGGGATCTCGCTGAGCCGCCCCTCCTGGGACGGGCAGAGCGGGCACTCGTCGGCCGGCGGGTGGTACGGACGTCCCTGGCGGTGCGAGGCGACGGCGACGCTGTCCCCCAGCAGGGGGTCCCGGCGGATCTCGGAGGAAGTCGCCACGGCGTCGAGCGGGCGCCCGTCGACGGCATCCCGGACCTCGTCGTCACGGCTGTCGAAATAGAGCAGCTCCCGGCCGTCGGCGAGCGTCGTAACCGTCTTCTTCACCAGACTCCTCCCAAACATAACCCAACACAATGAACCACAAATCAACAGGCGCGTCAATGAGTCCAGGCCAACCAAGTGCGGCCGGATGTGAGCTGCATCTCGCACAGCCAACTGACAGGATCTGTTGGACTCTCGCGGGGTTCTCGTGGATTAGGGCCGAGTTTTCGGGCCATACGATCACAATCAAACAAAGATGCTCAATGGAACTGTTCATTTTCTGAACACAAGGGCGTAGTTTCCTTCGGGTTCAGTACACGCAACGAAGCGAGTTCCCCCCATGCACCCTCTGGCATCCGGGCTCCGGCTCCCCACGAACGGGCTCGATTACACGATCCTGGCGATCTACTTCGCCGTCGTTCTCGGCATCGGCTTCGCCGCCCGGCGAAGCGTGAAGACGAGCCTCGACTTCTTCCTCTCCGGACGGTCACTGCCCGCGTGGGTGACCGGTCTGGCCTTCGTGGCGGCCAACCTCGGCGCCACCGAGATCCTCGGCATGGCGGCGACCGGCGCCCAGTACGGCGTCGCGGTCGTCCACTGGTACTGGATCGGCGCCATCCCCGCGATGGTCTTCCTGGGCCTCGTGATGATGCCCTTCTACTACAAGTCGAAGGTCCGCTCCGTACCGGAGTTCCTGCTCCACCGCTTCGACAAGTCGGCACACCTGCTGAGCTCCATACTCTTCGCCTTCTCCGCGGTCCTGATCGCGGGCGTCAACCTGTACGCCCTGTCGATCGTGGTGGAGGCGCTCCTCGGCTGGCCGCAGTGGGTCGCGATCGTCGTCGCGGGCCTCTTCGTCCTGATCTACATCACCATCGGCGGGCTCTCCTCCGCCATCTACAACGAGGTACTGCAGTTCTTCGTCATCCTCGCCGCGCTGATTCCGCTGACCATCCTGGGTCTCAAGCGCGTCGGTGGCTGGGACGGGCTGAGCGACTCGCTGACGTCGAGCCACGGCTCGAACTTCATGAGCGCCTGGGGCGGCACCGGCATCGGTGACGCCAACCCGCTCGGCGCCAACTGGCTGACGATCGTGCTCGGCCTGGGCTTCGTGCTCTCGTTCGGCTACTGGACGACGAACTTCGCCGAGGTGCAGCGCGCCCTGTCCGCGAAGAACCTCTCGGCCGCCCAGCGCACCCCGCTGATCGCCGCGTTCCCGAAGATGTTCATCGTCTTCCTGGTGATGATCCCCGGCCTGGTCGCCGCCGTGATCGTGCCGAACATCGGCGCCGCGGGCTCCGGCACCACGTACAACGACGCGATCCCGCTGCTGATGCGCGAGCTGCTGCCCAACGGTGTCCTCGGCATCGCGGTCACCGGTCTGCTGGCCGCGTTCATGGCGGGCATGGCCGCCAACGTCTCCTCGTTCAACACCGTGTTCACCACGGACATCTGGGCGCGGTACGTGAAGAAGGACCAGTCGGACGCGTACTACCTGCGCTTCGGGCGGGGCATCACGGTGATCGGAGTGCTGGCCTCCATCGGCACGGCGTTCATCGCCGCCAGCTTCTCCAACATCATGAGCTACCTCCAGACGCTGTTCTCCTTCTTCAACGTCCCGCTCTTCGTCGTCTTCATCATCGGGATGTTCTGGAAGCGCGCCTCGATGAAGTCCGGTGTCTGGGGCCTGCTGGCCGGTACCACGGCCGCGATGGTCAACTACTTCGTCATCTACAAGCAGGGCATCATCGACATCCCGAGCGACCAGGGCGCCAACTTCGTCTCCGCGATCGTCGGGTTCGTCGCGGGCGCGGTCGTGATGGTCGCCGTCACGCTCTTCACCGCCCCCAAGCCGGAGGCCGAACTGGCCGGTCTCGTATACGGAACCGAGTCACCGGGCCTCGAAGAGGCGCCCGCGGAGGGCGACGACGCCTGGTACCGCAGGCCGGCCCTGCTGGGCTGGGGCGCGATCGTGCTCGCCGCCCTGTGCTACGTCCCCTACTCGTTCTGATCGGAGCAACTCACCATGTCCGACATGCACAAGGAAGTCTCCGATCTGGAGCAGAAGTCCGCCACGGCGGCCCGTCTCTTCGACATCAGGCGGATCATCGGCGGTCTCTTCGTGGTCTACGGAGTCATCGTCACCATCGCCGGGATCAGCCCGTCCGACGCCGACCTGAAGAAGGCGGAGGGCGTCCACATCAACCTGTGGACCGGACTGGCCATGCTGGTGCTCGGGCTGTTCTTCCTGGTCTGGCTGAAGCTGCGCCCGGCCCAGCCGCCGGCCGCCGCGCCGGACACCACGGACGCGCCCGACAGTTGAGGCGCTGAGAGGCTGAGGCGCGGGGGCGCCCGCACCACCGGCAGGGGCCGGACACCGTCAGCCGACGGGGTCCGGCCCCTGCCGCGTGCGGGCCGCCCGGTCCAGCAGGCCGGTGCGGGCGGCCAGCGCCGCCGCTTCCAGCCGGGAGCCGACACCCAGCTTCATCAGGACCCGCTGCACATGGGTACGGGCGGTGCTCGGCGCGATCCGCATCCCGGCCGCGATCAGCCGGGTGCCCTCCCCCTCCGCGACCCTGACCAGCACCTCGACCTCGCGCGGGGTGAGCAGCTGGAGCAGCCGCTGCCCCTCGTCGTCCGGCTGGACGGCCGGGTTGAGCAGCTCCGCGAAGGCGCCCTGGAGCAGTTGCGGCGCGATCGCCGCCTCACCGGCCCGCGCCTTGACGATCGCCCGCTCGACGCCCTCGATGCGCTCGTCGTGACGTACGTAGCCGGCGGCGCCCGAGGCGAAGGCGGCCGCGATCCCCAGCGGGCTGGGCACCGGACCGAGCACCAGCACGGCGATCTGCGGGCGCTCGCGCCTGATCCGCGCGATCGGCTCGAAGGCGCCCGGCTCCGCGGGTGCGGCGGTGCCGAACAGGCAGACCTCCGGAGCCCGGCTCACCACCAGGTCCGCCGCCCCGGCGGTGGGAGCGGCGGCGGCGAGCACCCGGTGACCCCGTAGTTTGAGCGCCGAGGCGAGCGCCTCGGCGAGCAGTCGGTGGTCATCGACCACCATCAGCCGCACGCCCATCGAGCAAACCCCCGTAACACCGGCACCGGCCCCCGGCCGTCTAGGGCCTGCAAGTTACACGCATGTTCGACGCCGCGTGCGTCTTCGCCGGCAGAAGACCCCTGGAACGAGCGCGGATTACCCAATCGTGGGTTGTTCCGGCCCACTTGACGGCGCAAAAGCACCCGGCCCTGTCGGTCGACGGATCGACCGGCAGGGCCGGGTGCGGTGTTGACGTCGGGTCAGTTCGTACCGAACGAGACGACGAGGTACTCCTTGTCGTCCAGCGAGCTCGTACTCGGCTTGCTGATCATCGTCTCGGAGATGTACAACCGGCCGCCGCTGTAGCGGTATTCGGCGTACTCCGGGGAGAAGCTGGTCTCCGCGTCCCGGACCGTCTCGTCGCTCGGGTTCTCCATCAGCACGGTCTGCTTGAAGGTACTGCCGTCGATGGAGACGATCTGGCCGCCCTTGTCGTACGGGGGCTCCTTGTACGCGATGATGTTGCCGCCGTCCATGCGGAGCGGGAACATCGTGTAGTCGTCGCCCGCGTCGGCCCGGTCGCCGGTCTGCTTGCCGGTGGTCAGGTCGAAGGAGACGATCTCGTTGGTGTCGCTGTTGTCCTCGCTGCCGTCGTGCTCCTCCGTGGGCAGGTAGAGCCGGTTGTTGCCGACCGCGAGCTGCTGGCAGGTCTCGACCTCGGTGGACTTGCAGTTGGCCGCGTACTTCTCGGCGTCGGCCGGGATCCGGACGAGCAGCTTGCCGGTGGCGGCGTCGATCGAGAAGAAGTCGGAGATCCCGCTGCCGTCACCCGCGGTGTCGCCGACGTCGGCCGCGACGACCAGGGGCTTGGTGGAGACGATGCTCGCGTACTCGACACCGGGCGGCATCTTGTACGAGGAGAGCGGGGCGCCCGTGGTCGGGTTCAGCGCCTGGATGGTGAGCTGGGGGTCGTCGTACGAGCCGCACTTGCGGACCACGGCGAGGGCGTCGCCGCCGCCGTACCCGGTGTCGTAGCAGCGGTCGGTGCTCACCTTCGGCTTCCAGCGCTCGGCGCCGGTGTTCAGGTCGAACGCGGCGCCGCCCTCGGAGCCGGCCGCGGCGACCGTGGTGCCGCTGAGGGTGACCTCGGTGAACCGGACGGGGGCGTCGCCGCCGGTGGCGGCGGTCACCGACTTGCTCCACATGAGCTTGCCGGTGGCGAGGTCCAGGGCGCCCACGTGGTCGCAGGGCTGGTACTTCTTCGCCGCGGTCCGCTTGCCCGCCTCGAAGACGATGGCCGTCTTGAAGTCCTTGCTCATGTGCCGGGAGGCGGCGCAGAGCTGGCCGGGCAGCGGGATCGACCAGAGCTTGGTGCCCTTGGCCGGGTCGTAGCCGATGATCTCGTTGACGCCCGTCTTGACGTACGCCTTGTCCGTGAGCCAGGAGCCGTCGACCGTGGTGACGTCGGTGACCTTGGGCTGCGGCAGCTGGAAGGCGACCGAGGCCTTGGTGTTGGCCGGGGCCTTCTCCTTGCTCCCGCCGCCGGCGTCCTTGCCGTCGCCGCCCTTGCTCCCGCCGTCGGTGCCGGCGGAGGTGGACGCCTCGTCCTTCTTGTCACCGCCGTCGTCACCGCTGGAGGCGTACCAGAGGCCGCCGCCGACGATGAGCGCCACGGCGACCACCGCGGCGACGATGATCTGTGCCTGGGTGGAGAACTTCTTCGGCCCGTTCCCGTTCTGCGGCGGCTGGGGCGGCTGCTGCATCGGGGCGGTGGGGTACCCGTAGCCCTGCGGCGGCTGGCCCTGCTGCGGGTAGCCGTAACCGGGCTGCGGCGGCTGGCCCTGCGGGTAGCCGTAGCCGGGCTGCTGCGGCTGACCGGGCGGGAACCCGTAGCCGGGCTGCGGCGGCTGACCCTGCGGAGGCGTCTGCGGGTAGCCGTAGCCGGGCTGCTGCTGGGGCGGGCCCGCGGGCGGCGGGGTGCCGTAGCCGCCCGGGGGCGGGGTGGCCGGCGGGGTGGCCGGCGGTTTGCCGAATGGGTCTGCGGGCGGCGGTGTCGGGGCGCCGAAACCACCGGGCGGCGGGTCCTGCGGTGCGCCGAACCCGCCCTGCGGCGGTTCGTTGGGGGGCGGCTGGGGCGGCTGCGTCATGGCGTGGGTACCTCTGGGGAAGGAGAAGAAGAGTCAGTGGGGGTGGGCCGGAGCCGGCCGCGGGCGGGTCTGCCGCCGTCCACGGCCGGGTGGGGTCCTGCGGGTGCCGTGGTGAGCCGTTACTTGCCGAAGGCCATCATGGTCTTCGTCTCCAGCTCTTCCTTGTCGTTGCTCGCGCTGACCCGCCCGCTCACGACGAACGAACGGCCGCCCTCGTAGAGGATCTTCTCGTTGTAGAAGGAGCTCTCGATCTCCGACGTCGAGTCCGGGTGCTGGAGCACCATCTGCGGGGAGCCCCCGGTCGGCGCGAGGCTGGCGATCCCGCCGCCCTTGCCGTACCCGGCGTCCACGTAGAGCAGCAGGTTGCCGCCCTCCATCCGCAGCGGCCGCATCGTCTGCTCGGCCGGTGCGGCGGCCTTCCACTTGGTCTTGCCGGTGTTCAGGTTGAACGCCACGACCTTGTTGGTCCGGGCGGAGCCGCTGGTGTCGTCCTGCGTCGCCATGTAGAGCGTGTTGGGGTCGGTCGCGACACCCGCGCAGCCGTCGACGGACTTGCCGAAGATGGCGAACATGCCGCCGCAGTTGGTCGCGAACGAGTCGCCCTTGTCACTGACGATCTGGGAGCGCAGCGAGCCGTTCTCCTTGAGCGCGAGGATGCTCCACTTCTTCGCGTCGCCGCTGCCCTTGGTCAGCGAGACGATGAGCGGGCTGACCGAGTAGAACCGGTCGATCTCCCAGCCGCGCGCGGGCTTGTACGTCCACTTGGGCTTGCCCGTGACCGGGTCGATCTCCTCGACCTCGTGCTGCGGGTTCTCGACGTCCCCCGTACGGCAGTTGGTGGCGGCGATCAGCTTGGCGCCGCCCGCGAAGGAGAACGGCTGGCAGTTGCCGGCGCGCTTGCCGAACAGTGTCTTGCCGTCGCTCACCCGGAAGGCGTTGGAGGCGCCGGTGCGGCCGACCGTCACGGTGTTGCCGCTGATCGCGAGGGAGATGTCGGACAGCATGTCGAACAGACCACTGCTCTTGATCGACTTCTTCCAGCCGGTCTTGCCGGTGTTGAGGTCGATCAGCTGGAGGTCCGCGCAGTCCGCCTTGTCCGTGGTGCCGTCCTTCACCCCGATGACGATCTTGCCGTCGGTGGTGGTCTGCGCCGGTGCGGAGCAGATGTCCGTGCCCAGCTTCAGCGTCCACTTCTGCTTGCCGTCGGCCACCGAGTAGCCGGAGACGGTGCGGTACATGCCCTTGACGAGGGTGTCGCCGACTATCCAGGGGCCGTACACGTCGGCGCCGTTGCGCGGCAGGTCGACGTCGTTCTTCTGGAGCCAGAGGACCTTGGCCTCGCCGTCCTTGCGCCCGGCGTTCAGGTCGTCGTTGCCCTCACGGCCCGTCCCGTTACCGTCGCCCTCGTCCACGGAGGGCGAGACGGACGGCTTCGCGTCGCTGGTGCTCTCCTTCGCGACGGGCTTCTTGTCGTCGTCACCGCCGCTCGCGGCCAGGTAGACACCGCCGCCTATGACCAGCAGCGCGGCGACCGCGGCGGCGATGATGATCGCGGGCTTCCCCTTGAAGGGGCCGCGGCCGCCGGGACCCGCCGGGCCGCCGGGGACGGGTGCGCCGGGGTACTGCTGCTGCGGATAGCCGTAACCGGGCTGCTGCGGCTGACCGTACGGGCCCGGCTGCTGCGGCTGACCGTAGGGACCGGGCTGCTGGGCGTACGGGCCCGGCTGCTGCTGACCGTACGGACCGGGCTGCTGGCCGTAGGGCCCCGGCTGCTGCGGCTGACCGTACGGGCCCGGCTGCGGCTGACCCGGCTGCTGCGGCTGGCCCGGCTGCTGCGGGTAGCCGTAGCCCGGCTGCGCGGCCGGCGGTCCCGGCGGGGTGGCCGGTGCCTGGGGCGGCTGCGCGGGCGGCGGCGGCGTCTGCGGCGGGCCCTGGGGCGGCTGCGGGACCCCCTGCGGCGGCTCCTGCGGAGCGCCGAAGCCTCCCTGCGGCGGTTGCTGGCTGGGCGGCTGGGTCATCAGCGCGTCCCCCTTCGTGCGGTCCGGTGCCCGTTCCGGACTCCCCCGCGATTCCACCGGGGCTCCAGGGAGTCGGCGTAGACCCCCTGAATCCCCAGTGAAATGGAGCGAATCGGGCATGGATCCCGCAGTGTTACGACAGTCGAGCGGGGCTTCTTTCTACCACCCGTCCCGCCACCGGCCCCGGTTCGGTCCACCTCTGTGCCCAAGGGAGAACCGGCCTGTGATGCTGCCGTTACGCCTACGCCGGTCCGACGACAGGCCTTACGCCCCGTCAGTTCCCGAAGGCGACCATCGACCGCGTCTCGACCTCGTCCCCGTCCTCGATGCCGGTGATCCTCGCCTGCGAGAGGTAGGAGCGTCCGCCCACGTAGACGATACGCGAGAGGGAGAAGCCGCGCTCGGTGGGTACGCCCGAGACCGGATGCCGCAGCACCGGGCTCCAAGTGCCTCCGGTACTCGGTACGGAGACGATGCCGCCCCCCTTGTTCTTGGCGGCCCCGAGATACATGAACAGCTTGCCGCCCTCCGTCCGCAGCGGGGTGAGGGACTGCTTGGCCGGTGAGGCGACGGACCACTTGTACTTGCCGGTGGTCAGGTCGAAGGCGGCGACCTTGTTGCCGTCACCGGTCTTGAGGTCGACGGCCGCGGTCGCCATGTAGAAGGTCTTCGCGTCGGCGGCCACCCCTGAGCAGTTGTCGAGGTTGGGGCCCTGGACGATCACGTCCGCGTCGCACGAGACGTCGTAGTTGGCCGGTCCGCCGGAGAGCTGGGTGCGGTAGGTGCCGTCGGCGTTGAGGACGAGGATGCCCCACTTGTCGTCCGACTGCTTGAGCGAGACGACTATGGGGTCCGCCGAGTAGATCTGCGCGACCTGCCAGCCCTTCTTGACCTTGTACGTCCACAGCCGCTTGCCGGTGGCGGGGTCGATCCGCTGCACCTGGTGTTCCTTGTGGTCGTCGGCGGCGGTCTGGCAGCTGGCCGCCGCGATGGCCACCTCGCCACTGGCGAACCCGAACGGCTGGCAGTTGCCCGGCAGTTTCCCGAACACCACCTTTCCGTCACTGACCCGGAAGGCGTCGGACCTGGAGGTGCGCCCCACGGTCACGGTGCCGCCGTTGGTGGACATCCTGAGGTCGGAGAGCCCGTCCCAGACGCCCTGGCGGGCGTACGTCTTGTGCCAGCCGGCCTTGCCCGTCGTGAGGTCGACCATCTGGAGGCCGTTGCACTCCGAGTCGCCCGAGGTGGTGCGCTTGACGCCCAGGACGATCTTGCCGTCGGCGGTGGGCTGCGAGGGCGCCGCACACGCGTTGGTGGCCAGCCGCAGGCTCCACTTGAGCGAGCCGTCCGCGGCGTCGTAGCCGGTGACGGTGTGGTACATCGCCGTGACGACGGTGTCGCCGGCGAACCAGGGGCCGTACACGTCCTCGCCGCCCTCGGGCAGATCGACGCCGCCCTTCTGGAGCCAGAGCATCTTCGCCTCGCCCGGCTTGCGCTCGGCGTTGACGGCGGCGGCCTCCGCGGCGGGGCTGATCGTGTCGGGGCCCCCGGTACCGGTCGGCACGGGCGAGGGGGACGAGGAGGAGTTGTCCGGCGGCCCCGAACTGTGCACGGGTCCGGCCGTGGGCTTCCCGCTCCCGCCGTCCCCGTCGAGCGCGAACCAGATGCCGGCGCCGGCCAGCAGCGCCACCGCGAGCACGGCGCCGACGACCGTCCCGGTCCCGCCCCGGAACCGCCCGCCGCCCCGGGACCCGCCGGACCGCGGCGGCTGGGACTGCGGCGGCTGCCCCGGGTAGCCGTAACCGGGCTGCCCCGGCTGCGCGTACGGGCCGGGCTGCGGCGGGTAGCCGTAACCGGGCTGGGCCGGCTGCGCGTACGGGCCGGGTTGCGGCGGGTACCCGTAACCGGGCGCGGGCTGCGGCGGATGTCCGTAACCCGGGACGGGCTGCACGGGCGGGGCGGGATATCCGGGCTGGGCGGGCTGTCCGGGCTGTCCGGGCTGTCCGGGCTGTCCGGGCTGGGCAGCCTGTCCGTACGGGCCCGGCTGTGCGGGCGCCGCGTACGGGCCGGACGGCTGCGCCGTGCCCTGGCCCGGTGGCGGGAACGTCTCGGGCGGCGGGCCGTACGGGGCCCCGAACTCACCCTGCGGCGGCTGCTGTCCGGGCGGCTGGCTCATCGGCCCGTCCCCCTGTTCCTGGTGTCACCTGCGGTGTGGCACGGTCCGGCTACCGGTCTACCGCGCGCGGGCAAGATCTCTTTCTACCATCTGCCCCACGAGCCCCACAGGCCCCCACCGACCCCACCAGCCGCACCGACCGCATGAGTTATGCGGCGGTGCGGCTCAGCGGTCAGGCGTCCTCGGCCAGTTCCAGCCAGCGCATCTCCAGCACATCGCGCTCCGCGACCAGTTCACGCAGCTCCGCGTCCAGCTTCGCCACCTTCTCGAAGTCCGTCGCGTTGTCCGCGATCTGGGCGTGCAGCGTCGTCTCGCGGGTCGACATCTTGTCGAGCTGCCGCTCGACCTTCTGCAGTTCCTTCTTCGCCGCGCGTGCCTCCTGCGGCGAAACGCCGGGGGCCGGTGCGGCGGCGGGCTGCGAGGACGAGGTGGGCGCCACGGCGGCGGGGGTACCGGCCGCCGCCATCTGCCGCCTGCGCTCCAGGTACTCGTCGATGCCGCGCGGCAGCATCCGCAGCGAGCGGTCGCCCAGCAGCGCCAGCACCCGGTCCGTGGTGCGCTCGATGAAGAACCGGTCGTGCGAGATCACGATCATCGAGCCGGGCCAGCCGTCGAGCAGGTCCTCCAGCTGGGTCAGGGTCTCGATGTCGAGGTCGTTGGTGGGCTCGTCGAGGAAGAGGACGTTGGGCTCGTCCATCAGCAGCCGCAGGATCTGGAGCCGGCGCCGCTCACCGCCGGAGAGATCACCGACCGGCGTCCACTGCTTCTCCTTGGTGAAGCCGAACTGCTCGCAGAGCTGCCCCGCGGTCATCTCCCGGCCCTTGCCGAGGTCGACCCGGTCACGCACCTGCTGCACCGCTTCGAGCACCCGCAGGTTCGGGTTCAGCTCGGAGACCTCCTGGGAGAGGTAGGCCAGCTTGACCGTCTTGCCGACGACCACCTTCCCGGCCGCGGGCTGCGCGTCGCCCTCGGTGCGGGCCGCCTCGGCCAGGGCCCGCAGCAGGGAGGTCTTGCCCGCACCGTTGACCCCGACCAGGCCGATCCGGTCGCCGGGGCCGAGCTGCCAGGTGAGGTGGGTGAGCAGCGTCTTGGGTCCGGCCTGGACGGTCACGTCCTCCAGGTCGAAGACCGTCTTGCCGAGCCGGGCGTTGGCGAACTTCATCAGCGCGCTGGTGTCGCGGGGCGGCGGCACGTCCGCGATCAGCTCGTTGGCCGCCTCGATGCGGTAGCGCGGCTTGGACGTGCGGGCGGGGGCGCCGCGCCGCAGCCAGGCCAGCTCCTTGCGCATCAGGTTCTGCCGCTTGCCCTCCTCCGTGGCGGCGATCCGTTCCCGTTCCGCGCGGGCGAAGACGTAGTCGCTGTAGCCGCCCTCGTACTCGTGGACGGTGCCGCGCTGGACGTCCCACATGCGCGTGCAGACCTGGTCGAGGAACCAGCGGTCGTGGGTGACGCAGACCAGTGCGGAGCGGCGGGCGCGCAGGTGGCCGGCCAGCCAGGAGATCCCCTCGACGTCGAGGTGGTTGGTCGGCTCGTCGAGGACGATCAGGTCCTGTTCCGCGATGAGCAGCTTGGCGAGCGCGATCCGGCGGCGCTCCCCGCCGGAGAGCGGGGCGATGACGGTGTCCAGTCCGTGCTCGAAGCCCGGCAGGTCGAGACCGCCGAAGAGCCCGGTCAGCACGTCGCGGATCTTGGCGCTGCCCGCCCACTCGTGGTCGGCCAGATCGCCGATGACCTCGTGGCGGACGGTCGCCTTCGGGTCGAGGGAGTCGTGCTGGGTGAGGACACCGAGGCGCAGCCCGCCGTTGTGGGTGACGCGGCCGGTGTCCGCCTCCTCCAGCTTGGCGAGCATCCGGATGAGGGTCGTCTTGCCGTCCCCGTTACGACCGACGACACCGATCCGGTCCCCCTCGGACACACCGAGGGACACACCGTCGAGCAGCGCACGGGTGCCGTACACCTTGCTGACCTGCTCGACATTGACGAGGTTGACGGCCACGAACGCTCCAGCTCGAAGGGAGAACACTGAACCTTCAGCGTAGTCGCCACGGCGCGGAGCTCCTTACGAGCGCCCGCTCACCCCGGTCCCCTGCGGTACCTTGCCCGAATTGATCAAGATCCGGGCGGTTCCCGGGTCTCACAGGGGTGGGGAACTTCAGTGGGGAACTCAATGACACGACGTACGGTTCGCGGGCCCGCGCCCGTTCTGCTGGCATCCGTCGCGCTGCTGGCATCCGTCGCGCTGACCGGCTGTTCTTCGGAGTCCGGCGGCGGTACGGAGGCGGACACGAAGCCGGGCGGCGGGGCGGGCGCGCACGGGGCGGGCGAGAAGGCCGCGGCCAGGGGCGGCACGGTCGGGGGCGCCGGTTCCGGCTGCGAACTGCCCGTCGTCTTCGACCTGGCGAAGCACTGGAAGGCGAAGGCCGTGGTGCCCGACGAGCCGGACGGGGAGTTCGCCGCGCTCAGCCGACAGGGCCCGGTCGCGATGGTGTGCGAGATCGACGCGAAGCCGGCCGGTCACATCGGATTCCTGCGGGTGTGGCAGGGCGACGGCAAGTCCGGCACGCCGCGCCAGGCGCTGGAGGGCTTCGTGAAGGCCGACGGGAACGCCTCGAAGGTCACGTACACGACGTCCACGGCCGGGAAGCTGTCGGTGGCCGAGGCCGGCTACACCGTCTACAGCAAGATCATGGAGGAGTCGCGCCCGGCCCGCGCCTTCGCCGTCGCCACCCCGGACGGGCCGGTGGTGGTGCACCTGGGCGGTCTGGACGCGCAGGAGCACGCGGGAATGCTCCCGGCGTTCGAACTGGCGAAGCGGAGCATCCGGCTCGGCTGAGGGGGCCGTAGCGGCGTTGCCCACCGACCATCCCGCTCATACGGAATCCTGTACGCACAGGACTCCGTTACCGCATCGTTTCGTGCCGCTACCACTACGGGCGCTGAACCACCGTCGCCCCCGCCGCCGGGGACGTCGCGATCCGGGCGGTGCGGCAGGTCGCGGAGGCGGTCAGGGCGTCCGCGATCTTCCTGGCCGACGCCTCGTCCTCGGCCAGGAACGCGGTGGTCGGGCCGGAGCCGGAGACCAGCGCGGCCAGGGCACCCGCTCCGGTGCCCGCCGCCAGGGTGTCGGCCAGCGAGGGCCGCAGCGACAGCGCGGCGGGCTGGAGGCCGTTGCTCAGGGCGGCGGCGAGGGCCGTGGCGTCGCCGGTCCGCAGCGCCTCCAGGAGCACGGGGGACGCGACGGGCTCCGGTACCGCCATCCCCGCCGTGAGCCGGTCGAACTCGCGGTAGACGGCCGGGGTGGAGAGACCGCCGTCCGCGACGGCGAAGACCCAGTGGAAGGTGCCACCGGTCTCGACCGGGGTCAGCTGCTCGCCCCGGCCGACGCCGAGGGCCGCGCCGCCGACCAGGCTGAACGGGACGTCGCTGCCCAGGTCCGCGCAGATGGCCAGCAGCTCGTCGCGGGTGGCGCCGGTCGACCAGAGCGCGTCGCAGGCCAGCAGGGCGCCGGCCCCGTCGGCGCTGCCGCCCGCCATTCCGCCCGCGACCGGGATGTCCTTGTCGATGTGGATGTGCACCCGGGGCTCGACGCCGTACCGCCCGGCCAGCGCGATCGCGGCGCGGGCGGCGAGGTTGGTGGCGTCCAGCGGGACCTGGGCGGCGTCCGGCCCGGCGCAGGTGACACGCAGTTCGTCGGCGGGGCTGACGGTGATCTCGTCGTAGAGGCCGACCGCGAGGAAGACGTTGGCCAGGTCGTGGAAGCCGTCGGGGCGCGCGGCGCCGACGGCGAGCTGGACGTTGACCTTCGCGGGTACCCGGGCGGTGATGCTCACTCGGCGCTCCCGGCGGGCTTGTTCTCGGCGATGGCGGCGAACTCCTCGACGGTCAGCGCCTCACCCCTGGCCTGCGGCGAGATCCCGGCCGCGACCAGGGCGGCCTCCGCGGCGGGCGCGGAGCCCGCCCAGCCGGACAGGGCCGCGCGCAGGGTCTTGCGCCGCTGGGCGAAGGCGGCGTCGACGACCGCGAAGACCTCGGCCTTGCTCGCCGTGGTCGCGACCGGCTCGGCCCGGCGCACCAGGGAGACCAGCCCGGAGTCGACGTTCGGGGCGGGCCAGAAGACCTTGCGGCCGATGGAGCCGGCGCGCTTGACGTCCGTGTACCAGTTGGCCTTGACCGACGGCACTCCGTAGACCTTGTTGCCCGGCCGCGCGGCCAGCCGGTCGGCGACCTCCGCCTGGACCATGACCAGGGTCCGCTCGATGGTCGGGAAGCGGTCGAGCATGGTGAGCAGCACCGGCACGGCGACGTTGTACGGAAGGTTGGCGACCAGTGCGGTCGGCGGCGGGCCCGGCAGTTCCCGTACCAGCATCGCGTCCGAGTGGACGAGGGCGAACCGGTCCGCGCGCTGCGGCATCCGGGCGGCGACCGTGGCGGGCAGGGCGGCGGCGAGCACGTCGTCGATCTCGACGGCGACGACCCGGTGCGCCGCTTCCAGCAGCGCCAGGGTCAGCGAGCCGAGGCCGGGGCCGACCTCGACCACCACGTCGTCCGGACGGACCTCGGCGGTCCGCACGATCCGGCGGACCGTGTTGGCGTCGATGACGAAGTTCTGGCCGCGCTGCTTCGTGGGGCGTACGCCCAGCGTCGCGGCCAGCTCGCGGATGTCTGCGGGGCCCAGGAGGGCGTCGGGCTCTGTGGTGCTCACCCGTCAAGCCTACGGCCGCGCGGCGCCGGGCCCGCCGCCCGTCCCGTACCGCGTGGTGAACCGTCCGGTACGGGTCAGTAGTCGAACGCCCGCGCCGTGTTGTCGGAGACCGCAGAGGCCAGGGTGGTCTCGTCGACGCCCTTCACCGCCGCCATCGCCCGCAGCGTGACCGGAATCAGATACGGCGCGTTGGGCCGTCCTCGGTACGGGGCCGGGGTGAGGAACGGGGCGTCCGTCTCGACCAGGACCAGTTCGAGGGGCGCGACGACGAGCGCGTCGCGCAGCGGCTGGGCGTTCTTGAACGTCACGTTGCCCGCGAAGGACATGAAGTACCCGGCGTCCGCGCAGATCCGGGCCATGTCCGCGTCGCCGGAGTAGCAGTGGAAGACGGTCCGCTCGGGGGCACCCGCGTCGGCCAGGACGCGCAGCACATCGGCGTGCGCCTCGCGATCGTGGATGACGAGCGCCTTGCCGTGCCGTTTGGCGATCTCGATGTGGGCCCGGAAGGACTCCTCCTGGGCCGCCACGCCCTCGGGGCCGGTCCGGAAGTAGTCGAGCCCGGTCTCCCCGACACCGCGTACGTGGTCCAGCGCGGCCAGTGCGTCGATCTCGGCGAGGGCCTCGTGGAGCGCAGCCGTGCCACCGGCCTCGCGTGCGCCCTGCCGCGAAGAGCCCTCCGGATCGCCGTGCACGATCCGGGGCGCCTCGTTGGGGTGCAGGGCCACCGCCGCGTACACGCTCGGGTGGGCGGCGGCGGTCTCGGCGGCCCAGTGCGAGCCCTTCACGTCGCAGCCCACCTGGATCACGGTGGTCACGTTCACCGCGGCGGCCCTGGCCAGGCCCTCCTCCACGGTGCCGTCCTGCATGTCCAGGTGGGTGTGCGAGTCAGCGACCGGCACCTCAAGGGGTTCGGGCAACGGCGGGGCTTCGGTACGGCTCATGGTCACGATGGTACGAGGACAGGGGCCCGGGGCCCGGGGCTCACCTGCGGTGGAAGGGGTGCAGCAGGTCCGCGAGGTGCCAGTGGTGCTCGCCCGCGGGGACGGCGGTGGCGGCCACGGCCTCCGCCTTCCGGTCGCGGGCGTCGGCGGCCGCGTCGGCGGGGCTGCCGGCCGGGGACCCGGCGGGCGTCCCGACGGGGTTGCTGTCGACGGGCAGGGGGTTGCGCATCAGCTGCTGGACGGTCGAGACGCGGCCGGATCGCATGATGCGCACGACGTGCCCGCCGCAGTTGGCACAGGTGGGCGTGGAAAGCGGGGAGGGCACGCGCTGGCCGTCCGCCTTGTAGACCACGAAAGCGTTGTTGGAGGCGTCGACGTGGTGCTCTATCTCGTAGGCCTGTTCCCAGCCGTGTCCGCACCTCATGCACGCGAAGGAATACGCCTCGTGCACGGTGGCTGCTGCGATCTCACTCATGCCTGCTCCTCTTGTCCGCCGGACAAGCACTCCGGGGAATGCGTCCTGTTATCCAGTGGACGCCTTCACCGGCACAAGCGCACCGGGCCCTGTCGAGTGTTGGAGCGGTCTTGGCCTTCTCGTGGCAAAAGGGGCCGGTACGCGGCTTTCGCTTTGCCTTTCACGATAGTCCTTTGCCCTCCGGCGGGCCGGTCCGAGCCGCGTTCTTTGCCGCGACCACCGCGTCGAACACCTCGCGTTTGGGCAGGCCGGCGGCGGTGGCGACGGCGGCGATCGCCTCCTTCCGCCGCTCCCCCGCCTCCTCTCGCACCTGCACCCTGCGTACCAGCTCGGCGGCGTCCAGTTCCTCGGCTCCGGAGTCGGCCGCGCCCTCGACGACGACGGTGATCTCGCCGCGTACGCCCTCGGCCGCCCAGGCGGCCAGTTCGCCCAGCGGTCCGCGCTTCACTTCCTCGTAGGTCTTGGTCAGCTCACGGCAGACGGCGGCGCGCCGGTCCGTCCCGAACACCTCGGCCATCGCGGCGAGGGTGTCGTCGAGCCGGTGCGGGGCCTCGAAGAAGACCATGGTGCGGCGCTCCGCGGCGACCTCGCGCAGCTTGCCGAGGCGCTCGCCGCCCTTGCGCGGCAGGAAGCCCTCGAAGCAGAACCGGTCCACCGGCAGCCCGGACAGGGCGAGCGCGGTGAGCACGGCAGAGGGGCCCGGCACCGCGGTGACCCTGATGCCCTGCTCGACGGCGGCGGCGACGAGCCGGTAGCCGGGGTCGGAGACGGACGGCATCCCGGCGTCCGTGACCAGCAGTACGCGGGCCCCGCCGGTCAGCGCCTCGACGAGTTCCGGCGTACGGGCGGACTCGTTGCCCTCGAAGTACGAGACGACACGCCCCGTGGTGTGGATGCCCAGCGCCTGGGTCAGCCGGCGCAGCCGGCGGGTGTCCTCCGCGGCGACGACGTCCGCCGTCTCCAGTTCGGTGGCGAGGCGTGGCGGGGCGTCCGCCACATCGCCGATGGGTGTCCCTGCGAGTACCAGCGTTCCAGTCGTCTCCGTCACAAGTCCATTCTCCCAGCACGGGCGGCACCACTCGCACAGATGCGTTCCCTACGATGGCGCGGTGACGAGTACAGCGCCCGATGCCCGGCAGGGCCAAGACGCCGGGGATCAGTACGGCCCGGAGCCGACTTCCTGGCAGCAGCGGCTGCGCCGCTTCGGCCATTCACCGCGGCCCGGGACCGGGTTGCGGGAGCGGCTGGTTCCGCCGTACACCCGCCCCGGGAACCGGCTGTGGGCGGTGCTCGGGGTGCCTCCGGTCCTCGCGGACCGGCTGCTGCGCTGGTCGGCCTGGGGCGGTCCGCTGCTGGTGGCGCTGGTCGCCGGGGTGCTGCGGTTCTGGAACCTGGGCAGCCCGCACGCGGTGATATTCGATGAGACGTACTACGCCAAGGACTCCTGGGCGCTGATCAACCAGGGCTACGAGGGGGCCTGGCCCAAGGACGTCGACAAGCTGATCCTGGACGACCCGTCCAAGGTGAACATTCCGGTCGACCCCGGCTATGTGGTGCACCCGCCGGTCGGCAAGTGGATCATCGGGATCGGCGAGCAGATCTTCGGCTTCACGCCGTTCGGCTGGCGGTTCATGGTCGCGGTGCTCGGCACGCTGTCGGTGCTGATGCTGTGCCGGATCGGCCGCAGGCTCTTCCGCTCGACGTTCCTGGGCTGTCTGGCGGGCGCGCTGCTCGCGGTGGACGGGCTGCACTTCGTGATGAGCCGCACGGCGCTGCTCGACCTGGTGCTGATGTTCTTCGTGCTGGCCGCGTTCGGCTGCCTGCTGGTCGACCGGGACTGGGGGCGGCGCCGGCTCGCGGCAGCGTTGCCGGTCGACGCGGAGGGGGTGCTGCGGCCGGACGTCGTCGTGGCGGAGCGGCTGCGGCTGGGCTGGCGGCCGTGGCGGATCGCGGCCGGGCTCATGCTGGGGCTGGCCTTCGCCACCAAGTGGAACGGGCTGTACATCCTGGTCGCGTTCGGCCTGATGACGGTCCTGTGGGACGTGGGCGCGCGGCGTACGGCGGGCGCGATGCGGCCGTACACGGCGGTGCTCAAGCGGGACCTGGTCCCGGCGTTCGTCTCCACGGTGCCGGTGGCGATCCTGACCTACGTCGCCTCGTGGACCGGCTGGATCATCCACAACTCCCCCGCCCGGCACGGCTATTACCGGGACTGGGCGGCGACCGACGGCAGGGGCGGCAGCTGGACCTGGCTGCCGGACTGGCTGCGCAGCCTGTGGCATTACGAGTACCAGGTCTACGAGTTCCATGTGAACCTGACGTCCGGGCACACCTACCAGTCCAATCCGTGGAGCTGGATCGTGCTGGGCCGGCCGGTGTCGTACTTCTACGAGGAGCAGAACGGCTGCGCCGCCTCCGAGACCGGCAAGTGCGCCCGCGAGGTGCTGGCGCTCGGGACCCCGCTGCTGTGGTGGGCCTCCTGCTTCGCGCTGGTGTACGTGCTGTGGCGCTGGGTCTTCCGCCGCGACTGGCGGGCGGGCGCGATCGCGTGCGGGGTGGCGGCGGGCTGGGTGCCGTGGTTCCTGTACCAGGAACGCACCATCTTCCTTTTCTACGCGGTGGTGTTCGTGCCGTTCCTCTGTCTCGCGGTCGCGATGATGATCGGGGCGATGCTGGGGCCGGCGGCGGGCACCGGGGCCAAACACGAACTGGGCCTGACGGCCGGTGACCCCTCGGGCGAACGGCGCCGGACGCTGGGGGCGGTCGCGGCGGGCGTACTGGTGCTGCTGATCGTCTGGAACTTCATCTACTTCTGGCCGCTGTACACGGGCACCCCGATTCCGGAGGGCTCCTGGCGCGACCGGATGTGGCTGGACACCTGGATCTGACCGGGCGGACGGACGTCTGGAGGCCGTGGCAGGTGGCCGCGGCCCCCAGACGTCTACCGGCCGCTGAGGGCGGAGGGCGTCAGGACAGCCTGATGCTTCCACCGGGGCTGACGTCTCCGGAGTCACCGGTGCCGATGACGTTCACAGGCCCGTCCGCGCAGGCCGCGTCGGCGAAGACTTCGGCATTCGAGTCGGTCAGGTTGTCGACCTGGGCGCCCTCGTCGCCCGCGGCGTAGCAGCCGGCGCCGGGGTTCTCGTACTCCACTCCGTTGACGACCAGCGTGCCGCTCGCGGCGAATGCCGACTGGGTCCCGGCGAACGCGAGCAGGCCGGCAGCGGCGATGCTGCCGAGGGAAATCAGGGTCCGACGCATGTGGGGGGTCCTCCTGTGTCAGGTATGTCAGGCATGTCAGGGGCACTTTCTGGCTGCCCCCACCAGCAATGATCACCATCAGTCATGCTTGATAAACGGAGAGTCATCACAACGAGTGGGCCCGCACGCTTCCTTGACGGCGGAGCTTGACCAGGAGGATCGAAGGACAAGAAAGGGAAAGAGCCGGATGCCCGTATATGGCCGCCCTGTTCGCGCCCTGACGGATCGCGTTCCGATAACAACCGGCTCCGCTGTCACTACCGTCCCGTAAAGTGCCGGGAAATGCCTCCTTGAACATGTTCAAGGAGGCCTCCTGGGGAGGGGGACTGCAGGAATGCGCAGTGGAGTGAAGATAGGCATAGTCGGCGGGGTGTTCGCGGTCGTGGTCGGCGGGGTGGGCTACGGCGCGTACAACATCCTGGATGGGCTCGGGGACAGCGGCGTCGGGGGCGGATCGGACACCGAGACCACCTCGCAGGAGGTGCGGACCGGGCCGGTCACCAAGCAGGAGATAGCCGACACGTCGAAGAAGTTCCTCGCGGCATGGGCGAAGGGCGACGCGGCGGTCGCGTCCCACCTCACCAACAACGAGGGCGACGCCGGACCGGCGTTGACCGGCTACCGCGACACGGCCCACGTCGCCAAGGCCGTGATCACGCCCGGCCCGGCGGTCGGCGCGAAGGTCCCGTACACCGTCGAGGCGACCGTCTCGTACAAGGGGACGACGAAGCCCTGGTCGTACAAGTCCGAACTGACCGTGGTGCGCGGCCAGTCCACCGGCCATGCGCTCGTCGACTGGAAGCCCGCCCTCCTCCACCCGGACCTGGCCAAGGGCGAGTCGCTGGAGACGGGCGAGGCGAAGACCGCGCCGATCGAGGCGGTCGACCACAACGGCCAGGTGCTCACCAAGGAGAAGTACCCCTCGCTCGGCACCATCCTGGACGAGCTGCGCAAGAAGTACGGCGGGAAGACCGGCGGCACCGCGGGCGTCGAGACCTGGATCAACAGCGCGAACGAGGACGGCGCGAACAAGACGCTGCTGACCCTCGTCAAGGGGAAGCCGGGCAAGCTCCGGACCACGCTGGACGCGAAGATCCAGGCGGCGGCAGAGCGGGGCGTGAAGAAGTTCGAGGAGTCGTCCGTGGTGGCCGTCGAGCCGTCGACCGGCGCGATCCGCGCCATCGCCAACAACCGCGCGGACGGCTACGACGCGGCCCGGAAGGCCTCGGTGGCCCCCGGTTCCACGATGAAGATCGTGACGGCCGCGATGATCATTCAGAACGGCCTGGGCAGCGCGAACGGGCCGGTCAAGTGCCCGTCCAGCGTGACCTGGAAGGGCGTGCCCTTCCACAACCTCGACAACTTCGAGATGACGGACGGTCCCACGTTGAAGCGGGCCTTCGCCAAGTCCTGCAACACCGCGTTCATCAAGCCGGTGCTGCCGCTGGGCGACGGCAAGCGCGACACCGCGCTCGGCGTCGAGGCGGCGCAGTACTTCGGGATCGGCCGCAACTGGCAGACCGGCATCGTGACGGTCGACGGCAGCGTGCCCGAGTCCCACGACGCGGAGACGGCGGCGTCGTTCATCGGCCAGGGCAAGGTGCAGATGAACCCGCTGAACATGGCCTCCGTCACCGCCACCGCCATCACCGGCCAGTTCCGGCAGCCCTACATCGTCCCGCAGAACCTGGACAACCGGACCTTCGCCGTCGCCAACCCGCTCCCGGGCGGGGTGTCGGCGCAGCTGAAGGAGATGCTGGAGTACACCGCCACCGCCCAGGAGGGCACCGGCACCGAGGCCATGGCGCGGGTGGGCGGCACCAAGGGCGCCAAGACGGGCTCCGCGGAGATCGACGGCCACGCCTCGTCCGACAGCTGGTTCACCGGCTTCAGCAACGACCTGGCAGCGGCCGCCCTCGTCCAGTCCGGCGGCCACGGCGGGACCGCGGCAGGACCGGTCGTAGCGGAGGTCCTGCTCGCGGGGCCGTGACGGCGGGACGTGATCACAGCTGGTCCGGGGCTCCCGCCGCGATCGTCGCGATCGTGGTGGGAGCCTTCGCCGTAGGCCGGCCGCCTCCGGGAATCCGGCTCGCACGCCCGCGACCACGGCCGATAGCGTGCGGGGCATGAGCACTTCCGACACCAACGTACCGGCGGGCGGCGACACCGCCGCCGCCCATCCCCGATTCGCCGAGGCGCTGCGCGAGCTGGGTCTCGATGTCGAGATCCGCCGTTTTCCGGAGGCCACCCGGACCGCCGCAGAGGCGGCTGCCGCGGTCGGCTGCGCGCTGAGCGAGATCGTCAAGTCGCTGGTCTTCGAGGCCGACGGGGTGCCGTTCCTGGTGCTGATGGACGGCTCGTCACGGGTCGACATGGACCGGGTGCGGGCGGAGTTGGGCGCGGTGAAGGTCCGGCGGCCCGGCGCTGACGTGGTGCGCGAGGCGACCGGGTACGCGATCGGCGGGGTGCCGCCGTTCGGGCACCGCACCCGGACCCGGGTGCTGGCCGACCGGGGGCTCCTCGCGCACGAGGTGGTCTGGGCGGCGGCCGGCACCCCGTACACGGTCTTCCCGCTCGATCCGGGGACGCTGATCGAGCTCGCGGGCGGCACGGTGGTGGACGTGCGCGAGCAGACCGCATGACACCGCTCGTCGCCACGGCCGTCCTGATGGCCGCGTTCACCCACGCCGGCTGGAACGCCATCGCACACGCGATCAAGGACCAGCTGGTCTCGTTCACCCTGATCTCCGGCGGCGGACTGCTGATCGGCGCGGCCGCCGCCGCCTTCGTCCCGTTCCCGGCCGCGGACGCCTGGCCGTACCTGGCCCTGTCCGCCGCCCTGCACGTGACGTACATGCTGCTGCTGATGCGCTCGTTCACCTTGGGCGACTTCGGCCAGATGTACCCGATCGCCCGGGGCACCGCCCCGCTCGTCGTCACCGTCCTGGCCGCCGTCTTCGTCGGCGAACGCCCGGACGGCTGGGCCGCGGCGGGCGTCGCGGTGGCCTCCGCGGGGCTGGTCGGGATGGCCCTGTGGGGCATCAGGGGCTCCGGCAAGCGCCCGCACTGGCCCGCGATCCTCGCCGCGCTGGCGACCGGTCTCGCCATCGCCGGCTACACGACGGTCGACGGCGTGGGCGTCCGCGCCTCGGGCAGTTCGCTCGGATACATCGCCTGGCTGATGATCCTGGAGGGCGTGGCGATCCCGGTCTACGCCCTGTACCGCCGCCGCTCCGCTCTGCCCGCCCAGCTCCGCCCGTACGCCCTGCGCGGACTGCTCGGCGCCGCCCTCTCGGTCACGGCGTACGGACTCGTCCTCTGGGCCCAGACCCGCGCCGCACTCGCCCCGGTGGCCGCCCTCCGCGAGTCCTCGATCATCGTGGGCGCGGCCATCGGCACGGTGTTCTTCAAGGAACGGTTCGGCGCCCCGCGCGTCGCGGCGGCGGGGCTGATGGTGGTGGGCATCGGGCTGATGCTGCATACGAGTTGAGGGGACCCCAGCGACCCGGCCCTGCGCCCGGCCCTGCGTGAGGCGTTCGCGGACGAGACCAACCGGCGCCGCAGCGGCGGGACGCGGTACTTCTCGATCAAGGAGAGAGCGGTCTCCGGCCACGACGATGCGAGGGTGCTGGTCGGCCTGCGGGCAGTAGCCGTTGGCGCTTCGGACGAGGTCGCCGGGCGGGGCGGTGGGCTCGTTCCCGATGCTCACGTATGCGGCGTCTGTAGTGACAGTGCGCCGTCCTGGTTCGCCACGCCCGCTGTTGCCGCGCCCTCTTCGCAGGGGTACAGGGTCAGGTGCTCGACGGGCAGGCGCGTGACGCGGGGGTCGTCGCGGATCTCCTCGACCTTGTACGCGTCCGCATCCGGGTAGGCGACGAGCAGGTGTGTTCCGGCCGGGTCATTCCGTCGGGTTGTGGTGGGGGCGGAGCCGGGGAGGTATCGGGCAGTCGGTGACCGCGCACTTTTCGCATGCCGACCGGGTGACTCCGAGGAGAGGTCCCGGTCGCCGCTGTGGGGAGGCGTTGTGCCTCCCGGTGTATTCGAGCAGGAGCAGCGCGGAGTCGTCCGCCGGGGAGGCGGGTGCGGTGTGCCGGTGCACGTCGGTGCGGAGTGCTTCGAGGCCGGTGGCCAGGGTGCCGACCCGGAGGAGGTCGGTGTGGGTGGCCAGGGGGTAGAACCGGCCGGTGGCGTCACGGGCCTCGTCGAGGCCGTCGGTGTGGAAGAGCATGCGGTCTCCGGGCGCGAGGGTACGGAGGTATCGGCCCGGCCTGCCGTCGCCCAGCGCGTCCAGACCGAGAGGCATGCCGGGGTGGTCGGGGGCCGCCTCTGCCATTCCGCCGGGCGCGGGCAGCACCAGTGGTGCGGTGTGGCCGTAGTTGACGAGGACCAGGGTGCCGTCGTCGGACAGCTCCGCGAGGACCGCAGTGACGAACCGGTCCTCGGCACCCCGCCGGGCCAAGGCGCAGGACATCTTCAGACCGACCGTCTCCAGGCGGGAGGAGATCGGGGCGCTCTCGCGGAAGGCGGCCAGGGCAGTGGCGGCCGTGCTCAAGGCGTCGAGGCCCTTGCCCTGGACGTCTCCGACCACCAGGCGCACGCCGTCGCGGACCGGGGTTACGTCGTAGAAGTCGCCGCCGACCTGCGCGCCGTTCGCGGCGGATTCGTAGGAGGCCGCGATGCGCGCGGGACCGGAGGTGGCGGGCAGCGGCCCGAGGATGGTCTGCTGCGCGGCCCCGGCGACATCGCTCACCTGCGTGAGCTGGTGCTGCTGGCGGGTCCTGGTGCGGGCGGTGGCGGCGGAGAACACGGTGACGATTCCCAGCACCAGCAGCGGCAGGAAGCCTTCCGGGGAGCCGAGCAGGCGGTCATGGAGTCCGACCAGCCCGGCGATCACGGCAGTGAACAGCCCGATGCCGACAACGCCGTGCGCCGTGGTCCGGGAAGCCGCGATAGCGGGTACGGCTGCGAAGAGGGCCAGGAGAGTCACGTTCGGCCCCAGGAGCACGTCGGTCACGGCGATGGCGAGCAGGGCGCCCACCCACGCACCGTCGGCGTGCCGGGGGGCAGGTATGGCGGGAGTGTTCACAACTGCTCCTTGTCCAGGGTTTCGGTTTCGGGCACGGATCAGGCTTCGGTGGCGGTGGGGCCGGTACCGGCTGTTTCGGCGTTGCGTCGGGTCTTGGCCCAGCCGGTCCTGCCGCGCAGGAGGCGTACGGAGCCGCGGGCGGAGACGATGAACAGGTGGTAGGCGTACAGCCACAGGGCGATGCCCCACAGCACCCCTGTGAGGCGCGAGCGATCCGGGGCGAACTCCTTCCGGTAGACCGGGCCCCACAGCACGAAGGGCACGACGGACAGGATCCCGAGCGCCAGCGCGAGAGGCCAGGCGGCGAACAGCACGGCGCCCGTGACGCCGGTGAGGAGAATGAAGACCAGGACCGCGGTCAGGGCGAGGACCGTGAGGTGCGCGATCGGCTGGAAGAACGTGTAGAACGACTCCAGGACCCCGCGGGCGCGGTAGTGGCGTGAGCCGACGATCCGGCCCGCGTACCGCACGCACTGGATGTTGCCCTGGGCCCAGCGGGTGCGCTGGGTGAGAAACCGGCGGGTGCGGGGCAGGGCCTCCTGCGTCACCCAGGCGTCGGGAACGTGGGTGACCCGGTAGCCGGCCAGGCGCATCTGCATACCGAGCTCGTAGTCCTCCAGCAGGGCGTCCTGCTTCCAGGGCCGGCGCTCCGCGGCGGCGATCCGGTCGAGTGCGGTGAGCCGGGTGAACTGCCCGTTGCCGCCCAGGCCCACCGATCCGGTGCGGCGGCGCAGCAGCTGCATCCCGGTGTTGGAGACGGCGAACTCCGCGTCCTGCATCCGGATCAGCAGACGCGCGTAGGCGTTGGCGAGCCGGCCGCGCTCGGGCAGCGGACGTCCGTCCTCCACATTCCGCATCCGTACGCCGATCTGCACACCGCCCGTCTCCGGATCCCCGAAGCCGTCCGGGCCGCTGACGTACGCCGGGGCGTCGGGGGACAGCCGGCCGTCGGCGTCGACCACGCACACGATGACGCGGGAGCGGTCCACGTCGCCGAGGTGGGCGTTCATCGCTTCGTACGCGGCGTTGAGCGCGGCGCCCTTCCCGATACGGGCGTCGGGGCGGCGGCGGGAGACGAGACGCACATAATTGTCCTCGGCGGCGAGGGCCGCCGCGATTTCACCGGTGCGGTCGTCGCTGGCGTCGTCGATGACCCAGACGTGGGAGGCGGGGAAGTCGGTCCGCAGCCGGGTGACCGTGGTCGCGATCACGACTTCCTCGTCCCGGCACGGAACGAAGAAATGCCAGTCGTGTGCGCCGGGATCGCCCGCCTCGGTGGGGCGGCGACGGGCGTAGGCGTGCCGGGAGCCGGCCCAGTAGAGCAGGAAGCAGCCCAGGAGGACGAACGGGAAAACATAGAGGAAGAACTCCGGGAGCATGTGATCCCTCCAGAAGGGGGCGGTGGTCGGCTTCCGCGCATGGCCGTTGCCGGTCAGGCGGCGATCAAAGAACCTCGGGCGGCGCCCAGCGGCGTGTCGCGCAGGATCGTCGCGGTCGCCAGGTCCGCTATCCGGCGCGACGCGGTGCCGTCGCCGTACGGGCTGGGGAGGGACGCCAGGTGGTCCAGTCCCTCGGGGCCCTCGGCGAGGCGGCGGTGCCCTGCGGCGTCGATGCCGGGGCCGGGTGCGACAAGTTCGGCGAAGTCGGCGAACGCCTCGGGCCGCTCGGTGGACCGGCGGACTACGATCAGGGGGCGGCCGAGGACGGTCGTCTCCTCCTGGATCCCGCCGCTGTCGGAGACGAGGAGCGCTGCGTGCCGGGCCAGGGCGAGGAACGTGCCGTACGCGGTCGGGTCGATCACCGTCATCCCGTCGAGGAGCGGCCGCAGACCGGCGCCCTCGACCCGGGACCGGGTGCGCGGGTGAAGGGGAAGGACGACGGGAAGCGTACGGCCCAGAGCGGCCAGTTCGCGGAGGATCACGGCCAGTACGGCGGGGTCGTCGGTGTTCTCCGGGCGGTGCACGGTCGCCAGCACGTACCCGTCCGCTTCCAGGCCGAGGCCGCCGAGCAGCCGTGCCCGTTCCCGACGCGGCGGCAGGTTGTCGCGTACGGCCTCCACGACGGTGTTGCCGGTCACCTCGATGCGCTCGTCGGCCACCCCCTCGGCCAGCAGCAGGTTCCGGTTCTGCGCGGTCGCCGCGCACAGGACGTCCGCCAGCCGGTCGATGAGCACCCTGTTGTGCTCCTCGGGCATCGCGCGGTCGTGGCTTCGCAGCCCCGCCTCGACATGGATCAGCGGGACCGACCGCGCGTTCGCGACGAGAGCGCCGGAGAGCGCGGCGTTGGTGTCACCCTGGACGACCACGGCGAGCGGCCGGTCGGCCGCGAACCGCTCGTCGAGCGCGGCCAGAGCGGCTGCGACCTGCACCGCCCGCGGCTGCCCGCCCACACCGGTCAGATACTCCGGTTCGGGCAGCCCCAGCTCGTCCAGGAAGTCGGCGGACAGCGCGTCGTCGTAATGCTGGCCGGTGTGGATGACCCGGGCGGCGGGGCCGAGCAGGCGGATCACTCCCGCGAGCTTGACCAGCTCCGGGCGGGTCCCGAGGACGACGGCGACAGTACGTTCTGCGGAGAATGTCATGACCGGAGCTTCGCCCCCGGCGGTTGCTGCGATCGGTGCGCCCCGGTTGCCCAACGGTTGCTAAGTGTGATTTCAGACAATTTGGGACCTTGGTCCCAGCCTTTCGCCCCAGAAGTCAGGGGCCCTTGTCCCCGTCGGTCCCGGATTCCTCTGCGGGGACGAAGCGATACCCCAGCCCCCGTACCGCCTCGACCGGGTCCCGGCCCTGCTGCGGACCGGCCGCCCCACGCAGCTTCCGGCGCAGCCGCAGCACCGCGAACTTGACCCGGTCGCCACCCACGGCACTCTCGTCGTCCCACACCCGGGTCAGCAGCTGCTGCGTGGTGACGACACGGCCCCGGTTGCGGACAAGGATCTGCAGGAGCCGGTACTCGATCTCGCTGAGCGGCACCTCGCCGCCGTACCACACCACGGCCCGCCGCTCAGGAACGAGCCGCAGGTGCTCGCCCACCCGCTCACCGGCCCACTGTCGGCGTCCCGCCCTGCGCAGCAGCGCCCCGACCCGCGCCACCAGCTCCTCGCCGTCACAGGGCTTGACCAGATAGTCGTCAGCACCCGCACGCAACGCCCTCACCCGGTCCGCCACGTCGCCCCTGCCGGAGAGCACCAGCACCGGCAGGTCGCTCATGTCACGGACCCGCGCCAGCACCCTCCAGCCGTCCAGCCCCGGCACCACGAGATCCAGTAGCAACAGGTCGGGCCGCTGCGCGAACAGCAGCCGCAGTCCCTCCCGTCCGTCGGCCGCCGACACCACGTCGTACCCACACGGCCCGAGCAGCCCTTCCAGCGTCACGACCGTCGCGTCGTCGTCGTCCACAATCAGCAGCTTGGGCACATCCACCGCCGGACTGGATAGCGGGCCGGGCCCACTCGTGGGACAGGGCCGCCCTCACGTCCAGTCAAACAGGAAGAACGCCCTCCCGCAGCGCGGCGGCGCTCGTCGTCGGAGACCTTCGCGTAGTCGTAGCCGCGGTCGGCGAACAGTCACCGGGGCCGGTGGCGTGGCCGGTGGCGCAGGCCACGGATGCGGGGTATGGCGTCCAGTAGCGGCATGAGCTGGGTGACGTCGTGGCGGTTTCCGCTGGTCAAAGAAACGGCGAGCGGGGTTCCGTGCCGGTCGACGATCAAGTGGTGCTTGCTGCCGGGGCGGGCCTGGTCGACTGGTGAAGGTCCGGTGTGAGCACCCCACTTGAGAGCCCTGATGTGCGAGCCGTCGATCGCGGCGTCGTCCACTCCGGCAGGCCCTCTTTGCGCAGTTCTGCTAGCAGGACCTCGTGCTAGCGGGGCCGTACTCCGGCCTCGGTCCAGTCCCGCAGGCGCCGCCAGGCCGTCACCCCGCAACCGGGCGGACGCTGACGCTCTCCCGGCCCAACCGCCCGTGGTGGATCTCGGGAGTTGACGGAGCGGTCCCCCGGGTCCGTGAAGTGCGCCGACCACCCCCGCGCACCGCCTGACGTACACGGTCCCCGAGTCCACCTCTCAGATACGTGGCGTCCAGCGAATGGCTACGCAGATCGGGCGATCCGCGAACCGGCCCAGGCCACAGCCTGTTACCGAGGGTAACTCGCCCCGCTCCGCCAACTCCGCCCGGCGCGACGGTCGTTCACGAACTATTGACACGCTCTTGTCAGGAGCGGAACACTCCGAAACGGGAGAGCGCTCTCCCACCTTCATGCACCCCCACCCACGCAGCAGGAGGTCTCCATGCCACGGAGGTCGAGAACACTCACCGGACTGCTCTTGTTCACCTCGCTAACCCTCACCACCGCAGGGATCGCGGGGATCGCCGCGACGGCGAACGCGTCGACCGAGAAGCCGGTCGCGGCGGCGGGCGCGCACACCGAGCACGCCGCGTACTCCATGCCGGGGATGCCCGGAATGCCCGCCTCCACCAAGACCTCGGGCGACGACCCGGACGGGGACGGCTACATCATGGCCGACCCGCCGGTCACCGGGGTCACCCCCTCGATGGAGGTGCCGCCGTCGGCGTACTTCCACGAGTTCCAGGCCAAGTGCGCCCCGACCCACACGGCTCCGGACGACCCGATCGTGTATCCGGGCCAGCCCGGCAAGTCCCACGACCACACGTTCATGGGCAACACCACGACCGACGCCTACACCACCGCCGCCTCGCTGGAGACCGGTGACACGACGTGCCTGGCGCCCGGCGACAAGTCCGGGTACTGGATGCCGAGCCTCTTCAAGGGGGACACGAAGATCCTCCCCGAGGGCGTCCAGACGATCTACTACAAGTCCGGAGTCACCGACTACCGGAGCGTGCGCCCCTTCCCCAAGGGACTGCGGTACGTCGTCGGCAGCCCGATGCAGTCCCAGGACGAGTTCAAGAACCTCAAGGGCACCGTCGAGGGCTGGGAGTGCGGTGAGTCGTTCAAGAACTTCGACTTCCCGGCCAACTGCCCGACCAGCCGGGACACCTACCTCAACCTGCGTCTCCAGGCGCCGAGTTGCTGGGACGGCATCCACCTGGACACGCCCGACCACAAGAGCCACATGGCGTACCCGGTCGCCGGCGGCGCCAACTACAACTCGTGCCCGGCCGACCACCCCGTCGCCCTGCCGATGATCGAGTTCAAGATGGCCTGGCCGGTCAACGGCGACATGTCGCAGGTGAAGCTCGCCAGCGGCAAGGGCTTCTCGTTCCACTACGACTTCATGAACGGGTGGGACACCGCCACGCTCGACGCGATGGTCACCCACTGCGTCAAGGGCGGGCTCCAGTGCGACCCGCACGGCTACGACGAGAACCACCCCGAGAAGGGCGCGGTACTCAACGGGGACTACGAACTCCCTTAGCCCGCAGGGCCGGACGGTCGAGCGACCGGACGGCCGCACCCCGGGTGGGGGTCTTTTTTCGGACCATCTTGGAGAGCGCTCTCCAAGATCACCCGGGGTCACTCCTCCCCCACCTGTCTTCCCGCTGTCTCCCCCATCACTTACCACCCCGCCTCCTTCCCCACCCTCAAGGAGATCGACATGCACCACCCCCCCACCCGTACGGCCAAACGTCTCGTGGCCCCCTTCGCGGCGGCGGCCCTGCTGGCCGGCGCGATGGTGGCTCTCCAGGCCCCCGCCGCCCAGGCGGCCGGCAGCGTCGTCAAGGTCACCGGTTCACAGGGTGCCTGGCAGCTGACCGTCGACGGTTCGCCGTACACCGTCAAGGGTCTGACCTGGGGCCCCTCGGTCGCCGACGCCGAGAAGTACATGCCGGACGTGGCGTCCATGGGCGTGAACACGATCCGCACCTGGGGCACCGACGCCACCAGCAAGCCGCTCTTCGACACGGCGGCCGCCAACGGCGTCAAGGTGATCGCCGGATTCTGGCTCCAGCCGGGCGGCGGGCCGGGCAGCGGCGGCTGCGTCAACTACCTGACGGACACCCAGTACAAGGACGACATGCTGGCGGAGTTCCCCAAGTGGGTGGACACCTACAAGGACAACCCCGGCGTGCTGATGTGGAACGTCGGCAACGAGTCGACGCTCGGCCTGCAGAACTGCTACAGCGGTGACGAGCTGGAGGCCCAGCGCAACGCGTACACCACCTTCGTGAACGACATCGCGAAGAAGATCCACACGGTGGACCCCAATCACCCGGTCACCTCGACCGATGCCTGGACGGGCGCCTGGCCGTACTACAAGAAGAACGCGCCGGACCTCGACCTCTACGCCGTCAACGCCTACAACGCGGTGTGCAACATCAAGTCCGACTGGGAACAGGGCGGTTACGACAAGCCCTACATCGTCACCGAGACGGGCCCGGCCGGTGAGTGGGAGGTCGACGACGACGCGAACGGCGTCCCGACCGAGCCGACCGATGTCGCCAAGGCCGAGGGGTACACCAAGGCGTGGGGCTGCATCACCGGCCACACCGGGGTGGCGCTCGGCGCCACGATGTTCCACTACGGCACCGAGGACGACTTCGGCGGCGTCTGGTTCAACCTGCTGCCGGGCGGCGAGAAGAGGCTCTCGTACTACGCCGTGAAGAAGGCGTACGGCGCGGACACCTCGGGCGACAACACCCCGCCGGTCATCACCGACATGAAGGTGGACGACGCCACCGAGGGCGTCCCCACCGGGGGCGAGGTGAAGGTCAGCGCCAAGGTGTCCGACCCGGACGGCGACGCGGTCACCTCCCAGGTGCTGTTCAGCAGCAACTACATCGACGAGAACAAGGCGCTCGTCCCGGCCGAGACCAAGGACAACGGTGACGGCACTCTGACCGCGAAGGCGCCCAGCAAGACGGGCGTCTACAAGGTCTACGTGAAGTCCACGGACGGCAAGGGCAACGTGGGCATCGAGACCACGTCCCTCAAGGTGATCCCGCCGAAGGTGGACGGCACGAACGTGTCCCAGGGCAAGACCGCCACGGCGTCCTCGTTCCAGACCGACCCGACCGGCGGCTGCCCGTGCGGTGCGGAGAACGCGGTGGACGGCAAGTTCGACACCCGCTGGGCCAGTGACTGGAGCGACCCGCAGTGGGTCCAGGTCGACCTCGGCGCCTCGACGGCCTTCAAGCACGTGCAGCTCGCCTGGGACCCGGCGTACGGCAAGGCGTACGACATCCAGACGTCCGAGGACGGACAGAGCTGGACGACGGTGAAGTCGGTGACCGACGGCAACGGCGACATCGACGACATCGACGTCAACGGCACAGGGCGCTACGTGCGGATCAACGGCACGGCGCGCGGCTCCGGCTACGGCTACTCGCTCTACGAGTTCGGCGTCTACAGCTGACAGGAGAAGGGCCCTCATGATGATCAACAACCTGGGGCGGGCACAGCCCTACGCGCTCAGCCTGTTCCGCATCGTCATCGGGTTGCTCTTCACCTGCCACGGAGTCGCCTCGCTGTTCGGGCTCCTGGGTGACGCGCGGGTGCCGGCGGGCACCTGGCCGGGCTGGTACGCGGCCGTCATCCAGCTGGCCGGTGGCGCCCTGGTGCTCCTCGGCCTCGGTACGAGAACGGCCGCTCTGGTGGGCTCCGGCTCCATGGCGTTCGCGTACTTCGACGTGCACCAGCAGCGGGGACTGCTCCCGATGGAGAACGGCGGCGAGGCGGCGGTCTTCTTCTGCTGGACCCTGCTGCTGATCGTCTTCTCCGGTCCGGGCGCGCTCGCCGCCGACCGGCTGTTCACCTCCCGGGGAGCCAACCGGGAGGAGACGGAGGCCGGACGCGGGCAGCGCCTGCGGGTACCCGCCTGAGGGGACGGGTACCCCCGCACACCGGCCCTCCCGGGCTGCCCCCCGGGAGGGCCGGTGCCGTCCGTTGCACCGGCACGTGGCGGCGGACGGCGCTTTCAAAACCCGCCCTAGTCCTTCGCGACGGCCTGCCGGAAGCCGGTGTTCACCGCGGTCAGTCCGCCGTCCACGCACAGCGTCGTGCCCGTGACCCAGGCCGCGTCGCGGGAGGCGAGGAAGGCGACCGCCGAGGCGATGTCCTCGGGCTCACCGACCCGGCCGAGCGGGTAGAGGCCGCCGACCCGGGACAGTTCGTCCTCACGGCCGGACCAGGCATCCGTGCGGACCGTGCCGGGCGTGACCAGGTTGACCCGCACCCCGCGCGGTCCGGCGTGGCCCGCAAGGGTACGGGTGAGGCTCGCCAGGCCCGCCTTCGCGGCGCTGTAGGCGTGGTTGCCGAAGTCCTGCACCCCGTTGACCGAGCCGATGCTGACGATCGCGCCCCGGCCGGACGCCGCGAGGTGCGCCATCGCAGCCCGCGCGCACCGGTAGGCGCCGCTGAGGGTGACGTCGAGATCGCGCTCCCAGACGTCGTCCGGCTCGTCCTCGAACAGCGCCTCGTCGGGGGCGCACGCGTACGCGTTGTTCACCAGTACGTCGAGCGCCCCGAACTCCGCGACCGCGTGCGCCACCGCCGCCTCGACCGCCGCCCGGTCCGTCACGTCGCAGGCCAGCGACTCGGCCCGGCCGCCCGCCGCGACGATGTCCGCCGCCACCCGGGCGGCCCGCTCCGGGTCCAGGTCGGTGACCAGGACGCGGGCGCCCTCGGCCGCGAGGCGGTGGGCCGTGGCGGCGCCGATGCCCTGGCCCGCACCGGTGATGAGGACGCAGTATCCGTCGAAGCGCGCGAGCGCGGCAGCAGTCATAGCACCGACCGTACTGCCCGGACCAGGGCCTGGGCACGGGGATCGGCGGTAACTCCCTTCTGCAGACCGTTCGTCACATAGCCGAGCGCGATGCCTGATTCGGGGTCCGCGAAGCCGAGCGAACCGCCCCGCCCCGGGTGGCCGAAGGAGCCGGGGGCGAGGAGCGGGGAGGCCGGTCCGTGCAGCATGTAGCCGAGTCCGAACCGGGTGTTGACGACCAGCACCCGGTCCGGCCCCGCGGACTCCTCCGTGCGGGCCAGGGTCAGCGTGGCGGGGGCGAACAGCCGGTGGCCGTCGACCGGCCCGATCATCGCGGCATAGCAGCGGGCGAGGCCCCTGGCGGTGGCGATCCCGTTGGACGCGGGGAGTTCGGCGGCCTGGTAGCCGGGGTCGTTCTCGTCGGGGAACGGGTCGATCGCGCCGAACGCCCGGCGGGTCAGCGAGTCCGGGTCGCGGTAGGCCTCGACGACCGAGCGCTTGGGCCGCATCCGCAGCGCGCCCGTCTCCTCGCCCGCGGGCGCCTCGGCCGGGCCGATCCGGCCCACCCGGTGGGCCTCGTCCGCCGGGATGCCGAACCAGAAGTCCAGGCCGAGCGGGCGGGCGATCTCCTCCGCGACCCAGCGGCCGACCGTGCGGCCGGTGACGCGTCGCACCAGTTCACCGATGAGCCAGCTGTAGGTCTGCGCGTGGTAGCCGTGCTCGGTGCCGGGCTCCCACTGGGGGCGCTGGGCGGCGACGGCGAGCGGCCCGCTCACCCCGTCGGCGGCCTCCTTGGGGGTCAGCGTCCGGTCCAGGGCCGGGATGCCGGCCCGGTGGGCGAGGAGGTGGCGGACGAGGACGCGCTCCTTGCCGTTGGCCTTGAACTCCGGCCAGTAGGTGCCGACGGGGGCGTGCAGATCGATCTGGCCGCGCTGGTGCAGCAGCAGCGGTACGGCGGCGGCGATGCCCTTGCCCGCCGAGCGGACGACCTGCACGGTGTCGACCGCCCACGGCTCCGCGCCGTCCACGTCTCTGGTCCCGGCCCACAGGTCGACGACCTTGTGCCCGTGCCGGTAGACGGTGACCGCCGCCCCCCGGTCGCCGCGCTGTTCGAAGTTACGGATGAAAGCATCCCGGACCGGTTCGAATCCGGGCACTACCGCGCCCCGTACGTCCACGCCTGTTCCCGCGCTCCCGCTCATCCCCCCATGGTGCATTGCCGCGCAGGTCGCGGGTGGGGCGGGTGAGGTTGTTACCTCGTGTTCACCGTCACGGAGCGCGGGTCGAATCCGAAGGGGAGCTCCAGCCGGTGGGCGCGCATCAGTTGCTCGTCGCAGAGGAGGTCCTGGGTGCGGTCGTCGGCGGCGATGACGCCTTCGCTGAGGATGACCGCGCGGCCGCACAGCTCAAGGGCGTACGGCAGATCGTGCGTGACCATCAGCACGGTGACGTCCAGGGAGCGGAGAATGTCGGCCAGTTCGCGGCGGGAGGCCGGGTCCAGGTTGGAGGAGGGCTCGTCCAGGACGAGGATCTCCGGCCGCATCGCGAGGACCGTGGCGACGGCGACGCGGCGGCGCTGCCCGAACGAGAGGTGGTGCGGAGGCCGGTTGACGAACTCCTCCATGCCGACCTGCTTCAGCGCGTCGGTGACCCGCTCCTCCAGCTCTGCGCCGCGCAGCCCGCCGGACGCGGGCCCGAAGGCGACGTCCTCGCGGACGGTGGGCATGAAGAGCTGGTCGTCGGGGTCCTGGAAGACGATGCCGACGCGGCGCCGGATCTCGGCGAGGTTGCGCTTCTCGACGGGGAGCCCGGCGACTCGGACGGTGCCGGCGCCCGCGTCGAGGATGCCGTTGAGGTGCAGGACGAGGGTGGTCTTGCCGGCCCCGTTCGGGCCGAGCAGGGCGACGCGCTCGCCGCGTGCGACGGTCAGGTCGACGCCGAAGAGCGCCTGGTGGCCGTCGGGGTAGGCGTAGGCGAGACCGCTGACTTCGAGGGACGGCGGTACGGGGCCGGGCTCTGTGCTCATACGGTCCATCCCAGCAGACACACGGCGAGGGCGAGCAGGGGGAGTGCCGAGGCGTATGCCCACTGGGTGCGCGAGGCGGTCACCTCGTCGATGACCGGCATGGTGCCGGTGTAGCCGCGGCTGACCATCGCGAGGTGGACGCGCTCCCCGCGCTCGTAGGAGCGGATGAAGAGCGCGCCCGCCGATTTGGCCAGTACGCCCCACTGCCGCACCCCGTGCGCCTCGAAGCCGCGTGAGCGGCGGGCGATGGACATCCGGCGCATCTCGTCGGTGATCACATCGCCGTATCGGATCATGAAGGAGGCGATCTGGACGAGCAGCGGCGGCAGCCTCAGCCGTTGCAGGCCGAGCAGCAGGGAGCGCAGTTCGGTGGTGGAGGCGAGGAGTACGGAGGCGGCGACGCCGAGGGTGCCCTTGGCCAGGACGTTCCAGGCGCCCCAGAGGCCGGGGACGCTGACGGAGAGCCCGAGTACGTGGGTCTGCTCGCCGGGCACGACGAACGGCATGAGCAGCGCGAAGGCGACGAACGGCACCTCGATCAGCAGCCGCTTGAGGAGGAAGCCGGCCGGGACGCGGGCCACCGCGGTGACGCCCGCCAGGAGCAGCGCGTACAGCCCGAAGGCCCACACCGCCTCGCGCGGGGTGGTGACGACGACCACGACGAAGCAGAAGACGGCGGCGAGCTTGCAGTGCGGCGGCAGGTCGTGAACCGGCGAGTGCCCGTGCCGGTAGAGCTTGTGGGCGTGCCCGGCCGCACCCTGCCCCGGGGCGGGCCCGAGCCGGGGGCGTGGGTGGTTGCTGTCTGTGGTGGGCTTCCACCGAGCGCCGGCGCCCATCAGACCTTCGCGTCCGTGCTCGTGACGGTCTCGGGCTCTTCGCCCTTGCGGCGGCGGCGGGTGACGACGTAGAACGCGCCGCTGCCGACGACGAGGGTGGCGCCGACGCCGATCACTCCGGCCAGTCCGCCGGAGATCCGGGCGTCGGAGATGTCCTTGACGCCGTAGTCCGCGAGCGGGGAGTCCTTGGCGGCGTGGTCCTCGGCCTTCTTGTCGATGCCCTTGTCGGTGGCGACCTTCTCCAGGCCGTCGGGGTTGGCGGAGGCGTAGAAGGAGACGAATCCGGCCAGGACCAGCGCGGTGACCAGGCCGGTGGCCCACAGGCCCCGGTTGGAGCGGGCGGCGGGTGCGGCGGCGACGGGTTCGCGGGCGGGCGCGTCGACGAGTTCGCCGTCGACCCGGAGCTTGAGGGGGGCGGTGAGTCCGCGGGCGCCGTGCACGAGGTCGGGGCGTACGGCGATGACGGCGCCGACCGTCAGCGCGGTGATCACCGCCTCACCGATGCCGATCAGGACGTGGACGCCGACCATCGCGGTGAAGACCTTGCCGATCGGGATGTCGGTGGTGCCGCCGATCCAGTACATCAGCGTGAAGGCGCAGGCCGCGGCCGGTACGGAGACGAGCGCGGCGACGAAGGAGGCGGCGGTCATCGAGCGGCGGGTGCGCGGCAGCAGCCCGGTGAGCCCCCGGAAGAGGGCGTACGCGACGACGGTGGTGACGATGCCCATGTCCAGGATGTTCACGCCGAGCGCGGTCAGCCCGCCGTCCGCGAACAGGATGCCCTGCATCAGCAGGACGACGGAGACGCAGAGGATTCCGGTGTACGGCCCGACCAGGATCGCGGCCAGCGCCCCGCCCAGCAGATGGCCGCTGGTACCGGCGGCGACCGGGAAGTTCAGCATCTGCACGGCGAAGATGAAGGCGGCGACCAGACCGGCCAGTGGCGCGGTCCTCTCGTCCAGTTCCCGGCGGGCCCCCTTCAGGCTGACGGCCACGGCACCGGCGGCCACGACTCCGGCGACGGCGGAGACGGGCGGGTTGATGAATCCGTCGGGCACATGCATGGGGGAGGCTCCGCTTCCTGCGTTACTGCGTGACTGCGCGGGGTCATGAACCTCTCAATAATAGAACCTTGTTGCGAACGGTTTGCAAGAGCGCCGTCGTCACAACTGCCCAGGGTTCTCAAAGTGCTCTTTACGTAAAATATGCGACATTAGAGGGCGAAGACGTATACAAGAGACGTATACACAGGAGGAGCCGGCCCATGTCCCCCGTGATCAAAGAACATGCCAGAGCCCGGCTCGTCACCGACGCCCGCGATATGCCCGTCGTCCCGGTCGAGCTGCGTCACGACACCGCCGACACCCCGCCCCTGATCCGGATCGCCTTCCCCAGCGGTACGGAATGGGCTCTCGAACGTGAGCTGCTGGAGCGCGGGCTGCGTGCCCCGGTCGAGCGCGACAGCTACCGCGTCTGGCCCTGCGGCCGGGCCCAGCTGGTCGTCGAGCTCCATTCGGCGGCCGGTGTCGAGGTGGTGCAGTTCGACAGCGCCCCCCTGATCCGCTTCCTGCGCCGCACCCACGCGGAGGCCAGGACCGGTCCCAGGCCGGAGGCCGCCCCCGCCTGACCCGCTCCACGCACTGACCCGCTCCATGCCGAGAGCCCCCGTGCACACCAGGCGCACGGGGGCTCTCGTCGCTCCGGTCCCCCGTCCCCACAGGTAACCGGCGCTTCCGGGGCCGCGCTCCGCTCAGACGCGGCTCCGGAGATCTGCGGCTCGAAGAGCGGCTCGGTGAGCGGCTCGATGAGCGGCTCAGGAGCGGCTCAGACGCGGGTCAGCTCGCGCTCACCGCCGTGGTCCGGACCGGCCCCGTCATCGGTGGCGGCGCCGAGCTCCTTGCGCAGCCCCTCACCCTCCACGTCGACGTTCGGCAGCACCCGGTCCAGCCAGCGCGGCAGCCACCAGGCGCGCTTGCCCAGCAGGGCGAGCACGGCGGGCACGATGGCCATCCGCACGACGAACGCGTCGAAGAAGACGGCGATGGCCAGCGAGAAGCCGATCATCTTGATCATCTGCTCGCTGGAGCCGATGAAGCCGGAGAAGACCGCCATCATGATCACGGCGGCGGCCGTGACCACCCGGGCACCGTGCTTGAAGCCGGTGACGATCGCCTGGCCGGGCTTCTCGCCGTGGACGTACGCCTCGCGCATCCGGGTCACGAGGAAGACCTCGTAGTCCATCGCGAGACCGAAGACGACGCCCACCATGAAGATCGGCATCATCGACATGATCGGACCGGTCTGCTCGACCCCGAAGAGCGAGCCGAGCCAGCCCCACTGGAAGACCGCGACGACCGCGCCCAGGGCCGCGACGACCGAGAGCAGGAAGCCGAGCGCCGCCTTCAGCGGTACCAGGACCGACCGGAAGACCACCATCAGGAGTAGGAAGGCGAGGCCGACGACGAGCGCCAGGTACGGCAGCAGCGCGTCGTTCATCTTCTGCGAGAAGTCGATGTTCATCGCGGTGGAGCCGGTGACCAGGACCTCGGCGCCGGTGTCGGACTTGATGTCCTTGCCCGCGTCGCGGATCGCGTGGACCACGTTCTCGGTCTCGACCGAGCTGGGCCGGTCCTTCGGGACGACGGTGATCATCGCCGCGTCGCCGGCCTTGTTGAAGTTGGCCGGGGTGACGGCGACGACACCCTTCATGTCGGAGATCTCGTCACCGACGCGCTTGGCGGCGGCCTTGCCGTCCGAGCTGTTCTCGGTGTCGACGACGACCATCAGCGGGCCGTTGAAGCCGGGGCCGAACCCGTCGGAGAGCAGGTCGTAGGCGCGGCGCTGGGTGGTGCTGGTGGGCTGGGAGCCGTCGTCCGGCAGGCCCATCTCCAGCGAGGCGGCCGGGATCGCGATCGCGCCCAGGCCGAGGACGCCGACGAGCAGCACCCACACCGGCTTGCGCAGCACGAACCGGGCCCAGCGGGTGCCCATGTTCGGCTTGGCGTCGGGCTTGTTCTCGTCGTTCGCCGCCTTGCGCGCCTTGCGTCCCATGACCCGCTTGCCCGCGAAGCCCATCATCGCCGGGACGAGGGTGAGCGCGATGAGGACGGCGATGGCGACCGTGCCGGCCGCCGCGAAGCCCATCTTCGACAGCATCGGGATGTTGACGACGGCGAGGCCGACCAGGGCGATGACCACGGTGAGCCCGGCGAAGACGACCGCGGAACCGGCCGTGCCGACCGCCCGTCCCGCCGCTTCCTCGCGCTCCCGGCCCTCGGCCAGTTCGGCCCGGTAGCGGGAGACGATGAAGAGCGCGTAGTCGATGCCGACCGCGAGGCCGATCATCATCGCGAGCGTCGAGGTGGTGGAGCCGAGGTCCAGCACGTTGGCCAGGGCCGTGATCGTCGAGACGCCGATGCCGACCCCGATCAGCGCGGTGAGCAGTGGCAGCCCGGCCGCGATGAGCGAGCCGAAGGTGATGACGAGCACCACCGCGGCCAGCGCGATGCCGATGACCTCGGTGGCGCCGGTCTCCGGCATCACCTGGAGCGCGTCACCGCCGATCTCCACGGTCATCCCGGTCTTCTGCGCCGCCTCGCCCGCGTCCTCCAGGGCGTCCCGGGTGTCGTCGGTCAGCTCCATCGAGTTGACCTTGTAGGTCACCGAGACGTACGCGGTCGAGCCGTTCTTGGAGACGGCGTTGCCGGTGTACGGGTCGACGACCGAGGCCACCTGGTCCGAGCCGGACTTCAGCTGGGCGGTGATCTTCTTGACGTCGGCCTTGTTGGCCGGGTCCGTCATCTTCTCGTTCTCGGGGGCCTTGAAGACGATGCGCGCGGTCGCGCCGTCGGCGCTGGCCGCGGGGAATCGCTGTTCCAGCAGGTCGAAGGCCTTCTGCGCCTCCGTGCCCGGGATCGAGAAGGAGCTGGAGGTGGCGGTGGACGCGGAGGCCGCGCCGAATCCGGCGAGCGCCAGCAGGGCCACCCAGATCAGGGCGACATAGCGGCGGCGACGGAAGGCGAGCCGCCCGATTTTGTAAAGGAATGTGGCCACGGGGGCGTACTCCCGGTCGGGTCGTTGAGTGGAAAAAGGCGTGAGGAACCAGCCCGACGACGAGAGCGGCGTGTCAGGTGGAGCTTTTGGGGAGAGGGCCGTGCGGGCGCCGTGGGGACGGCTGTCAGATTCCGGTGGGGGCTGGAGAGCCCCGCCGGGATCTTCGGTCAGACTCCGAGAGCGGGGAGGATCACGGAGTCGACGTAATCGGTGAGGAACGCGTGATCGACCGGGCGGTCCTCGATGAGCTGCCGAGCGGTGAACGCGCCGATCAGCATGTGGGGTACGTACTTCAGCGCCGGGTTGTCCGGACGCAGCTCACCCCGGTCCAGGGCTCGGTTCAGCAGCACTTCGAGGCCGGAGAGCTCCGGCTCGACGAGCAGTGCGCGCAGGGCCTGGAGGAGGTCGGGGTTGTCGTGGACGGCATGGCTCAGACCCCGCATCAGCGCGGCGTCCTTCTCCATCTGACAGTCATCGGTACGGCTCAGGACGGCGTGGAAGTCACCGCGCAGCGAGCCGGTGTCGACGTCGCCGAGGGACACGGGCTTGTTGCGCCGCAGAGCCGTGACGACGAGCTCGGGCTTGCTCCCCCACTGGCGGTAGAGGGTGGCCTTGCTGGAACGGGTGCGGGCGGCGACGGCGTCCATGGTCAGGGCGTCGTAACCGACCTCACGGAGCAGGTCGAGCACGGCGGCGTACAGCTCGCTCTCGCGTTCGGGCGTGAGCCGTGTGCGTGCCATGTGTCGACCCCCGTTCCCGAGCTCGCGGTGTCCAGCCCGTCCGATCGAACATGCATCAATCGAACGAAACTGTTTCGTACACCTCGACGGTACCCCGGCCACCCAGCGAAACGAAATCGTTTCGCTTGTGTTCCGCGCCACAAGTTGCCGCACCCCTCCCGCGCGGAAAGCATTGGGGGGTGAGTGACGACGTCTCGTATCTCCGGTTCCCGCACCTCCACGAGGATCTCCTCTGCTTCGCGGCGGAGGACGATCTCTGGGTCGCCCCGCTCGCCGCGGAGGGCGAGCGGCCCGGACGCGCCTGGCGGCTGACGGTCGACCGCACCCGAGTCAGCCATCCGCGCTTCTCGCCCGACGGGACCAGGATCGCGTACACGACCTGGCGCAGCCTCGACCCGGAGATCCACCTCGCCCCGGTCGCCGGCGGCCCGGCCCGCCGGCTCACCTACTGGGGGTCGACGGACGCCCGGGTCTGCGGCTGGACCCCGGACGCCGGGGACGGCGCGCAGATCCTCGCCGTCTCCTCGCACCGGCAGCCGTTCTCGTACTTCTCCTGGGCCTACAGCGTGCCCACGGACGGCAGCCCCGGCGGCAGGCTGCCCTGGGGCCCGGTCTCCGACATCGCCGTCGCGGACATCGACGGCGAGCGCCGCACCCTGCTGCTGTCCGGCACCCCGCCGCACGAGCCCGCCGCCTGGAAGCGCTACCGGGGCGGGGCGACGGGACGGCTGTGGCTGCACGGCGAACGGCTGCTGCCGGACATCGGCGGGCACCTCGGCTCACCGATGTTCGTCGGCGGCCGGATCGCCTTCCTCTCCGACCACGAGGGCGTCGGCAACCTCTACTCCTGCCTGCCCGACGGCACCGGTCTGCGCCGCCACAGCGACCACGACGCGTTCTACGCCCGGCACGCCTCCAGCGACGGGCGGCGGGTCGTCTACCAGTGCGCGGGCGAGCTGTGGCTGGCCGACGACCTGGAGTCGCCCGACGCCGTGCCGCGCAGGCTGGAGGTGCGGCTCGGCGGACCGCGCGCCGGGCGGCGCCCGTACCAGGTGGCGGCCGCCAGCCACGTCGACGCGCTCTCCGTGGACGAGACCGGCCGGGCCAGCGCCGTATCGGTACGCGGCAGCCTCTACTGGCTCACCCACCGCGACGGCCCCGCCCGCACCATCGCCGACACCCCCGGCGTCCGGGTCCGGCTGCCGGAGATGCTCGGCAGCGGCGGCCAGGTGGCGTACGTGACGGACGCGGCGGGCGAGGACGCGATCGAGATCGCCTACCTGCCGCGCGCCAGCGGCGACCGCGCCCCGCGCCGGCTCGCCCCCGGGCGGATCGGCCGGGTCCAGGAGCTGGTCGCGGACCCGGACGGCGAGATCCTCGCGATGGCCTCGCACGACGGGCGCCTCCTGCTCCTGGACGTCGAGGAGGACACGAGCGGCGAACCGGTCGAGCTGATCCGCTCGCTCAACGGCCCGGTCCGCGATCTGGCGTTCTCCCCGGACGGGGCCTGGCTGACCTGGTCGCACCCCGGCATCGGCCGCACGCTGCGCCAGATCAAACTGGCCCGGATCACCGGCGCCGGCTCGCCCGTGATCGTCGATGTCACCAACGGCCGCTTCGAGGACGAGAACCCCGTCTTCACGGGCGACGGCCGCTACCTCGCGTTCCTCTCCTGGCGCGGCTTCGACCCGGTGTACGACGTGCACACCGGGGACCTCTCGTTCCCGCTCGGCTGCCGCCCCTACCTGGTCCCGCTCTCCTCCGCGACCCCCTCCCCCTTCGCGCTCTCCCCCGACGGCCGCCCGGCCGCGGGCGGCCTCGACCCGGTGGACACGGCGGAGGCGGGCGCCGCCGAGGGCTCCACGGTCACCGTCGAGTTCGAGGGCCTGGAGAGCCGGGTCACGCCGTTCCCGGTCGCCGCCTCCAAGTACTCCGCGCTGTACCCGGTCAGCGGCGGCGGCCTGGTCTGGCTGCGCTGGCCGATCTCCGGCGCGCTCGGGGAGACGTTCGCCAACCCTGCCGACATGTCGGGCCGCCCGACCCTGGAGCACTTCAACATCGCCAAGGCGAGGAAGACCCAACTCGTCGACCACCTCGACTGGTTCGCCGTCAGCGGCGACGCCTCCCGGCTGGTCGTCATGGACGACGGCGAACTGCGCGCCGTCCCCGCGACCGAGCCCGGCGACAACGACTCCACGGTCTACCTGGACCTGCGCCGCATCCTGCACGACGTCGACCCGGCGGCCGAATGGCGCGGTGCCTACGACGAGGCGGGCCGCATCATCCGCTCCTACTTCTGGGAGCCGGACATGTGCGGCATCGACTGGGACGCGATCCTCGACCAGTACCGCCCCCTGCTCGAACGGGTCTCCACCCCCGACGAGTTCGCCGATCTGCTTCGCGAGGTCCTCGGCGAACTGGGCACCTCGCACGCCTACGTCGCCCCCGCCCGCCGCAACGAGGGCCCGCCGCACTACCAGCGCGCCATCGGCCTCCTCGGCGTGAACTTCCTGTGCCGGGACGGCGACTGGACCATCGGGCGCATCCTGCCCGGCGACTCCTCCGACTCCAGGGCCCGCTCCCCGCTCGCCGGTACGGGCATCAGGGAGGGCGCGGTCCTCACCCACGTGGACGGCCGCCCGGTCGACCCCGTCGCCGGCCCCTACCCGCTGCTCGCCGCAGCGGGCGGCACCACGGTCGAGCTGACCTTCCGGCCGCCCGGGGAAGAGGGCCGCTCCCGCCGGGTAGCGATCGTCCCGCTGGTCGACGAACGCCCCCTGCGCTACCAGGACTGGGTGGCCAAACGCCGCCAGGTGGTACGGGAGTTGAGCGACGGCCGCTGCGGCTACCTGCACATCCCCGACCTGGGCGGCTCCGGCTGGGCCCAGTTCAACCGTGACCTGCGCCTGGAGGTCTCCCGCGAGGCCCTGATCGTGGACGTACGCGGCAACGCGGGCGGCAACATCAGCGAACTCGTCATCGAGAAGCTCACCCGCACCATCCTCGGCTGGGACCTCACCCGTGACGCCCAGCCCGTCAGTTACGCCTCCAACGCCCCGCGCGGCCCGGTCGTCGCGCTGGCCGACGAGGCGACGTCCTCCGACGGCGACATGATCACCGCCGCGTTCCGGCTGCTCAAGCTGGGCCCGGTGGTGGGCCAGCGCACCTGGGGCGGCGTCGTCGGCATGACCGGACGCCACCAGCTGGGCGACGGCACGGTGATCACGGTCCCGATGAACGCCGCGTGGTTCGACGCCTACGGCTGGACGGTGGAGAACCACGGCGTCTCCCCCGACGCGGAGGCCCTGCGCACCCCCCTGGACTGGGCGGAGGGCCGCCACGCGGTCCTGGACGACGCGGTCTGGATGGCCCTGGACCTCCTGGCGGCGACCCCGGCCGCGACGCCACCGACGTACGACGCGGTCCCGGACCTGAGGCGTCCGCCGCTGCCGCCGCGGTGAGCGCGGACCGCGGCGGGGCGTCCCCCGAGGCGTACCTGCCCATCGGGGAGCACGGCCTGATCGGGGATCTCCGCACCGCCGCGCTGGTCGGCACCGACGGGCGCATCGACTGGTTCTGCGCGCCGCGCTTCGACTCCCCGAGCATCTTCGGCGCACTCCTGGACGCGGAGCGCGGCGGCGTCTGGGAGATCGGCCCGAGCTGCGAAACGGCGTCCCGCCAGCAGTTCTACTTCCCCGACACCGCCGTCCTGATCACCCGGTTCCTCACCGAGGACGGCATGGTCGAGGTGCAGGACTTCATGCCGGTCCTGCGGCCCCACGACGCGAACCACCGCCAGCGGCTGGTGCGCCGGGTGGTATCGGTGCGCGGGAGCATGCGGATGCGCACCCGCATCGCACCGCGCCTCGACTACGGCCGGGCCCCCCACCGCGCGGTGGCCTGCGAGGGCGGGGTCCGGTTCGTCTCCGACGGCCTCACGCTGCTCGTGCGCAGCGGCAACGGCCTGTCCGTGGCGGACGGCGAGGCCCACGGGACGTTCGAGCTCGACCAGGGCGATGAGGTGCTCTTCGTCCTGGAAGTCGAGGAGCCTGGGGCCGCCGACGCGGAGCCGTGCCCCCTGGACCCGGACGCCACCTCGGGGCTGTTCGACGCCACCGTGGCGTTCTGGCGCACCTGGCTCGGCCGGTCCACGTATCAGGGGCGGTGGCGGGAGATGGTGCACCGATCGGCCCTCACCCTGAAGCTCCTGACCCACGAACCCACCGGGGCGGTCGTGGCCGCTCCGACGCTCGGGCTGCCGGAGCGCATCGGCGGTCCTCGTAACTGGGACTACCGGTACGTCTGGATCCGGGACGCGGCCTTCTCCCTGTACGCCCTGCTGCGGCTCGGGTTCACCGAGGAGGCCGAGTCCTTCGTGGCGTGGCTGACCCGCTGCCTCAGCAGGGCCTGCGGCGACGGCGCCACCGGCCCCCTGCACGCGATGTACACCATCGACGGGGAACCGGAGCTGCCCGAGTGCGAGCTCCGGCACTTCGAGGGGTACCGGGGTTCCGCGCCGGTCCGCACCGGCAACGGAGCGGCGCAGCAGCTCCAGCTCGATGTCTACGGCGAACTCATCGACTCCATCTACCTGTTCAACAAGTACGGGGCAGGCATCTCCTACCGCGCCTGGCAGGACCTGACGACCATCATCGACTGGCTGCTCGAACGCTGGGACAGTGCCGACGAGTCGGTCTGGGAGACGCGGGCGGGCCGGCAGCGCCACACCTACTCGCGGATCATGTCCTGGGTCGCGGTGGAGCGCATGGTGCGGATGGCGCGCCAGCGCGGGCTTCCGGCCGATCTGGTCCGGTGGACCCGTGCGCGGGACGACATGTACCGGCAGGTCATGGAGGACGGCTGGAACGAGGAACTGGGCAGTTTCGTCCAGCGCCTCCGCGACGCGGACGGGCCGCCCTCCCAGGTGCTGGACGCCTCGTTGCTGATCATGCCGATGGTCAAGTTCCTCTCGCCGCGCGACCCCCGCTTCCTCGGCACGATGGAGGCGATCAGGAAGGCGCTGGTCGCGGACTCCCTCGTCTTCCGGTACGACCCGGCCGAGGCGCCGGACGGGCTGGACGGGACGGAGGGGACGTTCACCATCTGCTCGTTCTGGTGGGTCGAGGCGCTGACCCGCAGCGGCCGGATCGACGAGGCGCGGCTGGCGCTGGAGAAGATGTTCACCTTCGCCAACCACGTGGGCCTCTACGCGGAACAGATCGGGACCACGGGCGAGCAGCTGGGGAACTTTCCGCAGGCCTTCACGCACCTCGCGCTGATCAGCGCGGCGGTCAATCTCGACCGGTCCATGTGACGCCGAGTTATTGGCACGGGGCGCCCCCTCGGGTGTGAAGCCGGGTATGGAGCCGGGTATGGAGTGGCGTCGGGCGGCTATGAGTACCGCATGCCACACCATGATCTCGTCGTGATCGGAGCCGGAACGGGAAACGCGGTCGTCGACGACCGCTTCTCGCATCTGGACGTCGCCATCATCTCGGAGGGCCCCTTCGGGGGCACCTGTCTCAACGCCGGTTGCATTCCCAGCAAGATGCTGGTGGCGACCGCCGACATCGCCGACACGGTCCGCGACAGCGACCGGCACAACGTCAGGGCCCGGCTGGAGGAGGTCTCCTGGCCGGCCGTGCGGGAGCGCGTCTTCGGCCGCCTCGACGCCCAGGCCGCCGAGGGGGAGAGCGGCCGCCGCTCGACCGGCTGGGTGACGGTCTACCGGGGGCGGGCGCGCTTCGTCGGGGAGCGGGAGCTGCTGGTCTCGACGGACTCCGGGGACGAGCACGTCACCGCAGACCGCATCGTCGTGGCGGCGGGCGGACGGCCTGCGGTGCCGCCCCCGATCGCGGACGCGGGTCTCCCGTACGAGACCTCGGACACCGTGATGCGGCTGAGTGAGCCACCGTCCCGGCTGGCCGTCGTGGGCGGCGGCTACATCGCCGCAGAGCTGGCCCACGTCTTCCACTCGGCGGGCACAGAGGTGACGGTGATCGAGCAGTCGGACGGCCTGCTGGCGCAGCAGGACGAGGAGGTGGCCGAGGCGTTCACCGGCATCGCGGCAGACCAGTGGGACGTACGCCTGGGCCGGGAGGTCACCGGGCTGAGCGGCACCCCCGGCGATCTCACACTGCGGCTCGACGACGGTACGACGGTCCGGGCGGACACGGTGCTCGTGGCCGTGGGACGCCGCCCCAACACCGACATGCTGGACGTCGAGCGGGCCGGTATCGCCTGTGACGACCACGGCCTGATCGAGGTCGACGCCCAGCTGCGTACCAGCGCAGAGGGCGTGTGGGCGCTCGGGGACGTCTGCGACGGCGGACCGCCGCTGAAGCATGTGGCGAACCGCCAGGCGGCGGTGGTCGCGCACAATCTGCTGCATCCGGGACGCCCGCGCGAGATGTCGTACGCCGTCGTGCCCTCCGCCGTCTTCGCCCACCCGCAGATCGCCCAGGTCGGTCTCACCGCGCAGGAGGCCCGCGAGCGGTCCATCGACATCGTGACCGGCCGCCGCCGCTATCAGGATGTCGCCTTCGGCTGGGCCCTGGAGGACACCGAGGGCTTCTGCAAGGTCCTGGTCGACCGGGCCTCCGGGCAACTGGTCGGAGCCCATGTCTTCGGCCCCCAGGCGGCCACCCTCATCCAGCCGCTCGTCCTGGCCATGTCCTTCGGGCTCACCGCACGTGAGGTGGCCGAGCGCCCGATGTGGATTCACCCGGCCCTCACCGAGGTCGTGGAGAACGCCCTGCGCGACGCGGCCGGGCAGACGGACGACGGCTCCTGAGCCCGCGAGCCGGATGACCGGCCCGGGTGAACAGACCCAAACCCGCGGGGCGGCCCTGGTTCCCTGGCGTGGATCAGGGAACGCGTTGCACAGGGCGCGCCGAACCGGGTCATTTCCGGACTGATGGACGAACGGCGTACCCGACGACGAGGAGGATGTGCAGTGGCCGACTTTCTGACCGACATCAAGACCCTTCGCCAGCGTGCCCGAGAGGAGATCGGCAAGGGCCCGGTGACCGACGCGTACGGCGCGGACCTGCCGCGCGTGCTCCAGGTGCTCAACGAGGCACTGGCCACCGAGATCGTCTGCACCCTGCGCTACAAGCGCCACTACTACACCGCGACGGGCATGTACTCGGAGCCCGTGGCGGCGGAGTTCCTGGAGCACGCGCAGGAGGAGCAGCAGCACGCGGACAAGCTCGCCACCCGCATCGTGCAGCTGGGAGGCGAGCCGGACTTCGACCCCGACACCCTGACCAGCCGTTCCCACGCGGAGTACGACGCGAGCGAGGGCCTCACCGCAATGATCGAGGAGGACCTGGTGGCCGAACGGGTCGCCATCGCCTCGTACACGGAGATCGTGCAGTGGCTCGGCGACCGCGACCCCACAACCCGCCGCGTCTTCGAGGACCTGCTCGCCCAGGAGGAGGAGCACGCCGACGACCTCCGGGGCCTCCTGGAGCGCCTCCCCACGAAGTAGCCGGCCCCGCGAGCGCCCGTCGGCCTCGTCCCGGAATTCACTCCGGGACGAGGCCGACGGGCGCTACCCGACGAGCCCGAAGGCGTAGGCAAGGCCGCAGAGGGAGAGCACTCCGCCTATCACGACGAACATCGTCCGGTTCCAGGTCCGCATGCCTCTGGACTGAGCCTGCCTGACTCCCCCGAACCTGCTGAGCGGACCGGACCGCACGGCGAAGAACCCACCGAAGAAGAAGATGAACAGTCCGACGACAACACGCATCAAGGCCCCCTGACTCAGCGGCTCCCGGCCGCACCGCGGATCACCCACCGAAGCCCCTGAAGGACCACGGCGGAGAAGTGGTGCTGCGAGTACCCGCCTACGCGCAACACAAGCCTCGCAGGCGTCAGTTGACCAACCACACATGCAGCTTCCCGTCCTGCCGCCAGGTGGTTCAGTTCAGCCCGGGTACGGCTGCGCCTGGCAGGTTTGGCCGACCCCTCGAACGGACCGGGCCCCGCCGCATTCGCTTCCACGATCTCCGTCACTCGACCGCACTCCTTCTGGAACAGGGCGTCGAACTCGTCGTCATCAAGGAACTCCACGCCTATGCCCACGTCGGCGTCACCGCCACCGTCTATGTCCGACTCCGCCTCCAGCGCCACGCCCTCGACCTCCTGGAGCTCGCACTGCGCCCCGTCGTCCGACGCCAGGCTCGACAATGGTGAAGACCCGTCGCTTTCTGCGGCGCCCGTCCGCTGACCTTGCCGTGAGCTGTTGCCATCAAGACGTCCAGAAGCCCCCCCCGGAATGAGAATCCGGTGGGGCTTCTGACTTTATAATCAGCTACTTCTGTGATGCTCTAGAAATCCACCCTTCGAGCCTTGTGACGAATTTTTCTAGATGCATCTCAAAGTCAGCACCAGAAATCTTTCCACTCTCGAAATGTCGCCATGATTCGGCCAGTGCGTCAACCAGGTCACTTTGCTTAATGAGGAGATCGGCAAGCTCCTCCCCACTCAGCGAACGCTTCCCCTCAGAGATCATCCATGTGGCACTCGCCGCGTCCGCCGAGATTCCTCGACCAGCGATTCCGACAGTGCGCCACGAAACTCGCGAGTCAGCAGCAATCCTGAGGAACACATCGAGCGCCTCTGAGTTTCTTGCAGCCATCCACGTTCCTTGCGATCGGGACGCAGCACTTGAAAGCACTGGTCAGCGTATCAATGACGAGAATCCTACTGACCACCGGAAAGGAACTTCCTCGCCCACGGAATGGCCGCCTTTCCCTCCGGGACGTTAGCCCCTCCCGCTCGGAGAACATTTGCACAGCACGTCAGGCAGCTATTACCCAGCGGGACGACCGCTTCCCCCTCGTGAGGCATCAGGTGCGTGTGCCGCGCCGTCGACCACGTCCGAGGCTCTGCCAGCAGGAGCCCCAGGGCTTCGGCGTAGTCGCCTGACGTCCGCTTCGTCGTGGAGGGGCGGGATGTGCGGGGTCCGACGCAGTACAGGCACGGACGTCCGTGTGCTGCTCGTCCGGGGTGCGGGGCAAGGGCGACAGCGACGGGCGCAGGTGGCTGTCCTCTGACGTTCGATCCTGGCGTTCGACAGCAAACCCAGTCGCTTCCGCTTCCTTGCCAGTGAACCTGGACGTACGAGGCGCGTCGCCTTCTGACGTCCCCTCACTCCCTGGGTGGAGCAGCCTGAGTCGCTCTCGCCCGCCCGGCGGAGGCGGTTCAGTACGTGGAAGGACGCTGACCGGCCTCGTCGGCTGCGAGCCTCGAAGCGCGGGCCGGTCCGGCCCGCGGACGTGAGGAGCGCAGATGTCCATGGCCAGGCCGACCACGACAACCGAAGGATCGGCACACGCGCCACGCGGCGGAAAAGGCCGCCTGCGGCGGGCCTGGCGTGCGGCTCACGAGCCCGCCGCAGGGGTACCGCGCTGGGCCCGCCGGGTCGCCTACACCGTGCCGCTGGTGGTGCTCCCGTCCGGAATCTGGCGCCTGGGCGTGCTGTTCACCGAGGACAAGCGGGGCGGGGCCGTCGCAGACTGGGCGATGAACGGCTACATCGTCTTCCTCACCCTCATCTCCGAAGTCCTCGCGTTCACGGCCGTTGGGCTGGTCGCCCGCTGGGGCGAGGTGTTCCCGCGCTGGATGCCGCGGCTGGGCGGGCGGCGGATACCGACGGCCGCCGCGGTCGTCCCTGCCACGATCGGGGCGACGATCCTGACCCTGGTCTTCACAGTCATCGCGACCGTCACCACGGTCACCCAGTCCAAGACCAATGGTGATCCGCTGCCGGCCGACTTCCCGAGCAAGGCCGGTGGCTGGGAAACCGTCTACTTCTACGCCTCCTACGTCCCCCTGGTCCTATGGGGCCCGATGCTCGGCATCCTGACGTACGCGTACTGGCGCCGACGTGGGTCGGCAACGACCTTGCCGCTGCCGACGACAGTCGGCAACACGTGACCCGCGTCCCCCCAAGGTCACGGTGTCGACGGACAGAACCGGCATCACGTGATCCGCGCCAATCAACCAGCCACAGTCATGACGTTCGCCCGAACGGAACACGAAGTGCGGGCTCGGACTCGCCAACTCGGTCGCTCGGGCCTACCGAGGGGGATCGCCGAGTGCGCCGTCGTCCGTGCCGACGAGCGCCCCCACCATCCCGGACCTGCCGACCTGGCCCCGCTGTCCGGCAACGAGATCCACCGCCTGTTCATCACGTTCGTCGTCCAACCGGTCCACCACGCAGCCCACCGGCTCGACTGGTCCGACTGGCGCCGCCGCCAAGCCCGGTCCCGCACGAGCCATCACCAGCAACAGGCCGCATCTCAGACATGAAGATCGCGCTCTACAGCTGGAGCCTTTAGCAGCTTGCCATTCGCGGAAGCAATCTTATAGATTTCCTCAAGCAAAGCCTTGAGGATGCCGCAGCAGGTGCAGCAACCTCACAAGAAATCAAGCAACTTGGGGGGTTGCCCGGTGTCCGATTCACATGAGTACGTTCGCGCTCCGGAACATCTACTGTTCGGACGCAACGGCGCCGATACGCTCGGCGGCGCCCGCCCCTACGACCGGCCGTGGCCCGACGGCACCGTCCGGGCGAGCCGCCACCACACCCTCGTGTGCCTGGAAGGCGACTACGGCGACGGTCGCGGGGACAGCGCGCTGGCAGACCTCCGCAGGGCGTACCCCTGGCGGCACGTCACCAGGTGCCGGAACACGATCGTGGTCTGGCCGGTCGGCACGGTGTGGGTCTCCCACCAGCCGGGCGCGGTCATCCTGCGCGGTGACATCGACGGCCTGGACCGGGCCGCCGTCCAAGCCATGTATCCCGGCCGGACGGTCAGTTGCGACGGGGCGCAGCTGACCGTCTGGCCACCCACCCCCGCGGCGGGCTGAGGCGCCCGGACCGAACCGGCGTCCGGACGCGCGCAGCTCGCACCACACCGTCTTCACGTACGGCCCCTGCTCCACGCCCCACCGCAGCGCGAACGCGTCCAACAGCAGCAGCCCGCGCCCGGACTCCGCATCGCCCGCCGCGAACCGTATCGCCGGCCACACCCCCGGCGCCGGATCGCTCAGCTCGACCCGAACCCGCCCGGCACCCGTACCGCTGATACGCAACGTGACCGGCACCCCCGCCCCCACGTGCACGATCACATTGGTCAGCAACTCACTGACACAGAGCAGCAGATCGGGCACGTCCACCTCCCTCAACCGCCGCCGCAGCATGCGCCGCAACTCCGGTACGGCCTCCGGCACGGCGAGCAGCTCCACCGTGAACGGCAGCGCGGTCACCCCCCGGCCCCCACACGCAGCGCCTCGGCCAGCCGACGCGCGGTCACCACGTTGCAATTGCCGAGCGCGACCAGCGGCGGATGCTTCGACCACCCGGCCAGCGTCAGCGGATCGACGCCGAGCGACGGCAGAGTGATCCCGTGCGCGGCGAGCGCGGCGCGCAGTGCGTCGATGTCCTTGACGATGTCGTACGTGGGTGAGTCGTCCCTGATCTCGTCCATGAGGAGGCATACACCTTTCGTTGCTGAATGTGACGAACACGTCACACGCTGCCGCACGGACTCATGCCGTGGAAGGGTTTGCCGCTCCACAGAGCGTGGCGCGAAAGGCCCCGCCGCGCCGACCACGCGTACGAGCCCTGCGGAAGCCTCTGTTCCACCCTCAAGCTTTCCTCAGGGTTACGGCGATTCAACCCAATCCCGACGTAACCGCTGCAAAGGTTTCCTGCAGCCCGGCCCAGCCGTCCGGGTGTCACTCGCAGGGGGAGCTACGTGCGAAAGAACGCATTGCCGACGTTGACCACCACAGCCGGTGCAGTCGCACTGGCCGTAGCCCTGGTGACCGGATGCACCAGCGACTCCGACGGGCCGAGCGCCCCGACGAGCAGCCCGAGCCGGCACCAGGGCTCCTCGGGCACGTCCGAGCGCAACGACCACAAGCTGGGTGCACAGGTCCAGCAGACCCTCGGCACAACCCAGATCAACAACAGCGACGGGCTCTTCGTCGAGGCCGGCCTCGAACATGCCCGCGACGGCTTCCACTCAAGGCCGGACCTGGAGCGAGGACGCTCGTACCAGTTGACGGTGACCTGCGAGGGAAAGGGGCATGTCCGCCTTTCCGTAGCCCTCAAGAAACCCCTCCACCGAACCCTCGCGTGCGACGGAGCCGTGTGGCGAGAACTCCTCACGGCGCCAGGGGGCGCGATCAAGATCGACGGTGAAGGGGCGAAGGGAGCCACGGGAATGGTCGGGTGGCGCCTCGACAGGGCGAGGAAGGCGGACGAGTAAGCCGCAGACATACACCTTCGTTGCTGACTGTGACGAACACCTCACGCGCTGCCGCACGGGCCTCTACCGTGGAGGGCGTTACCGCTCGGACGGAGCGCAGCGCGAAAGGCAGTCAACGGTGGCCACACGCAAGGAAATCGACGGCTCGGCGGGAGTCCCGCAGTTCTACGGGAACGAGCTCCGCTTCAAACGGGAGGAAGCGGGCCTGACGCTGGAGAAGCTGGTGGACGGCAGCTTCTTCGGCATCACGTACCTGAGCGAGATCGAACACGGGCATCGGCGCATGCCGGTGGAGCTGGCACGCCACGTGGACCGGGTGCTGCGGACGGACGGGTTCTTCGAACGACGTTGTGAAGATGTGCGTAAGGCGAGGCACAAGGGTCACGCGGACTACTTCGGGCGCGTGCTGGAGGCGGAGAAGCACGCCGCGTCCATCGAGGAGTGGTCACCGGGCGTCTTCCCGGGTCTGCTCCAGACGGCACCGTACGCCAGAGCCGTCATCTGCGCCGAGCGCGTGCCTGAGCTCGAAGAGGAGATCGACGAGAAGGTCAACGCGCGGCTGGCGCGGGCGCAGCTCTTCGAGGCGAGCCATCGGACACCGCAGTACTGGGCAATTCTGCCGGAGGCGCTGTTACGGCAACCGATCGTGTCGTCGCAGCACATGGCTGAGCAGCTCGACCACATCGCCGCCCTCATCAAACGGGGCCGAATCATTGCGCAGATCATTCCGTGGAACGCAGGGCCGCACCCGCTCATGCTGAGCAACGCCATGGTGCTGGACTTCACGGACGCTCCTCCTCTGGTCTACATGGAGGGCCAGCACCACGGAAATACCGTCGACGATCCTGGCCTCGTGAAGCAGTATCGGAGGTCGTACGATCTCCTGAGGGCCGCCGCCTCGCCGCCGGATGCGTCCCTAGCCATGATCCAGGAAGCGGCAGAGGACTACCGAAATGGCGTTCAGCCAGTACGACTTGACCGCCGCCACCTGGCGTAAGAGCAGCTACAGCAACTCATCCGGCGGCAACTGCCTGGAAGTGGCACAGGACTTCGCGCACTGGCGTAAGAGCAGCTACAGCAACAGCAGCGGCGGCGACTGCCTCGAAGTCGCAGACGGCCACCCCGGGCTCGTCCCCGTACGCGACTCCAAGCGGCCCAACGGCCCCGCGCTCATCGTGCACGCGGCGGCCTGGGCGCCCTTCGTGGAGTCCGTCAAGGCGTCCTGAGCGCCCCGGCGGACCGCGCGTCGGCCCGGCGGCGGCGTGATCCTGGTCAGGTTGAAGGCGGCTCCGTGCCGAAGACGTCCGGGTCGTCGACGTGCCAGATACCCATTCCCTTCAAGGTCAGGGTGCAGACGTAGGCCTTGCGGACCTTGGCGCCGGAGGAGTCATGGTCGTAGGCGACGCCGGTGACCCTGTACTGCTTGGTGCCACTCTTGACCGTGGTCGTAGCGTGACCGTCCTGACGTTCAGTGGGGAACTCGGCTTCCAGAGGTGACCGGAACTTACCCGAGACGACAGACTCGCAGTGTCGCTCGGCATCTGACGCCTGGGCACCGGATTGGCTGCGGGTGTAGGTCACGCCCTCTCCGCCGTTGTCTTTCACTCTGCGCAGGGTGCCGTTCGGCAGCAGCGTGAGCGTGGTGGGTTCGCCCGGACTGCAGGAGGAATGCGGCTCGGCGACGGCTGCGGTGGTCGGGTCGATATGCACCGGACCGGTGGAGCCCGATGAGTCCGCCAGGGCGCCTTTGAAGAGGCAGTAGTAAATACCGTTGCCGCCCTTCTGAGGGCCGTCCTCGACGAGCGAGAGGACCTTGTCGTCCGCGTCTCCCTGGCCGACGGTCAGAGTATGGGTGACAGCGCCGTTGTCGCTGGTGGCGGTCCACATACCCAGGAACGCCGTCGGTACCGAGCCGTCCTCGGAACCGGTGCGGTGGCTGTCGTCTCTCCTCGTCAAGGTGTAGATCACGCTGCCGGCGCTCAGCGACACGACCACGGCGACGGCGACGATCGACAGGACGATGCGCCTGCGCATGCGTGTGCGCTCGGGGGACGGCGGAGGCTGAGAAGAGGGAGACGCTTGGGGAAGGAAAGGGTTCTGGTTCGTTGCGTAGGCGGCGCCTGCGGCCGGGCCCGTGCTCTGCGGTTCACGCTGGGGCAGCGGGAACGGGTGGTGGTGGGGAGACGGCACGGGGGCCGGTTCCCTGGCCGGTGTTGCCTCCGGGGCCGGCGTTACGTCCGGGACCGGTGTTGCCTCCGGGACCGGGGCCCTTGCCTGGGGCGTGTCGCGAGAGGGCGACGGCACCAGGTTCTCCGGGTTCTCCGTGTCCAGGAGACTCACCGCGTGCCGGCCGAGCTGGGCCACCAGGGAACCGGGCAGCCACGGCTCGTGCAGGCGGCCGTCGGCGACCGTGTCCTGCACGCCTGTGCGCCGCAGGACCTCCGAGAGACCGGGGCGCGCCGCAGGGTCCTTCCGCATGCAGTCGCGTACGAGACTCACGAGGGTCTGCGGCATGCCCTCCAGGTCGGGTTCCTCCTCCGCGACGCGGAACATGAGCACGTGTGCTCCGGTCTGGGTGGTACCGAAGGGCATCCGGCCGGTGGCCGCGTAGACCAGGACCGAGCCGAGGCAGAAGATGTCGCAGGCGGGCGTGATCTGCTCGCCGCGCACCTGTTCGGGGGCCATGAACCCGGGGGAGCCCAGGAGTGTTCCGGCGCGGGTGAGGCCGCCGTCGCTGGCCACATCCAGGGCGCGTGCGATGCCGAAGTCGATGACGCGGGGGCCGTCGATGGTGAGGAGGACGTTGGCGGGCTTGAGGTCGCGGTGGACGAGCCCGGCGGCGTGGATGTCCTGGAGGGCGTGGGCGAGACCGGCGGCCAGTACGCGTACCGAGCGCTCAGGCAGGGGGCCGTAGTCGCGTCCGACGACCTGCCGGAGGCTGGGACCGGCGACATAGCCGGTGGCAAGCCAGGGGACGGCGCTCTCGGTGTCGGCGTCCAGCACCGGCGCCGTCCAGTGTCCGCCGACCCGCCGCGCCGCCTCCACCTCGTGCCGGAACCGTGCCCGGAACTCCTCCTGCGAGGCCAGTTCCTCGCGCACCAGCTTGACCGCGACTGTGCGGCCCCGGTCCGAGCGGGCGAGGTGGACGTGGCCCATGCCGCCCGTCCCCAACCGCCCCAGCAGTCGGTACCCGCCAATCTGCCTCGGGTCCCCGTCCCCCAGCTCCTCCATGTCCCGCCGCCTTCCCCGCCCGTGAGTCCGCGTGGACAACAGGGCGAGAGTACTGCGGCGCTGTTGCACCGTGGTACGAGCAAGTCCACGGTTCGGCAACAGGGGCGTCCACCTTCCACGCACTGACACCGATTGAGGGACACGAAACGTGCAACTACGCAGCATTCTGGCGGACCTCGACATGTGGCTGGCAGAGCATGCTCCGGGCGACCAAAGGCAGTTGATGCCGCCGGCGGATCCGACACGAGCCGCAGCCCTGGCCGCGGGGCGCTTCCGCATCCACGAGGACGTACTGACTTGGCTGTCCGTTCACGACGGCTCACAGCGTGATCCGCGCCCGGCGGCGGGCGCCTTTATCCCCCAGGACTTTCCGCTCCTTGGGGTGACCGGCATGTCGCTAGGACTAGCGGGCATGGTTGAGGAGGTCGAGCGGGCCGTCGAGGACGGCGACGAGGAATTCATCGTCGGTCTGGAGGCGGACGAGCGATGGCTGCCGGTTGCGATGAACCACACAGGGGGCCAGCTCGTCGTCGATCACCGACCGGGGGGTGAATACGGGGCCGTCCTGGAGCTGGACCCGTCCATCGGAGTGAACGGGGTGAAGCGGTGGGACAGCATGTCCCATATGTTCATTTCGGTCCTGGAGGCCCTCCAAACCGGATCGGCCCTCATGACCGGCAGCGGTGTGAAGGCTGTGCCCCGCATCGAGGAACCTGCGGACGCCTTGCCGCACGTTGTCTGGGACCTCTACTTCGGCTGACCACACAAAGACTGCCCGCGTCTCCGTGGTATCCGACATGCTCGTTGAGCTCAGCGGGTGCGCTGTGCGATCTCGTTCTACTGCTCGTTGGTGGTACTGGCCCGGCCGGGACGCGACCCGGGCGAGCCTTACAACGTTTCGGGGGCTGTGATGAACTCCAGCGCGCTGCCCCTGAAGTGGCCACCGCAGACCGGGCACTCGTTGCGGTACGAGTGGGCACGTGAGCGCTCGGCTACGTTGGAGATCAGGGGAGAGGCAACGTCCCATTCGATTACCCGGAACTTCGCACCGCAGGCCGGGTGCGAGGTACTTTGAGGCTCTCCTACAACGGCCCCGGCGAAATCCTCTTCCGCCGCTGTCCCGGCGACCACCCGTCTGTCGAGAGACGACAGGTCGGTCCCGTCACTCCAATGCAGGTACCAGCAGTGCAGCGGCGAGACAGGGCTTAGACGGAGCACGATACGGCGCATCCGGGGGTGGCTCGCGAGCAAGCGGTCCTCCAACTCGTCAAAGTCGCGGATCGGTTCGTCAGCCCTGACCAGTTCTCCTGCCCGAAAGTACTGCGTGTCCCACTTGCGAAATCGCACTGTCAGCCCGTCCACAGGTCCACCTTGCCCTCGGGCATTCCGTTCATGAATCATCATTCGCGGAAGAGGCAAGGATCAGGCCTCTCACCAGAAGACTTACACCGTCCCCCGACAGCTGGACCAAGGCACTGTAGGGCGAATAGAGAGAGTCCGTGAACTTTCCATAGAGATTGATCCAGTCAAGAATCAGGAATACCGGTTCTCCTGTTGCGCCATCGTTCAGGCGAAGCCTGAACGGCCAGCCGGCGCGCACCACTCCACCTACGCAGCGAATCGCGCACGTTGCGGTCGCAGCACTCCTCTCCTCTACCGAGTAGATCTGGAATTCACCACCAGCGTTGTCATCCATGCTTATCCGTCTTAATGCGGGGCGTCGGAGAAGGGGAGAGCAGTATCCCCCCACGTGAATGCGAGCTTATCTTGTATAGCCTCGTAGGTGACAGCAGCACCTGAACTCTCCATATCGAACTGATCATGTAGCCACCCGTCCATGGCCAACGCCGCCGCCTCGGACCGATAGTCACTAAGAAGATAATCGAGTGAGGACGTACGAACGAAAACTCCAGCGGGAAGAAGTTCACTCAAGGCGGGTGCATTGATGGAGATCCCGAAGGCCAGCCAGGCGGCGTCTTTCCAGTGCAGGCCTGATGCGGGTAGGCCGAGCCAGACTTTCTTATAGATCTGCATGCTGTGCGGCGGAATCACGTCGCCGAGCGGAACGGCTTCGGCCCGCAGGTCCACTGCGAGCCCGCCCCTGCCCCCCGCTCCTCGATACCGGAACTTGAATACTTGGGTCACGATGTCCTTCAGTCCCCGAAGTTGAGGCGATAAAAAGCTGCCAGCCGATCAGGAGCCTTTTACCCGGAACTTCGCACCGCAGGCCGGGTGCCCGAATCCCTGCGCAGATCATTCCGTGGAACGCGGGGCCACACCCGCTCATGCTGAGCAACGCCATGCGGCTGGACTTCACGGACGCTCCTCCGATGGCTTTCAACCACTACGACTTGACCGCCTCGGCCTGGCGTAAGAGCGCCTACAGCAACAGCAGCGGCGGCGCCCTTCATCGAGTCCGTCAAGGCGTCCCGAGCGAACACCACCGACCGGCTCGCGATCATGTCGCGTAGTCCTCGACGAGTTGCGCGATGATCCTGTGGAGGGCGTCGGCCCGGTGGCGGTCCTCGCCCTGGTTACGCAGAGCGTCGTCGAGTGACCTGAGTCGGGTCAGGGCGGCCGGGCTCCGCTCCCTCAGCTCGTCGAACGACGTGGTGACCATGTCCAGGCACTGGGTGAACAAGGACCGAGTGGCAGGGGCCGGAGGAGACGGGTCCGAGGCAGTGAGCCCACTGGTCAGGTAGCGCACGGGATCCGTGAGGCTCCAGCCGACGACCGTGCCGTCCTGGACGAGGAGCACCACCGCGGGGGCGATGCCGATGCGGGCCTCCAGTGGCTCGTCGAGCACGTCGAGGTCGCGCAGACACGTCAGTGCGGTGTCCCCGGGAGCGCGGCACAGCTCCGTGGTCGTCTCCACGCGGAAGTCCCGGACCTCATCCGCACGAAGCCCGCCCGGCCGGACGGCAGGTGTGACGGGTACGCACAGGCTGTCCTCGGCGTCCGCAGCCTCATGGGGGAGGCGGAACTCCGCGCCGACCAGTTGCCGGCTCTCCCGGTCGAAGCGAAGCTCGTCGGGGGTGTCCCACAGCCATTCCGTACTACCGAAGGTGCCGAGCTGGAACTGCGAGCGCTCCTCCACGTCCGTGTAACTCCCGATGTACACACGGAAGTCCCGGAAGTCGAAGCGCGGTGCAACGGCCAGGGGCTCCCCCGCCACGGTCGCGATCCAGTCACCATCGATGGTGATCTTCACGGTGATTGCTCCTCATCGGATCTTCACGCCGGGCGCCATGTTGCTCTGCTTGGCAGTTTCCACCTCCTTTGAACTTGACGTTCTGCGCCCGTGCAACAACCTCCTCCGTGGCCTTTTTCGCGTCTTCCCTGGCCTTGGCCGCCTTCTTCGCGGCCTTACAGAAGGTCTCACGTGGTGAGCGGCTGCGGAGCCTCGGTGTCACTGGAGTGGCGTCGAGGTGCCGCCACGCCCCCCTCCCAGAGCGATGGTTAATTCGGTGAGTCAGCGCCGCTTCAACGAAGGGAAAGCTATTCCTGTTGGAATTCTTATTGGAGCAGGAGGCGGTCGCGCACCGAAAAGCGAGGCGTGAGCTGGATCTCCGTGGTTCCTGCGCACTCGCCCATATGGAAGTCGATGGAAATGTTTTTAGTCAATTTCCCCGAGGTGACGGAAAGGCGCGTTGCGCTTTCACGGAAGAAATCTAGCATCTCAACCCCCCGATCATTCACCCAGCGAATCCTCACTGACCTCGCCAGCGCATCGTAGGAGAAAGTCATGGATTGCCCTGAATTATCCTGCAAAGTGAGAACTCGGGTGCCGCTTTCGTCCGAATCCGGCCATTCGCCGATGGCCTCGTAGACCTCTTCGTCGTCTGGGGTGAGGAACTCTCGGTACACGTCCACCTTCACTTTCCACTGTACGGCGGCCAGTGTTTCAGGCTGCCGTGAATACTGACACTTGGGCCGCTGCCGCGGAAGACGACCGTGGACAGTCTATGTACGCCGTTCGGCAGAATCTGCCAGGTACTCTCGACGCCAAGCGCTCCGTGCGGGCCGTAGAGGACGGATTCGGTCACGCCGAAATCACCGCGTCCGCCGTCCCATTCCTTGCTGAACGTGCGGTCGAATGGCTGATTGGTAGTGTGGGACAGGTGATCGGTGACATATTTCCGCATCTCCGGAGTATCTGGTATTCCGATCCGATTGAGTTGCAGCTCGTTCTGCAATGCCCTCGGCGAGTTGTGGGAGTCCGCTTTAATGTTCTTGTTGAACAGGTAATCGAGCTTTCGGGGATCGACCTCCGCTTTTCGCCCCTTTCCCTCGCACGGAGAAAGGCCGAGCGGGTCCGTCCACCGGTGCGGGTTGTCCACGTACGCGACGGGATTGGGGGCCGGGGCGAGGCCGAGGGGGTCGGGGGAGGCGTAGCGGCCGGTTTCGGGGTCGTAGTGGCGGAAGAGGTTGTAGTGGAGGCCGGTTTC